>CAZNUL010000056.1:0-25206 GCA_964576205.1 uncultured Fimbriimonadaceae bacterium | reverse complement strand
ACACTCCGGCAAGATGCCGGAGCCACGAGAAAAATGCAAACTGAGCCACTACCCGCGCGAGTTACTGCCAGACCAATAAAGCAATGACACGATAGAGGCGCCGAGTGAGGAGGCGAGAGCTTAGCGCTCGGCTACCATGGCTCGCGCCGTCGGCGCGCTCATGTTGAGACCTAGCCAATACCGGGTCGCGGTGGCGATCACATTGACGAGCTCCTGAACGTCGACGGGCTTGTCCAGATAGCTGTTGGCGCCGGAACGATACAGATCTTGGATGCTGCGATCGTCCATATCTCCGCTGAGCGTAACCACGGGCACGCTCTTCGTCCGCGAATCGGCTCGAACCCGCTTGACCAGGTCCACCCCGCGGGAATCGGCCGGTAAGTCGACGACCACCAGGTCCGGCGTCAAGGCTCGGTCATTACCCGAAAAAAGCGTCAGCTCGGCGTCTTCGGAATTCTGGACCAAAATCACCGTACTGCGCGCCATCGAGGCGCGCAGGCCCCGTTCCAGGGTCTCCGCTTGAGATTCGCTGTCCTCAATCACTAGCACGGTCCGCGTCGACATGAGTTGCCAGTAATTGTTGCCGAACAATATGAGGAACGTTAGCCAATCCTGTTTTCATATTAAGGAATCAGCAATAAAAGGCTACCGATTGTTAATCGCCTATAAAGAATAGGGAAAACTGGCGGCTTTGACGTGGGTCGCGCCGGACGTGTTCAGGAAGCCCCAATAGCGCACGATTCCCGTCACCAAGGAAGCGAACTGGTCGAATTCCATTGGCTTTTCCAGGAAGCTGCTCGCGCCCCGGCGATAAACGTCCTCGATCTGGGATTCGGAGGCCGAGCCTGAAAACACGACGATCGGGGTGCTTCGCATCTCGGGCCGGCTCCTGACGGCGGTAATGAACGCGGCGCCGCCGCTCGGGCCGACTTTCAGATCGGTAATGATGAAGTCCGGACTTCGGGAGCCTCTTGCAAACGGTCCCGATGCGGACAGGAATTCGAGCGCTTCATCCGTGGTGTGCGCAACCAGGATCTGACAGGGAATGGAAGCACCGCGAATCGCCCGCATCACTAGGTGCTCTTCGTCGGGGCTGTCCTCGACGAGCAAAACGGATGCTGCCCGCTCCCGCATCACAAGCACAGTGTACAACCACTCTATGCTATGCACCGGCCGCGACTCCGAAATGGGTGATCGCTTCCCGATACTCCCCAACCGGTACTGAACAAGACTTCATCTCCTCGACCGCAAATCCAAAACTCAACCTGATGGAATCTCCCTCCCGGCTGGCAATGAAATGACCTTCCGGTCCGCCGATTTGCAAGGTCAGTCCCATGAGAGGGGATGCGAGGTCGTGGACATGACTGACAAAGCTGGTTTGGCTTTGGGTCGCCGGATTACGGATGGTGATGATCACGGCGCCCCTTGACTCGGCGTCACGCAGGCTAATGAAGATGCCGTTGACACAGAGATCGATGACGTTTGTCATCCCGGCAATCAGACTCGCCGGAACCGGGATTTGTTTCGCTGGTTTAGGCGTGCAACCCCATGTCTTGCCGCGCGCGGAGACGACATCGCGTTTCGTGGTCGATCACGAATTTCCACCAACGACAAATGCTGGTTTATGCGCAATGGCATGCGTCCAGCGGTCGGTCGATCCAATCATTCCTTTATGGATGCGATCTATTACGTGGTGCTAATAGAAGTGCATTTCCGTTCGGCGGTGTTCCATAAGGGCGAGCGGCTGACCCTAGACGAAATGGGTCCGTACGCCTTCACGCTGCTGCACTTCGCCTTGGCCAGGCCGGAGTTCGAAGTCGCTCCCGAGCCGGCTATCTAGTCCCCTCGTTACTTGAGAGAATTGTGTCGACAGCTTCAAGCCAGCCATGCAAGTGGTCGTCCGTGAGTTCGCCCATGTTGGCGACCTGAAACCACCGCTCACTTAGGCTCCCTTTCGTGGGATAGATCATGAATCCGGCGCCTAGATTGGCGCTGAACCATCGATCCGCGGTCCATCTGCTCGGGATCGAAGCCGTCGTGAGCGTGCAGGACATGGACTCCTCGGGGATGGCAAAGCTAAATCCTCGACTGATGAGTCCTTGCCGCAGGATCGCAGCACGTCTCCTGTAAACAGCCTCGCGAGAAGTCGCGCCACCAGGTCCCATTTCGATCAATGCCTGCCTAAGCGCGTTGAGAATTGGGACCGGTGGAGTAAGCGGCGGCGCGTCGCCCTCGTAGAACGGCAAGCTGAGGTACACGGTCCGCGGAGAATAGCTTTTCATCTCCTCGGCTAGCCAGTCGCGAACGAGGACGAAGCTAAGGCCTGGAAGCCCATGGAGGCACTTGTTTGACGAGCTTGCAGCGGCGTCGACGTGGGTGAAATCGATCTCATCCGCTCCAAAGCTGCTCATCGCGTCAACGAGCAACTTCGTGTCGCTTTCGCTGCAGATGCTTCCTATCTCGGCGAGATCGTGGAGACGCCCGGCCGTCGTTTCGTGGTGGGTCGTGATCACGGCTTCGAACGCCGGGCCGCGGACCGGATGGGCCTCGATCCGGTTATATAGCTGACCCAGATCGATCCGATCCTGCCAGGTTTCCGTGGCCAGGACCTCGTAAGGGATCTCGTGCGCTTCCAGCTTCGCCCTCACGCGACCGCTGTAGTAACCGCTGTCGATCAGCAGCACGGGGCCCTTCCGGACGCACGAGGCGATCATCGCCTCCACGGCGGCCGTCCCCGAACCCCCGATCAGATATGGCTTCCAAACCTGACCTTTGCCCGGGAGCTGGGGATACACGCAGAGCAGTCGTTCCTTGGTCTCGCGAAGGATGTCCAAGAATGCAGGATCGCGATGGCTCATGTCCGGCATCGCGGCGGCTTGGCGGACTGTTTCGCTCGTCATGCAGGGTCCGGGAGCGAGCAGAATCATTGGTCTTGAATGATGATGCAGCACGGGCACGCAAGTAAAAAGCATCCGTCTCGCGCGGGCGGGGCCAAGCTGAAATACTGTGCTATTGTAAAGACGGGGGAGACACATGAGCGTACCGACCGTACTCATTCACGGCTACAGCAGCGAGGGCAAGACATCGGACACGGCGGCCTATACCCGCCAGCAGCTGGCGGGCCTCTACGGGTCGCTTCCCGACGATCTGGCCGCGCGCGGGTTTACAACGGTGCCCGTCAACCTGAGCCGGTACGTCTCGCTCGACGATGGCGTCGACGTCGACGATCTTTCGCTCGCTTTGCAGCGCGCGCTCACCCAAGACTATCCAGCCCTGCTCTCGGGCGGTTTCAACGCGATCATTCACAGCACAGGCGCGCTTGTATCCCGAAATTGGATCAGGAGGCACACGACTCCGAACGGAAAGTGCCCTTTGCAGCGGCTGATTCATCTGGCAGGAGCTAACTTGGGGAGCGGTTGGGCTAGCGTCGGAAGCACCCAATTCGCCAAGTTCGCGAGGCTGATCCAAGGCACGCAGCGGGGACTCGCGGTTCTGAACGATCTCGAGCTTGCCTCCGATTGGGCGATCGATCTCCACACCCATTTCCTCCAGCCCGGCCATGACATGCTGAATGACTACGGGGTGATGGAGTTCAACCTGGTCGGGAGCCAGGTACCGCCCGAGTACCTCCCGATTCCCGTGCGGTATGGAAAGGAGGACGGCTGCGACGGAGTTGTTCGGGTCAGCGCCTCAAACCTAAACTTCAACTACATCAAGATCGGCCCGACGATGAGCGCGCAAGACCTCGACTGGGATCAGGCGGTCAACTACGCCAAGACAGCTCTCAAGCCGACCGGCACCAACGCCCTGAAGCAGGAGATCTTCGATAACGGGTTTTACGAGCTGCGGTTTGATGCTCGCCCCGGTTCGCCTCCAGTCGGCTCCGAAGTCGAGGAGTACAAAGCCGCCGATCTCAAGTGCGGAGGAGCGGGCACGGTGGCTTCGCGTCCCCAGATTCCGTTTGCGATCCCATACGGCACCTGCCATTCCGACATGGCGGGGAAGACCGGCATCGTATCGGGCAGTCAGAATCGGGAGGCGGTTTTGCCCCTGATCGGGCAGGCTCTCGGAGCCACCCGAGCGTCGTACCCCGGCATGGTATCGATTTTTCAGTCCGCAACGGATGCCACCTATGCCACCGTGAAGACGGGTCAGCACGATCAGGGCCTGCTCCAGCGTCTAGCCACCGCCGTCAAGAACCTGCTCGACAATCCGAAGGCCCAATACGATCCTCATTCTCAGCTGGTGTTTCGAATCAGGGATCATCTGGGTCAGCCGGTAAGCGACTACAGCATCTTCTTCAATTCGTTCGGAGCCGGGGGTGCGCCGACCCAGCTCATTAATGGGCTTTTCGAGGACCAGCATAAGAACGACAACACGCCGAACACGATGAACTTCTATGTTCGGACGGAAACGTACGATTCAACGTCCAACGACTGGATTTCTCAGCTCACGCCGATCAACGGCGTCTCGCTTGAAATCGACGCGATCGACCACGCGACGCAACGCGTGCTGTACCTTCCCCTCAGGATGGCGATCGGGGCGGACGATCTCGCCCAGTGGATTCAGCCCCATCGGACAACGATCGTCGACGTTCAGCTCATTCGCTTGCCCGCCAAGGTAACGTTCATCATCCGCTGAGCGTCGCAGCTTTGAGCTCTTGAATCATGCGAACCAAGCGGCTGCGGCCCTCGCCGCCGTTCCAATCGCGTGACAGATGGTCGACGAGCCAGCTGCCGATGACGGCCCCATCCGCGACCTCGCAAATCATTCGAACGTGCTCTGGCTTGGAGATTCCGAAGCCGACGCATACGGGAAGGTTCGTCTGGGCCCTGATCCTCGTCACAAGGTCGCGGGCCTCTGGTGGGACGGCGATGCGCTCGTTCGTCACGCCGGTTCGGGAGATCGCATAGACGAAACCGCTCGAACGGCGGCAAACCTCATGAAGGCGGGCATCGGTCGAAGTCGGCGCGGCAAGGAAGATTGTGTCGAGGCCGGCTTCCGTTGATACCTGCCGCCAGCCGTCGGATTCCTCTGGCGTGAGATCGGACAGGATCGTTCCCGAGATGCCGGCTTCGACAAGAGCCCGCGCAGCCGCTGGAAGGCCAAGCCGCAAGACCGTATTGTAGTAGCCCATGACGATTCGTGGCGTCGTCGCCCCAGACGCGGCCAAAGCGTCGAAGATTGCGGACGGCGTCACCCCTTGGTCCAAGGCACGCTGGCTCGACGCCTGGATCGTCGGGCCATCGGCGATCGGGTCGCTGAACGGAATCCCAATCTCGATGAGATCGACGCCGCCTTCTTCGAGAGCGTCCAGAATGCCGGGAAGGTCCGACAGGCTCGGATCGCCGGCCGTAATGAAGAGAACGAGGGCTTTTTCGCCGCGACTTTGGAGTTCGGCGAACTTATTGGCGATCCGGGACACGGGTTCTATTGTAGCTTTGCGATGCCGTCCAAGGCGTAAGGCCAATCTCGGTGGTGCTAGTGCGGAATCTCGCTGCTCCTCAATTCAAATCGACATTCACCGCCGCTTGATGGCAAAAGCCGAGAATCCGGTCCGAGTCGGTGCGGCTCAAATCCTTGGCGATCTCAACAATCTGATCGAAGCTGGACCTCATCTTCGCGAGTGCTTCCAACGATTCCTTGTATTTGAAGAATTCGCTGTTCTTATCGTCCCGGTGCATGCCCTTAAGATCGTTGCCTATCTTGGTGAGGCGTTTCCTCACGGCCGAGACGACCATCGGCTTTGGTTTCGGCCCGGTTTGAGTGATGAGCAGATGGAGCGCATCTTCGACCGTACCGGTCACGGCGGCCCACATCGTGTTGAACATCGTCCCGCCGCCCGCTTCGCAGTAGGCCACGTCTACGGCCGAACTCGAGAACGTGGCAATCAGCTTTCGAAGCTTCTGAAGTCGCGAGCGCTTTTCAGAATCATGAAGGCCGCTTAGCAATTTGTCGTTGCGCTTGCGCGCGACGTCGCCGTAGATTCCAGCGGCCTGGGTCATGCTCGCCGTCGAGGTGCCTTCCCTAGAGGTGTAGAAATCGCTCCATTTGTCCATCCCCATTTGCAGGATCTGGGCTTCCGTCTTCCCGTGCGTGTCGTAAGTGTCTTGCGACCAAGCCGACCCGGCAATCAGTAGGAGCATCGCCGCTAAGAGTCGCATATCGCAAGTATGCCGGACGGACGATTCCCTCCTGGCCAAGGGGAGGAATTCTATTCACGCAATTCGCGGTCTCACCGTGACCGCCGCTAAAATAGAATATGGCTCGCATCCGGACTCTGCCGTTGGTCTTCATTCTCTTCGCCTCGATGGCATTCTCGCAAAAGAAGCCTCTCGATGCATCGGCTTACGACATCTGGAAATCCGTCCGCAGTGTCGCTCTCTCGAATAACGGCAAGTGGCTGATGTATACGGTCGCGCCTCAGGATGGAGACGTCGTCGTCGAGATCAAGGCGACGGACGGTTCAAAGAGCTATGCGATCGACCGGGGGAGCCCCGCCTCCTTCACCGAAGACTGCCGCTTTGTCGTTGCGACCGTCGTTCCTAAGAACGAGGACACGAAAAAGGCTCGACGAGCGAAGGCGAAGCCGGAGGACATGCCAAAGAACGGCTTGACGATCCTGAATCTGGAAACCGGGCAACGTACTGATGTCGACAAAGTGACCTCGTTCAGCATCGCCCCGCATGATTCGGGCTGGATCGCTTATCGCATGGAACCTCCGAAGCCGGCTCCGAAAGCGGAGCCTTCTAAGGATTCCGCGGAGCGTAGCTCCGGCAAAGGGTCCGACGATGTCGGACCGGCGACAGCAATGTCGCCGCCACAGGCTAGTCCCACCCAAAACGCCGAGCCGGCAAGGGACAAGAAGCCGGGACCGAAAGCGGACCACAAGCCGGGCGACACTTGGGTCGTCCGCAACCTCGCCAGCGCCAAGGAGGAAAAGCTGGAGGGCGTTAACTCCGCGAAGTGGAGCAAGGACGGCGCCGTCCTTGTCTACGCGCTCAGCACCCAGGATGGCGCCGGCGATGGCGTCGCGTTTTTCGATACCAAAACGGGTGCCAAAAAGACCGTCGCCATGGGTCTCGGAAAGTATCCGAAGATCGCCGTTTCCGACATAACCAAGGACGTTGCCTTTGTGACCGACAAAGACGACTATCAGGCCAAGAAGCCGGCCCTCGCGCTCTACCTGTATCGGGCCGCCAACGGGAAGCTCGCGAAAGTCGACGCCTCGGCCGTCGCCAAGGACTTCGTTCTCGCCGAGAACGGCAACCTGCAGTTCAGCGACAAGGGAACCCGTCTTGCCTTTGCCACCGCTCCAAGGTCACCCGAAGAGAAGAAGGACGACACGCCTGACGACGAGAAGGTGAGCGTCGACATCTGGAACTGGCAGGACAAGCAGATGATGCCGCAGCAGCTTCTCCAGGCCGACACCGAGCGCAAGCGAACCTACGACGCCGTCCTCGACCTTAGCACGGGCATAGTGCAGCAACTTGAAAACCCGCACCTGCGGACGGTTGTCATGGGAGCCAAGGGCGATGGCGAGATGGCTCTCGGCACCAGCAACGAGGCCTACATGCGCGAGGGATCTTGGGCGGAAGCCCACAACGACTACGTTTGCTTCGACCTCGCCGCCGGTAAGTCTGGTCCGTTGCTGACTCGCTTTGGCGGCTCGCTCGCAATTTCTCCCGGCGGAAAGTATGCCTATGGCTACGATGAGGAAGGCAGGGATTTCGCGTGCATCGACCTCAAGTCCGGGAAGCGGACCAGTCTCAGCAAGACGCTCCCGGTCTCCATCGTCGATGACGACATCGACACGCCGTCTTTGGCCCCCTCCTATGGCTCAGCGGGGTGGACGGCCGGCGATGCGGGAATTCTCCTCTACGACAAGTACGACGTATGGCTCGTCGACCCAACCGGCGCGGCCAAGCCAGTAAGCGTTACTCACGGACAGGGCAGGGCTGCAAACCTCCGCCTTCGACTCGTCAAGCTCGATCCCGAAGCGGACTTCGTCGACCTTTCCAAACCTCAGCTCCTGAGTGCTTTCAACGATCAGACTAAGCAGGCCGGCTACTACAAGCTCGACAAGGGATCGCTTGAGCGCTTGATCATGAAGGACCGGGCCTATGCGGGCGTCTTTAGAGCTCGCAATGCCGAGGTCTATGCCTTTCAGGAAATGGACGTCAACCAATACCCGGACGTGTGGGTCGCGGGCGCCAATCTCGAGAATGCGCGAAAGGTCAGCGATGCCAATCCCCAGCAGAAGGATTACAACTGGACGAGCGCCGAGCTGGTGAAGTGGATCGGAAACGATGGCCAGGTGCTGCAGGGCATCCTTCACAAGCCGGAGAACTTCGACCCGAGCAAGAAGTATCCGATGATCACCTACTACTATGAGAAGTCATCGGACACCATCCACCAGTACTTCTCTCCGGCGCCGAGCGCGTCGGTCGTGAACTTCACAATGTACTGCAGCAACGGATACCTGATCTTCGAGCCGGACATTCCATACAAGATCGGCTATCCCGGCGAGAGCGCGATGTCCGCAATCCTGCCCGGCGTGCAGTCGATCGTCGCCCGCGGCTACGTCGACCCGAAACGGCTGGGCTTGCAGGGGCAGAGCTGGGGCGGCTACGAAACCGGCTTCCTCGTGACGCAGACGAACATGTTCGCGGCAGCCTGTGCCGGCGCCCCGGTTGCGGACATGGTGAGCGCTTACGGCGGGATTCGCTGGGAATCCGGCGTGTCGCGAGAGGGGCAGTACGAACATGGCCAGAGCCGGATCGGTGGCTCCCTTTGGGAGGAGCCGCTACGATTCATCCAGAACTCGCCGATCTTCTTCGCCGACAAGATCCGGACCCCTCTGCTGATCATGAGCAACGACCACGATGGCGCAGTGCCGTGGTATCAGGGGATCGAGTATTTTTCCGCCCTTCGGCGCTTGAACAAGCCGGCGTGGCTCGTCTGCTACAACGACGAAGCTCACAACCTGGTCCAGAGGAAAAACCGAAAGGACTGGTCGCTGCGGATGCAGCAGTTCTTCGACCACTATCTGAAAGGCGCGCCGATGCCGGTCTGGATGTCTCAGGGCGTGCCCGCGACGGAGAAGGGAAAGACCTACGGGTTCGACCTGGTGCCTGGGACGGCCGGGAAGTAGGGTCAGGCGCCGGTTTTCGTCATCACTGGGTGGGGGGTCCTATAGAGTGATGACGAGAACCAGTGATGCTCATCAAGCCACAAACCACAAACCACAGCCGCCCAGGCGGTTATCGAAAGCGCCGCGGTGGCACCTTGGCCAGCCTTTTTGTGGCCGACGCATTTCAGTTCGTAAAGGACGCATCCATGGGCGCGATGAATGCGAGGAAATGTCAGCTACTTGCGCCGCCTTAAGCCTGGCTACTGGGTCCTCGAGTGGCGCCTACCTCCAGGTGATCAACCGGCTTGGAGCGCGCCGGATGTGAATCACAAATAGCATCCCGGAATATCAGGTTTGAATGTATCCTGGCGCATCGCGGAAAGCAGCCTGACCGTTTGCGACCGGACGTCGTCCAGATTCTCGCTTCGAACAAAGCGATCTATGAAGGAAAATGCTGTGCTGCCCGCTTTCAACGCGGTCGCAGCGGTCGGCGTAAATAGGGAGGTTGGAACTGCGAGCAGAGCTCCAATTGTAAAGGATGACCACTTTCGAAACAGGCCTTTGGAGATTCCAGCCTGAAACTCTTCAACCGCCTCTTGAAGGTCGCTTGCCAGGGATATGATTTTCCTTTGGCGAGCCTCCCAATCGCTGGTTCGGTCGAGACGATAGGTTTGCGACCACTCAGCGGAAAGCTGCTGAAAGAGCGGCCGAATTCCTGCGTACCGATCGCGGAGCGTTAAGTATTGCTCGAAGCTAAGCCTTGAGACGCGATAAGGAACCAGGAACTTAACAACGGCCGACAGAAGATCTCCCTCGGCTGACCCAGGGCTCGGTGGGCGCTCAATACCCATGGCGTTAAGGGTGTTGATCGTCATGGCCACCTCATGGGTGGTTATGGTGTCGAGTCCTTCTCTGAGCGCGACCCGGTCAGCTATAACGGCCATTATCAGGTGGCCGGCTTCTCGACGCACACCTTGATACCGACTTTCGAGACCAAGGCGACGGATGGTGGGTTCGGCGAGCCTGTACATCGTTAGTAGGTGACGGGAGGTCCGGGTTAGTTTTGCACTATGGAGTTCCATGAAGGACGGGAAGCTTCGAGCCGCGTCCGCATTGGCCAGTTCCGACCCGCCGTCCAACTGAGACAAGATCTTGAACGCCCGATTGAGTCTCTTGACCTGAATCTGGGAAGGCGAGACGTCGTCACGGGTCGGAGAGATTTCCGAAATCGCTCCTGGAATCGCCGCTCGGAGTCTCCGAATATGCGGCGGGTCATTGTGTAGCGCGGCCCGCGGGATAATTCGGACAACCTGATCGCAAAGGAGCAGGTGCCTACGTAGCCACGCGTCCGACGGGTCGAACTCCGGGTAGTAAAGGACAGTGTATTGGGGCGGCCGCATTCGTTCCTATAGGCTGTAGACCTTGAGCACCTCATCTCCATAGTGGTTAATGACCTTGACTGCGATCTTGCCGTTTGCGGGCGGGTCGAACGGTCGAGAAACTGTGCTGTAAAGTGCGGACCAAGCCCCTTCGTCGATCTCCGCGCGAAGCGCCTTCTTAAGCTTCTCATACGGCTCCTGAGCCCCCGTGAAGTAGGCGTGCCGTACAAAGAAGCTCTCGTCGTTGTAGTCGGTATCGATAAACCAACAGGCGATGTCGTCCGTGCTGTTGCTCCGGATTTCCCCGGTTGTGGGGTCGAAGACGTCGAGACCGTGAAGCTCGACCACGACCTTGCCATCCTCGCGACGAATCTGCAAGTCCGGCTCGCCGAAGACCATGAAGAGATTGCCTGCGCCCGTCTTCTTAAGGAGATCATCTCCCATCGCGAGGTCGGCGTTCATGCGAGTCGGCAGCACGGTGAGCGAGCCAAACTGCTTCGACTCCTCGGTGACGTGCGGATCAAAGGCGTAGCCGCAGACGATCAGGATGTCGCTGCCAAATCCCTCCATCGCCTCCTTAGCCGCTTCCTTGACCTGCATCGGGCTGACCGCTCCGTACTCGGGCCCAATACTTACTGAAACCCTGATCGAATTGCCTTCCGATGCGTCGTAGGCGCCCTTGGCTTGGATCCACCTGCCGGCATAGGGTTGAAGATCGTCGAACTTCAGCCGTTCGCCCTTCTTGGTGTTCTGCACACCCGATTTGCGGAGGTTGTCGAGCACCATGGTCACAAAGTCACCACCGGTTCCGACTCCCTCCGCCGGCGTGTCGCCCGCACTACTGGCGGGCAGCATGCGGTGCGGGCTGAGGCTCTCGACAGTGAAGGGCCCGGTCACCCGGATTCGCTTGTTGTCCTCGTAGGGCTGATCGAAGAGAAGCTCGGTGTCCGCGTGCTTCGCGATCGCCTTGTCGATCGCCTCGCGGGTCATGCCTTCCTTGATGTCCGGGTTGTTGGCGATGCTCTTGAGGGTCACGTGAGGGACGCGCTTGTAGACGAAGCCCTTCTTGACGTCGTTCGCGGTCGGGTAGCTCGGTGGGACCTGATTCGTGATCTCCGATTCCTTCTTGACGCCCTCGGGCGAGTCAGCCAGGAGGAAGTACGGAAAACGGGCCGACATAAGCCGGGTCCGGGCGAGCGCGAGCGCGACCCGGCTCGTGTCGATCGTGACCCACCTCCGTCCCCACTGTTCGGCGACGTAGGCTGTCGTGCCGCTGCCGCAGGTGGGATCGAGAACGAGGTCGCCGGGGTCCGTCGACATCATAATGCAGCGTTGGACCGCCGTCGCGCTTGTCTGGACAACATAAACCTTTGGATCGGTCCGACTCTGAATTCCGCCGATGTCAAGCCAGAGATTCGTCAATGGGAACACTGGGAAGTCATTTAGCTTGCGCAGGTACCGAAGCTTGTTTCCTTGCGGGATAAGGCGATCAGCGATTTCCAACCTGAAGAGGCCGGTAAGTGACGTCTTCCAGTGCGATTCTTGGCCCGGGTGGAAACTCTTTCCCTTGAACACATATGCCTTGGTCGTATCCGGCCTAAACTCCTGAGAAGTTAGGGGATCGATGCTCGCGATCTCCCATTCGTTCGATGCGCCAAGTTCGGGGCTGTTGGATAGGCGTTTGATCTCGCCGCTGCGCGCGACAGCATAATCGTACTTGGTGGCGCCCGTGTCGCCGGGCACCTTGTCAGCATAAAGTTGCCGGTACTTTAGGCTTTCGGCTGCCCTGCCGTACCAAACCAGCGTGTCGTACACACCGGGAATGTAACGATCAGCCATTCCCGCCGTCTTGGCGAACGGTATGGTCGCGACGAAGTTCTCACTCCCGAACACCTCGTCAAGCACGCAACGCACCAGATGCACATTCTCGTCTCCGATCTGGACAAAGATGCTGCCCGTTTCGGTCAGCAGCTCGCGGGCGACGACGAACCGATCGCGGAGATAGCTCAGGTAAGAGTGGATACCAAGGGCCCAGGTGTCACGAAAGGCGCGGATGACTTCCGGCTCATGGGCCGCGTCCTCGGCTTTTCCGTCCTTCACGTCCCGCTTGCGCGTGCTCACCTGCCAGTTCGAGCCGAACTTGATGCCGTAGGGAGGGTCGATGTAGATGCACTGGACCTTGCCCTTCAGTCCCTCCTTCTCGGCAAGGCTGTTCATCACGAGCAGGGAGTCGCCTAGGATCATCCGGTTCGTCCAGTTCTTGTCGTGCTGGTAGAACTCGGTCTGCTTCTGGAACCGCTCTAGGTCATTCTCGGCGTCAAGCCCATTGAAGTCGGAGAAGAGCGTGAACTGATCCCCGTCTTTCGTCTCTCCTTCTTTCGTCTTTTTCCGAAGGTCTTCAATAATCGCCTGCGGATGGATCTTCTCCTGGATGTAGATCGGCACGGTCGGGACGGCGAGGTCCCGCCGGTCCTGCTCATCCTTCCCCTTCCACACAAGCTGCGGATCGAGCGACGGATCACGGGGGTAGAGCGTGTCGTACGGCTTCCGCTCCTCAGCGACGAAGAACTTCTGCTCCTCGATGGTCGGGTTGTTCACCCGCTTGTCCTTGTGCTTGGTGTAGTCGATCTTGCTCATGGTTGACCTAAAACAGCTCTATTGCTTTCATGTCACGCATGAAGCGGGCGATCTCGCGGAGGAATGTCAAGTCGTCATCGGCAAGCGGGTCGGGATCGAAGTGCATGACGTCGTTCCGAAGTTCGCGGACACGATGCATATCCTCAACGAACTGCTTTCGATCCAATGCGATCCCGCACTTCTCCCAATTCGGTTGATTCTCAAAGACTCGAATGTACTCTCCAAATGCCAGGTCGGCAATCGATCCGATCTCGCGGTCCGCATCAGCAGGGTCTCGTGCGGCCGACAGTTCATCTTTACTGAACTTCCCGCCAAGCATTTGCCTAAGGTGGTTCTCAATTTCGCCTAGAAGTAGAAATGGCTCGCTGAGCTCCCTAAACTGCATTGCGAGGTCGCTTGTCGTCACGATGCCTTGAATGGTGTTGTCTCCCGGATTCCTGACGAGGACATAGTCATGACGCACTATCAAGGGCAACGCCTCAAATAGAGAGGTGTCTGCGCTAACCTCGATAGCCCGTTCCATTACTTCTCGGACTTCGACCGCTGGTCCCTTGAGGGTTAGCCGCTTCGCGATTGTGCGCCAGCGGACTAATCCCTTGAGCTCTCGATCCGAAGTCATTACCGGAATCTGAGAGAAGTCCCTCGACATCATGAGCGTAACCGCCTTCTCGATGCTGTCGTTTGGTGTTAGGACGGTTGGCCTTTTGTTTGCTGGGGGCAGCTTGCCAATACGATACGTTGCATCGTCGGATGCACCGCTTACAAGTTCGCCTCGCTCGTCAACAACTGTCAGCCCAGCGACATCCTCGACCGCGGGCTCTTCCGTCTTGGAGACATCCTCCGCGTCTTCCCGGGCGAGCCGAAACTCAAGGTCACCGTCGATGTACGCATATTTGAAGTTAGGCGCGGTGACAAGATCGCACGCTATCAGGCCCGCTTGGATGTCTTGAACTATCCAGTAGCCGCGGCGCTGGGCATCGAACCAGGAAAGGAGCTCACGGACGGTTGCCGTCGGCTGCTCGCCTGCATCAAGTTGAGCTCTGACGCGCTGCAGGTACGGGTTAATGCGTCCAGCCATCAGTCCTCACCCCTTTTGAGCTTAGCGGTGATTTCGGTCGCCCGATTGAAATCGCGTTCGACCGCGCTCTCACGCGATGCCTCCAGCATGCGCCACTTCTCGTACTGCTTCTCCGCCTTCGCAATCGCGTCGGCGTGTGATACCGATCCGGCGTGGCTGAGGATGTCGCGCTCGCTCAGTTTCAGGAAATCGTCCAGCTTCGCAATCCAGGCCGCCATGGTCATGGTGCGACGGTTCAGCGCTTGTAACTCTGCGAAGTCGAGGTAGAGGGAGACGATCAGGTTGAGGGCGTTCAGCTCTTCCGGCTGGAGGTAGTTCTTCGCGACCTTCGCGTCGCTTTTGAGGGGACGCTCGCCCGGGAAATTGGTGAGACCGAGATTCCGCTTCTTCGCGTCCGCGCGAGCGACGATGACCTCGGCTGCCGTATGACCATGCGCGGCCCAGTGCATCTTGTTTTGCACGACTGCGAAGAACTGGCGCGAGAGCTCGGCGTCCTTGTCGTAGTCGACACTGGTCGCGTAGATCTCCAGAACCTTCTTCCAAAAGACCTTCTCGGACGAGCGGATGTCCCGGACACGTTGGAGCAGCTCTTCGAAGTAGCGGTCCCCGCCGCTCTCCTTGAATCGCTGATCATTCAGGAGGAATCCCTTGACGAGGAATTCGCGGAGTTGGGTCGTCGCCCATCGCCGGAACTGGGTGCCTCGCAGCGACTTCACGCGGTAGCCAACCGAGATAATCACGTCGAGACTGTAGTAGAGCACCGGCTTATCCGACGATGCACTATGCATTTTTTGCATAGTGCTTTCCGGATCGAGTTCGTGCTCTTCGAATACCGCCTTAATGTGTCTGGCGATTACAGACTGATCCCGTTGGAAGAGCTCCGACATTTGCGCTTGCGAAAGCCAGGCCGTTTCCTCGCCGAATCTCACCTGAAGTTGGGTGCGGCCGTCCTCGGCCTGATAGAGCAGGATCTCAGAACTGCTCACTTTGTCGCCTCGGCCACCAGCTTGCGAATGGCCTTAACAGCGTCCCAGGGCTCTCGCGTTTCGAGGTAGGCCCAGCGTCCAAAGCCGCCATGATTGTTTACGGCCGGCACCCACAGGTCTCTAACCGTAGCCGCCTTCACCTGTTTGTCGCGCTTGGGCATACCGGAAACCTCGAGGATCAGATTCAGTACCGCAGGATTGGAGGATTGAGGATTGGAGCCCTCGGCATTGCGGCCGTGCGGCGTTGCGGCCTTGGCCTTATCGAGGTCGATGACCACGATGAAATCGGGATAGTAGTCGCGCTCGCGACCCTCGATCGTGTAGGGGACCGTGAAGCCCAAGTTCTGGTTCTTCACGTAGCTCACCACTTCAGGCATGTCCTCGATGGCTTGCGCCATCTTCGCTTCCCAGTTGAACGAATCGAGCGCGACGTGGGAGATATGGCACTTCTCACGCCGCGTCGCGTAGGTCGGCTTCGTCGTGTCGAAGTCGATGTAACGAGTCGAACCAATGAACTCATATGGCCGAAGGATCGGCTTGATCACCGGCTCGCCCTTAGCGGAGCGGACGATGGAGAGCCAGATCTTCTCGCAGGCTTCCTCGGCTGGCTCGTGAAAAAGCAGAAGCTGCTTGAACGTGTTGTCCTTGCAGGTCACGCACTTGTCCAACCACTCTCGAGCAATTGCAAACACTTGCGGGAATAGGTCCATGCGCTCACAATCGTCTGCGTCCCGTAAGAAGCGCCGGATTGTCTCCTTTGCCAAGCGGAAGGCGACCTCTTGCTCCCGATGGACCAAAACGTCCTCCAGTCGATGAATCGCTGTTTCACCGATGATCGGTGCGTTCTCTACTTGGGTCGGAATGTACTTGGTGGACAAGATCAGCTTCGAAGCCGACGTAAAACTTGCGCTAAGCCGAGAATCGGGAATCTCGTATCGATAGCCAACGAGCTTCGGAAAGGCGATCTCCAAGTCCCTGCGTTCCTCCAAGGCTCGCACCCGAGTGATCGGTTTGGGCTGAACCGGTTCCGGCGTGGCGCCGGAACAGGGAATGAATGAGAACGGGACGCCGTACACCTCGGCATATTCGGGAGAGAACATCCCGTTGTCGTCTGCAGCATAGCTGACGCGGCGCAAGCCGCGACCCACGACTTGCTCGCAAAGGAGCTGCGTGCCGAAGGCGCGAACGCCAAGGATGTGCGTGACGGTGTTCGCGTCCCAGCCCTCGGTCAGCATGGAAACGCTAACAACGCATTTCACGTTCTCGCCGAGCTTGCCGGCTTTGCCAACCGTGTTCATGACCTCGCGCAGGATGTCCTCGTCGGTCACCTTTTCAGCGTCCTTGCCGGGGAACCGGGCACGGTACTCGTTCTTGAATTCTTCGATTTCGTAGGCTGCCGCCTTCTTGAATTCAGGCGACATCGACTCGCCAGACTCAAGTTGAGTGCTGTCGACAAGAATCGTATTCGGGCGGCCGAGCCACCGGCCGTCTTTGACGTTGCTAAAGACAGACAACTCGCCGGGGACAAGCACGGTGGCACTGGGCTGACCCTCCCCTAACCCCTCCCGGGGCGGGAGGGGGACCGCAAGCTGCTTCTCGTAGCCTGAAACGTAATCGTAGACCAGCTTGCTGACGTTGGTGTTGTTGCAAACGACGATGAAGACCGGCGATGTCTGGCCACGTTGGCGAGCGTCGCTTTCCTCCCATTTCCGGTACGATTTCTCGTAGTTCGTGTAAAGGGTGTGGAGGGCGCCTTGCAATTCCTGCGGGAGCTTCGTTACGTCCGTAGCCGCCTCTTTGCCTCTGCCCTTTCGCGGTAGGGCGCCCTTTCCCTCCTTGATTCGTTGCCATAGATCGCGATAGGTCGGAAGCTCGCCCGTCATCGAGTCGTCGGCCACGGGAACACGCGGCACCTTGACGATTCCCGATTCGATGGCGTCGACGAGCGAGAAGTCGGAAACAACCCACGGGAAGAGAGTTCCTTCGGGCCACCCGGAGCCGCGGAGGAAGAATGGCGTGGCGCTCAGATCGTAGATGGCCTTGACGCCAATCTTCGCCTTGACGGCTTCGATCCCGTTGATCCAGATCCGGGCTTCCTCGTTTCGCTGCTCGGCTTCCTTGCGATCGTCGCCGGTCAGCTTGGCTGCTGTCTCCTCCTCCGGCCTGCGTTTGTAGCAATGATGGGCCTCGTCGTTGAGAACGACTATGTTCTTCTTGTTGCCGAACTCCTTGCAGACCCGGCGAACCATCTCGTCCGGGGTTTCGCGGAAGAAGTCCGGCTGATCCGGATTCAGAAACTTCTTGGTGAGCTTAGGCGCGCTCAGCTTTTCTCGAAGCTGGAATGCGTGGTAATTGGTGATCAAGATTCGTGCTTGGTTGAGCTGCTCGCGCAGGTCCGGCGGAGCCAGATCAAGTACCCGATAGTAGTTCTCGGAATCGTTGGGAAGGAGAACGCGGAGGCGATCCTTGATGGTGATTCCTGGCGTGACAATCAGGAATGTATCAGAGAACTTAGCATCCTGCGAGTTGGAGAATTTGTTCAAAGCCTGCCAGGCAATCAGCATCGCCATGACGACTGTCTTGCCGGAGCCTGTCGCCATTTTGAGCGCTATGCGGGGAAGCCCTGGGTTCGAGCCGTCGTTCTCCTTTCGGAGAAAGTCGTGCATCCACCCGTCGCCAAACTTCGATGCGCACTCGGTGATGTAGATCGCTGTCTCCAGCGCCTCGACTTGGCAAAAGAATAGCTTGCGTTCTCGCGCTGGGTTGATCCAGTGCTCAATCAGTCGCCGCGTCACAGAAGTGATGCCGGCGTATCCGCCGGACCGCCAGAGCTTCACGCGCTCGCGGATGCGGTTGATCTCGTTGTTCTGCTTCAGCCGGTCATCGGTCCACTCCGTGTCGAACGTACTTTGACCACCCTGCTTCCGAGCCCTTGGAATGGGGATGAAATAGGCGCTGACACGCCGCCTTTCCTCGATCTCGTTGGTGATCCCGTCGTCGGAGAACTTGAAGTGGCGGCGCGGCTCCGCGAAGGCGGAGTTGATCACGGGATTTTCGATGACAACGTCTGGCACGGGCGGGGTCTTGCACCTAGATGCAAGACTGATTATATATCCGCGTGAAAGTCCGGGAGTTGTTGCGGGATAAAATCCGTGGACAAAGTTCTAGGTGCACTCCCTTCGCGGCCTGGGATCGACGCCCCCTGCGGTCCTCCTCGTCATTCTGCTCGTCATCACTCTCTAGGCGCCAGTGACGTGATGACGAGCAGCTCGGGCGGCTGATGACCTGATGACCTGATGAGGTGATGAACTGATGACGAGAGTGAGGCTTGCGCTATTGAACCGCGGGGAGATTCGCCGGCAGGAGTTCGCGCCTCGCCGTGATAGCGTCCCCCGAGCTTGTTTGGTCGAGCGAGCTGATCTGGATATCCGCCGAGAAGGGATACGCCGGTTGGCCGTTCGATCTGATCGCAGGCAAAATCCGCACCGAAACGATTTCTCCCTCGTCGTTTGGGAGATTCACGAAAGCAAAGGTTCGCGAGTTAAGGTCAAAGATATACAGGGCCGACTCGACGATCTGGACCTCGGCCGTATCAAACTCCTCCGGTCCTCTTGGGATATCGAGCGTCACGGCTGGACCTTCGGAGCTGACGACTTGAATCCGAAAGGGCGTGGTTGCGTGCGGGACGGCGGGCAGGACGCTACTGACAAAGAATGTCGTGTCGCCATAGATTCCATCCAGGGCCGACAGGAAGGTAGGGGCGAAGTACACGGGAGCGGGCGGATTGGCCGTTCCCTGAGCCGCTGACCGGCGAGAGGCCAGCAAGCTTCCTGCGAGGAGAACGATGGCCACGGATGACATGTATGCGAGGCTCACCTTGCCTGACAAACGAAGCTTTCTACGAATCGACATGAGGGGCTCCTTTCGCCGGGACTGTCCGGACGACTGCGTTCATCAATAGATTCGAATCGTCGCCCGACCGTGGGCAAAATGGTGGATATTCAGGGCAGTGGCTCTGGAACCTCTCGAAATTCGCCTTCTGGGCGAATTCGCGTTGGTGCGCAACGGTGTCGAGCTGCCTGCTCCGATTGGAAAGAAGGCCCGCGTCCTCGTCGCCCGGCTGGCGCTGAGTCCGGGGCATAAGTTTCTACGCGAAGACCTTTCCGCCCACCTGTGGCCAGACTCAGACCCTGAAACCGCTCGATATAACTTGCGCCAGCTGCTCAATCGGATACGCCGGTCGGCCCCTGCGCTATCGGCAAGCCTTGTCGGCGAGGATCACTCAACCCTCCGGTTCGATGGCGCCACAGCCAAAACGGACGTGTCCGAGTTCGAGCGATTGGGCGAAGTGCAGGCCGAGCAAGCCGTCGATCTTTACGGCGGGCCGCTTCTGGAGGGAATCGACGACGAATGGATCAACGCTCGCCGCATCTCCCTGGAAGATCGTTACCTTGGCCTCCTCGAATCTCTCGCGGACCGGTCTCCTCCGCTGAAGGCGGTGCACTGGCTCAGGCGCGCCGTTGAGACCGACCCGTATCGCGAGCCCCTTCAGCAAAAGCTGTTGATGCGGCTTGCAGAGTGCGGAGACGTGGCCGGAGTTCAGGTTGCCCTCCGCAGGTTTCAGCTCTTGCTTCACCGGTCGATCAACGCGTCCCCTTCGCCCGAGACGATGCGACTGTACAAGGAACTGGTGTCGGGGCGAAACATCGAAGAGCGCCCCCGGATCGAACCGGCCCTCCGGAGCCGGCTTCCGATTCCCGGCGAGAGAATTCTTGGGCGCGAGCAGCTGTGCAATGAGGTCTCCGAGCAGCTTCGCAGGCACCGGCTGATCACGCTCGTCGGCCCGGGAGGCGTCGGCAAAACCCGGCTGGCGATCGAGATCGCGGCTCGAGAAGTGGACCGGAGAGCGGCTGGAGTTTGGTTCGTCGACTTTTCCGCGGAGTCGGAGCCAGCCCAGGTTCCCCAAGCAATCGGTCAGGCGATCGGGCTGCGTGAACAATCGGGGATGGCTTGGACCGAAGCGATCGCCGAACATATCTCGGAGTCCGATCACCTCTTAATCTTCGACAACTGCGAGCACCTGCTAGACGCGTGTTCACTGGCTGCGGCCGCCCTGTTGTCACGGTGCCGGCATCTGACGCTCTTGGCCACGAGCAGGGCGCCCCTAGCCGCCTCGGGCGAGCTCAGGATTGCGGTTCCGCCTCTGGACCTGCCTGAGCTGCCCCCGGACTCACCCGAGCAATACCTGGCCTTTTCGGCGATTGGTCTTTTTGCGGAACGGGCGCGACTCGTCTCTCCGGGTTTTAAGCTCAACGCGACGAACGCATCGACCGTCGCCGATATCTGCCGCGAAGTCGACGGCATCCCCCTTGGAATCGAAATGGCGGCGGCAAGGCTGAGCGCATTGTCTCTGGACGAGGTCGCGCGGCGCCTAGATGACAAGCTCGGCTTTCTGCGAGCGCCAGGCCGCGCGCGTACGCCACGACACACGAGCCTCGCCGCGGTGATCTCGTGGAGCTACGAACTGCTCGACGCCGCCGACAAGACTTTGCTCCGGCGCCTCGGAGTTTTCGCCGGAGGCTGGACCCTCGACTCAGCCGTGTCGGTGTGCGCTTACGGCGTGCTCGACGAGGTGCAGGTGGTCGAGGGATTGTTGAGGTTATCGGAGGCATCCCTTGTGCAGCACCGCGAGGGCCGATACTATTTCCTTGATACGATCCGCGCCTTCGCGCGGCAAGGCTTGGACGACGATCCAGGAGCCGACGAAGTGCGGGCCTGTCACTTCCGCCTGCTGTCGGAGTTCTGTGAGGATCCTTCCGCGATCGTGGACACCGACGGACCGGACCAGGCGGCAGCCCATTACCGCGGTGAGCTCGAAAACATCCGGTCGGCGCTGTCGTGGGCGCTATCGAAAGGCGCTTCAGACGATCGCTTCCAATTCGCCGCCGATGCCTGCCTCGTGTTGTCCATCGCTCAGCTCGATCGCGAGGCGGCGCTTTGGCTGGATAGATTCCTTGCGCTCGAGACTGCCGAGCCTTCTCGAATGGCGCGCCTGCTCGTTCTGAAGACCGCTTGCACGGTCTATCAAAGCCGGTTCCTGGACCATGACCGGGCCTTGGCTCGCCGGAAGGCGACGTCGGCCGCCAACGAACTCGCTGGGTACGCGGAGGAGTTGGGAAGGGATACCCTTCTGGCGCATGCTTTGTGTGAGATCGGAAGAGCGAACTTGACCGAAGATCGTGCCCTTGCCGAAAACAGTTTTCGCCGTGCGCTGGAGATCTATCGCAGTCAAGAGGTCGACTCGGACTCGCAGCGGCCATTGATCTTGTTGGGACAATCCGCGGCGAACGGCGGAAGGTACGAGGAAGCCCGCCGACTCTTGCGGGAAGCCCAACTCCAAGCGGAAAGCGTGGGGGACGTTGCAACCCAGATATTCGCGCTCCAAACGAAGTCGCACCTCCTACGGGAGCAGGGCCTCTATTCCGAGGCGCTTGCCCGTTTGCGCAAGATCGAGCGGATTCTTCGCTCGTGGCCCGACGCGAGGTCGGCGGTGGTTAAAGACCTTCGACTCGCCGAGCTGTATTTGGACACGTGGCAGTTCGAGTACATCGCCGAGCCTCTGGGGCGTGCCCGGGCGGCGTTCGAGGAGTCGCGGAGCCGGCTTATCGGCCTGCTGCTCGACGCCTTGACGAGATATGTTGCCGCCTACGAGTGCCGGATCGAGGAGGCGTCGTCGGGGATATCGGTCGCCACAGCCTCCCTGATTAAGGGTGCAAGCTCGAGCCTCGGCGGCTGGTGGCATGGGGCTTCCATTGAATTGGAGGCTTTGGCTCTCTGCCTTTCCAGGATCGATCTGGTTTCGGAGGGCGCCCGGGTGTTTGGGGCGGCCCAATCGTTGCGGGCGCGGGACTACGCTCACCTGTCTCCCAATCTCTACGCCCGTTGGGCGCACTTGACGGAGGAAGGAGGCTTCGAGCAGTTTTCAGAGGAGATAGCTGCCGGTCGCGCGATGAGCCCCGACGAAACTCAAGAGCTTGTTGAGGAATTAGAGTTTGGCGTCCTCGCGAATTGGAAGGCCGCGGAGGTCCCTGGGGCGAAGGAAGGTACACCCACCGGATCAATCCCGCATCCTGAAAAGTGAAATCTGGAGGGCGGTTTCAGAGCGATAATCGTCTGAAGTTGGGAAAAGCGTTGGTATGCACCTGACATATATGCCAGTTCTATGTGCGATTTAGTATCAATCGTGTTAGGATAGAGATTGCCCGTAGTTCTGCGATGCATGGCTGGGCGTTGGAGTTGGGAGGAGACAGATGAAGTATTTGAGAATAGGAGCCGTCGGCGCCGTAGCGTTTGCGGGATTGGGCGCATACGCTCAAGTCATCGACCAGAATCAGCCGAGCAACCCGAACTACATGGCTGCCTTTAGCCAGACCGATTTGGCGCAGTCGTTCCAGCAGGCCAACAACAATATCGACGGGGCTGGAATCTTTACGCAAGCCAATGTCGGCGGCGGCGATACGATCACCATTTCGCTCTACGATGCCTTGCCAAACGCGGGCGGAAACCTTCTGACGAGCGGGTCAGTTTCCAACACCACGGCTGGAGCATGGTACGACGTGTTTTGGAGCCCGGTTTCGGTCACTCCTAACACCACCTATTTCCTGGTGTTCACGAGCGACACGAACACCGAGGGCATTGCGGGCGACGTCAACAACCCGTACTCGCGAGGCCAGGTTTACGCGAATGCGGGATACGGTTCTTTTCCCAATTTCGACTATACGTTCCGCACGTACACGGCCGCTCCGGAGCCGGCTTCCCTAGCGGTTCTCGGCATAGGCGCTCTTGTCGCGATTCGCAGACGTCGCAAGCAGACCTCCTGACAAATAAATTCAGGAATCGGAAGTCGCGGAGCGCTGAACGCGCTCCGCGATTTTTTTGGCCGCCTCCTCGATGAAAACGAATGCCGGGAGGGCAAGGCAATATTGTGAAAACCGCCATACAATGAAGTTCTGCGGGGGAGCGGCCTGTAGCTTGTGGGTTGTGGCTTGAGCCGGGAACGCATCCTCCGTTGAAGGAGAGAATGCGGTGTTTAGGAATCCAAAGATCAGTGCGACCCTCGGGTTCGCCGGCTTCGGCCTGACGGCCCTCTTGCTATCCGGGGGCAGCGCCGGCGCGCAGGCCGGCAGTCATACTTCGGACGTCAACGTCGTCAATACGCCGAACGTCAATGTCAGCTCGATTCCCGCCGTTCAGCTTAGCGGGACGCCGAGCGTGAACGTGAATTCGCTTCCTGCCGTTCAGATCGGCCCGAACCAAACGATCGGAGTCAGCTCGGTGCCGGCCGTGCAAATCGCTCCGAATCAGACGCTGAACGTCGGCAACACGCCGACCGTCAACATCGGTCCGAATCACGACGTCCATTTAACGGCGGATTCGACCGTGCACCTGGCCTCCGACGCGACGGTCCACATCGCCTCCGACCAGAAACTGCACATCGCGGACGACAGGAGCCCGGTGCTCCAGAAGGATATCGTTACCTTTAACTCTGGCTTATCGGATTCGTCGGACAACACGCTTCAGCCCTTCACGGTGCCTTCGGGGAAGGAGCTTGTCATCGAGAGCGTCTCCTATTGGTCGAGTGAGACCAGCTTGACGAGCGTCGTACTGGAGTTATTTGTCCCTGGGGGCGGCGATAGCTATAACCTGCCTTTGTGCCAAGCGATCAATGGCGTCATGTCCACGAGCACGCAAGTGACCATCCGCGTACCATCAGGGGAGACGGTGTTTTTCGGGATGTCCCGCAACAACACGAGCAACGCATCCACGGAGCATGTCACCTTCGCCGGCTACCTAGAGGACGCACCTTAGGGTGGGCTTTGGATAGGCGTCCGGGCTCTATGGAGTGCGCGGACTTGTCCGCGCTTTCACCTGCGCGATTTATCGCGCAGCAAATGCAAGGCGAGACTGGCGGCTCGCACTCCAAAGGACTCGTGGCTCGGCGCTCGCGCGCCGAGAATCCAAGGCGAGACTGGCGTCTCGCACTCCAAGGGACTCGTGGCTCGGCGCTCGCGCGCCGCGGATCCAAGGCGAGACTGGCGTCTCGCACTCCAAGGGGGCGCCGCTAGTCGACGGCTTGCGTGTAAACCGCCTTCAGGACTTCGTCCGGAGTGGTCCAGCCGGCCATCGCCTTCGCCTTACCGTCGTCCAGCATGGAGCGGTAGCCTTGCTTCTTCGCCGCTTCGGCAAGTTGGATATAGTCCTGCTTGCGGGCGATCGCGGCCTTGAATTCGGGGGTGCCGAGGATCAGCTCGAAGACGCCGATTCTGCCCTTATAGCCGGTGCCGCGGCACTCGGAGCAGCCTTTGCCCCGGGCCCAGGTTCCCTTTTCCACTTCTTCCGGAGTCAGAGCGAGCATGGCGATCTCGTCGGCGGTCGGCTTCAACGCCTGGCGGCACTTGGGGCAATTCAAACGGACCAGCCGCTGGGCGAGGACGCCCACGATGACGCCCGCGATCAGATACTCCTCCGCGCCCATGTCGACCATACGGCCAATCGTCTCGACGGCATTGTTCGTGTGGAGCGTCGTCAACACCAAGTGGCCGGTCAAGCCGGCCTGAATGCCGATGGAAAGCGATTCCGGGTCGCGCATTTCACCGACGAGCATGACGTCCGGGTCCTGGCGAAGGAAGGTGCGCATGACCTTTGGGAAGCCCATTTTCTCGGTGACCTGCACCTGAGCGATATTGGACTCGTATTCGTATTCGATCGGGTCTTCGACGGTGACAATATTCCGTCTCTTCGAGTCGAGCTGGTGAAGGGAAGCGTAGAGGGTCGACGTCTTCCCCGAACCGGTCGGGCCGGTGACGAGAATGAGCCCGTAGGGAACTTGGATGGCCCGTTGCCACTTCTGGAGCACGTCGTCCGGCATGCCCAGCTTGGTAGAATCGACGCGAAACGCGTTGGGCTCGAATAGGAGGCTGAAGAACTTCTCGC
>CAZNUL010000055.1:0-25345 GCA_964576205.1 uncultured Fimbriimonadaceae bacterium | reverse complement strand
TTTGCTCGTCTTTGAACAAGAGGGCCCATTAGGCAACGTCCCGCCATTCTCCGAATTTCCATCCGACCGACGGCAAAGTTCCGACATACCTGAATCCAAGAGCTTCGTGGAGGCGAATGCTGGCAGGATTCGGAAGAGCAATTCCTCCGAGCAAGGTCTTGAATCCGGTTTCCTTCAGCTTCGCAATGAGCACTCGATAAATCTGTTTTCCGATCCCGCGACCGTGCAGTTCTTGTCTAACGTAAACGCCGACTTCGCACGTGTTCCGATAGGCGCCACGGGATTTCCAAGAGCTCGCTCGGGCGAATCCAGCCACTCGTCCGTCTAATAGTCCCACAACCCATGGGTGGGCAAGGGCTTTCCCGCCGTGTGGGTTTTCAGCCTTGGCTAGCGGTAGTGACTGCGCGAATTCGCGTTCAATATCCGATTGCTTCATCGGCTCCAGCCCAAAGTGCGCGGTTCCGGTTAAGATCTCGTGATTGAGGATCTCAAGGATTTCGGTTAGGTCCTCCGCGCCCGCAGCCCTGGTCGTAAGAGCCGAAGTTTGGTCGTGGGCCATGGTCCATTTTGACCAAAGATCAGCCCCGACGTCAGCCACACGCATCGATCCTCGAGTCGGCTACTGCTTCCTCTTGAGGACAACCAGCTTGCCGTCGACGGCTTTGGGATCATCGAAACTCAGGGTCCCATCGGGCTGCGGTTTGACCGAGATGTCCGGGTGGTTCGCCTCGGCGTCCGATCCCTCGCGAGAAAGAGGCAGGTTCATGATGGTTTGAATGTGAAGGATGAGGCCGTTACCGGCACTGGTTGTGTAGCCACCAAGTGGAACCCCCGCCGTCGTGAGGTCGAAGCGAGTCCCCCGAATCTTCAATACCACCCAACCGGCGGTGTAGGTCGCGTAAGGGTCGGGGCCGGCAGGCAACGGGCGGTGGCCCTCCCACTCGCCGTCGTAGTGGAAGCGAGGACCGGCGAGCAGGGAAACCACGACTACGGCGAGGATCGCAGCCGCCAGTAGGAGGCCACCGACCAACGGTAAACTGCGGCGAATGGCCGTGCTCACCCCTGAAGTCTACACGTCGATGGGCTTAAACGAGGGGGAGTATCAGCGCATCCTGCATCTCATGGGCCGCGAGCCGACTCTGACCGAGCTCGGGATGTTCGCGGTGATGTGGAGCGAGCACTGCGGCTACAAATACTCGCGGCCGGTGCTGGCGTACTTCAAGCGATATAAGGAAGCTTTAGAAGGGAAGGGCTTCGAGAACGCGGGCGTCGTCGACATCGGGGATGGGCTCGGTGTGACCATGAAGGTTGAGTCCCACAACCATCCGTCCGCGGTCGAGCCATATCAAGGCGCCGCGACGGGAGTCGGCGGAATCATCCGCGACATTCTCACAATGGGAGCACGCCCCATCGCGTCCTTGAACTCGCTTCGCTTCGGGCCCATACGCGACGGCGAGGCGCCTCCCGAAGTCGTTGCCCGAAATCGGTATCTCTTCGAGCATGTGGTTTCGGGGATTGGCGGTTACGGCAACTGCGTCGGCGTACCGACCGTGGCCGGCGAAGTCGACTTTCATCCGCGGTACAGCGGCAATCCTCTCGTCAATGCGATGTGCGTCGGAATACTGTCACTGGACGACCTGACGACGGCGGCGGCATCGGGAACGGGGAATCCGGTGATCTATTTGGGATCGTCGACGGGCAAGGACGGGATCCACGGCGCTACTTTCGCAAGCGCCGAACTCGACGAGCAGAGCGAGTCCAAGCGACCTAACGTGCAGATCGGCGATCCTTTCGCAGAGAAGCTGCTCATCGAAGCGACCCTGGAGGCTCTTCAAACCGGCGCGGTCGTGGCGATTCAAGACATGGGAGCCGCCGGCCTAACGTGTTCGACGATCGAAATGTCGAGCAAGGGTGAAGTTGGAATGGAGATCGACCTCGACCTCGTACCGATGCGCGAGGACGACATGACTGCGTACGAGCTGATGCTCAGCGAGAGTCAAGAACGGATGCTCGCCGTCGCGCGCAGGGGTCGTGAAGGCGAAGTGCTGCGAGTCTTCGAGAAATGGGGTCTGCAGGCGGTCGTCATCGGCTCGGTAACCGACGATGGCCTGACTACGATCCGGCGCCACGGCCATATTGAGGCGCAAGTCCAGGCGGCTTGGCTCGCCGATCACTGCCCGACTTACCATCCTCCCGCCGAAGAGCCCGAATACCACAAGCGGGCGTCGAGGTTCGACGCATCGACGATTGCGGTTCCTGACCCTTACCGGGCCCTATTGACACTTCTTTCAAGTCCCACGATCGCGAGCAAACGCTGGGTTTACCGGCAGTACGACCAAGAGGTGCAGACGCAGACGGCGATTTTGTGCGGGGCCGGTGACGCGGCTGTCATTGCTCCGCGAGGTACGACCAAGGGCTTGGCGCTGAAGATCGATGGAAACGCTCGCCAGACCTTCCTCGATCCGTATGTCGGTGGTCAACTTGCGGTTGCCGAAGCTGCGCGCAACGTCGCTTGTGTCGGCGGAAAACCGGTAGCGGTCACCGACGGATTGAATTTCGGCTCTCCCGAGGACCCGCACGTTTTCTGGCAATTCCGCGAAGCCGTCAAGGGTGTGGCGGATGCGGCTGAAGCGCTTGGAACTCCGGTCATCAGCGGTAATGTCAGTTTCTATAACGAGAGCGATCTTGGCGAGGTGCTCCCGACCCCCATCATCGGCATGCTTGGGATCCTGCCGGACGCGTCGAGGCGAGTGGGCATCGCTCCAACTGGAAACGCGGGCAAATTGTTCCTCCTCGAGACAAGTCTCAGGGCCTCGCACGGGGGCTTGGGAGCGAGCGCTTATCTTGCGGAGGTTCACGGCAGGGAAGATGGGCTTCCGGTCGCGCCAAATCTCGAAGGCGAGAAGGCTCTCTGTGACTACCTTGTATCGGCAATCCAACGAGGACTGATCACGGCTTGTCATGACACGAGCGAGGGCGGCTTAGCCGTAACTCTTTCAGAGATGGTCTTGGCCAAACGGTGCAAGGTCGAGGTGGCGATTGGAGCCGGCGACCGGACCGACGCCGCTCTCTTTGGCGAAATCCCGGGGCGGGTCGTCGTGGCGGTTGAGGATACGGCTAGCGAACGAGAACTGGCCTCGCGACTAAATCCGGGGATCAATCTTCGCGAAATCGGCTCATTCGCACCAGGTTTTTCGCTTCAAATAACGGTCGGGGAAGAGAACTTTCTTTGGAATGGGGAAAACCTCTGGCACAATCATTGCGAGACTATCGAACGCCTGATCAATTACGACGCTTAGACTCCGTCAGCCGTTCTCGAGTACCTGGAACGTCAAGCTAGCATGAAGAGTCAGTTGTCCAACAAGGAGAGGAAATGAACATTAAGGCAATTGCAGGGGTAATGGCAGTGCTGGCCGTCTGCGGAACTTCAGTCGCACAGACATCGAACCCAGTTCAGAACCGCAAGGACCAGCAGACCAAGAAACCGCTCAACGAGGCTCAGGTCGAGTTTCAAAACCGGGTGATCGCGGCATCTTCCGCCTACAAGGCGGGCAAAACCGCGGAGTCGCTTGCCCAGTTCGAGCAGCTTTACGCCGAAAACCCGAGTCACAAGGACGTCGCTTCCTGGCTCGGCTTCATTTACCTGCGCATGAACCAGCCTGACAAAGCGGTTCCAATTCTTGAAAAGGCAACCCAGCTATCGCCTGACGACGTCGAAGTCTGGAACAACCTCGGAAACGCCTACATGATGTCGAACGCCCATGAGAAGGCCCTTTCGGCATTCCAGAAGGTTGCGGAGAAGCGGCCCGACATGTTCGAGCCGCAGTACAACATCGGCACAATCTTTCTGAACGAAAAGGATTACGAACAGGCCATCGCCAGCTTCAATCGGGCGGCGCAACTTCGAAGCGACGATCCGTTCGTTCAGAACAATCTGGGAGTCGCTTACGAGGGTCACAAGGATTACTCGGATGCGGTTAGAGCCTTCGCAAGGGCGTCCGACCTTAAGCAGGACAGCGCGACCTTCGCAAAGAATGCCGGATTCTGTTACTACCGACAGCGCATGTACGGACAGGCGCTTCCTTACCTGCTCAAGGCTTCGAGTCTGGATTCGTCCGACCAGCAAGTCACGCTCGCGATCAGCGACTCTTGCATGAAGACCGACCGCAGGCAGGAAGCGGCCAAGTATTACGAGATGATCGCGCCTTCGCAGGGAGACAATGCGCCGTTCTGGTACAACCTCGGCGTCCTGCGGATGTCTCTCAAGAACGTCTCCGGTGCTGAGCAGGCTTACGAAAAAGCCATTGCGATCAACCCAAACGACCTGGATTCGCTGAACAATCTTGGCATTCTTTACTTCAACGAGGGCAAGTATTCGGATTCGGAAACTACTTTCGACAAGCTTGTGGGTCTCAGCCCCACCAGCCTTCAGTCGAAGGTCAATCTGGCGGCCGCCGCATGCCGCGCCGGTGACATGGACAAGGCGACCGGGGTTTGGAAGGAAGTCGTCCAGGCAAACCCGGATCGCGACGACATTCGACTCGATCTTGCCAATGCCCTATGGATCGCCAAGGATTTCGACAACGCCAAGTATCATTTCGCGGAAGTGCTGAAGCGAGATCCATCGAACGCCGATGCCCAAAATGGAATGGGGCTGTGGTACCTCGAAAATGACCGCCTTCCCGCCGCAAAAACTGCCTTTCAGGCTAGCATTCACGCGAATGCGGGCAACCCGCTGGCATACAATAATCTCGCGGTCACCCTTGAGAGGATGAACCAGCGAAAGCAGGCGATCGACCTGCTCGAGAAGGCGGCAAAAATGGCACCAGACAATCAGCAGATTTCGGGCAACCTCAAGAGGATGAGGGCGGCTGGCTCGAGCGGTCAGCGCTGAATCGAGCGCACGCTTGAAGCTTATGGCTCAAGCACAGCTCAAAGCTCTGAATTGAGAATCCATCTTCTCGTTAACACTCAGCGGGCCGACGCTCTCGAAGCAGCGGCCCGCGCCGCCATTTCCTTGGCCGAACGAAATGTCGAGGTCGGAGCTGATCACGAGACAGCCAGACACATGGATCTGGCCGAGGTTCGCGACGACGATTTCGACTGCTGCGACCTGGTCATCTCGTTCGGAGGCGACGGGACCCTAATTCGGGCGGCTCATTTGTGTTCTGATCGCGGCACGCCAATCCTCGGCGTCTATTACGGCCGGTTCGGATTCGTCACGCAATGCATGGGAGTCGAACTCGGAGCCTGCTTGAGCGCGTTCTTCGACGGAAACGCCCTGATCGAATCGCGCATGATGCTCCAGACGGAGCTTTTCCGCCACGACCACCCAATTGCGACGATCCATTCCCTCAACGAGGTGGTAGTGCAGCGATCGGTCACCGCCCAGATGATGACCTTCCGCGTGAAGGTCGATGGCAAAACCCTTACGTCCTATCCCGCGGATGGAGTCATGGTGGCGACCCCTACCGGATCGACTGCCTATAACCTCTCAGCCGGCGGGCCAATTCTCGATCCTAAGGTCCAAGCAATGGTCTTAACGGCAATCGCCCCGCACACCCTCAGCGCCCGCCCGCTCGTCCTCAGTCCGGACTCAGAGATCATGTTGGAGGTGACGGCGGAGGGCGAAGCCGTACTATCCGCCGACGCCCAAACGCGGCTCCATTTGTTGAGCGGGGACAGAATCCGTGTGACCAGATCTCCCAGAGTGACAAACTTGCTTTCCGTCGACCGATACGATTTCCTCAATAAGCTCTCGGAGCGCCTGTCTTGGAGCCAGAGCATCTTCGGAGACCGGCCTTGACCGCGGCAGCGGCGACGGTAGGGACCGATGTGCTGCTCGACGTCTCGGACGTTCACGTGCAGTTCCACGCACCGGGAGGCTCGATCCACGCGCTGGACGGAGTATCCCTTTCCGTCGCCAGGGGCGAGATCGTCGCCGTGGTTGGGGAGTCCGGATGCGGGAAGACGACGTTGGCGCGGGCGATTCTCGGCCTCCAGCCACTCACCGCGGGCAAGATCGTGCTCGACGGCAGGGAAGTAGTGGGGACGCCGCGTGGTATCGCCGAGAAGGTCGGAATGGTCTGGCAAGATCCCTATGCATCGCTTGATCCACGTTGGAAGGTGAGCCGCTCGGTCTTGGAGCCGGCGCGCCTCGTCGGAAAGGCCGTGAAAGCAGTCGAGATCTTCGATGAAGTCGGGCTGGCTCGAGACATGGCCGGCCGGTACCCTCATCAACTCAGCGGAGGACAAAGGCAGCGCGTCGCAATTGGAAGAGCCCTTGCGCTCAAGCCCCCGCTGGTGATTTGCGATGAGCCGACGGCAGCGCTTGACTTGAGCATCCGGGCTCAGATTCTGAACCTGTTGGTGGACATCCAGAAGAACCTCGGCTGCTCATTCCTTTACATCTCCCACGATCTAACTACGGTCAGGTTTCTCGCCGACCGGGTTGCGGTGATGTATTTGGGTCGGATCGTCGAAGAAGGGCCGACCGAGGCGATCTTCTCCGATCCTCGGCACCCCTATACAAAAGCGCTGCTCGATTCTGCTCCCTCGATTGAAAAGCTCATGCTCCTTCCGGACGCGCCCGCGGGGGAGATTCCCGATCCACGGACCAGGTTCGTCGGATGCCGCTATGCCGGCCGCTGCCCGAACGCCAAGGAAGACTGTGTTGCCCATGATCCAGGTGCGACCGTCGATTTGGATCGGCGATACTTCTGCTTCCACCCGGTCCGAATGTAGGGCGAGTTGCCATGCACCCGGCACAGATGTTCCGGACGGCGAACCATGAAAGCTCTCCTGCGTGCTACCGGGTGACGGGTTCTTCGTCATCCATCTCGATCATCACATAAGCGGATTCGCCGTGCAGCGTGATATCCAGTCCGGTTTCCTCGGCTTCGGGCGGGACGCGAACGCCAATGATCCCTTGAGTCAGCTTCATCAGCAGGTAGCTGCCAACAAATGAGAACACGAGAACGGTCGCGTCGGCCAGGAGCTGAACCAAGAGCAAATGCCCGCGGCCACCCTGGTCCAGGGAGGCTTGGACGGAAGAGTTGATCGCGGCTGAGGCAAACATCCCTGTGAAGAGCATGCCGATAAATCCGCCCGCACCATGGACGCCAACGACGTCGAGTGCGTCGTCGAATCGAAACCTGGTCTTTAGCTGGATTGCTAAGCCACAGACGATGCTGGCTACGAAGCCAATCAGGATTGCCGGGCCGGGCCCGACGTACCCGGCGGCGGGAGTGATGGTGGCCAAGCCGGCGACGAGCCCGCAGGCCGCTCCGACCGCGGACGGCTTGCCTTTTGTGAACGTTTCGAGCAGGCACCATCCGATCAACCCGGCGGCGGCCGCCAGCTGAGTGGCCACGAATGCGCTTGTGGCGACCGGTCCGACGGAAAGTGCGGAGCCCGCGTTAAAGCCAATCCAGCCGACCCAGAGAAGACCGGCGCCAAGGAGAACAAAGGGCACGTTGTGCGGCGTCGTTGCAGTTCGAGCGCGCGGCCCGAGCGCCAGGCACGCCGCCAAGGCCGCGACCCCGCTCGAGAGATGCACGACCGAACCGCCGGCGAAGTCGAGGACGCCGAGCTTGTTCAGCCATCCGCTAGGATTCCAGACCCAGCAGGCGATCGGCGCATAGATGAGGATCGACCACAGCGCGGTGAATAGAACGTAACCGGAGAACTTCATCCGCTCGGCCACCGCACCCGAAATAAGGGCAGGCGTGATGATCGCGAACTTCATTTGAAAAAGCATGAAAGCGGCGATCGGAACCGTCTGGCCCGGCAGGGCCGAGTTTGTTGAAATGTTCTGGCCGAAGAGGTAATCGAGTCCGCCGATCCAACCCGTGCTGGAGCCAAAGGCAAGGGTAAAGCCGAGGACGACCCAGATGACTGAGCCGAGACCCATCAGCACGATGCTATGCATCATTGTGCTGAGAACGTTCTTCTGTTTGACCAGTCCGCCATAGAAGAAGGCGAGGGCCGGGGTCATGAGCAGAACAAGAACGGAGGCGACGAGAACCCAGACGGTGTCAGCCTTGTCAATTCCCGCTGAAAAGCTTTGTGCGCCCGCTCCACTGGCCAGCAACATTGCCGCCACAATGAGCCGAGATTTCATCGTTGAAACCCTCATGGCGTCAGGGTAACACCTCTCAAGCCAAAGTTGCCAGCACAGGGCGGGACCAACGTGGTTTGCTCGCCGAGTGACTGGTGCCGACAACGGCGCTAACTCCTTCCACCGGACCAGTAATATGGAGCAGATGCCGCCGAAAGTCTTTGCCGTCGTGCTAGTCGCCGCCGTCGCCTCGATCGCCAGTACGCAGGAGATCAAAGTTCCCAAGGTGGTTGCGTCGGTCGAAATGCCGGCTCCGCCGGCGAAGACGGGCGACACGGGACCCTTCACGACAGGCCCGTCGAATCCGATCGTAATCACTGACGAGGACAAGAAGAAGCTCGATGAACTCGCCAAAGCCTATCAGAAGGTCGCGACCGATAACTACGCGCTCATCGTCAAGACCCTCCACGCCGAGAAAGCCCCGATGCACGAGAGCGTTAGCATTGTCGTCACGTTTAGATACGGTGGCGTGGCCGCGACTTCCGGCTCAGGCTTCGGCGAGCGGAGCTCGGGTCCAACGATCCAGGTTTCGGCAAAGTACGCCCTTGCTCATCCCAGCGATCTGGGCATGATCGTTCACGAAATGGTCCATGTGGTTCAAAGCTATCCGACGTACGATCCGGGGTGGCTCGTCGAAGGCATTGCAGACTACGTTCGATGGTTCTATTTCGAGCCTGTCGATAAGCGACCTCATCCCGATCCCAACAAGGCTACGGCCCGTGACAGCTACCGGACGACGGCCGCATTCCTATACTGGGCGGCCAACAAATACAACCAAGACCTGGCGCCGAAGCTAAATGCCGCTTTCCAGGCCAATGCCTACAAGGAAAGCTTGTTCAAGGATTTAACCGGGAAGACGCTGGATGAGCTGAACGGCGAGTGGAAGGCATTTTTGAGAAGCAGCCAAGGTTCAGGGGGTGACACCAGTAGGCATTCGTGTTTCCGAGCAAGTCCAGGCGCCACCCCAATTGCCCTAGTACGTGGCGGCCATGTATGCCTGGGTGATCCAGGCATCCGCTTCGCTATCGAGTTCCGAAACTTCAAGCAAGACCATTCGATGCATCTGTTTTCTGGATGAGAATTCGGACGTTGCGGCGAAGCGCTGACTGGAAACAGCGCCCGGAAGGACCACCGTTAACTCAACGCCGCGGGCTCGGGTTTTAATGAACAAGAACAAGGCCCGCGCTTGAAATGCGATCCAGGTCTTCTGCCCAAGTACCGTGTACGGTCCGAGGTCGTCCAAGAGCAGGCAGACCTGTTCAAACACGTGGCGTCCGATCGGATCCCGCCGCTCGAAATGTCTCTCAATATCGAACAGCAAACAGCCATGATGCTGGTTCCGATTAATGAAGCTTCGGCCGCATTGCGGACATTCCCACATTCAGCCGCAATTCTATCTTGTGACCATGCGGTCGGGCACATACGAAACCGACTGTCATCTCAAGCCGTCTACCGGTCATGTACTCGCTCCGGCTTGTTGTCTTGTTCGCGCTTGCTTCCTGCTTCGGCTTTGGCCTTCGAGATCAGGACAAGCATGTCCCCACCGCAGATATCAAACCCAGATTGCTGAAGGCCGTTTGGTATCTCGAGGGCCGGGAAGGCGTTCGCATGGTTCTTTGCATCGGAGAATCGGGAAAGGTTCTGACGGTTCGAGACGTCGAGAATTGGGCGATGCAAGCCAGCCATTGGGCGGACTTGAGCAAGGAAGACTTGGTGGAAGTCAGAAAGCAAATCTCCATGCTGCCCAAAGGCGGCGAATTGCCACCAATTCGCGATCGTATCGACGTTTATCTGGGAAAGTCAGATGCGCCCGCTTACTACCCGCTTAGCAGGTTGCCCAAGCCAATAAGGGAGATCTACCGGATCGCAAAAGCGCACCTTCCTTGACGACCGCCTTTGGCTGTGAGATTTCGATCAGTTCCTCGCCAAGGCATCCTTGACGATCGAACCGAAAGAGGGCGTCGGCGTATATTTCCAATCCGAAATTAACGTCGGCCCGGCTGCGGGATGCAGGTCCCAGGCGATCCAATTGCATCGCCGCCTCTCCATTTCCTTCACGACGCGCTCAGCCCACGGGTTGGGCTTGTTCTCGTCGGCGGTGCCACGGCGATTCTGCGAGCCGAACTCGCTCATGATCACCGGAATCGAGGGAAGGGCGGCGTCGAGTTTTACTAGCCACTGGTCGACCGTATCCCCTTTGATCGGATAGGTGTGGCAAGCATAGATGAGTCCTTGACCTTTGGGGTCCTTAAGCTGATAGCCCTTGAGAAATCCCGACAGGTCGTAAGCCCAATCGAGGCCGCCAACCACGACAACGTTTCGTGAGCCTGTCGACCGGACCGCGTCCAGCATCGCCTGCATTCCCGGGGTGTGATACTTGACGGGTTTAAACGGTCCTTGCCGGGCGCCTACGCCTCGGGATTCCTCGATATCGCCGCCGTCTCGCCAGATGTCCCAGGTCGTGTTGTGGGTCTCGTTGTACAGATCGAAGAGGACAGCGGGATTATTTCGGTAGAGGCGAGCACAATCCTTCCAGAAGTCGATGCTATACGCGTCAGGCATCACGTGCTGTCCGATGTTCGCGCCCCACTCGCCGCAGTTGTTCCAATGGAGATCGAGGAGTACGTAGCATCCGTTGCTCGCGCAGTAATCGACGATCTTCCGGACCAACTCCCTGTAGGGGCGCGAGTTGCCTTGCTTGCGCTCTTCGTTAGCAACCGGCTTCTGTCCGGGTAGGGCGACATTGTTCACCACGTGAACCTGCTCGGGTGCCCAACCGAACCAGCGATCCTGGGACATCGGGAGGCGGATGATGTTCGAGTTCCAGTCCTTGATCGCGACCCGGACGGTCTCCAGGACATGCCCTTCGCCGTCGGATGACCACTCCAAGCACGCGACATTAACGCCTCGGAGACGCACCGGATTATTTCGATCGTCCAGGATCTGGTTGCCTTTCGTGTGAAGCTGTGGCAAACCTCGCAATGTGGGTGGCACTAGGAAAGCGGAGGCGAGAGCCATCGATGCGAACATGCCTAAGTCATAGCATGATATGTCGATATATCAAAAGCCCCTACGGACTATTTGAAAAGGGGCTCGGTCGAATCGCTTACTTCTTGGCGGTGTCGACTTCCTTCGAAACGACGCCGGACTCGGGCTTGTCGTCATCGCCGCCGCCGGTCTTGCCTTCTTCGACACCCTTCTTGAACTCGCTCATGCCCCTGCCCATGCCGCGCATCATTTGAGGGATTCTTTGCCCGCCGAAAAGCAGGAGGACAATCGCGAGAACGATGATGAGATGCCAGGGTTGTAGCGCGCCCATAAGTCTTTGTACGATCAGCTTACACCACTTGGTGCTTGACGCCTGGGTAGGACTCCGAAACCTGGTGGATGTTCACTCGATGCGGCAATGACGCTTGGCTCGTCATCCGAACAAGGCATCCGCGGCCATGATTGTCGTCGTCTCGCCCGCGATCGAGCACACCAATTGGCCTTCGGCGCCGATCCCGAGGGCGACGGCTTCCTGGCCGTCCATGGTCTTGTAACGCTTACCGGGCGTATGGTCAAAGAGATCCCAGGCAGGCGCAACATCGGTCCAGGTATTTGGCTCCGGCATCAGAGCGAGCCTGGCGACGATCTCTTCCGCCGTTCCCAGAGGATCGTAATGCCCGCCATTCTGAAGCGCCAAACTTGTCGCGATCCCAGCTATCTCGGGCGGAAAAGAGCGCTGGTTGAGATTGATCCCCACACCGACGACGGGCACCCGGCGGTCCTTGTCATCGGGAGCCAGCTCGGTTAAGATCCCGCCGACCTTTCCCCCGCCTGCGACGAGATCGTTCGGCCAGGCCAACTCGCAGTGCAGGACACCGGCGCAAGCAACCGCGACAGTCATCCCGATTAGGTACGGCCTGGGATGGTCCGCATAGGCTAGGAAGGCCATCGACATCGTGAGCGAATCGCCCTCTTGGCTGATCCAGTCTCTCCCGAATCGCCCTCTACCCAGGGTCTGGTTTCTTGCGAAGAATACGCCTCCACCGCCTTCCTTAACGCCGTTCGAAGCTACATCCTGGGTGGACAGGACATCGTCGAAGTGAAACCACGATCCTTGTTCGAGCGGCGACCTCATGTTTGTTGCCTACTGATCCCCGAGTTCCATATGGAATGGAAGGGCGGGCGCGGAATGCGTGATCAGACCAACCGAAATGAGGTCCACGCCGGTCTGGGCGACCCCCTTCACGGTATCGAGATTAATCCCTCCGCTTGCCTCGAGGAGGATCCTTCCCTTGAACCGCTTGACAATTTCCCGCATCAGGAACGGATCCATGTTATCGAGCAGTACGACGTCCGCGGCACTGGCGGCCGCTTCCTCCACCTGTTCGAGGGACTCACACTCGACCTCGATTTTGGTCATGTGCGAAGAAAATCGGCGAACCGTTTCCACGGCTCGGGAGATCGATCCCAACGCCGCGATGTGATTGTCCTTGATCATCGCGCCGTCGAAGAGCCCCATCCGGTGGTTGTGCCCGCCCCCGCAGCGAACCGCGTACTTAGCGAGCGAGCGCAGACCGGGAATCGTCTTGCGAGTATCCACGATCCTGGCGTCCGTACCCTGAACTTTCTCTACAAAGGCCGACGTTAGGGTCGCGATCCCGCCGAGATGCATCACAAAGTTGAGGACGGTGCGCTCAGCCATCAGAGCGCGATGGGCGGGCGCCGTTCCATGTGCGATCCTGTCGCCGCGGCGAACGCGCTCGCCATCGCCTTGCTCAATGACGATGTCGCAACGGTCGGAATCGGACGGGAATGGCGCCAGTAGATATTCGGCGATTCCGCTGCCGCACAGCACACCGTCGGCTTGAGCCTCGATGAACCAATCCACGAGAAGCTCGGGATCGAGGCATCTCCCCGTTACATCGCCTAATCCAGCATCCTCGTCCAGCGCATCGTCGACGACGTCCATCCAGTTCGCAGGCTCGGGCTGCCGCCATGCGTGCATAAGGAGATGATGGCTGATGGATGGGGGCTCTTGTGTGATGCCTGACTCTGATTAGCCATCAATCATCGCCTACGCTGCGACGACTTCGATTCTAGAACGGGCCGAGAGCTCCTCGATGAGAAGATCGTAGGGAACTTCCATGCCGTTGCGCAGCCAACCAACCGGAACCCTAATTCGACCGGCTGAAATGTAGGCGTAAGGCTTGATCACAATGACCGAGCCGCGGTCGAGGGTGATCGTGGCCCGATCGCTTTTGATAGCGATCGTCCGGATCTCGTCGTAAGGAACACTCTTGATGGAGTTGCCCGAAACGACGTCAAAGCGCTCCTCCTGAAGCACGTACTCGCTCGCCTCCGCTTGTTTGTGGAGGACGTCCGCCCAGGCTCCCTTGCCAAGATCGATCAAGGCTGCCACACCCTGGCCGAGCTTCGCTCCAGTCGGAACTCCAGGCGCAAAGACGTCCCTCGTCTTTTGCTTCGCTGACTTGCGGTTAGCCTCGGCCCCTGTTTCGAGCCAACGAATCGCCTCTCCCGGCTTGTAGCGAATGGGTTCCATTACAAGGAGATTATAGGGCGGGCCGGGATTCCGGCGGTCCTATAAGACCCAGAGGGTCAATTCCTGAACTAGCGCTTCACGACCGCGACCGGCGAAAGGCCCGGCCGGGTCCCCTTCTGAGCTCTTGCGCTCAAGCACTGAACGCCGTGAGAGGCGACATAGGAAATCTCCACGGCAGCGAATCCGACATGGTTCAGAAGGTGGAGGAGGCGTTGCGCCGTGTATCCCCATTTGTGAAATAGGCCGTCGTTGTGCTGATCGCCCCAGATCGATTGGGCAAATAGGCCCCATCGGTGGTTGGTTGAATAGTCGTAGCTCGGGTTCGTGTATCCGTTGACTTCCGGCGAACCCAAGAACTGTGCCATGCACCACTGAATGTCGGGTACCTCGATAAAGGCGATTCCACTGGGCTTGAGAACCCGGAGTATCTCCTGGCAGAGGAGCTCTCCGTCTACGTATCCGAAGTGCTCGAGCACGTGGGATAGGAGGACCTCGTCGGCCGAGTCGGAGGGAAACGGGAGGTTCGGCATGTCTGCCTGGGTGACCTCCGGGGACGCCGGATACTTGTCCACGTTCGTATAGCCAGGCCGGATATCGGACCCGCAACCGAGGTTGAGACGTAGCGTCTTGGGAAGGGTTTTGATTTGCATGACTTGGGGCGGGAGGCCTCAAGCAATGTATCGGTCGTGCCCGGTAATTCTGCAGTGGGTGCGACGACGACGACCGAGCCTGGCACGCGTAGATTCAGCAGTAACGGTGCCGGCCGCAAACTCTGGATATCGTTCGGCACTTTGTGGAGGAGGGAGTTTTGGAATATACGCAGCTGGGCCGCACGGGCCTGAAAGTCAGCCGCCTGTGCCTTGGGACGATGAACTTCGGTCCCAAAACGACGGAACAAGACAGTTTCGCGATTATGGATCGCGCCCATGAGCACGGGATCAACTTCTTCGATACCGCTAACGTTTATGGCTGGAAGATGGGCGAAGGCATCACGGAGAAGATCGTAGGTAACTGGTTCGCGCACGGAGGCGGACGCCGCGAGAAGACCGTTATCGCAACCAAGCTCTACGGAAAGATGGCCGACTGGCCCAACTTTAATGCGCTTTCGGCCCTTAACATCCGTAGGGCATGCGACGAGTCGCTGCTGCGCATGAAGACCGATTACATCGATCTGTACCAGTTCCACCACATCGATCGGGCAACGCCGTGGGAGGAGATCTGGCAGGCCTGCGAAGTGCTCGTCCAACAGGGCAAAGTGCTTTACATCGGCTCGTCCAACTTTCCCGGCTGGGGTATTGCCCAGGCCAACGAAATCGCAAACTCAAGACACTTCCTCGGCCTCGTTTGCGAGCAGTCCCTTTACAACCTCAACGCTCGAACGATCGAGCTGGAAGTGATTCCCGCTTGCGAAAAGTACGGGATGGGGCTGATTCCGTGGTCGCCGCTAGCCGGCGGAATCCTGGGAGGAGTGCTGGGGGGAGTGGACGGCGACGGCCGCCGCGGTAGCGACCAGGCGAAGGAGAATATCGACAAGAATCGAGCAAAGCTCGAACAATGGGAGGCCTTGTGCAAGGAACTTGGCGAGAGACCGGCCGATCTTGCCCTCGCATGGCTCCTGAACAATAAGGTCGTGACGGCTCCGATCGTTGGCCCACGGACGAATCACCAATTGGACGAATCACTCCGTGCACTGGAGATCGCTTTCGACCAAGAAACACTGGATAAGATCGATGCGATCTTTCCCGGATTCAAGACTGCGCCAGAGCATTACGCCTGGTAGACCTGAGCCGCGCGTCGCGTCGCTTCGCCGAGCGGTTCTCGAAAGCGGACCGGATTCTGTATATTCACTGGTACATGCGCATACTCCCGTTTATTTTCAGCGCCCTGATTGTCGCCGGCTGCGCTTCGAATGAATCGAAGACGCCGGAAGCAAGTCCCGCTCCCGCTGCGAAGAGCGCGCCGTTCAAGGTTGCCCTCATTACCCCCGGGCCGGTCAGCGATTCCGGTTGGAACGCTCTCGCCTACGACGGTCTGAAGGACATCAGGGATCAGTTGGGCGCGGAGGTCAACAACCAGGAGGCAAAAGGCGCCCAGATAAAGGATGCGATGCGATCCTATGCCCAAGATGGCTACAACCTCGTGATCGGCCACGGTTTCGAATACAACGATCCGGCCATCGAGGTCGGGAAGGACTTCCCGAATACGGTGTTCGTCTCGAGTTCGGGCGGCAAAACCGCGGCTAATGTCGGCGCGTTTCGGTTCTATCTCGAACAGGGCTTTTATCTGTGCGGGATGATGGCCGGGTTGATGACGAAGACCGGAACGGTTGCGACGATCGGTGGGGACGACGTGCCGGCGATCCATTCCACTTTCCTGGGCTTCAAGGCCGGGTTCCTGGCAGTAAAGCCGGGCGGTAAGGTGATCGAGATCTTTACCGGGAATGGGACGGATGAAGCTCAGGCAAAATTGGCCACCCTTAACGCGATCGGCCAGGGAGCGGACTTCGTCATCCACCAGGCCAACAACGCGGCCCAAGGTGTGTTCAACGCGTGCAAAGAGAAGGGCGTTTATGCCTTCGGCGCCAACTTGGACCAGAACGGCAATGCCTCCGGTGCCGTGATCGCCTCGGGCGTTATCGTGGCCGGTCCCGCGTTCTTGGACCTGGCAAAGCAAGTCAAGGACCATACTTACAAGGGTGGGATCACGCTGATGGGAATGGACAAGGGTGCCATCGACTTTGTGATTAATCCGGCGCTAAAGGACAAAGTTCCCGCCGATGTGATGAAGAAGCTGGACGACGCTAAGGCACAGATCAAGTCAGGGAAGCTGACCGCGCCAAAGCTGACCTTCTAGCGCTTAATATGGAGTGACAGTGGGGGTGTTGCGCCGATTCGCCGGCAGCGCGGCAAGCGCGGCGGGACAATGGTCGGATGAGTCGGCCCGCGCCGCGGTGCCATGTTAAGGGTCGACGGCATATCTAAGAGCTACGGCTTGGTGCGAGCCGTAGACAACGTTTCCATTGACTTCGCGCCCGGAGAAATCCACGCGGTCCTCGGTGAGAACGGTGCAGGAAAGTCGACCTTAATGCACGTTCTGGCGGGCTTTACGGTTCCAGATACGGGATCGGGCACACTCGACGACAAACCGCTCCCGTTTGGGAGGCCGTTTGAGGCCAGGCGACTTGGGATCGCAATGATCCACCAGCACTTCACACTCGTACCGGCGTTCACCGTCCAAGAGAATCTGGCTCTTGCTCGACTTTCGTCGCCGGGCCGGCTCGATCTAGCGCGAACGGTGGCCCCCGCCGTCCAGCAGAGCGCAGCGCTTGGATGGCCACTCGATGTGCGGGCCGTCACCGCCGGACTCGCGGTGGGCATTCAACAGCGAATCGAGATCGTCCGGGCCCTAAGCGTGGACTTTCGGGCCGTGATCTTCGATGAACCGACGGCTGTCTTGGGTGCGGCGCAGGTTGACGACCTGTTCCGCGTCCTTCGTGGGCTCAAGACCGAAGGCAACATCGTCATCTTGATCGCTCACAAGCTCCGGGAGATCATGAGCATCGCTGATCGCGTCACTGTCCTCCGCCAGGGCAGCGTGGTGGGTCAATCCATGATCGGAGATACGGATCCAGGACGACTCGCGGTTTGGATGGTCGGCGATATTCCGCCGTTGCTTCAAAAAGGCACGGACCACGTTCAAGAGGGGCGGCTCGAGGTTCGGAATGTTGTGGCAAAGGGGGACCGAGGCGAACCTGCACTCGGCGGGATTAGCCTCGATGTCAAGAGAGGCGAGATCGTCGGAGTCGGCGGGGTCGACGGAAACGGCCAAGTCGAGCTTGCCGAGGTGCTTGCGGGGATTCGCGGATTCGAAGGAGATATCCGTTGGGAGGGCATCGCGTACGGCGGAGGAGCCCTCCCATGTCGAGTCGGCTACATTCCCCAGGATCGCCAAGCCGACGGGCTGGCGCTTGGCCTGTCGGTGGAGGAGAACATGCTCGTCGCCGGATATCGGCGAGCAGATCTTGGAAGGGGCCCGTTTCTCCGGCGAACGGCGGTGCGGCGTTGGTCCAAAGACTTGGCAGAGAAGTTCGACATTCGAGTCGGTCAGCTACGCGATTCGGTATCGAGCCTCAGCGGTGGAAATCAGCAGAAGGTTGTGCTTGCCCGAACTCTCGCGGAGAACCCGGACCTGCTTATCGCGGTTAACCCAAGTCGGGGACTCGATGTGAAAGCAACCGAGTTTGTCCATCGCCAAATCATAGTTGCGAGAGATCGCGGCGCTGCGGTGGTCCTTATCAGTACCGACCTGGACGAACTTGGCGCGTTGGCCTCGAGGTCCGTGTATTTGTCCCGCGGAAAACTCCGGGAAGGCGATGGAGCCGTCGCCCTGCTGGGGGGCGTCGATTGATCCGAGTCGTCGTAACGGCGCTGGGGCTGATCGCGATCCTCATGATCACGCTTGCCGCATTCGGCTTGCCGGTCGGGCACTCGTTGGCTCTGATGGCGCAAGGAGCGTTTGGAGACCGGCTTGCCATCTCCCGTACCCTGGTAAAGACGATCCCGCTTGCGATCGCCGGTATGGGAATAACCGTATCCTGGCGAGCCGGAATGTACAACATCGGCGGCGAGGGCCAGTTTGTCGCCGGTGGCTTGATGGCAGCAATACTCGGCAACGTCGTCGCGCGAGGGTCTCTGGGCGGGTTGATCGCCATTCCAGGCATGCTCATCCTTTCCATCGTGGGAGGCGCCATTTGGGGAGGTCTGGCGGGGTGGTTGAGGGCCGTGCGTGGGGTCGAAATCGTCATTTCGACGATTCTCTTGAATTTCGTTGCCTTACAACTCCTCGCCTGGGCCGTCGCGGGCCCGCTGCAGGATGCCGGAAAGGGCGTGCCTTTGAGCCTGGAGCTGCCGAGGTCGGCAATGCTTCCGCGATTCGATCCCCAAAACGATCTTCACGCCGGCTTGTTCATCGCGATCGCGGTTGTGCTTGCGACCTATGTCTTCCTGTACTGGATGAAGGGCGGGTTTGTCATCGGTCTGGTTGGAGCCGGCGAAAGGGTTGCCCGTGCGAACCGAATCGATACCGATCGAGTTAAGATCAACGCGATGTTGATTTCCGGCGGGCTGTGTGGCCTTGCGGGAGGAGTCGAGTACGCCGGCATTTCAGGCCAACTTGGAACGAGCTTCTCGCAGGGTTGGGGATTTCTGGCCATCCCCGTAGCACTGATCGGAGGGCTGCATCCGCTTTGGGTTGCTCTCAGCGCGCTTTACTTCGGCGCCCTGTTCGCCGGTTCGAGAAACCTGGCCGGATTTACCGAACAGGGTACGACCGTGATTTATGTGATCCAAGCCGCCGCCGTGCTCGGCCTCATTGCTTTGCGCGCCTTGCCCTCGGCCAAGCCGCTTCCGAAGGAGGCCATGTAGTGGATCTTGCAAGCCTTGTCTTGTACGCCTCGCCGGTGGCTCTTGCCGCGCTTGGTGAATTGATTTCCCAGAAGTCCGGAGTCATCAATATCGGCCTCGAGGGGATGATGCTGATTGGGGCCTATTTTGGAATGCTCGCAACCTATTCCACTGGATCGCCCTGGCTGGGAATAGTTGCCGGCATTGGCGTGGGAATGCTCACCTCCGCGCTAAGCGGGATCTTCACCGTGCGAATGAGGGCAGACCAGGTGGTTGTCGGCACCGCGATCAATCTGTTCGCAGTAGGGTTTACGGGGGTCCTCTTTCGCTCGAAGTTCGGGCAGTCCGGCCAGCTTCTGACGATCCCCAAGCTCCCTTCCTTCCATGGCTTGGACGTCGTTCTGGCCTTTATCCTTCTCAGCATTCCCGGCCTTTGGTTTCTGCTTATGCGGACCGGGTGGGGGCTGGCAGCCAGATCGGCGGGGGAATATCCGAAAGCGACCGAGGCTTCGGGCTTCTCGGTCTTGGGGCTGCGGATGCAGGCCGTCCTCATCGGAGGAGCTTTCGCGGGCTTGGCAGGCGCTTATCTGAGCATCGGCGTGAACAGTTCCTTCAGCGAGAACACGACCAATGGACGAGGCTTTATCGCCATCGCAGTCGTCACCTTCGGCCGCTGGAAGCCGCTGTATGTCTTCCTGGCCGCGTTGCTGATTGGATTCTTCGAATCGTTTCAATACTTCCTTCAAGCAGCGGGCGTTCACGTTGCCTCCCAGCTCTTGCCCGCAATGCCGTACGTGGTTGCCTTGCTGGTCCTCGTCGTAGCGGGTAAGGGTGGGTCCGCGCCCGCATCACTCGGTATCCCGTATCGTAGAGAGAACTGATGAGACGGCTGATGTCGTTCGCATGTAGGATTTGGCGGGATTCCAGTGAGTCGAAATGACACCTGAAGTGCGGTTGACGCGCCGGGTTAGCTTCAGCAGCGGTCATCGCTACTGGATCCCATCATTGTCGGCGGACGAGAACCGCGATTTGTTTCGCCGGTGGGCGTCGCCCTATAACCATGGCCACAACTACACGCTCGACGTCACGGTGGCTGGCGCGATCGACCCCGTGACGGCGATGGTCGTGAATATCAAGACCATCGACGATGTTTTGCAGAAAGCCGTCGTCGATCGTTTCGATCAAAGGAGCATCAACGACGAGATCGAGTACTTTCAAAGCAGGTCGGCCTCCCTAGAGAATCTGATGCTATACATCGCGTCGTTGCTCGGGTCGGGTAGCTTGCCGGCTGAGGCGGAACTGGTTGGTCTGCGCGTCTCTGAGACCGATTCCCTATGGGGAGAGTATTTCAAGAAAAACGGAACTTGGATCATGACCCTAACTCGAAGCTATGAATTTGCCGCCTCTCATCGGCTCCACGTCGCAGCTCTATCCGAAGCCCAGAATCAGGAGCTGTTCGGCAAGTGCAACAACCCCGCTGGTCACGGGCACAACTATGTTGTGGAAGTCAGCATCGAAGGCGAACCCGACCCGCGAACCGGGATGATGGTCGACCTCAGCGCAATGGACGCTACCGTTGAAAGACTTGTCGTCGACCGTTACGACCATAAGCATCTCAACCTAGATGTGCCCGAGTTTAAGGATCGAGCGCCTACGAGCGAAGTGATTGCCGGGGAGATCTTCCAAAGGCTGGATGGCAAACTTCCGGGTCCTTTGAGCCGCATTCGATTGCATGAAACGGCCCGGAGCTATTTCGATGTGTGCCGGTCGTAGGGGGACCGTTGGCTGTAAGCCGTAAGCCGTAAGCCACGATTTCATACTAGAAGCATGCGAGGTTGGAGGCTCGTCTATTGGCTCGCCGTGTCCGTCGTGGCAATATGCCTATTGATACCGGCTCCGACCGTACCAGATCATCCAGGAGCGTCCATGTGGCCATATGGTGATCAGATGTTCTTCTCCGGGTTGCTCGTGTTGGCTGCTTCAGGTCTTTTCCTAACGATAGAGTTCTTGGTCCGGCGCTTCACCTCAAAGTGAACGTCAGGCTACCAAGGCAGCGAGGCGGCACGGGTTAAACTTGCGTGGTCCCTGACGGAACTTCCAAGCCATCGAGTGTTTTAAGATCTCCAGATGAAACTGTTTGCCGCGAGCCTCGCCTTGATCGCACTTGTGATATTTGCCGCGCGAATGCCCGCACGTTCGCAGGCCAATGCCACCGCGACCCTGACCGGCTCCGACTGGATCAACGGCAAGGCCGCGGACTTGCACGGTCGCGTAACGATCCTCCATTTCTGGACCTTCGAGTGCATTAACTGCCGGCACAACCTTCCGTACGTCGCCAAGTGGGCTGCGAAGTACGATCCCAAGGACGTCCAAGTGATCGGCATCCACACACCGGAACTTCCCGAGGAACGGAACATCGCCAACGTTCGCGCTGCGATCAAGAATCTTGGCATCGACTATCCGGTACTGGTCGACGGCCAAGGCGAGAACTGGAACCGATACAAAGTCGAGGCGTGGCCGACCGTGGTGCTCATCGATAAACACGGGCAGATTCGCAAAACCTGGGTGGGCGAAATGCAGTGGGACGGTCAGGACGGATTCGGCGAAATGACGCAAAAGATTGAACGGCTGCGTCAGGAGAAGTAGTGGGCGACCCCGGTGAAGTCTCTCCGAAGCCTCTCTCCACTCCGGAGGAGCCAGGCAAGCCGGTTGCGACCGCCGGGCCCGGACAGGCTAGGATCGAAGTCAAGCATCTGCTTGCGATACGCTGGTTCCACTGGCTGAATTTCCCAATCCTGTTCACGATGATTTGGAGCGGGATTCTGATCTACTGGGCCAACGACGTCTATAGCTTGTTTGGGTTCCCATTGGCCCTTCCCGACTCCGGATACAAGGCCTTTAGTTGGGATCACCGCCTTGCCGAGGGGATGGGCTGGCACTTCCTTTTCATGTGGTTCTTCACGATCAACGGGATCCTGTATGTACTCTTCACGGCGATCTCCGGGGAGTGGCGCTATCTCGTTCCGAACCGAGAGTCTTTCAAAGAAGCCATTCAAGTCGTTCTCTTCGATCTGAAGATCAGGAAAGAGCCGTTGCCGCCCAGGAAGTACAACGGCGCCCAACAGATCGCATACACGTCGATCATAGTGATGGGCATCGGTTCGTTTGTAACCGGCCTAGCGATCTACAAGCCAACGCAGCTTTCCTGGCCGGTTTTCCTCGGCGGGTATGGAGTTGCCCGGTTTCTTCACTTTTGGCTCATGATGGGGTACGTCGGCTTCTTTTGCATCCACATCATGCAGGTGGTTCGGGCCGGCTGGAACAACTTCCGTGGGATGCTCACCGGCCGCGAGCTCGTTACCGATCCTGGCATGAAGGACGATCCTGCCGCAGGTGGTGCGAAGGGAGGCGGTTCCGCGCCCGTGGAGGCAGCCACATGAGCGAGAATCATGATCTCATCATCGAGGAGAAAGGTCGCGATCCACAAATTGAGGGCGGTCCAGAGGAAGCGATGCGTCGCCTCTCTCGGCGCGGACTCATTGCGGCCGGAGGAGCGCTACTCGCGGCCTATGGCTTCTATCGCTATTTGGACGGCGCCTCTCGCGAGGGTGGCTTGCCGTGGCCTCAGCGCCGGGCCCTCGAAACGAATGAGATCGTATGGAGCGACCTCTTTCGCAAAGGCGCCGAGGTTCCCACCTTCGACGTCAGCCAACGAACTGAGGAGCGCACGAATGGTGATTACGGTCTCGGACCACGTTTCGACCCAGCGAACTGGAGCCTGAAGGTTGAGAACGTTTACGGCGCCACCGGGCCCGTCGTGTTGAAGCTCGACGATATCAAGCGGCTCCCTAGACAAGAGTTTACGGCTCAGTTCTGCTGTATCGAAGGATGGAATTTTGTGGTGACCTGGGCGGGCGCGAGGTTCAGCGATTTCGCGGCCAAGTACCTTCCGCCCACTCGGAGCGGAGCTCGGCCGGACATGGGGAAACCACAAGAGTTGGTTCGCTATATCTACATGGAAACGCCCGATCGGGGCTATTACGTGGGACTGGACATGCAAAGCGCTCTCCACCCGCAGACGCTTCTCTGCTACGAGATGAACGGCAAGCCGTTGACGTTGGAGCACGGCGCGCCCCTAAGGCTTGTAATCCCCGTGAAGTACGGAGTCAAGAACCTGAAGCGCATTGGACTCATCCGTTATACGGATGAGCGGCCGAAGGATTTTTGGGCCGAGCAGGGCTACGATTGGTTCGCCGGACTTTGAGGGCAAGGATGCTGGCGATGGCAACGCTCCGGCTGGGTACACGACGAACCTAGCGAATCCCGATCAGTCGAGTGCCTTCAACGCCGTGTGTTAAGATATGTCAAGGGATTCACGCGATCCGTGAATCCTCTTTCGCTTTTTTCATCGTCTACAAGTGACAAGAGCATGAAGCAAAAAGCCGACTGCACGAGCGCCTACCTGAGCTGGCCGCCAGCTTGGGTGGACTCTATGATACGTACCGCGCAGGGTGCGTTAAAGGGGTCCGTGTGCGTGTGCATCCGGCCCCGTTTCTTTTTTGGAGCCGAGGGTATTGGGAAGAGGGGACGATTTCCAAGTTCGAGGTTCTGAACCCAGATTCCAAATTCCAGATTCCAAATTCCAAAGTCCAAATTCCAAATTCCAAAATCCAGGGAGCGATGCATCACGAAGTCCTTGTCCTGAATAGCAATTACGAGCCGCTGAACGTATGCAACATGCGGCGCGCCTTCGCGCTCATGCTCTTGGGCAAGGCCGAGGTATTGCAGCATCGAGATCATCCTCTCATTACCGGTCACGGGCATGAGCAGGCACCTTCCGTGCTGAAGATGCGGTATCAGGTTAGGCGGCCGATGCCGCAACTTCGGTTGTCTCGGCATTCCGTGTTGGCTCGCGACAGCTACACGTGCCAGTACTGCGGAGCGCGCAATCGAGACCTGACGATCGATCACGTGACGCCTCGCTGGGCAGGTGGACCGCACACGTGGGACAATCTCGTAGCGTGCTGCCGGCGCTGCAACTTGAAGAAGGGCGACAAGACTCCCGCACAGGCTCATATGCATTTGGCCCGCAAGCCAAAGCGTCCCCATTTCATTCCATACCTGTCCCTGCCCCTCTATCTGCGGGCGCAGGGCAGGGAAGAGTGGCGCATGTACCTGCCGATCTTCGAAGAGTTCGCGGCCGAATACATCGTCGCATAAAGGACTGAATGCCTAATGGACGGGCACGACGATTTCGTAGTTCTGATCGAGCAGAGCATCCATGAAGTCGCCGAAATCCCCGCCCGTCCGGAACCAGACTCTCAGCTCTTTCAATTCGTGAGGGCCCATCACTTCGACGGTTTGCTTGCTCGACTCGCCCGCCGATAACTCGACCTCGTGATTCCATGATCCGGACGCTTTCGGAATCCGACTCGGCCTATCGGATCCGGACATCACCTGGACCATCTCGGGCTTGAAGTCAAACGGTACACGCTTAGCCCGGTTCTGGCACTCGACGGTTAACACGTACCGGTCCACGTCGACACCCGGACCGGGCTCGCGTCGGGCATCGAGAACTGTCAGCGCAAAGTCGTCTTCCTGGATGAATGCACCGGGAGCGATACGAACCCTGGCCATTGACTCCTTCCAGACGCCGAACACGATGCCACCGATCACGATCGACCCGGCGATCCAAAAAGGAGCCCAGCGTCCCGCCCGCCTTGTCTTTTCAACCATCGCTGGTCAGGATAACCTTTGCGGGTGAGTCATTGTTCCGGGCTCACTCGAACAGGTGCGGCACAAAACGGGACCAGTTATCGGTCACCGGCCCGTCGGATTCTCGGATACCGATCCCGCAGGCCTCGTCGTCGATGACCCAACTCCCGATCACCGGACGGCTGCCGTCCATATTGGGCAACTCGACATAGTCTTGGTAGACATAGCCCTCCTCGCCGTACTCTCCGCTTGTTTGGTAGGATTCGCCCCAAGCCTGGATCGTGACGTTCGCTCCTTCACGGGAGAGCAGCGGCTTCTTAACGAAGTTGAAGAGCCCGTGTCGGTCTCCGATGTGGGTCTCGACGAGCGAGGGGTGTCCGGGGTGCAGCTCCCACAGGATGGAGAGGAACCCTTTGTTGGAAAGGACCATCTTCCAAATCGGCTCCATCCAACTCCCCTGGTTGTAAGTCCAAAGCCGCTTGTCCACAAAGGACCCAGGAAGAATCCCCACCCCACGATACCACCTTAAAATGCGTCCACACGCCCCCGTCCAGGCGGGCC
>CAZNUL010000054.1:0-25946 GCA_964576205.1 uncultured Fimbriimonadaceae bacterium | reverse complement strand
AAGCGGACCTAGCACTCGGTTGTCGTAAAACTTGCGCGATAGAACCAGATACTTGTCCTGCTTCGTCAGGCGATAGAGTTCGGCAAGAGAGTCGTTCATTCCGCCGTACTCGGTTCCCAACATCTTCTGCCAGAGCTCTGGCGTGAGGTCCCTGGTTTCCTCGATCGCCCAATCCGCGAACATTTCCGCGACCTTCAAGGCGTCCTCGTTGCCGGCCACCGAGTACGCGTCGAGCAGCCCGGCAAGCACCTTGTGGTTCGTATACCATGGCGACCAAAGTCCATTGAGATCGAAGCCCTTGCTTCTGATTTCGCCCTTCTTCACCTCGGCCCACATTCGGTCGCCATCCGGCATTGCGCCGAGGTAGCCGTCGGGCCGGCTCCTTTGGCACTCGACGAGCTCGCTGACGATATAGTCGACTTTGTCCTTGTATCGTTTGTCGCCGCTCGAGGCATATTCCTGGGCACAGGCGCTGAGATAGTGGCCGAGCGAATGCCCGGCAAGGCCTGAATTCTCCCAACCTCCGTAGATCGGTCCCTTCGAATTGAGGCCCGAATGCACCCGAAAGCTGTGCAGGAGGCGGTCAGGGTTGACCGTAAGAAGATACGCTGCCGCCGCCTTCTCGGCTTGGGCGAACGGCCCTCCGGTCAACTTGACTTCGCTCAGGGCAAACGGCTCGGCTTTGAGAGCCGGACTCGAGAAAAGAACCGGGACTATCATCAGGGAAAACATCTTATGAAGTGCGGCTACCAGGTGCCCTTAGGATCGTCATTTCACCTTCCATTGTTCGATGCCGGCCGACCAACCGGTTCTCAGCTTGACCTCGATCCGCAGCGCGGGCGTTGTCACCGGTTTGAAGCCGACCTTATTGTATCGATCGCGCTCGACTCCGAAAGGCTGCTCTGTCTCGACGGGCTTCCACTGATCCCCATCCTTGTACAGGAGGCGCCACGATTCTGGAAGGCGGCACTCGCCCCAGCCGGTATCGTCGAACCAATAGAGCTGGACCTCGGAAACCGATGAGGGCTGGGCCAAGGTCATCTCGACCCATTCTGTCGTGCCTTTTTTCGGCCACCAATGAAAAAAGCTCGTCTCGTCTCCGGAGGAGGTCGCTTCGTTGCCGTTGTTGATGGCCTGCGCGTTTCTCCCTCCAGATGTTTTGACCTGAGAAGTCGTGGCAAGCGTTGGCTGAGGTGTAGGGTGGGCTGAAGCGATCGTGTCGGGAAGCCACACGACCATTTCTCCACGGCCACGATTCGCCCAAGCGTAATAGGGGATCAGCGTCAACTGGTGTGGCGTGTGGACGGTCTTGCCTTCCTTGTCGACGGCGAGCGAGTCGGCCTGGCCGCTTAGGGTGACGATCCCGCCGAGGAGGTCGGGCCTCATCTTGGGTTCGATCGGCGAATTGTCGGCGAGCAACAAGTTGCGGACTTTGCCGCCCGCATTGTCCGGCCATTCGGCGCAGTACACGATCGGGCCACGTTGGATAGCCACCCGGCCTCGATCGTCGCTCACATTAGGATTGGCGACAATCCGGCGTACCGGCATTGGGAGGTTCAACTCGATCGTGTCGCCTTTGCGCCAGTTGCGGTCCAGTCTGGCGAAGCCGTTGTTCAAGTCCATGCCAACTTCGCGGCCATTCAACTTAAGCGAGACGTCGCCAATCCGGGCCTTGTTTGTGTTGAAGACGTAGAGGCTGCTTGGTACGGCCTCGCCGCGGGCCCAACCCGGTACCCGCACGTTCATGACGAATCGGCCCGGCTTGGCGGGAGTAACCGTCAATTTGATCGCGCCATCCCAGGGATAATTGGTCTTCTGGTCGATCCGCACCTTGGGGCCGGAGTCAAGCGTGATCTCTGCCGTACTGTCGGCAAAGAGGTTGACGAACAGGTTTCGACCTTGCTGAGCGTAGAAGTAGCCCGGCAGGGAAGGGAGAAAGCGAGTGATATTGCCGGGGCAGCAGGCGACTCCGAACCAGGGGCTCCGCTGGTGCTGGCCGCGCGACTCCAGTGGGTTCGGATAGAAAAAGGACTTGCCATCGAGCCCGACGCCGGAGATCAACCCGTTATAGAGCGTGCGCTCGAGGACATCCACATATTTCGCGTCCCGATGCAGCAGAAACAGTCTCTCGTTCCAGTAGTCGTTCCCGACTGCGGCACAGGTCTCGCAGTAGGCACTCATGTTCGGCAGCTGGTAATTACGCCCGAACGCTTCGCCTGAGCCCGTGGCGCCGATTCCGCCCGTGATATAGAGCTTCTTGTCGACGACGTTTTCCCAGATCTTATCGATCGCGTTGAGATAGGCCGGATCGCCGGTAAGAGCGGCGACGTCGGCCATTCCGGAATAGAGATAGGAAGCGCGCACCGCGTGGCCCACAGCTTCCGTTTGGTCGACGACGGGCTTGTCGGCCTGCCAATAGGCGCCGTTCCGCTTGCCGCCCCGGCAGTCGAGCATGAACTTAGCGAGCTTGAGATATCGTTGATCACCCGTCACGCGATAAAGCTTCGCAAGCCCCATCTCGACGATCTCATGGCCGGGCCAGATCTCGCGCTTGCCTGGTCCGAAGGTCTTGTCCAGCAGGTTTGCGCTCCTGATCGCCACATCGAGCAGTGAGTGCTTGCCCGTCGCCTGATAATGGGCGGCGGCAGCTTCGTAGAGATGGCCAAGATCGTAAAGCTCGTGAGATTGGTCCTCTTCGTTCACCCACCGCTCGGAACCTGACCAGCCGTGAGGATGCTTGGGATTGATCGTTCGCGCCGTGTAGAGATACCCGTCCGGCTCCTGTGCAGCCGCGATCTTGGTAATGAGGCCATCGACGTACGCGTCAAGCTTTGGATCGGAATGAACGCTGAGCGAGTACGCGGCGCCCTCCAGCACCTTGTAAACGTCGGTGTCGTCGAACGGATATCCGGGAAGTGGCTTGCCGGTGGGGTCGCCGCCCCGGAGCGTCGCCGCGGCATTCTCAAAGTTGCGAACCCGCCCCGTGTCCTCGTCCTTTTGGAAAGCGTACGGGATCGTGATGGTTCGATTGATCTCGATCTTGGGGGCCCAGAATGTATCGTGCAGATGAACGGCGGTGAAGGGAACGGCCTTTGCCGATTGCACTTCAGAAGCGCCGGCCAGGGCTAGCGAAACGAGAACGGTGAGCATCTTTGACCTTCCATCCAATCCGGCTAGCGTAAAGCAAGACCGAATAACACTATCCTACAGCCATCCTACTCGCGTAGCGACGGGTTTATTAGGATACTGAAAGAAATACATCTGCGCTAGCCGCGTGCTCTGCCGGTCGCCTCGATGCTGTCCCGCCTTACAGCCTTGGCGATCGAGGACCATCGCTCTAATGGGTCACAGGCGACCATGGGCCACCTCGATCAGCCGCTTACGGGCGTCCGAATCGGGACGCGCGTCACCCATTTCTCGAAACCTGAGAGCTTGCCTCGGATGGCAAGCTGATAGGCGGCGGCGAGCCGGTCGGCAATAGGGTGTGCGCTGGGCAGATCGAACGACTCGATCCTCTTCACCCAAGCGATACCGGCAGCCGTACCGGTGAGGAACACTTCGTCGGCGAAGAGCAATTCGCTGCGATCGACGACTCGTTCCTGGGTAGGGATCCCGAACGATCGAGCTACCTGAAGGATGCTGTCTCGGGTGATCCCTTCGAGGATGTCTTGTGTAATGTCCGGAGTGACTAGGACGCCTTCCTTGACTAAGAAAAGGTTCATGCCAGTGCCCTCGGCCACCTTGCCACGGGTATTGAGCATGATCGCATCGTCGAAACCCCGAAGCTGAGCCTCGGTTTTTGCTGCGCTCGACGTCCAATAGGCGCCGCCGATCTTTCCGCGGGCGGGCAGGCAGATGTCCGGCACCCGAGGATACGAGCTGAACGTCAGAGAAACGCCATCAGGGAGATATCCTGGAAATTCCAGACCGTAGATGCCCAGGTGCTTTTCCGCGAAGTGGAGCGCGGGAACAGGGTGGCCGCCCGAACAATACACAAACGGTCGAAGATAGGCCGGGCCGTCGGGGGCGTTTTTTTCGAGGAATTCAAGGATGGCCCGGGTTACTTCATCGGGCTCGAGATTCCCGCTCAGAAGGTGTGCGCCTCGACTCAGCCGTTTCGCGTGCTCCTCGAGACGGAATACGAGAATGACCCCATCTTCGGTCAACGTACGCATCCCACTAAACACGGAGGTTCCGTATTGGAGGGCGTGCGTGGCCAAGGACACGTTGGCCTCGGCGATGGGAACGAGGCGGCCTTCGAAGGTTGCGTAGGGAAGGAAGTTCTGGGACATGGCTCTAATCGGATTGGAGGTTCGTCGCGACCGGGTTGACGTTGCTGTCGAATCCATTGTGTCAGACGGCACGGCACACCCGAAGACAATGCTTCCACCTATTCGAGGGTGGGGCACCCCCGCATCGTCACCGCTCCGGTGGCAAGGAGGTCGAACACGATGACTTCGTTTCTGCCCGGATGGAGCCACGGACCCGGGCAATAGAGTCGCTTCTGCGGCCCAATTTCCCAGAACCGGCCCAGGTTGTGGCCGTTGACCCAGACGATCCCTTTCTTCAAGCTTGTACAGTCGAGAAAAGTGTCGGCGGGCTTGTCCAGCTCAAACGATCCCCGGAAGAACAGGCCATGGGATGGCTTCCGAACCATGATCATCGGGATTTGTCCGACGTTGTGGATCAGGGACTTGTTCTGCACTTTTTGGATCCAGTCGTCGGTCATCGGCACGTTGTAAACATTCCAGTTCATGAGGGTCATTCCGTTCAAGGTGACGCGGTCGGTGATTCCCTTTCGGTCGATCATTTGCTGGGCGAAATTGATCCGCCCCATGGCCTCGACGAAGATGACCAAATGAGGCTCTTTGGAACTTGTCGCGGGTAGGTCCAAAGAGTTTCGACCCTCGCGTCGGTCGAGGGTCCCGACAAGCGTTCCGTCCAGATAAACCGTGGCGTAGTCGTGAAGGTCGGTAACGGTGAGGTGGCCTGACTTATGACCCACCAGGGCCGTCTCGTAGACCGCAAAGCCCTGGAATTGCCCCATTTCTTCAAAGGTCTTGGGTTGAACGTAACGCACCGGGTAGTCCGGCAAGCAATCCCAGACCGAAGTAAAAGGTGTGAGCTTGAATTCGGGAATCTCGATGGCAGGAATGGGATCGGGGATGGGCGGCGGGGACTTGCTGGTTTCTTTGGCGATCAGGTCGCGCAAGGCGACATACTTCGGCGTTGCTCGCCCCTGTTCCGTAATCGGGGCGTCGTAGTCGTAGCTTGTGACGTCGGGCTCGTAGCCCTTGCCGCCAGAATTCGCCCCCGCCGCAAATCCGAAATTTGTTCCTCCGTGAACCACATAGAGGTTGAAGGATTTCTTGTTATCGAGAAGGAACCTAACGTGGTTCGAGATGCCTTGGATCGATGATCTCGCCCAGTTTTCGCCCCAGTGGGTCAGCCAGCCGGGATAGCTTTCGCTGCTAAAGACGGGAACGTTCGGGTTGATCCTGTTCGCCAGGGTCCAATCGCTCAGCGAGCCTCCTGAGTCGAGACCCACGGCGCATCCGGGCAGCGATCCCGCCTCGAGCATATAGGTCGTCGGTCCATCCGCGGTGTAGAAGGGCACGTCGATGCCATTGCTCTCCCAGAGGTCCTTTAGGTGATGGACGTACTCGCGATCGTTGCCGTAGCTGCCGTACTCGTTCTCGACCTGCACCATCAGGATCGGCCCCCCGCGGGTCACCTGAAGTGGCCGAATCTCGTCCGACAGTCGCCTGAGATAGCGCTCAACCGCCGAAACATAGCGCGAATCCATGCATCGGACTTTAATGTCCGGATAGCGGAGAAGGTAAGGCGGCAGCCCGCCAAAGTCCCATTCCGCGCAAACATAGGGCCCCGGCCGAAGAAGGACCCACATCCCCTCCTCTTGGGCGATTTTGATGAACCGAGCGACGTTGTGGTTGGTCGATTTGAAGTCGTACTTACCCTCGACCGGCTCCTGGTAGTTCCAGAAGATGTACGCCGCGATCGTATTGCATCCCATGGCCTTCGCCATCCGAATGCGGTGCCGCCAATATTCGACGGGGATGCGAGCGGGATGCATCTCACCACTGATGATCTGGAAGGGCTTGCCGTCGAGAAGGAAGTCCGGACCGTCTAGTTGGAAGCTATGTGCGGCAGTTGCGTGGGCCCAAGCGAGGGGGAAGGTCACATGCCAAGTCATACCTCCATCGCGGGGTCCTCCATCGCCCCAACGTTAACCCGGCACTTTGAAGATCGAATCCGGAACTTTCGCAGCCGTGTCCATTTTTGTGATCTGGGCGTCCTGATAGTCTTCTTTCGCCCCGATCTGGCGGACGACGGTTCTCCAAATAAGATAACTCTTGGGATCGACGAAGTAGCGGCAAAAGAGTCGTTGCGCTGTCGCCGTTTCCTCCAAAACGATCCACTTCTTACCCTTCCAAGCTTCTCCGTTAACGATCTTGAGCGCGCTGTGCTCCATGTTCATGCCTTTCGCGGTTGAGAGCTGGCGCGGGCTGTCCCAGAAGCAGAACGACTCGAGGTTGGCGGGCAGGTTCGCTTCGTAGGCGTCGAGCGAATACTTCTGATGGGAGAACTTGACGGCGGAAGGAAGCTTGAGAGCAATTGAGTTCCCGTCGGTCACTTTCACGAGCGCGTCCTTTAGGCTCGAGCCGCCGACTGAGGTGATGGCGAGTCTGATCTTGGCCGGCTTCGAATACGAGAACGTGTTGACGTAAACCGTCCGCCCGAAGTGGGATTCAGTCGCGAAGGTTGCCGACCTGACAGCCGCATAGGCGCCTCGCATATGTGCGAGGAGGTCCTCCACGTCTTTACCCGCGGCATGAACCAAGGCTGCGGGGATCAATGACAGGCCGATGGCAAACGGTTTGGCAAACATCATCCAAAGTTATACAAGATGGACAGTAGTCCGGAAGGCGGTCTGCCAGCCTCTTACAAGCGATCTTGGCTTGTACAGGCGGACGATCCGTATTCAATTCTCAGTAGAGGAACATCGGCTTGCCCATCATGTTCTCGACCTTCGGTCGATAGTTCTGGGAGTCGTAGAGCTGATCGATGTCGACGCGCTTCGTGCCCTCCATGATCATTTCGACCGGAACCATCGTGTAGCGTCCATCACGAAGGGCCGTCATCTGGCCGGATTGCCCCTTGAGGATCGAGTCGGTGGCAAGGTTCGCGAAACTATTCGCGACCATCCGATCGAGCGCGTCGGGTTCGCCGCTTCGCATCAGGTAGGCAACCTGTTGGTAAATGATGTGCTCCTTCGTTAGGTCACGAACCGCGTCCCCGGTGATCGAGCCGATACCCCCCAGCTTCTTATGCCCGTAGGCGTCGGCCTGGCCATATTCGATAATCTTCCCTCCGATCATCTGGGCGCCTTCGGAGATTGTCATGATCGCGTAGTGGCTTGGATTGCGTTTCTTGTCCTCGACGAGCATGGCCGCCAGCTTTTCCGGATCGAAGTGCACCTCCGAAATGATTGCTCGATCGACCCCCGCGAGATAAGCCGAAATCAGCGAGGTCTCTCCCGAGTTCCGCCCAAACAGTTCCACAATGCAAATCCGCTCGTGGGAGCCTGCGGCCGTTCTCAGCGCTGTGATGAAATCGACGCTGCGGCTCACGGCGGTAGAGAATCCGATGCAGTAATCGGTGCCAAAGACGTCGTTGTCCATCGTCTTGGGAATCGCCACGACCGGAAAGCCCTCCGTGTGAAGTCGATGCGAATAGCTGAGGGTATCGTCGCCGCCAATCGTGACGAGTGCATCGAGCTTCAGCCGATCGAGCACTTTGAGAATGTGCGGGGTGAAATCGAGGATCTCTTCGGGGTTTTTGCTCGGATGGCTTGGATCACGGAGGAATCCAGGCGCATCCTTGACCTTTACTTTGCTCGGCTGAGTCCTCGACGTGTGCAGGAAGGTTCCACCGTAGCGGTCGATCGTTCGAGTATTGATGCGATCGAGTGGAATGGTCCATTCTTTCTGGGAATCCGGGTCGTCCAGATTGAAGTTAAGCAAGCCGCCCCAACCACGGCGGATGCCGACCATTTCGCCGCCGCCTTCCGTGACGTGATAGACGGCGGCCTTAATACAGGCATTCAGGCCCGGGACATCTCCTCCTCCAGTGAGGATTCCAATCCTCTTCACAGCGTTCGTACTCCTTCGCCCGCACGCCGGCGGGCCACAACTGGGATTGGGCCACGCTGCCCGCGCTTGCATTCTATCCCAAAGCTCCTCGGCGGACCCCGGAGATCGATCGGGCAGTCAAAGAGACCATGCGAGGAACCGATACGATCGACGTCTTCCCGTTGCCAAGCGGGGACTATGAAGCCAGACGGGGACCGCTAGTCGCCCGAGGCCATACCGCGACCGAGGCCGAAACCGCTCTGCTGGAGCTTAGCCAGTTGCGATGGGAGGACATCCATGTCTTGGACAAGCCTCCGATCGACGAAGACCAGGTGGAAGGTCCGGTCGACGCGGAAGACCGGTAACCAGGTGGAAATGAGGGAGGGCTGAAAAGTATAAGTCCTTCGACCGCGCTTCTCGCCTCACCGGCTACTTGTCGAGGATGAGAAGATAGGTCGACTACCGATCCTCTAGCCTCAAATCCGGAGTGGAGAAACTCTCGTCGGTGTCGCCTGCGTTGTCGATTCCATCCGCTCCAAGACTGTAGACGTCAAAAACCGGACCGGATGCCCGGTAGGCGAACTCCCGCCCCGTGTAGGGATCCAGCGTAAGGTTCTTCGGAAATCGCTGGAGGTCCTTCGGAGCGGCCTGCACCGCCTTGACTTCGCGCAGAATCTGGCAAGTCAGGATCGCGAGACGCGTGCGCGCGATCGTGCAGTCTTGGATCTTCAGCAAGGGCTGGGCCGTTGTGAAGAACTGCTGTGCGAAGGACTTCCACGGGCGTTGCGACCCCAGGTCCGGAGTCGGTTCCGTCTTGCGCTGAGTCGCCGGCAAATCTGCAATGACGGTGAGCCACCGAGCGACTTCGTCGGCCTCATGAGCGAAGCCCTCGAAGTAGGCTGGGCGCTTCTTCGAGTCCTGGCCCTTAAGGTCGCGAAGGTAGGCCACGCCGTCGCGCACGTCCTCCTTCATGTTCTTCATCAGGTCGTCGAAGCGGCCGTTTACATACGCGTCCTGCACGTACTGGACGCCTTCGAGCATGCGAGTGTGTTCATGCTCGATCGTGACCTTCAGCGATGGTTTGCCGTCCAGCGCGGAAGTTAGCCCATCGGATAGCACTTCGAGCTGTGCCGCCCCGCACCTCGCGATAAACGGCGCGATCGCTCTCCTCGCCTCGTTGGCGATTTCGAAGCCAAGAGATGCGTCGGTTGCCGATCCACCCGTGAGATCGAATCCAAACTTGGTTGCCGCGATTTCGTAATTGATCGCTTCGTCGAAGCTCCCTGTTGCACAGGCTCCTTCAATTTTCCAGCGCATAGCCCGCCCGATCAGACGCCAGCCTCGCTGATAGGGAGGCGGAGTAAACATCGGTGGCGCGGAATAGCGAAACTCGCATCTCTTTTTCGTTGCCGCGACAAGTAGCCCAAGCGGCTTCTCGACTCTAAGCAACGCTTCCTTCTCGTGATCGGGGTCGAAGAAGACTCGATTGAGAAGGGGCGCCGGAACCGTCTCCTCGACGTTGCGCGCAATCAGGGCGTAAGCGTCGTAAGCGTTCGAGGAGCCCTCTTCAGGCGTATAGCTCAGCTCTTTCGACGACCATGTCGGCATGATCGGCGGCGATCCGGGGCCGCAGCCGGCGACTCCGATTGCGCAGAGCGCAGCGAGCAGGAAACTGGACCGCGGAACGAAACCGTGAATCCGGCGAATGAGTCTCACCGGCAAGTCCAAACTCCAAATTCCGAAACCTAAATTGTCAGATGCGGTACCCGACAACCGACAACCGATATCACCCAGGCCATCCTTAGCCATCGCACCTTGAATGTACAACGAATTCGGTAGTCTTTGAGCCACTTTTTGAGTCCAAGGAGCGCCGATTGAAGGGAGTCATTTTAGCCGCTGGTAAAGGGACGCGCCTGTACCCCATAACGCGTCACATACCGAAGCCACTTTTACCACTCGCAAACAGGCCGACGATACACTACGCTTTCGACCGGCTTCGGGAGCTTGGAATCACCGACGTCTGCATCGTAATCGGCGAGAGCGGACCTCAAATGAAGGAGGCACTTGGCGATAGAGCCGAGAACGGGATTAGTTTAAGGTACGTTACTCAGACAGAACCTCGCGGCCTTGCCCATGCGGTCGGTTTCGCCAAGGAATTCGTCGACGGAGACGACTTTGTGCTGTATCTGGGGGATGCGATTTACAGCGATGGCTTCCAGGATTATTGTAGGCGGTTCAACGAATCCGGTTGCGCCAACCTCAATATTGTCAAGCCGGTCGAAGATCCATCCCGATTCGGCGTTGCCAATGTCCTTGGCGAGCGGATTGTCAAACTGGTCGAAAAACCCAAGCAGCCCGAATCCAACCTCGCGATGGCGGGGATGTACTTTTTCGGCCCTCAGCTATGGTCGATCCTGCCGGACCTGCAGCCAAGCGCCCGTGGCGAGTACGAGATCACCGATGCGATCCAGATGCTGATCGATCGTGGCCACGTGGTCCTTGCTGGAGTCTACGACGGCACTTGGTTCGATACGGGAACGCTCGATTCGTTTCTTGAGACAAGCGGATTTCTGATTAGCAATGGTAAGTCGATCGCCGGCACAATAGATGGCGAAGTGGGCCGCAACGTCGTGATCGGCGAGGGCGCAACCGTGCGCTGCGAACACATCGAAGACTGCGTGGTTTTCCCGGGCTCAACCATTCAAGTCGCGGGAGAAATCCGGCATTGTCTTTTGGCGGGGAGCGTTAACTCAGGCTCTTCGATCGAGAGCGAGATTCGCTTTGACTCCGAACGATCGTAAAACAGGCTAGCTATCGCCGCCCCGAAGAAAAAAGCAAGGGCGGCCCGATAAAATCGGGCCGCCCTTAAGTCGTCAGTCCGGATGGACTTACTTGCCGGTCGTCGCGCCAGCAGTGCCAGCGGTGCCAGCCGTACCGGCGGTACCGGCATCCTTGCTCGTGTCGTCGCTCTTGCTGCAGCCTGCCATGAACGCACCGAGTAGCGACACGATCATTACGAGAGCTAAAATCTTCTTCATTCCTAGACCTCCTGAGTGGCGTCCCTCGCGGGACAGTTCGTTGCGGGCCTTTCGGCTCGCACCTCCCCTTCCGCCCCTCATGGGTGGCGTAGGGCATCCTGATTATAGTGCAGGGACACGGTGGATGCAATACATACGGTCCTGCTTTCTTGAGACCCTGCCGAGTCGTGAGTCTACGCCGGCTCAGAACGACCTAGGGGCGCTAGGTCTTTTTGCGCAACCAGAGGCTCGGTAACGCTCTTGTCGCGGACGATGCTTCCGTCGAGGAATCGCACGATTCGCTTGCAATGCCGAGCGATCGTTTCCTCATGGGTGACCAGGATGACCGTTTTCCCTTGCCGGTTTAGCGCCTGAAATACCGACATGATCTCCTCGCTCGTGGTCGAGTCAAGATTGCCCGTCGGCTCATCGGCGAGGACGACGGCAGGGTCATTGACGATCGCGCGAGCGATGGCAACTCGTTGCTGCTGCCCGCCGGACATCTCGCCCGGGCGGTGCGCCACTCGGTCGGCGAGACCCACAATGCCGAGTGCTTTGCGCGCTCGAGCCGAGCGATCGGTCGCGTCCCCGTACCGTAACGGAAGTTCGACATTGGCTTGAGCCGACTTCCGAGGCATGAGATTGAATGTCTGAAAAACGAATCCGATGCGGCGATTGCGAATCTCAGCGAGTTCGCGGTCGCCGAGTTTTTCAACCGGTTTGCCGTCAAGAAGATATTCGCCGGAAGTCGGTCGATCCAGGCATCCAATCAGATTCATGAAGGTTGACTTGCCGGAACCAGAAGGGCCCATGATCGCGACAAATTCGCCGGCATCGATCTTGATCTCGATCGAACGCAGGGCATGGACGACGGAGCCGCCCATCTCATAGTCTTTCGTCAGCGCGCGAGTCTCAATCAATTTAGGAAATTCGGACTTTGGAGTTTGGACTGGCCAGATATTGTCTGCACGTACCTCTCGTTTGTAGGTCTGAATACTGCAACCACGGACGGCGCAGAATCATCGCGGGGTCCCAAGACCAAAAACTAGCTACGGCCCCAAATCAGCTCCGGCCGCACGAGGATTGTCTGGTCCCGGTCGGGGCCAACCCCGATGATCGCGACCGGAGTCCCCGTTTGTTCCTCGACGAACCGAACGTAGTCTTGAGCCGCCTGCGGGAGATCGTCGAATCTCCGCACGTCACATAGGGGCTCGCTCCAGCCGGGGAGGCTGACGAGATTGGGGGTCACGGAGGCAAAGTCCGAGATGTCCGTTGGTACGTACCGAATCTCTTGGCCATCGAACGAATAGCTCGTCGCCACCTTCAACTCGGGAAGACCCGAGAGGATGTCTAGCCGGGTCAACGCCAAGCCCGATAGCGAGTTCAGCCGGCAGGAATGACGCAGGACCACGAGGTCGAGCCAGCCGCAGCGCCGGTTGCGGCCCGTCACGGTTCCATACTCCTGCGCCGTTTCGCGGATCCAATCACCGGTCTCGTCCAGAAGCTCCGTGGGGAACGGGCCGGCGCCAACGCGAGTCGTGTAGGCCTTGCAGACGCCGATTACGGAGTCGATTGCCCTTGGGCCGATCCCCGTGCCCAGGCAGGCGCCACCGCTCACGGGATGGCTGCTCGTGACATACGGGTAGGTGCCCGAATCAAGATCGAGGAAAGTCCCCTGCGCGCCTTCGAACAGCACCCGCTTACCAGAGTAGACGGCATCCTGGATGAGGGCTTCCGTGTCGCAAACCATCGGCGCGATTCGCTCCGCGTAGCCGCTGTACTCCTCGAAGAGGCAATCAAAACGAAGCTGTTGCTCCCCGAACATTTGAAGGAGCCTGTTCTTGACGGCGAGAACCTCGCGCAGGCGCTGCTCAAAGCGGTCCGGCCGAACGAACTCGCTCATTCGGATCCCGAGTCTGCCGACCTTGTCTTCGTAGGCCGGCCCAATCCCTCGGGAGGTGGTTCCAATCTTGTTTTCGCCGCGCGCCTCTTCTTGGAGCTTGTCGAGCATCCGGTGATAAGGGAAGACGACATGCGCCGCCGAAGACACTTTCAGAGCGGCCAGGTCGGATTGTTCCGCCCGTGTCCGATCCAGCTCGTCGAGAAAACCTCTCGGGTCGATGACCATGCCACTGCCTAGAACTGCGATGCAGCCTGGGTGCAGCAGAGCCGCCGGGATGAGCTGGAATTTGAACGTCTTCCCGCCGGTCATGACGGTGTGGCCGGCGTTGTTGCCTCCCGCGTAGCGGACCACCATGTCGGCTCCGCTGCCGAGGACGTCCACCAGCTTTCCTTTTGCTTCGTCGCCCCACTGGGCGCCCACGACGACTAGCGTCGACATCTCATCACATCCGTCCGTTCAATCATCCCCATAGCCTCCATCGTCTCAACGTGCGGGTGGCACAAGAAAAAACCGGCGCTACCCTCGATCTGCGTCGAGGATCCGCCGGCCCAGAAACGATTTGAAATGGGGCCGTTGAGCCTTATCTCAACCGGTTTTCATTATAGCGCAGATACGCCGTTTACGAGCATCGCCACATGCTAACCGCCGTGATGCTTGACTACGATCTTGGCCTTCGGCTTGGCGTGTCCGGATGGGTGGTGCCGCCGGTGATGCTTGTGCGCGACCGAGCTGACCATTTTCCCGTGGTTCCCTGGCGTACGGGTATGGGCGACCGAGCTGACCATCGCGCCGTGATTGGCGGGGTGGTGCTTGTGCTTGTCCTTATCGTGGTCGTCGCCCTTCATGCCCTTCATCTCGGCCATGTGGTGATCTTTGTGCTTATCCTTATCCTTATCGCCACCCTTCTGGGCAAACGTAATGCTGCATAGGAGTAAGGCTGAGGCTGCAATCATAAGTAGTCTTTTCATAGAGGTCACACCTGCAAGTTATGACGCCGACGATTGCCGATTCGGCGAAAGTTTGTGTTGGCTGTACGCCGGTTACTTCTTGGGTAGCAAGTGGCCGAGCTTCTCTCGCTTCGTCCGTAGGTACTTCTCTCGATTCGCCTCCGGGTTGGCAATGAGGGGGACGTGCTCAACGATCTCGAGGCCGTAGCCTTGCAGGCCGGACACCTTCTTCGGATTGTTCGTCATGAGCTTGAGCTTATGCAGCCCAAGGTCAGCCAAGACCTGAGCGCCCAGTCCGTAGTCACGCAGGTCGGCCTTGAATCCCAGGGCGACGTTCGCTTCCACGGTATCCAAACCCTGATCTTGCAGCTCGTAGGCCCGAAGCTTGTTGGTAAGGCCGATTCCTCGGCCTTCCTGGGCGATATAGAGAACCACGCCCCGCCCGGCCGTTTCGATCTTTTCGAGCGCCATCTGAAGCTGGTCCCCGCAGTCGCAGCGTAGCGAGCCGAGGAGGTCGCCGGTCAGGCAGGACGAATGCATCCGGACGAGCACCGGCTCCTCGGTGGCGACGTCGCCCTTAACGATGGCAACCATCGGTTGATTCTCAACGGTGGTCTCATAGGCGTAGAGGGTGAAGTGTCCGAATCGGGAAGGAAAGTCGATCGGACCAGCCACCCGCTTGATCAGCCGCTCGTGCTTACGCCTGTAGGCGATGAGATCGGCGATGGTAATGATCTTTAGGCCATGCTTGGCAGCGAATTCGCGAAGTCCCTCGAGACGCATCATCGTGCCGTCTTCTTCCAATATCTCGCATCCCACGGCGACCGGGCGGAATCCGGCGAGAAGGCAGAGATCGACGGCAGCCTCCGTATGGCCGGCCCGGCGCAGAACGCCACCCTTTTCCGCGCGCAGAGGAATAATATGCCCTGGCCGGCCCAGGTCGGTTGGCTTAGAGTCGTCGTCGACAAATACTTCGACGGTTCTCGCCCGATCGAACGCGCTGACGCCGGTAGTCGTGCCTTTCAGCGCGTCCACGGTTTCGCCCATGGCCGTGCCAAGGCGCGCCGGGTTGTGCTTCGTCATCATCGGGATCTGGAGCTCAGCCAGCCGCTCAGCGGTGGTGGGTATGAAGGGAACTCCGCGGCCGAATCTGATCATGAAGTTCATGGCTTCCGGAGAACACATCTCTCCGGCCATGATGAGATCGCCCTCGTTCTCGCGATCGGGGTCGTCGACGACCACGATCAAATGTCCCTTCGTCAACTCATCGAGGGCCTGAGGTATTGTTGCGAACTCCATGACTGGATTCTACGACAATGCATCGATCCAGGTTGGAACCCAGAATTTCCGGCTGCGATGACTCAACCGGACGCCGATCGCGGCGAGACAACAATCCCTTAACAATAGGCGACTATCGTCGATTGGATGCTAGCTGGTCTCGTCGCGCTAACCCTTGGCCTTCAGGGCACGTTTCAGCCCATAAATCATATTCCGCTACCGCCCGAGTCGAACGATTTCACGTTCGTTGCTCTTGGAGACAACCGGCCCGCGGGCGCTGGACAGCCGCCTACCGAAGTCTTCCGGCACATCTTGACGGAGGTGTCTTGGATTCACCCGGCGTTCGTGCTGTCGTCGGGAGACCTGATTTACGGCAACGAGGAGTCGATCGAGCAATATCGCAAGGAGTGCGACTGGATAAGGCCGCTCCTGACCTCGGTTGGCGTGCCGTTCTTCAACGCTCCTGGGAATCACGAGATCAACGGCCGCGCTGACTTCCAGGCCGAGTATCTGAAGCAGTTTGGCCCGATGTATGGCTACTTCGACTACGGGGGATGCCGCTTCATCGCGCTCGCGACCGATTCGGCTGACTCGACCGCGAACTTCACCAAGGATGAACTGGCGTGGATCGATACGGCTCTGGCCGGCAAGAAGCCCAGCTTCGTCTATCAGCATCGGCCATATTTCGCGCGAAAGCCGGATCCCGCCGATTCCGCAACGGTCGAGAACGGAGGCCCGGTCGCGGCAAAGTTCGCCGCCGCCAACGTCAAAGCCGTCTTCGAGGGCCACGACCACGTCTTCAATCACTCGGTTCACGACGGAATCGACTATTACATTGCGGGCGGCGCGGGCGCACCTCTCGACGCCGCCCCCGACGAGGGCGGATTCTTCCACTATGTCCTCGTTCACGTCAAGGACGGGAAAGTAAAAGATGTTACGGTGATGCCCTTGGGCAGCATCGACGTTCGGCAGACCGGCAGCGATATCCGAGTGTCGAGCTATGTCGATGCCGACGTCGACCTTCGTAACGTGGTCGTGTCCTGGCCGACCCGGCCCAGTGCGGTACACGCTGCCTACGATAAGAAGGGCAAGATGGCTGACACAGACGCCTCGATCGTGTCGGTCGAAAAGAACGGTTCAGGCTATCTCGTCCACATCTCGCTCTCGCTCAAGAAGCATCGGCAAACCATCGTACATCTGAGCTAGAGGAAATAGACGCCCGAAGCCGTGCAAATCACGAGGCGTGTTCCCGCCACGATGGCGGTTGTCTCCTCCCCGTTTGTGGGCAGAGGCGTCCATGAGGCGCCGTCCTTGATCCAGGCGCCATCCATGCCCCCGACGACCAAGGCGCCTCGGTACAGGGCTAGTTGGCGCGGCCGCTGCGTCGGAGAGTCGACGGGACGAATCGTATCGCCTTTCAGCAGGAACAGTCCGGCTCCGGAAGTCGCCGCATAGAGCCCCTCCTTCGAGTGAAGCAGGGCGGTCACCCACGTGTCCGGAAGGCCGTTGCCTGGGTTCCACGTTACCGGAGCTCCTTGGCCGTACCGCAGCAGCCCGGCGCCCTGAGTGCCGATCCAGCGCGTTTCCCCTTTGCCGGCGACGGCGGTGATGATCTCAGCATTGATGTCGGGCCAAAAGTGATCTGAGAATTCCTGCTTGATTCGATCCACCCAGCCGCCTTGGCTGCCGAAGACGATCGAATCGTCAAACTTGGCAATGCACGATGTCCAGGGCCGCTTCGATCCTTCATGGAGAGCATCGAAGTAGAGGCGACCGGTGTCAAGATCGAGCTTATCGACGGCGCCGCTGCCGTGGAGAATCCATACATCGGGCCCACTTTGAAGCATCTGTCGAACAGGCTCGTTGCTGACCCGAATCCAGCCTGGATTCTTTGATTTGGAGTCCTTCAGGAAGACTCCTTCGAGCCCTCCTACGACCGTGGAGGTACGACCGAACCCGATTCCCTGGGGCCGCAGTACCGGCAGTCCCACGGGGAGCGAAGTCGATTTCCATTCGCCATCGGCGTATTCATAGATTCCCTGAGGGGTCCCGGCAAGAAGCCGGTCGCGTACGGCCAAGAGGGCGTAATCGCCCTCGGCTGGATCGCGGGGAATGAGGCTGATCCCTCGTTCGTCGACGATCGACCGGCTACCCCAATTCGAGCGAAGCACGTGGCCGTTATAGCGAGCCGTTGGAGACGGGAGCGATGACGCCTCAACCTGGTCCAGCTTGTCCTTTCGAAACCAAACCCCGCCGGTTTCCCCAAAGCCGTAGACCAGTCCGTTTCGATCGATCGCGGAAAGACTACCTGCCGGCGAAACGAGGAGCTTGCGCAGCGGGGCCGGGCAGTTAGGGCCGAGCGGGGTCCAACGATGATCAGTCGCCTCAACCAGCACGCCGCCCGAGGTAGCGGCGACGATCTTTCCCTTGTAGAGGGAAAGATCGTAGACTTCCTTGTAGCAACGCCAGCCGTGGGGCGGCGCCACCGCGACCGAAGCGATTACTGTGGCGGCTGCCAGGAACACTTCAACTCTCGCTTGTTGCTCGCGTAGTCCTTGAGCACGACGGTCAAACTCACCGGCTTGTTAGTCAGGATCGCTCGGTACAGGCCTGGTTCGACCTCCTTCAATGCGATCTTAGTTCCCGCTGAGTCGTATGCCGCTACTTCAGCCAGGTGCGGCTCGGATCTCACCTCGAGGACGAGGTCGTTCCCGACCAGATGCAGGGTGATCTTTCCGTCAGGAGCCGTGCGATCGACCTGGTATTGAATGGTCTTCTCTTCCCGGCTTCCGTCCTTCTTGAAGGCAACGAGCTTGACGTCGTAATTGCCCTCTTTCGCGCCTGCGGGAATTTCAAAGTTCCCACCCCAAAATCCGTCGACTTCGCGCAAATCGATCACCTGGCCGTCGGGGAGGACCGCGAAGACCTTTACCGCGTCCGGGAACTGAACCCGTATCTCGGGGTCGCCGCCTCCGCTGCGATTCCAATTCTGGTTTCGCCGGCCCTGCCAGGGACGTTGCCGCCTGGCTGCCTCGAGCTGCTTCCGTCGATACTCGGCGGCTTTCGCCTTGTAGACCTTCATCTCCTCTTGGGGCACGGCCAGCAGAGCCGTCGCATAGCTGGGGATGTGATATTTCATGCTGAAGGCCAGCACGTCCTTTCGTTCCTGGATTTTGCGAGTCGCCAGCATTTCTTGTGCCCAAAGCTGGGCAGCTTCCGGGCCTTTGGAGATCGATTGCGGCTTGAAAGCGTAGCGAACGCCATCCGCCCGAACGGCGATCTTCTTGTTCTTCGGTAGCCATCCCGTAAAGGCGACGCTGTGATCGGAGAGCACCTTAGCCTGAGGATCGCGCAATACGGCAAAGGTCGTCTTGCCGCGAGGATTTTCCGCCTGAACGACGCCGGCGACATAAGTGCGTCCGTCCCTGAACCGCTGGGCCACCGCCTGTACTGCTGCTGAAGGCTTTGGAAGCTTGAAGCTTGAGTCGACTTTAACTAGATTCTTCGAACCAGCTTCTCGGTATTGCCAGTCGACAGGTACGTCGGAGGTGCCCTTCGGCTCCGGCAGAGCCATCGCCTCGCCGCGTGAGTCAAGGAAGCCCACCGAGTAAAGGTGGACGCGAAGGTCGTAACCCTGAGCGAGCGGGAAGATCTGAGCGTGGAAGCTGGTCGGCGTCTTCTGGTCCAGTATTCCCGGGTCTTCGTTTCGGCTCGTGATCGCCGAGTAAATGAACCAAGCCTTGTTTTGGTCCATGAGAACGCCGGGCACGTACTCGTCCTTGTACCAATAGCCGAATCCGCTTAACGCGGCCGCCTGGGGAAGCTCAAACCAAACCGAAGCCTCGGTGAGCTTCTTCGCCGGGTTGTCGTACACATATTGAGCACTGGTGCGGACGATCGGCCCAATGACGGTGCTATAGACTTTGAGCCCTTTGAGTTGAAATGGGCTGTGCGTGTCCCTATCATAGACGTTGCTAACGTTTTGGGCCGAGGCGATCCCAGTCAAGGCTAACCCCAAGGCGGCGGCAATGCGCATGTTTGTCTTCCCTCCAGAACGACGGTCACTAACGTGACGCCTAGGGGGCGGGGGCGTTACGGAAGCAGGCGCGATGTGGGCGATTGACGTGCAGCAGGCTGGTCCAAGCCATCCCGTACTGGGCTCGGCGATGAAAGCGTTACCCTCAGTCGAAGACGACGACGCCTCGCGCGTTCTTGCCGGCTATAAGGTCAGCGTAGGCTTCGTTGATCTGGTCGAGCCTGTACCGGTGACTGATCAGCCGATCCAGCGGCAGCCGTCCTTGCCGGTACCAATTCGCGTAGAGAGGGAAGTCCTTTTCAGGGTCGGCGGTCCCGTAGTAGCCGCCCATCACCGTCTTTTCCTGCCGCGTCAGAATCGCTCCCGGGAAGTTGGTTCCGCTTCCCATCGGGGCGATTCCCGCGAGGATTAGGGCGCCTCCCGGCCTGATCGCTTCGAGCGCTTGTTCCTGAACAGCGGCGATTCCGGTGCATTCGATGGCATAATCGGCGCTCCGGCCCCCTGTGAGGCTCACGATTTCAGCCACGGCGTTGGCGCCCGATTTCACCACTTGGGTGGCTCCCAGCGACCGCGCCATTTCCAGCTTCGATGAAATCGCGTCGACCGCAATGATCGCCTCAGCGCCAACCGCCTTCGCACCCATGATGGCGGACAGACCAACTCCTCCGACCCCGTAAACCACCACGGACGCTCCGCCCGGAATCCGTGCCGTGTTAACGACGGCTCCCACTCCGGTCGTGACGGCGCAGCCGATCAAAGCGGCAACCGCGAACGGAGTATCGCTTGGCAAGGGGACACAGCACTGGACTGGGACCACCGCGTATTCGGCGAAGCACGCTAGGGCAGAGAAGTGATACACCGGCTTGCCGTTCCAGCTTAGGCGCGTCGTCCCGTCCATCATCGTGCCGGCCCAGATCGGCTCCGCATAGGCGCCGCATAGGGCGGGCCTTCCAATGCCGCAATAAAAGCACTCTCCGCAGCTTGGCGCCCAGCTGAGGGCGACGGTGTCGCCGACGGCCAGGGAAGAGCTGGAGGTGGGGCCAGCCGCTCCGCCCCGCGATGAGCCGAAAGCGACGACAATCCCTGCTCCCTCGTGGCCGGGAACGCATGGTACCGGATGCTTCGTGGCGCCGGTCATGAGGTGCCAGTCGCTATGGCATACGCCGGTAGCCTTGATCTGTACGAGGGCTTCGCCCTCTTTTGGCTCGGCGAGATCGAGGGTCTCGATCGAAAAGGGAGTGTTGGGGCCGTGAAAGATGGCTGCTCGGATTCTCATTACCAACCAGGAATGATAAACGATGAGCGATCAACAATGAACCGGCCGCCCCCACCAACCAAGGATGGGGACGGCCGGCAGACTTCAGGTCGCGTGATCTAGCTGCGCTTGCGACGCCTGATGAAAAGCAGAGCAGAGGCGCCGATAAGGCTGCTCGTGACCGGTTCGGGAGTTAGGAAGCGCTTGTGAGCGCCGCCTCCTCCCCCTCCAGCGACGAACTCCGGCGCGGTGCCGTAGGCGAATCGCACGTCATTCATGTGTGAATTCAGTTCATCAAAGGTTAGGTTCGGTGCGTCGACCGTGAAGGTCACCGAGTTGACGACGATCGGAAAGCGGTTGGTAACCGAAGAATTGTCGTGGGCGAAATCGACGTTGCTCGGACCGATCAGATAACCGCCATGACCACCGTCGAGGATGCGGCCAGTGCTGTTCGAAAAGTTAGAGTTGCCGGTTCCGGCAAAACCCATGCAGCCAAAGCCATAAAGGGAAGCCGACTGGAAAGTCTGGAGCCCGAAGGAATATCCGTCGTCGATGTTGCTGGGGTCTGGCTGTAGGCCGGGGTTATAAAGATGCGATCCCGAGGTCAGGTCGACGTGGTTTCCACCGCCGATACCGCCGGAACTGAGCGTGCCGGCATAGGTGCCGCTGTCGAACTGGAAGAATAAGCCGGTAAGCAGGTCTGTCGCCGTCATCCCACTGGTCGCGAAATTCGAATCCGAGGCCAAGTTGGTGAGGACGACTTCGAGCTTAGCGTTTGCGCCGCTGCCGATCACCGAGAAATCCGCTTCGGAATGCTGCGGACCCAGGTCTCCCAACCAAACAACCTGAGCTCCGGCGAATGCCGGAAATGCGGCAACACCCAGAGCCAAAACGATTCCTCTCGATTTCAAAGTAAACAGTTTCATGAGAACACAAGCAGCCGGGCGCTGACCTTCGTGGGCAGTCCGAGACATGCATGAGATGATACTGCAAGAAGTCACCCGTTCGGGTGATGTATTGGTTAATCCGGCAGTAATGCCGGGTCCACAGAGAGGGCTGGCTACCGCGTTGCGAGTCGCGCTTAAGCAAGCACGAAAAAAGATCGAGAGCGGCGTTGCCGCTCTCGATCCGGTGTTGTTATTTTGTCGATCTCACGCCTTGCGGTTTCGAGCTCTGCGTCGCAGGAACAGGAGCGCGGAAGCGCCCATCAGGCTGCTCGTGATCGGCTCAGGAGTCAAGAACCTGTGACCGCCGCCGCCGTTCGATTGGGTGAACTCAGGAAGGGTTCCGAACATAAAGCTGAAGTCATTGATGTGATTTGTCAGCTCCGCCGCGATGGTCGCGTCGTCTGCACCCGTCACGGTAATCGTGAATGTAATCGAGTTCCCGATTGACGGGAGCTTCCCGGGCATACCGTCCGGGAAAGTCGTCTGACCGATCGCGAGTTCCTGGTGTGAACCCAAGGACCAGTGTCCAGCATCTGCGCCAAACCCGTCAGAACCGGTACCGTTGGTGTCGAACGAGCCGATGCCGACGCTCGAAAAGCCGTATCCGTTTGTTACGCCAAAAGCGGTTATCCCGCCTTTCCACTGGTAGCCGGTGTCCATTTGCGCCTGAGTCGGACTTGTCGTGTTGTGCGAGGTCGTATCCCAGTAGACCGAGCCAGCGGTCAAGTTCACGTGATTAGCAGCCAATGCCGCCATCGTGAAACCGGCGCTGTTGTCGAAGTCGAAAGCGAAGCCGGTAAGGCTTTGCGCACTTGTCGATTCGATCTGAGTCGATAGATTCGAAAACTTAATCGTCAGAACGCCGCCGGACACAGAAAGGAAGTCGACATCGGCATTGTACGTATAGCCGCCAACGGAGACCCCGGAACCCAGGTTGAAGTCGGTAATGTCCGCGCTTGCGAAGCCAAAGGCTCCGACCAGCACCAGAGCAGAGACGATTCCCCTCGATCTCAATTCAAATAGTTTCATAACAACACCATCAACCATTCGTCGCCCAATTGGACGACACATGAATGATATCCCGGTTCTTGCAAAAATATGCGCACTGGGCATCGGAATCCTTCAAAACCCGGAAAACTACCAGGTCTGGTCGCTTCTTGAACCCACTAGGGCTTAATCTGGATTTCATGAAGCGGCGGTTCGAGACATTCCGAATGCGCTGGAGCTGGGGACTTTTGACGGCCGCGGTCGGTGCAGGCAGCAAGACAGCAAGCACTGGGAGCGTGTCCCAGTGCTTGCTGCTCGATGCGCCTGCTCTCAGATCACTTGCGACGGACTGAGAGCGTCACCCTCGCGGTGTGGGTCACGCCTCCTCCCGATCCGGTGATCGTTAGCGTATAGTTGCCGGTCGCGGTCGTGCTCAGGGTGGAGATCCTGAGAGCGGAGCTGCCGGAGCCTGTAACCGAGGAAGGGGTAAAGGCCGCCGATGCTCCCGACGGCAAACCGGAGATGCTCAGAGAGACCGCCGATCCGAACCCATTGAGCGCACCGATATTGATCGTGTCGCTCACGCTTTGACCATGGACCACCGAGAGGCTGGCCGCTGAAGCTCCGATCGTGAAGTCTGGCGCGTTCACGGTCAGATTTACGGTCGCGCTGTGAACCAGGCTTCCGCTTGTGCCGGTGATGGTGAGCGTGTACGAGCCGCCGGGAGTAAGGCTTGACGTCGACACGGTGAGGACCGAGCTTCCGGCTCCCGACAACGCGGCCGGGCTGAAGCCGGCGCTCGCGCCGGACGGGAGACCGGAGACGCTCAAGCTGGTCGCACCGCTGAACCCGTTGAGGGCCGACAGCGTGGCCGTATAGCTCGCGCCGGCTCCCGGAGCGATGGACTGAGAAGACGGGGACATCGCCAGGCTGAAGTTAGGCGCGGTGACCGTCAAAGTGAAGGAGATGCTGTGGACCTTCGATCCACTCGTTCCCGTCACGGTGATCGGGTAGCTGCCAGCCGGAGTCGACGTGGACGTCGAAATGGTGAGTGTCGACGATCCGGAACCGGCGATCGCGGACGGACTAAGTCCGGAGCTTGCGCCGGTAGGAAGTCCTGAGACGCCCAGGTTGGTCGTGCCCGTAAAGCCATTGAGCGCAGTCACGACGGCCGAGTTGCTGGCGCCGGCTCCAACGTTCACCGACTGGGCGCCCGACGTAGTCGTGATCGAGAAGTCCGGGCTCGTGGACACCTGAGTGCCGACGAACGCATTAAAGTTGATGACGCCCCAACCGGTCACGAAATCCCAGCCGACTCCGCCGACGCCGGCCGCGCCGTTGGGTAGGGTGCCGGTGTTGCCGTCGGTGAGGTCGAGCCAGACGTCGGATCTTCCTGCCTGGGAGTAGATGAGATTCTGGATCCGCCCAAACCGCTGGTGTCCGAGATTGTCAGGAGGAAGGCCGCCGAGGTTGATGATTCTCTGTTCGGCGACCGCGAGCGATCCCGCGAAAATCGGCGATGAGAAGCTGGTGCCGCAGTAGCCGCCCTGCAGCGAACCGTTCAAGAAGAACTCATAAGCCGCGCCTGCATTCAGAGCGACGTCCGGGAACATGCGGTAGTTGATATTTGTCGGAACTCCCGTTCCAACTTGCCACGATGGCCTCGTGTTGAACGACGCCGTGTTAAGGCTCCAGCCGCTTCCACTGCCGTTCCAGCCGTTCTCAGACAACCGATTTCCGGTCGCATCGACGCTGGCGACGGTGCCGCCCACCTGCAAAACCTCTGGCTCGATGTTTGGATAGTCGTATCCCTGAAGGTTCGTACCGTAGTCGCCGGTGGCGGCCATGTACGTGATGCCCTGGGCGCTCATCGAGACATGGAGATTGTGAGCGGATGAAGCCGTACTCGAAGCCAAGCTGAATCCGTTGCTATCGGTGATCACATCGGCCTTGTTGTCGTTGACTTCTTGGGTGAGTACGCCGATCAGGTTCCAGCCGCCTCCGTCATAGACGATCAGGTTGCAAAGCGGAGCCTGGCCGAGAACCATTTGGATATCGAGGTCTCCTTCACCGGAGCAAGTGCCGCTACCCATGCCGCCGCTGATCGTGACGACCTGAATATTGCTGCCGACCCCACCGGCCGGCGTCGGTAGGCCGTACTGCGCATAGAAAAGAGGCACGTTGGATAGCCTGAATCCGTCGAAACTCGAGATCGCCACCGTACGTCCCTGGCCTTGGAAGCCGCCGGTGAACATCGGCGCGGTGTTATAGAGGACGCGAGTTTGGTTCGGCGAGATCCTGGGCCGGGCCCGGGTTGCGTTCTCCAATCCGTCGACGCTTGCGATCGCCGAAGCCAGCTCGGCCGGGATCTGCAAAGGCTTCGAGAAGGAGAAGAAGCGCTTTGCTTGGCCGTTTCCATCGGAATCCGGCGCTTGATAGTCGTCGATCCTGGTGTTGAAAGCAGCTTCCGCTTGAGCGACGTTGCCTTCAGCAAGGATTCCCAGCCGGTTCTTGGCCACGAGCTTTACGTCAAAACCGTTGGCAGCCAAGTACCGCGCGACTTTTTGAATTTGGTCGAGAGGTTGACCGAATCTGGCGCCGACTTCCTCGGGGCTGATGAAGTGGTGATAGTTCGGGCTCTTAGGGTCGTTGACGCTTTCGGCGAAAGCTTCGGCCCCGGCAGGATCCGCAAATGGCAAGCCAATCGCCACGTGAAGCAGTTGGTTGGGGCTCGTGTGCCGCAGGAGCATCGCATGAGCCAGGGCGTGGGGCGCTTCGACGGCGAGTTTTGCCATCTGAGGCGCTCCCTGGGCCGGGGCGGATTGCGCGATTGCGGCGTCGACGCCCCCCAGAGAACCGAGGACGATGCCAAAGATGGCGCTGGTAAATGTAAATCTACGCATTTTCCTTCTATGCGTGGATTTCCAGGTTCCCGAAGGGACGGGAACCCGCACACATGCTAGTTGCTGACAAGGCTGGTCAGCATGCGGGGATTGTGATGGTGCAGCAGTTGCCCGGCCAAAATGAAAAACCCTTCAGCCGAAATCGGCGGAAGGGTTTGAGAGGAGGCTGAGATTCTCTTTTGATTTCTAGGCTTTCTTTACGCGGCGTCTGAGGAACAGGCCGAGTCCGGCGATACCGAGCGACATCGTAAAGGGTTCCGGGCTCAGGAACCGAGGTGTCAGCAAGTCCTGGTGATGAGTGCCGTCGCCTTCGACACCAGGTCCGTCAAAGAAGATCGAATCTTTGTTTGGCGTGCGGAAGGCCCAGAAGTTATCCGCCTGAGTCAATACATTGCTGCCGGTCAAGTCGTCCGTAACAAAGAAGTTCCCGGCCGTAAAGTTCGGAAGGGCGGAATCGGAATCATAAAGCGCCTTCCACACATCGAGCAGCGGTTGGATGATGCTCCAGCCCGCTTCCACC
>CAZNUL010000053.1:25237-28356 GCA_964576205.1 uncultured Fimbriimonadaceae bacterium | reverse complement strand
CGCGGCGGCCCATACGCTGTGGGAAGCCGGCGCACTCGGCATGCACTGTGACGCGAAGCTCCATACCATGAGCGGGTTGCTCACCTGTACTCGCCATGGGTATGGAATCCAAATGGACTTTCCCGCCGAACGAGTCGGCGACCAACCTTCGGCTAATGGCGCCGAGATATTGGCCGCGCTTGGACTGGAAGGTGCATCCAGGATGGTCTGGGCAAACCGCCTCGATGCATTGGTCGAGGTCGAGTCGGCGATGCGTCTGCGGAACCTTCAGCCCGATCTCGCGCGGCTTGCCGCGGTTGGCGGGAGAGGCGTCATCGTAACCAGCCCCGCCGAGACCGATGAATTCGACTTTCTCTCGCGGTTCTTCGCCCCTGCCGTCGGAGTCCCCGAAGACCCGGTGACCGGTTCCGCGCACTGTTGCCTCGGTCCCTATTGGGCTGTGAAGCTCGGCAAAACCGATCTCGTCGGGTACCAGTGCTCGCCGCGTGGGGGAACGGTCAGAGTCGCCGTGCGCGGCGATCGTGTGCTCTTGCAGGGCCATGCCGTCACCGTTCTAAAAGGAGAACTCCTGGCGTAGCGGATGAATGACGGTGAACCAATGATGGAATTCCGAATCGTTGTTCAGGATTCGACGGATATCAAGGCTGTCCGAGAGCTATTCCTCGCCCATCAGGACGAGCTTGGGTTCGACTTCTGCTTTCAAGGCTTCCAGGAGGAACTGGACACGCTACCGGGAAAATACGTGGCCCCTAACGGGCAGCTTCTGCTTGTTACGGAAAACGGCGTCGCGATCGCCTGCGGCGCCCTAAGAGACCTCGGTAGCGGCGCTTGCGAGGTGAAGAGAATCTATGTTCGACCGGAAGCGCGAAGGCGAGGCCTCGCTCGCCAAGTCTCGGAACGGCTCATCGAGTTCGCCACGAGGCGCGGCTACCGGTTCGCGCTCCTAGATACGATGCGAAAGCTCACCGGCGCGATCGCACTGTATCAGCAACTGGGCTTCGATTTCACCGAGCCTTACAACGATAACGCCGGATACGACATCGTGTACATGAGAAAGGACCTGAGAACCGGTGACTGACCGCCGGCCCGACGAGGGCGAGAATTGGGCCGGCTCGACCTATGGGATTCCTGTTTTCACCGGCCACTCATCGGCTTCTTATCCACGCCCCATCTCCGGAGGGAGTCTTCGCTCCCGCCGGATAGACGAGATAGACGGTTCGGTTGCTGGACGCCCATGCCTTCTCGAAGTCCGAGCGCTTGTAGGTGTGCCGCACCTGCTTGCTCCAGGCGGGATCGTTAAACACGGGATCGCCGTCGGCCGTAAAGCCGAGTAAGACAACCAGGTGGCCTGCCTTCGCGCCCGACTTGCCCTCCAACAGCGTTAAGTCCACGGAACAGGCAACCGGGATACCAGCCGCGATCCATCGCTCCAGATCCGACAATCCGGAAAAGCGTGATACATAAGCGGTTAGTGGATCGAGCGAGCCCGCGAACGCCATGCTGAATGGCCAATTTCCGGTCCGAGGATCGCCGGCATCGATCGCGCCTGCCTCGACCTGCGGCACATCCCGGTCTAGTTCGGGCCGGTGCAGATCGTCCGACCAGTGTCGCAAGAGCATCGAAACCGACGTCGGGCTGCACAGGATGTTGCCTCCCGGATAGCTCATTTGCGAGCGCTGGAACACATCGATCGTCTTTCCCCAAGCGTCCTTGTAGAGTCCATCCGTCGGTTGGAAAGCGCTGGACGCGAATGACATCGTGACCAGGCTGAGCTTCGGCCGGGAGGCGCCTTCGAGGGTCTGCAGGTAAGCGCGCAACTCGAGTTTGCCACCGGGTTTCGTCAACCGGAGGGTGTCCGTCAGAACTTCCCCGTCGGAATCTTTCTGCCCTTGCACGCTCGATCTCACACCGTCCAGCGACCAAGCCCCCAACGTGTACCAGGTCGTCGCTCCCTCGGAACGAACCACTCTCGCTTCGAAGCGGATCGTCGTACGCTCGGCGCGCTTGACGTTCCAACTCACCACGAGTTCATCCCAGTCAAACCCGGGATCAACCGCCGGCCATGTGTACTCTTTGCCCCTTGAAGGCGCCGGGAACGTTGGAAGGTCGGGAAGAGAAACGAGCACGGGCGTACCTGACATCAGAACAGCCGCGAGGATGGTGACCACACTGACATTCTAAACGCCTTTTGCGGCCAGGATGCCGCGCACTTCTTCGGCCTGCTCGGGAGTATCGACGGCAAGCTCGCTTCCCTTCCCCTCCGACATGAAGATTCGTTTTCCATGCTCCAGGAATCTGAGCTGTTCCAAACTCTCCGCCTGTTCAAGGAAACCGGGCTTCCAACCTGTGAACGAGAGCAGTGAGTCGCGGCGATAGGCGTAGATTCCCACGTGCTTCTTCACGACGGCGGGACGTTCGTTCCTCGGGTAGGGGATCGGAAACCGGCTAAAGTAGAGCGCGAAACCGTCGAGGTCGGTAACGACTTTAACGACGGCCGGGTTGTCGATTTCATCTTGGGGACACTCCGCGTAAACGCTTGCGAGATCAACCCGGATTTCGGCAGAACGAGTCGATGCGGAACTCGGAACACTCGTAATCCTTGGATCACTCAGGAGCGGCCGCGCGCAGGCCGCGATAGTGGCCGGATCGATGAGCGGCTCGTCGCCCTGCACGTTCACGTACACTTCCGCCGGCCAGTGCGCTGCCACCTCGGCGATCCGATCCGTCCCGCTCGGGTGGTCGCTTCGGGTTAGAACAGCCTCCGCTCCGAACTCAGCGCAGCGATCGATGATCTCCTGGTCCGGAGTGGCCACAAGGACGTGGCTCCCAATACCGGAAGCAACAGCCCGCTCGTAAACCCATTGCACCATTGGTTTCCCCAAGAGGTCGCAGAGCGGCTTTCCTGGAAATCGGGTGCTCGCCATGCGGGCCGGGATGACGATTAGACAGCGCACGCTCGGAGGATACCGGGCGGTTTCTCTGGATGGACGTGACCGGATTACCCGTCGACCGGAGGACTAGACCGGGAATTGCCACTCCATCACCGCCTCACCTCCCTCACCCCCTCATCTCCATCAAAAGAAGGGGCCCCGGTGATCAGCCGGAGCCCTTCATTCATA
>CAZNUL010000053.1:0-25227 GCA_964576205.1 uncultured Fimbriimonadaceae bacterium | reverse complement strand
CGCTGTGCCCATTTATTCATATTTCCCCCAGGGAGGGGGGGTTATTTACCGAACCCGCCGGTCAAACTAGTTGCGGGCTAGTTAAAACCCACAACCTCCCTGGTGCTTACGTTCGTGAATCATCGTCTTAGCACCACCTCCTCTTGTACAGAGTAATTAAAGATACGCTATGAGTGGCCCGGCTGGTTCGAGGAATTTGCGTGATTTGGCGCAGCCTGGGCCTTTTTCGCAGCCACGATCTTGTCCGCCTTCTGCAGATCGTTGGAGGCCGCCGCCGGACTCATGTGGATCGCGTGCATCACGGAAGCGGTTCCAATCGCTGCCGTAACGTTGTACTTTCCAGGCTGAGTTTCGACCGCGCAGACCATTAGTACCTGATCGGCTGACGCCTGTGGGCTTTGCCAAAACCAATACTTTGCGTAGCCGCCGGGCATGAACGTTCCCTCGCCATAGGCATCCTTCTGCAGCTGAAAAATCTCATTCAAACGGTCTTGGCTCGTACCTTCAACCTGGTAGACCGCGGCCGCTACCTGGCCCTTGTAAAGGATCATGCCGAACCCCTCGTCCCTGGTCTGCCAACCTCGCGCGGTGAACGGCGCGGCAATACCCTCCGGCAGGTCCCACTTTTCGCTGGAGTCTTTGGGCTCCGCATAGACTGCAAGAGCATCCTCCAGGTTCATCCCAACGGTCACCGAACCGGAGGGGCCTGCGTGCTTGACGAGGGCGAGCTTCGATGTCTGATCGAAGTCGGGGAGAAGCGGCTGCTTGGACACCGGTACCGACACCGGCGATCCAGCCGCGGAAGCTCCGGGGTTGGCCGGCTGTTGCTCGCCGCAGCCGATTGCGGCAAGGACGGCCAGTGTCAGCAGGAAAGCTCTCATGACTCGACCGAGATGATTTTGTAAGTCTGCGTGCCTCCCGGCGCGACGACTTCGATGGAGGCGCCGGGTTCCTTTCCCAAAAGGGCTTCGCCGAGAGGGGAGGTTAGCGAAATCTTGTTCTCCGTCGCTTCAGCCTCGTAAGCACCGACGATCGTCACGACGAATTCGTCGTCGAACTCCTGGTCGAGCAAAGTCACTTTGGAGCCGAGGTGAGCGCCCTTCTCGTTCTCCGGCCGGGTGATGACTTTGGCCATGAGGACGGCTTTTTCGAGCTCCTTGATCCGAGCTTCGAGACGACGTTGATTGAGCCGAGCTTCGTGATACGCGGCGTTTTCCCTCAAGTCGCCGTGCGATTTGGCTTCCCGGATTGCCTCCGCGATCCGATGCCGGCTAGGCCCCTTCAGCTCATCCAGCTCCGCCTTCATCTTTGCGAGACCTTCCGCAGTTGTTTGAAACGCGTTGGCCATGAGGGAGATTGTAGCAGGGGGCGGTAGGTGTGTGATGTCTGATGACTGATACGCGTCGTAGCCCGCGGCACCGGTTGCGTTCATCGTTTATCGTTCATCAAGCATCAGACTTCAAGCATCAGGCATCATCGTTCCATGGGTCCTGGCTCCGGTACCTCGCCCTCCCCAACGAGCACCCGGCACCCGGCACCGGGTCCCTCCAAGGTAAGCGTCGTAGTCGTCAGCTACAACACGTGCGACAAGCTACGGCGCTGTCTCTCCTGCATCGAGGCGGAGCACGAGGTCATCGTCGTCGACAATGCTTCTACCGATGGTTCGGTCGAGATGATCCAGACCGAGTTTCCCGCGGCGAAGCTGATCGAAAACAGCGGAAACGTCGGCTTCGGGGCCGCGAACAACCAGGGGATGGACTTGGCGACCCGCGATCTCGTCCTGTTCCTCAATAGCGACTGCTACGCATCCCCGGGGTCGATCGCCACTCTCGCAGCCGCATTCAGCGATCCGAAAGTGATCGCTACCGGCGGAAGGCTCCTCAATCCCGACGGATCGTTGCAGGAAAGCGTGGCCGGACCGTTAACCCTCTGGGCGGTCTTCCTCGAACAGACCTACTTGGAGAGGTTTGCGGGTTCAAAAAGCTACTGGAGGACGCCCAGATTCTGTGGCACCGCCTTCCAGGCGGTGAGTGGTTCCGGCTTCCGGCCGAAAGATCAGGGCCAAGATGGCCCCGGCACACTCCGGCAGGATGCCGGAGCCACGATCCCAGTCGACCAAGTGATGGGTGCCTGCATGATGATCCGGCCCGTCGAGAAGTTCGACGAAAGGTTCTTTCTCTATTGCGAAGACACAGACCTCTGCCTGAGGCTGAGAAAGCACGGATCCATCGTCTACGTCCCGACCGCCGTATTCACCCACGAGCTCGGATCGAGTAGCTTGGGGGCCTCTCGGTGGCTCAGCGTCGCCCGATACAACCGCGGCAAAGAGTTGTACTTCGCGATCCACTGGGGCTGGTTCGCCTGCGCGATATGCTGGAAGCTGGACCGGCTGGGAGCCTTGCTACGGCTGACTGCCTACTGCGTCCTAAACGTCATAACGCTGTTCATGCGACCTCAATGGAGGCAAATGCCACTTCTATGGCTGCGAGTCCTTACGGTGTCACCCCGGGGGCCTGATCGCCCGCCTCGTAGAGCGGGATGATCTTCTCCGCGGTGCCCTGCTCCCGGATAACCCCCTTGTGCAACCAAACGCAGCGCGTCGCCACGCGCCGCACATCGGGCATTTCGTGCGAGACGAAAAGGATCGTGCCGCCGGCCGACTTGAACTGGTCGATCTTGGCGAAACACTTCTGCTCAAACTCGAAGTCTCCCACCGCCAACACCTCGTCGACGAGAAGGACATCCGCGTCGACGTGCATCGCGACGCTGAAACCAAGCCGTGCCAGCATCCCGCTCGAATACGTCCTCACCGGCGAGTCGATATGCCGGTCCAGCTCCGAAAAGGCGATGATCTCATCCATCCGTGCCCGGATCTCCTTCCGGGTCAAACCGAGGATGATGCCGTTAAAGAAGATGTTCTCCAACCCGGTCAAATCGGGGTGGAATCCCGCCCCAAGTTCGAGCAGAGGAGCAATTCGTCCCCGGACTTCGAGCGACCCGGAAGTTGGCTTGTAGACCCGCGCAAGGAGAGAGAGCATCGTGCTTTTCCCGGCTCCGTTTCGCCCGATCACAGCGACGCATTCGCCCGGAAACACTTCGAGGTCGACGCCCCGTAACACTTCGAGCCGTTCGATCTTGCGCTTACGCCACCAAAGCAGGGCCGTCTTGATCGAGCCCGTATGGCTGAGCTGGAACTGCTTTCGCAGGTCGTTGATTTCGATGGTCGGATTCATGGCCGCTCCACGAACCTCCATTTCAACCGATTGAACACGTGGTATCCGAGGAGAAGGACTGAGACCGATATGACCAAGGCGATCGCGACGTACTTCCAATCCATCCCGATCGGCGGGTAGAGATGGGGAACGATCTTCCCGTCGACGACATCTTGTCCGACGCGAACCGGCTGCGGGTCGAGGATCGCCTTACGAAAAGCGGTGCACAGAGTGGCTACCGGATTCATGTAATAGATGCGATAGAACCAGTGGTTCGCCTGATTGGCATGCGACCAATACACCTGCTCGCTGAAGTACATCACCGGACAGATGAAGAACATCAGATACAAGATCACCGCCGCGATGTATTTGACGTCCTCGTAAAACGTGTTTGCCGCGCTGATCAGGAACGAGAAGCCGGTGGCAAGGCAAAAGCTCATGAACAGGAGCAGCGGCAGGATCACGATCCCCGAATGGAACGGCCAGATGCGCAGGCCGTTTGCGCCCGGAAAGAACGCATAGACCACCAGCAAGAAAAGAAACAGCACCAGGAGCCCCAGCAAGAAGTGGATGAAGTTGCTGATCGCGCTGGCCAGCGGCAGAATCTCGCGCGGAAAATAAATCTTTTTGATGAGTTGGATGTTGACCAGGATCGTCTGGGACGAGTCCAGCAAGCAAAGCTGAAAAAACATGTACGGCAGGTAGGCCGCGAAGATGTACGCGCCCAGGTTCGGGGTCTTGTTGTCCAGGATGAACTGGAAAACGACCGTCATGGTCGCGACCGTGACCAGGGGATTCAGTAGCGACCAAAGGAATCCCAGGAATGAGTTCTTGTAGCGGATCTTCAAATCGCGCTGAACCATGCTGAACAAGAGCTCTCGGAAGCGCCAGAGCTCCTTAACTTCGGCCAGCATCGTCTACTGGTCGCCTCTCCGAATGGCGCTGACTGTGAAGTCCAAGATATCCGCGGGTGCGATCAATGGAAGAGCACCGGAGGGACCGTAGGCGTCCTTGGCGGGCATCCTTCCGGTTCGAATTCCGCCTACCCGCATACCCTTCACAACCAAGTCGAGCAGGGGATCATTCCCCGCCGCGCCGATCTTGAACGTATAGGGTAGGCCGCGCTTCTTAGAATCTGCGACGCTTTCCCCGGAAGCCTTCTTGACAAGAAAATGGATGACCACGACGTCTCCGTCCTGAATCGGCTTACCGGAACCTACAGGGTTGTCGACGAAGCGAGGCTTCGGGCTAATCCGGTTTGGGGCGGATACGGCCTTCTTGTGCCGCACCTTCTTGCCCGTGGCATGAACGACCGCGGGCTTGGGAGAAACGACGGGAGTCGTGGGAGAGCCCTGTTGGAATGCGAAGATACAGGCAAATAGGGAGCACGTCATCGATTCGGCAACCTATTGTAGTCGAATGCTTGGGTTGCCAGGCCCTCCCTCTCGGGAGGGCAGCATCCGGCGAGCTAAGCCGCTCTGCTGGCGGTTTGCCCTAGCCGATCCGGGAATAGTTCGATGATCTCGCACTCGGTCGGGAGGTTTTCAAAGGCAAAGCTTGACTCCTCGATCACCGGCGCGCTCCGCGCCAGCAAGATATAGAAGAGCGCGGTCGAAGCCAGATAAGATGTGAGAATCAACATCAGCCGCTAATCATAGGTCGGCATGCAAATCCGATCTGTTAGGTTTCGGGCGACAAATACGGTTCTAATACGAGCGTCCGACCGACTACGGCCCAAAGCGGGCAAACCATCAACGTGCCTCTTCTTCTAGCCATCATGGGGCCGACCGCATCCGGCAAGACCGGGCTTGCCGAGCGCTTGGGCGATCGCCTCGACGCGAAGCTGATCGGCGCCGATGCGTTCCAGATCTATCGGGGGCTCGATGTAGGAACCGCGAAGCCCATCGACAAGAAGCGTTACCGGCTCATAGATATCCTCGAGCCCAACGAGGATTTTGGCCTGGGATCATGGCTTGGTCTGGCCCAGGTTGAGCTAGTGCGTGCCTTCGCTTGCCAACAAAACGTTATCGCGGTCGGCGGCACCGGCCTTTACGTGCGGGCTTTGTTTGAAGAATACGCCTCAATTTGGGCGCCGCCGGATCCGGAACTCAGGTCGAAACTCAACTCCATGCCGATCGACAGCCTGAGAAAACAGCTTATCGCCGGCCACCCGGACATCGCCGCGTCAATCGATCTCGCCAACCCGGTGAGAGTTCGCAGAGCCCTTGAGAAACTTCAGTCGCACAAGCCAACGCCGATCGCATTGCCTGCTTTCAAAAAATTGAAAATAGCCTTGAATCCCTCCGTCGAAGTACTGAGTGCCCGGATCGAACATCGGGTCTTCGAAATGGTGCACAATGGATGGGTTCGGGAGGTCGAACAGCTACGGGAGATGGGCTACCATCGGGAAGATCCTGGATTCAGGGCGATCGGCTATCGCGCCATTTGGGACCATCTCGAGGATTGGCTCAGCATCGAAGAGGCAACCGCGACAACGATCGTGGAAACCCGCCAGTACGCGAAGCGTCAGCGCACGTGGCTTCGGTCCGAACCGAACCTAGTAGAGATCTCGGCAACGACCGAGGACGATGCATTCGCCGAAGCAGTGGAACGCATCGGGTCTGCTTTGATGTAAGGGGTATTTTAGATGGGCAAGGCGATCAACCTGCAGGACATGTTCCTGAATCAAGTCCGCAAAGAAGGCATCGGCGTTACAATCTATTTGACCAACAGCGTGCAGTTGCGTGGCCAGGTCCGGGGATTCGATGCGTTCACCGTTCTTCTCGACGCTCCCGGAAAGCCAACTCAGCTTGTTTACAAGCATGCCGTTGCTAGTATTGTTCCCGCGAAACCAGTCGGTCAGTATAAGCCGCACGGCGAGCAAGAAATGCGCGAAGAAGAATGATTCGTTTCACCAAGATGCAAGGCATCGGGAACGATTTCGTGATGGTGGACACCATCACCGACGGCTACCCACCGGGCGATCTGGCGAGACTGTCCCAGTCCATTAACGACCGCCGTTTCGGCGTCGGTGGGGACGGCCTCATCCTTGTGGAAAGGGACCCGTCCGGACCCTTCCGCATGAGGATGTTCAATCCCGACGGATCGGAGAGCGAAATGTGCGGCAACGGAATCCGCTGCTTTGCGAAGCTCCTCCGGTCGCGAGGCCACACTGAGGACAGCAAGATCCCGGTCGAGACAGGGGCTGGGCGACTCGTTGTCGAGCTCCTAGCGGGCGGCAAGGTTCGGGTCGACATGGGCAAAGCTAGGTTGACCCGCGGGGAGATTCCCATGACCGGCCCCTCGGAAGAATTCTTTCAGGATCAAGCCATCGATGGCTATGTGGGCACCGCCGTTTCCATGGGCAACCCCCATCTTGTGATCTTTGTAGATGACGGCGCTAAGGTCGACCTTGCCAAAGAGGGAGCGCGCCTCGAACATCATCCGCTGTTCCCTAACCGGACCAACGTGCACTTTGTCCAGGTGTTGGGGGAAGGTTTGCTACTCCAGCGAACGTGGGAGCGCGGAGCAGGGGCGACGCTGGCCTGCGGTACCGGCGCCTGCGCAACCGCGGTCGCCGCCTATCTCACGCGGCGTGCGCCGAGAAAATCGGAAGTTCGGCTGCCGGGTGGATCGCTCGAAATCGAATACCTCGCAGACGGCCGCGTCCTCATGACCGGCCCGGCCGAGACTGTCTTCGAAGGCGAGTGGGAAGTCTAGCAAGGGCGAAGCCAAGCGATCAGCCATCGACCCACCAAGCTCGACGTCCTCACGCCGCTTTCGTGAGGAAACCGTGAAGTTGGGGCCTGGCGTCTTCCAGATACTTTACAAACTGAAGGCCAACACCGCTGCACTCGGGAACCTTGCGGGCCACCACAGCCAGCGTTCGAACCGTCTGGCCTAGGATCTCCGCTTCGAATTCGAGAAGTGTGCCTTCCTCCGGCACCTGGCTCAGCTTCACGAACGCTCCGCTAATACTGAGGTCGCGAGTCATGCCCTCGATTTCCGTCCCGGGGCTGTCGTCGTCTCCATCGCAGAGGCGGAGTTTCACGGGAACCGACACCGGAACTCGAACGTGTCGACGTCGCTCGAGAACTTCCCAGCGAACCCCGTTCATTTCGAACCAAACGCCCTCACCGTCAGAGCCAACGGTGTCGAGGTCCCCATCCGCCCTCATCGGCAACCCATCGAAGTGGGCTAGGAGCATAGCCCGCCTGCCACTCTTTGGGATCGAAGCCTCTGCGCCCACCGATCGAAGTCGTAGCGGAAGCGGCTGCTCGATTTGTGTCTTGATGAGCCGTGTCTCTGCCTCGTCGAAGAGGAGCAGATCGACCCCGCACCCGATCATCGTCGATATAAGTCCGGAATGAGCACTCACTTTTTTAACATTCGGGTTAGACCCTGTAAATCATTACTGTATGTCTGCACATCCATAGGACTATGTACAAACGATTAAGAGTATTGGCAATGAAGTGGCAGGAGGGTAAGGGGCGCCACCCTGCCGGTTCGCCCGGCATGTCTTAGTCGTAGCCTAAGGAACTGTAAAAGGTCAGTAGCGCTCGGATCGCACTCGCTCAAGTTCCCGGCGAGCTTCGTCCTTCGCGATCTTTTCACGTTTGTCGTACTCCGCCTTGCCGCGCGCCAAAGCTACCTCGACCTTTGCCCGGCCATTGCGAAAATAGATGCGCGACGGGATCAGAGACAATCCCTTCTCCAGGGACTTCCTTTCCAGCAGATTGATTTCCTTCCGATGCATGAGGAGCTTGCGTTCGCGCCGGCGCTCGGGCTGAAAGTGGGCTGCCTTCTCGTAGGGCTCGATGTCGAGGTTCAGTAGGATCAGCTCGCCGTTGGTCACCCGGCAATAAGCGTCGGTCAGGTGTGCGCGCCCCAAGTACAAGCTCTTGACTTCCGAGCCAGCCAATACGATGCCGGCTTCGTGCGTCTCGATAAATTGGTAGTCGAACCGGGCGCGACGATTTTGGATCGACGCCGGCGCCTTATTCTCTTTTGCGGCGCCTTTCTTGGCCATCGGAACCGAGTGTACCGATCAGGTTGTTGAAGCCGGTGGTATAAATGAGCGCGATGAAACTATCCGGTCCCGTTATGTTGTGTGGCTTCCTCCTGCTTGTCGGCTGCAGCCAAAAGCCCGACCAGGCGGCTCAACCCACGACGACCGGTTCATCTCCAAGCCCCGCGTCCACAAAGCAAGACAAGGTGGTGAGCAAGGACGTCTCGGTAGGCAAAGGGCGGGAAGCCGCCTCCGGCGATACCGTCTGGGTTCTGTACACGGGAACGCTCAAGAACGGGAAGGTCTTTGACAGCAACATGGATGGCGTCAAAGATGTCTTCACGTTTACGTTGGGACAGGGCGCAGTAATCAAGGGTTGGGATCAAGGCGTCGTTGGCATGCGAATCGGTGGCGAGCGGAAGCTCGAGATACCGGCCTCCCTCGGATATGGGGCGAACGGGCAAGGCGACAAGATCCCGGCAAATTCCGACCTCCTTTTCGACGTCAAGCTTCTCGGAGTTCAAAAGGTCGGCGAAGACAACGTCATCGATTGCGAAGACCTTAAGCCTGGATCCGGCCGCGTGGCTAAACCGGGGGACACCGTGACCATCCAATACGTCGGTGCTCTCCTTAACGGGAATATCTTCGAGGACTCCAAGCATTTCAAGAAGCCGTTTTCGTTCACGCTCGGCAAGAATCAGGCGCTTCCCTGTATCGACGAAGGCGTTTCCGGAATGAAAGTCGGCGGCAAGCGCCGGGTCATCGCCCCACCCTCAACCGCGTACACCAGCCAACAGGTTAAGAAGGTGCCTCCGATGAGCGAAGTTGTCTTTACTATCGACCTCGTGTCCATCAAATAGCTCTGGCGTAACCTGAGGAACTGATGAACTTGGCTTCCGTCAACACGCCTCGATGTCCGCGCGACTAACGCAAACCGAGCCCGCAAAGTCTCCTGGTGGGTCGACGTAGGCCGCGATCCGTTCACCCGACCTTGGCTGCGTCAAAGCGAGATAGCATGCGTGCAACTGGAGGACGCCCCGAGCGAACTCCCTCGGTGCGTAGAGCGAATCGCCGAGTACCGGACAGCCGACGGCCCTCAGATGAACCCTAATCTGATGGGTCCGGCCGGTCTCCAGTCGAACCGCGATCACGGTGCCGGAGTCCACGTTCCCCAACCGCTTTACGTGGGTCACCGCTTCCTTGCCATAGGGATCGACCGCCATTTTCAGCCGATTGCGCCGGTCCCGAGCCAGCGGCGCTTTGATCACGAAACGGTCCTGCGGCAAGCTGCCCCCGACAACCGCTACGTAGCGCCGCTCCGCCCTCTTTGACTCGATTTGCTTGGCCAGCGACACATGCGACTCATCGTTCTTCGCAACGACCATGAGGCCCGTCGTGTCCTTGTCGAGTCGATGGACGATCCCCGGCCGAAACGCCCCCCCGGTCTGGCTGAGGGAATGGGCTCTGGCGAGCAGCGCGTTCACGAGCGAGGGCTCTTTAAGAGACGTCGCTGGGTGGGATGCCAGCCCGCGCGGCTTGTTAACGATGAGGAGGTCCTCGTCCTCATAGACCACCTCTAGCGCGATGTCGGCCGGAGCAAGGTCGTGAGGAGCCGATTCGGGTGGTTCCTCAACCGTAACCCGCATTCCCGGCTCGAGCTGAAACGACGCCTTCTGAGCCACGCCGTCGACAAACACCTCGCCAAGTGCAGCGAGTCGGGCGAGCTTCGTCCGGCTGTGGGACGACAGCCGGCGCGCTAAAAACCGGTCCAACCTTTCCCGCTCTTCGGCGATCAGCACCATCGAAGCCATTATGGGCGCGCAGGCGGCTACTTATTCTTGGCGTGTGCGACTTCAAAACCCGGGAACCTACAAGTGTCGTTTCCTGGTACTGCATCTCGGAGGAATCAGGTCGGTCAGCGCATCGTCCTGATAAACTAGGGCTAAGAAAATGAATCGAACCACTTTGCTTGCAGTGCTTCTGGGCGTGGGCGTCGTCGCCAACGCTCAAGATCTGACGCGAAAGATCACGGTGGAAATTCCCGCGTCGAGAGCCAGTGTCGCGCTCGCCGCCCTCGCAAAGGCCTCCGGCGTCAGTATGGAGCCGGCGGCGAATCTGCGGAACGAGGTGTTCGTGATCAACGTCCACGACGCGACTGTGGACGACGTCATGAAACGTGTCGCTGAAGCAGAATCGGGAAAGTGGCTCCTCCAGAGCGGGATCTACTTCCTCACCCGCGACAGTTCGACTGGAGTCGCCCAGGAGCGCGCGGAGATAGCTGCTCGAACCAGTGCCATTTCCAAGGCGATCGCCAAGCTCGGTGGCGCCGTCTCGAGTTCGTCCAAATTCGATAAGGCGGCCGCGGAGCAACTCGCCGGCGAAACCCGAAAGGCCATCGACCAGTTCACCCAGGGCCAGGGGCAAGCCCGGCGGATAATGGCGAACGACACCGCCAACAAGACGCCTGCCACACGCGCAATCGCCCGCCTGCTCGCCGTCATGGATCCCGTCAAGTTGGCCCAGATCGGGCCGAATCAGAGAATGGTTTTCTCAACTCAGCCCACGGCGATGCAACACGGTCTGAATGGCGCTGCGTACGCCGTCCTTAACCAGTTCGTCGAAGAACAGCAGTTATTTACGCAGACCTACAACGCAAATGAGCCTCAGGACGGGACTTCCAGGTCGTTCAGCATCAACGGCCTCGGCAACCCCTCGATGGGGCCGGGAGATCCTCGCCTCGGCCTCGGCCTCGGCCTCGTCATCGTCGAAAGGCGATTCGAGGGTGGCTTGAACTTCCAGTTCCTCGCCGCCGACACGAAGCTCGAAACACTGGCCAACGGAAGCTACACGCTTCAGTTGCCGAATGCCACAGAGGATAATTCCAAGCCGTCCACCGAAGCGCCGCTGCAGATTTCGGATCTCGCAAAAGAACTGGCCAACGCTGGCTTTGGCGCGGCTGCCGCCGGCGCCGGCGGACCGAGGATCGTCAGGGCTATCAGCGTGAACAACGGTGGAGGCGACATCAACGTCAAGAGCATGGACTCGGGTGACGGCAACGTGAAGATAAGTGCCGAGCTCAAATCCAGAATCCTCAATCCCGAGAAGTTTGACCCGCTATCGTTCGCCCCAGGCGAAGCGATGCTCGCCCTGTCCAAGCAGCGCGAGAAGAACCTTGTCGCTCTCCTTCCAGACTATTGCTTCGGCAGCATGAACCGGCAATTCGCTGGAAAAGTGACTCCGACCGCGTTTATCGATTCGCTCGGTCCCCGACACGGACTGAATTCGAAGCTGGACGGTGATTGGATCGTAGTTTCTCCCAACCTGCCGGCATCCGCTCGCGCCAACGCCGTCGACCGGTCTGCCCTTGGCATCCTCGTCCGCTCCTTGGACAAGAACGGCATGCTACACCTTGACGACCTCTGCAACTTCGCCCTGGCACAGTCGAAGGTTCCCGCGATCTCAGACGCGGACTACACTTACGTCCGGCTCATTAATGGTTCCGCAGCCAGTCGCGAGTTCATGCCGTTGGCCTCGGGAAGCTACTCGCTGTATCGATTCTATGGAAGCCTCTCCGGCCCCCAACGCCAGTCCGTCGCATCGGGACAACAGATCTCCTTTATGAATCTGAGCTCGCAGCAACTTGGCTTGGTCGCCGACATGCTCTACAATTCGCCCCAGGGGCCGAACGTTCAAACCCCGCAATCGCAACAACCGTCAAGGCTTGGTCAGCAATCGCAATCCAACACCTTCGTGTTCTCCTCCGCTCAAAGCGGGGGACAGATGCCGATGGTGTTCGGTTTCGGCGGCACGTCGGCGCTGACGGAGCGCACCATCGTGGTTCCGAATGGGGTAACGAACGACGGCTTCCTGGTTGGAAGCATCCGGACTCAGCAGGTCGCTCAGGGGACCAACTCGCAGACTGGCGCAAGTTCGGTCTACGACCCGACGAATCTGGCATTCTCGCGGAATATCCCCAGTCAGCAGATTCCCGGTTACACGCCGCCCGTCTACGACCGATGGCGAATGGCGGTCGAAACCGACCTGACGATCCGGTTCATGTTCAACCCCCGCGTTTCCCTATCGCGAGCGCTGAGCGATACGAGCCTCGATGCCTCGAACCCCGCTGGACCCTATGAGTCTCTACCTGCCGACTTTCGCTCCCAGGTTCAGGCCGCCGCGGACCAACTGAAGAACGCCTTCCAGAAGGCGCCAGGGCTTGGGATCGGCTTCGGCGCCGGCGGCAAGGCTCCTCCTCCGCAGTAATCTCAAACTAGAAAGGCCGGAGGCGATGCCTCCGGCCTAACGGCTCTCTCTTCACCTCGATCCGGAGGGTTACTCCTCGTCCAGGAATTCCTCGTCCGCGGCCATATCGGCAAGTGACGGGAAGTTGAGAACGCCCAAGGTCTCGTCGTCGAAGTCGTCCGCCTCCACGAGAGCGGTAAGCGACTGTTCGGCCCAGGCGGGACCTCGCTGCACGTCAACTCCCACGTCCCGGTAATACTTGACGCCGGTGCCGGATGGGATCAGGCGCCCGATAATGACGTTCTCCTTCAGTCCGATCAAGAGATCCTTCTTGCCCCGCACGGCCGCCTCCGTCAAGACGCGAGTCGTCTTCTGGAACGAAGCCGCCGACAGGAACGAATCCGTTGCAAGGGAGGCCTCAGTGATACCGAGCAAGATCCAGGTCGCGGTTGCTTCCTTGGGATCGCGCTCGACGTTGTCTCCCGTGATCGGATCGACATAACGGATCTTCTTACCTTCGTCCAAAAGCTCGCGAACCTTGTCGTTCGCCTTCAGGTAGGTGAACCGGTCCACGATCTGTCCCGGCAAGAACGGGGTATCTCCCGGTTCCTTCACCTGCCGCTTCCGCAGCATCTGGCGAATGATGACCTCGATGTGCTTGTCGTTGATGTCGACGCCCTGCGCTTTGTAAACGCTTTGCAGGTTCTCGACGAAGTAGTCGTAAACCGCGGCTGCGCCGGCGAGCTCGAGAACCTCGTGCGGATCGCGCGGGCCCTCCGTCAAAGGGTCGCCCTTGATGACCTTCGATCCCTTCGAGACCGGCAGCTTTCCAAGAGGCGGCACGAGGATGGGATAGAAGATCGTGACCCTTTCGACTTCGGCCTTTCGAAGGATCGCGAGGGTCGCCGCCGTAAGCTTCTGACCGATGGTCTTCTGCAGGCCGGCATCGTACTCACCCTTATCGTCCTTGGCCCACGGCTCCTGAACGTCGCCGATGTAGGCGTCCTTGATTGGAGTTGTAACCGGGACCACGGCTTCCACGATGACCCAGCGTCCAAACTGCGATTCTCGGATGTCCCGAACAATGCCGGTGACGGGGCAGATGATCGCCTTTCCTCGCGGCTGACGCCGCGCTTCGAAGATTTCCTCAACGCGGACGATACCGCTCGATTCGCCGGTCCAGGCGTAGAAGAAGGTCTTCCTCGATCGCTCCCAGAGTTTTCGTGAATCGCTGTCTGCTTTCGCAAGAGCTTTTGCGGCGGCCTTCGTTTGACGCTCCGTCTTGCGCTTCGCCTTCGCGTCGTCAGCGGGCGCCAAAGCAACCGGCTCTTCCTCGTTGATCGTCAGCGTGTCCTTCTGCTGGAAGAAGCTCTTAACGACCGACTCTTGGTTTTCCAGAAGCTTGGTCGGATCGAATTGCTTGAGGTCGGTTTCGGTCGCCGTCGCAAAGTCCTCCATGAACTGGCGGATGAACTTTCCTGTTTTGTACTGGTTCGTTCTCGCGATCGTAGCCGATCCGGCGACGCCTCCCGTATGGAAGGTCCGCATCGTTAGCTGCGTTCCGGGCTCACCGATCGACTGAGCTGCGATGATGCCGACGGCGACGCCGACTTCGACAAGGCGGCTCGTAGAGAGGTCCGTTCCGTAGCACTTCGAGCAGATCCCCTGGACCAGTTCGCAGGTCAGCGGCGATCGGATGATCACGCTCAGGTAGCCGTGCTCGTCAAGCTCGAATCCGAGCTTGCGATACTTTTCGCCGATCTTCGTCCTTTCCTCTTCGGTCTCGACGGCGTGATACTCGGTCCAGAACTTGTTCTCGATCTCCGCGATCCGCTTGGCGGCATCCCGGCTGATCGGCTCCTGGTAAGTTGTGATCTCTTCCTTCGACTCAGGATCGGTGATGACGCAGAGCGCGCACCGACCGACGATGCGATCGGTGATGTGCTCGATCGTCTCGCCTTCGTCGAGGATTCGGTGGGCGAGGATTCCCTCGTCCGTGCCGCAGTCCACCGACTTGACGATGACGTCCTGGGCGACGTCGCAAAGGCGACGCGTCAGGTAGCCCGCGTCCGCAGTTCGGAGAGCGGTATCGGCCAAACCCTTCCGCGCTCCGTGAGTCGTCACGAAGTACTCGAGCATGTTCAAGCCCTTATGGAAGGAACTCTTCACGGGCAACTCATAGATAACCTCGTTAAACTGGTTGAACATAAGGCCGCGCATGCCGGCGAGCTGGGCTAGCTGCTTGACCGAGCCGCGCGCTCCGGAGACGGTGGTGATCGAGAGCGGGTTGAACTGGGTCAGACCGTTAACGATCTCCTTACCGATCTCGTCGTACGTGTCCGTCCAGAGCTTGACCAGCGTCTGCGTCATCTCGTTGTAGGTGAGCATCCCGCGCCGGAACTGCTGCGTGATCTTGGTCGACCGGTCGTCAGCCTCCTTGATCATTTCCTCGCGCCTCTCCGGCGGATCCATGTCGGTGATCGCGACGGACAGGCCGTAGCGGGTCGCCCACTTGAAACCCATATCCTTCATGTCGTCGAGAAGGCGGATCGTCGCGCCGACGCCGGCTCGGCGGTGGCAGACCAGGATCATTTCTGAAAGAGCCTTTTTATTGAGCTCAACCTTCAGAAACTCATCGCTGTGTCGCAGGGGGTACGGCAGGATTGTGTTCATCACGAGCTGGCCAGGCGTGCAAGTGACCGTGACCGTCTCGTGCGACATCTCTAGCGGCACCAACTCTTCGAAGTCTTCGTCGTCCTCGTTCTTGCTGATCCGTCTTTCGTACTCCTGGCCAGTGGCCGGATCGCGGAAATCGACCTCCGTGTCGGGCCTGAAGACCGGCCTCTTGAGGCGAACCTTGATTGGATCGTTCAGCGGAATCCTATCCTCGGCGACGGGAGTGTCGATCATGTAGATCGCTTCCTCGGGGCCGTTATAGCTGCGCGGAGCCGGATTCTTCTCGGGATCCTTCTTGTGGGCTTCCTCCTGCTTCTTCATGCGCTCTCGGCCTGCATGAGATACGAACGTCAGAGCGTAATTGCCGAGGATGATGTCCTGCACCGGCGCGCAGGTCGGGCGGCCGTCAGCCGGCGAGAAGAGGTTTTGAGTGCTCAGCATCAGAACGCGGGCCTCAGCCTGCGCCTGGGTGCTCAGAGGCACGTGAACCGCCATTTGGTCGCCGTCGAAGTCCGCGTTGTAAGCGTGACAAACGAGCGGGTGGACCTGGATCGCCTTGCCGTCGACGAGGATCGGTTCGAACGCCTGAATTCCAAGCCGGTGCAGGGTCGGAGCCCGGTTGAGGAGGATCGGATGCTCCTTGATCACTTCCTCGAGGCCGTCCCAGACCGCCGGATGCATCCGATCGATCATGCGCTTGGCCGTCTTGATGTTCTGCGTGATCTTCTTCTCGACCAGCGACTTCATGACGAACGGCTTGAACAGCTCGAGCGCCATTTCCTTAGGCAGGCCGGCCTGGTGGAGCTTAAGATGCGGGCCGACGACGATAACCGATCGACCGGAGTAGTCGACGCGCTTACCGAGCAAGTTCTTTCGGAAGCGGCCCTCTTTACCTTTCAGCATGTCGCTCAGGGACTTTAGAGGCCGTGAGTTGGAGCCAACCACCGGGCGGGCGCGGCGGCCGTTGTCGATCAGCGCATCCACGGCTTCCTGAAGGAGGCGCTTCTCGTGGTTGATGATCGATTCCGGCGCGTGGATCTCGATGATCTTCTTAAGCCGGTTGTTTCGGTTGATAATTCGCCGGTAGAGGTCGTTCAAGTCGGAGGTCGCGAAGCGGCCGCCGTCGAGCTGGACCATCGGGCGAAGCTCGGGGGAAATGACAGGAACGACGTCCAGGATCATCCACTCGGGCCTCGAGCGCGAGCTGATGAGGGCTTCGACGACTTCGAGTCGCTTGATCGCCCTCGCGCGGCGCTGCGACTGCGTGACGATGATCTCCTGTCGCAGTTCTCTTGCTAGCCTTTCCAGGTCGACACGCCCGAGGAGCTCTTTGATCGCATCCGCGCCGATGTTGGCCCGAACCAGCGAACGGAGGTCGCGCTCCATCTTCTGACCGACCGAATCCAGCAGTTTGACGACCGCGCGATAGCGATCCTCGTCGATCAGGCCCTTCGGCGTGAGCGTGTCGAGAATCTTGACGGCGTCGTCGAGGTCCTTGAGGCGGTCGTCGGCGTCGCGATACTCAGCCTTGATTCGATCGTTGACCGCTTTGGCGCGCTCGCGGGCGAAGACTTCGTCGTACTCGTCGCGGTTGTTGTTGAGGTCGTCCGCGAAGCGCGTGAAGGATTCCTCCTCCAGCTCGCGCATCTCCATCATGAACCGAGCTTTTTCGAATTCGACGGCGACTTTGATCTCCGGGATCAGCTCGCGAATCGTCTCGCTGTCGACGTCGATAATGATGAAGGAGGCGAAGTAGATAACCCTTTCCAGCAGCCTCGGTGAAAGATCGAGGATGAGCGACAGGGGCGAGGGAACGCCCTTCAGGTACCAGATGTGGCACACCGGAGCCGCAAGTTCGACATGGCCCATGCGCTCGCGCCGGACCTTGGAGCGCGTGACCTCAACGCCGCAGCGCTCGCAAACGATGCCCTTGTATTTGATTTTCTTGTAGCGGCCGCAAGCGCACTCCCAGTCCTTCACGGGACCGAAGATCCGCTCGCAGAAGAGCCCGTCTCTTTCGGGTTTGAATGTACGGTAGTTGATTGTCTCCGGCTTTTTGACTTCGCCGTGAGACCAGCTCAGAACGTCTTCGGAACTGGCGATGCCGATGCGGATTTTGTCGAAAAGGCTGACGTCTGCCATGGTTTATAGGCCGCGCGCCGACCCCCATGAGAGATACGGAAGAGTGCCCCAACATGCCGGCGACGTTGCCAGTGCAAAAATGCTGAGTGCTCGATGGATTTGGGGATTGGGAGACGGACCGCGCGAACTAATACTTTACCTTTATTTGGGGAATCCGTCAATCCTTCCCGCGTGATCAGTAAACGGTAAGCAGAGATCCGAGGTCTGAAGCGATTCACCGATCACCACTCACCGCTTACCGCTCACCCTTCACCGCTGACGGCTCTCCGTTCACCCTTCACCGCTTACCGCCTACCGCTCACCCTTCACCGCTAACGGCTCACCGTTCACCCTTTACCGCTTACCGCTCACCGCTTACCGCTTACCGTCTCGGGGCAGAACTTCATCACTCTATAGCCGCCCCCACTTTGTGATGAAGTCCTCCGCCCCCACGGCGTCGACCGGGGAGGCGAGATAACGCCTTATCGGAGGACGTTGAACACTTTTCTGAACGTCCCGGGAACCGAGATCGTAAAGGTGTTCGACGTGTCGGTCAGGCTCACGTTCGTGAACGTCGCGGTGCCGAGCTTGATGGTTTGTCCAGGAGGGCATGCGAAGCTGCCGGAGCCGGGGATTGGATCGGTGATCGAGCCGGCCGCGCCACCGCTCGCGTCGGCGGTTACGGTATCGGTGCTGGAGACCGAACGATGGACGGTGGTGCGCTTGTTGCCCGCGGATGGGTTGTGGCCGCCGTGGTTGAAGCACCCATAGGTGACGGTCGCATCGGCAGTTAGCGTGTAATTGGTCGTCGCCCCCGCCACCAAGCCGGTTTCCCCAAAGTTCACGTCGAGACCGTTACCGGAAACCGACACTGTCCCCGCTACGAGAACGATCGCGTATGCGAATGCCGAGGCTGCCGCCATGGCGAACAGCAATGGAAATGTCTTCTTCATGTGCTCTCTCCTTCTTTTGCAAGCATTACAGTCGACTGGCTCACTTATGACCGGGTTCCACATGTCACCCGGGTGGGGGACGGCGCCCCACCCAAGGGCGAAAAGCCAGGGCCGGCGACAATTCGCCGCCGGCTCGCGTATCCTAGACCGAACATGCGAACCATCTCTGCGCTCGCCGTCTCGGCCCTCACTTGTTCAGCATTCCCCCAGTGGGCCGACATCCAAAAGATCGGCCCGGGCGGAGAAACCTTCGTGAGCACGGATGCAAAGGGGTCGGTCTATGCGACGAGCCACAATCCAAGCCGCCTCTACGTGAGCCACGACTTCGGGAAGACTTACACACCTGGAGTTGATCTCCCCGATTCCTTCTGCGACGTATGCAGCACCGTCGGCCCGGACGGAAAGCTCTACGTCATCTATATCAAGCCGGGTGTTTCGGGGATGCAGGTCGCGATGCTGTCCGATGACGGCAAGAGCATCGTGAAGGGAGGCTCGCTATCCGGCCCCTACGATCGCGAGTGGATCATCGTAAACCCGAAAACGAAGGAGATCGGCTTTAACTACTCGGATGGCTACATCGGCGGTAAAAGATCGGAAAGCGTCTTTTATGCTGCCTCCTCCGACGGAGGCAAGACTTTCAAGAAGGTCTCACGGATCGACAAAGAACCCTCCGGCAGTTACCCGGTCGACCCCTATCTCACGGTCGGCACCGGCGGCCGCATCTATGCCGGCTGGGCGACTTCGAGCGAGGACAGCAAGTACGACAAGATAGATCACTTCATGGTGGCCACGAGCGACGACGGCGGCAAGACTTGGGGCAATCACACGGACATCGACATGACGCATGCCGGATTCGGCGATACGCAGGAGCGCTGGATGCTTGGCAGCTTGGTGGCATCGGGAAAGGACACCGCGATCTACGTTTACGAAGATTACGTTAGCCTCGAGGTTGACGGCCAGGAAGTGAGACCGCACCTTCTGTTCTATCGAATCACAACCGACGGGGGCAAGACTTGGAGTCTCGCAAAGACGTGTCTTTCCGCCAAAGAGATCGAGACGTCGATCCACCAGTTTCTGCAGGCGGACGGCACCGCGGGGGTGACGCCCATCTATAACCAAACCTTGCCCTGGATTTGCGCCGATCCTCAGGGTCATGTCCACATGGCCTTTGTCGACAACCGGTCGGGGACAACGACGGCGAACGGCAAGAAGGTGGGACAGTGGCAGGTGCGGCTCACTAACTGGGACCCGAAAACCGGCTTCGACGCCTCCGAGCGCGTCTCGCACGACTGGGCGGCTGGCCGGCCACCGCTCGACTTCATCGGCTGCTGCTCGGACGGCGCGAACATTTGGGTGACTTGGACAGAGAACCCTCGAAACATCGGCGGATGGGATTTCACGGGCGACTTCTACATCGGACATAAAGCGCTCGGGAAATAGCGTTCCCCGGCGCGATTGAGACGCTACCCTGGCGGTAACCTTCCCCCAAAGATGGAAGACGTCGTCATTCTCGCGGGAGCGCGCACACCGATCGGCGCGTTTATGGGATCTCTGTCGAGCCTCACGGCTCCTCAACTCGGCTCGATCGCCATCCAAGGCGCCCTGCAACGGTCCGGCGTCCAGGCCGGCGAGATCGAAGAAACGATTATGGGCTGCGTGCTCACCGGCGGTCTGGGCCAAGCGCCGGCGCGACAGGCTGCACGGGGGGCCGGGATCCCGGATTCCGTTCCCGCTCTGACGATCAATAAAGTCTGCGGCTCCGGCATGAAAGCGGCGATGCTTGCCGCTCAATCGATCAAATGTGGCGACGCGAAGATCGTACTGGCCGGCGGCATGGAATCCATGTCCAACGCGCCCTATATCCTCGACAAGGCTCGCACCGGATATCGGATGGGCAACGGGACGCTCGTCGACAGCATGATCCTCGACGGCCTTTGGGATCCTTACGATAACTGCCACATGGGCAATTGCGGCGATGCAACGGCGGCCGAATTCAATATTTCGAGAGAGGAGCTGGACGAGTTCAGCGCCGAATCGTATCGGAGAGCCGTCGCGGCGCAGGATTCTTGCCGGCTCAGCGAGGAGATCGTACCGGTGAGCGTCCCCCAGAGAAAGGGTGATCCCATCGTCGTCGATCAGGATGAAGAGCCGAGGAAAGGCGACCCCGCCAAACTGGCGAGCCTGAGACCGGCGTTCAGCAAGGAGGGCGCCACCACTGCCGGCAACGCAAGCTCCATCGACGATGGCGGGGCCGCGATGGTCGTCACGACCATGGCCGAAGCCGAGCGGCGCGGCGTCAAGCCTCTCGGACGGCTTCTCGCCTACGCGGGCCATGCCCAGGAGCCCAAGTGGTTTACAACTGCCCCCGCATTTGCGATCCAAAAGCTTCTCGCCAAGCAGAATCTCAAGGTAAGCGACATCGATCTCTTCGAAGTCAACGAGGCCTTCGCGGTCGTCGCCAAAGTGGTCTCGGACAAGGTTCAAATTCCTCGGGAAAGGCTGAATGTAAATGGTGGCGCGGTAGCGCTGGGTCACCCGATCGGGATGTCAGGCGCCCGGCTGATGATTACCGCTCTCTACGAACTGAGGCGGCGTGGCGGCCGCTACGCGATCGCCACCCCGTGCATTGGCGGTGGCGAGGCCACCGCGGTTCTCTTGGAAGCCTGCTAGAGCCGCCGGGGAACCCTCCTCTTTCGGCGGTGTCGTCGAAGGAGGAGAGGGTACTTCACATCCCGATGAACTATTGACCCGTGGTCGAAGAGTTTGAACTCCCGGCCGATGAGTCAGATCCCTTAGCGTCACTGTCACCGGACCCGGCGTTGGACGAGCTATCGGTACTGCTCTTTGGTACCGGAACCGGCACGATACGGTCGCGCTGGATGATCGTCGGAGGCGGATTGACGATCGTCGGCGAAGCCGGCTGCTGGATCACGTGAGTATCGTGGATGACCGTTGGAGTCGCGGTGGCGGAGTTAAACGGCGCCCACCAGGCAAAATAACCAACGGCCATCACCGCGGCGATCACCAGCAGAGCGCCAAGCAAAAGCATGAATCCATTGTCTCTACCGCGCTCCTCGGCGGCCCTGATAGCTTCTGGATCCTCGACAACGACTGTCGGTGGGGTTCGAACAAACAACATTGCTCTCTCCTTGCGTCTGGGGTTGATATCATGCGATCCAAACGCGCGAACGTAGTGTTCTTTACTCTATTGGACCGCAATAAACTTGGACCTGTTCAGATCGCTGATCAGCCAAGCAGGACGCGAAGCCAGTTGTCGGCGTCGACAAGGCTCTGGTAGGTCGACTCATGGCCCATCGCGTACTCGTCGAACACGACGACGTGTCCCCGACTCTTGAGCACGGTCGCGAGTTCCCTACCCTCCGCAACCCGGAGGACCTCGTCGTACAGACCATGCTGCATGTAAATCGGCAGAGCTTTGGACGGCTTAGTTCCCGGATCCAGAATCCGCAGGTAGCGCGAGCTCATCAGCCAAGCTCCCTGAATCAGCTCCGGCCGCCTAAGGGCGACGGCTGCCGCCATCATCGCCCCCTGGCTGAACCCGGCGAGGATCAGTTTGGACGGCGAGTGGGCCTCGACCAGCGACTCAATTTCCTTGATCAGGATGTCGAGCCCGGCAACAGCCTGCCTCTCGTCGACCAACCGGCGGCCGTCCGGAAGGAACTGTAGCCCGAACCAGGCGTACCCGCCGTAGCCGGCTTCGTAGGGTCCCCGAAGAGTAATCACCTGGAAACGTGGATCAAGGTCCGCGGCCATACCGAACAGATCGTGCTCATCCGCGGCCAGCCCGTGGAGCAGCACCAGCATTGGCGGTCTCGGCGTGGGTTGGATCGGCGCCCGAATGCGCGCGGTGAGGCTCACTGACCCCATTATGGTCTCCGTCGCCCGATAAGGCTATAGAGAACCTTGAGGACAACTTCGGGGGAATACTGTGGAAAACCTTATTTAACTCGTGAGGGTTTCTCTCTCAAAAACCTAAAGGAAACGCTGAGCATGCCGATCATCTAGTTCGAAGATGTCTCGTGCACTCGACTTTATTTTGGAATGGATCGATGCAGGAATCGAGCTGTATCGGGAGTCCGCGTTGTGCCGGGCCCTGTGCCTGGGCATCTCCCTGTTCGCCGGACTGATCATCGTCGACGGAATTCTCGGCTTTCCGACCGGGACCCGAATGGCGTACGTGCTACCACTGTGGATCGCCACAAAGAGAGGCGGACGCCAAGCCGGTAGCACCATCGTGTTGCTTTCGACGATCAGCCTCGCGCTCGTCGATTCTGCTCGCGAAGGTCGCACGAACAGCGTATTCGTGAACTTCGTGCTGCAGACGTTCGTTCTTTACGGCCTCATGCTGATCTTCGACCGGCTCGAGAGCAGCCTCAGGGTCCAAAAGGCTCTCGCGTCCCGGGACTCCCTTACCGGTGCTCTCAACCGCTTGGCGATCGAGGAAAGGGCGCGTAAGGCGATCGACCGGGCGACGGTCCTCGGCCAGCCGCTCACGATCGCGATGGTCGATTGCGACCGTTTCAAGGAACTGAACGACAAGTTCGGGCACTACTATGGTGACGAAGTTTTGAAGCTGCTAAGCCGATCGATGCGACGGAGTTTCCTCTCAGACGCTACGTTCGGCCGGGCAGGTGGAGACGAATTCATCGTTGTGATGCCGAACCGGGAACGGATGCAAGCCATTTCGATGCTCGATGCAGCCCTCGACCGCTTTATGTCCCACACGGAGATCGTCGGCCGGAGCGCAGGCTTCAGCTACGGTATCGCGGTGGTCGGCGAGGACGGATTCGAGTACGAGCGGCTGATCCGGGCCGCCGACGAGGACATGTACCGCCGCAAGGCCGTTCGCTCGCAGATCATTGCGAGCCTGGCTTCCTGAGCCTCCCGAACCTCCGAAAGCAGCCGATTCCCGGCTGCCTTCGGCGTCTTCGGTCCTCTCTGGCCCGGCAGAGCTAGATCCCGAGGAGCTTGCGAACCTTGGTGTCAAGGTCGGCGGGATAAGTGACCTCGGCCAGCTTCCCGGTCTTGTCGATCAGAAACACGCAAGGGATTGAGTTGATGCCCCACGAGGTCGAGAAGTCGCTCTGCCAGAAGTTGCCCTGGTAATACTGGGGCCAGGCAACTTCATTCTTCGCCACATAATCCTTCAGAGCGGTCAACCCGCCCTTTGCTTCCGGCTGATCGAGGCTGATTCCCAACACCTCGAATCCCTTGTCGTGGAGATCGGCGTAAAGCTTCTTCATCTCCGGCATCCGAGCGACGCAAGGACCGCACCAGGTTGCCCAAAAGTCGAGGAGGACGACCTTGCCCTTCAGATCGGCGACCGATACCTTCTTGCCCGAGATGGCGTCCGTGAAGGTGAGATCGAAGGTCTTCCCGACGGAATCGATCTGTCGGATAATGCCTGGAGCGTACTTGGCGGATGGGCTGTCCTTGTAATCCGCTAGCATCCGCGCGTAGACCGCGCGCTTGGCCTTGCGGTCCTTATCGACCGCAGGCAACCGGGCTTCCATGCTAAGGAGCTGCGCTCCTCGCGGGTCTTTCGGATAGGCCTTCGCGAACCCGTCGATGGCTCGATTCACCGCTTTTAGGTCTTCCCCGGCCGCCTCGAGACCATAGCGCGCCTTCCAGAAAGTTCCGTCCATCTTCACTTGGGGCGGCGCAGCACCAATGATGGAATCGATATCCGCAACGATGGATTGGATCTTTTCTTTGCTCGGCGCAGCCCCCGCGCCTCCCATCGTCGCCCACCTTTGGATGAGCAGCTTCTCGGCATCCTCGTTGTCGGGATATGCCTTGTAGAAGTCGAGGATAAGCCGGTTGCGCTCATCGTTTGCCTTGTTCACGTCAGCGAAATACTGCTGCGTGTAAGCGTTATCCGAGCGCTTCGTTTGGTCGAATTTCGGAGTCTGGATTTCCTTGATCTTCGCGAGCATCTCGGCGGGCGAGTCTCCTGCGAATGCCGAGGCGGTCGCGAGCGCGGCCACGGTGAGAGCGATGAGTCGGATCTTCATATGAGATGGTTTCCTCTTAGGTGAACAGTATAGCGGAGCCCGAAGTAATGGCGCCGCTCTGCTATAACTGGATTCAGGCTCATGAAACCAGGCTTGACGACTCTGTTTCTCTGCGGCGCCTTCGCTGCGTCTGCGCAAGTCCAGCCGCCCGTCGCCAGGCGCTCGCCCGTCACCGACACCTATCATGGCGTTCAAGTGACCGATCAGTACCGCTGGCTCGAGAACCAGAAAAGCCCAGAGACTCGCAAGTGGATCGACGGTCAAAACCGATATACCGACGCACTTCTCAAACATCAGCCAAGCCTTCCCTACCTGAAACGCCGCCTAAGCGCGATGCTGAAGATCGAACTCGTCGAAGCCCCAATTCAACGTGGAAACCGATTCTTCTACTCGAAGCAGCGTCCAAAGGACGAGCAAGCGATCCTCTATTACCGGGACGGTCTAAACGGCAAAGAGAAAATGCTCGTCGATCCAAACCGGATGAGCAAGGACCATACGGTCACCGCGAGCTACGTCGACCTCTCCGACGACGGCCGATATGCGGCATACCAGATTAGGCATGGAGGCGCGGATGAGACCGTCATCCACATTCGCGACATCCAAACCGGCAAGGACCTTCCCGACACGTTGCCTCTCGCCAACTACTGGTCCTATTCGCTCGTGGGCGACATGAGCGGGTTCTACTACTGCCCGCACGTGAACCTCGTTGGAGTCCGGCTCAAATACCACAAGATGGGCACGCCGGTGGCCCAGGACAAGGAGCTTTTCGGGCAGCAGCTCAACGCAGAGATCGGACTCGGCACACAACTTAGCGAAAACAACCGATGGCTGGTGGTCAATGTCTGGAAGGGTTGGGATAAGAGCGAGGTCTACGTCAAAGACCTTAAGAGCGATGGCCCGATCATTCCGGTCGTAACCGGTTTCGACTCACTTTACAATCCCGTCATCGCCGCCGACACGCTCTATCTCGTCACCGACAA
>CAZNUL010000052.1:0-28803 GCA_964576205.1 uncultured Fimbriimonadaceae bacterium | reverse complement strand
CAGCATCCAGCCCTACTTGATGTACTTTCTCCGGGACGTCATCCATGTTGAGAACCCGGCCGGCTCGGTCGGAAAAGTGCTCGGAATCATTCTCCTCGCCGCCACAGTCAGCGGCTTTTTGGGGGGGACGGTTTCGGATCGAACTGGCCGTAAGCCGGTCGTCATTTGGGCGAGTCTGACGATCGCGGCAACCTGTATCGTCCTTGTGTTCTGCCGGAACCTGGAGCAGGCGCTCCTTGGTGGGGTTATCTTTGGCTTGGGATACGGCGCCTACATTAGCGTCGACTGGGCTTTGGGGACCGACGTTTTGCCGAACAAGAAGGATGCCGGGAAGGATATGGCCGTTTGGCACGTATCGATGACTCTGCCTCAACAGGTAGCGCCGCTAATCGCGGGTCTCATTCTGAACCTCAACAAGTCGGGAACCGTTCTCGATGACGGCAAGCCGGTTACTACCTATGGCTGGATCGGCTACGTCATCGTCTTTGCCTGGGCCGCCATATGTTTCACCTTGAGCGGCGTGCTCGTTAGGCGGATCAAGGGCGCCCGCTGAAGTCCTGCCACCCACGGGTTCTGAAGCCTGCATTGCATGGGTTGGCACTTCGTTCAGTTGACCGCGCTGAGTTTAGCTCGTGGACAATCGACCGAGCTAGCGGGTCCAGGATCCATCCCAAAGGGATGACGCAGCAAAGCCCAGGGTGCGAAGCAACCCTGGGAAATTCGGACCGTTTCAGACCCAACCCTGTAAGGGTTTCGCAAGTGTCAATCCCAAACGTACCGCTCGTCCCAAGTTAGGTCGTGTTCCCTCATGAGGCGGCGAAACTCGTCCTGGAAACCAAGGTGCCGGTGGTGTTCCTCCTGAGATCGGATGTATTCGACAATTAGTACGGCCCGATTCGGGTCGACAGAGAACACGCCGTAGCCGGCTTGCCAAGAGAAGCTCGGTATCGTTTCCTTCACGAAGCCCGAAGACACCCTCTTTGTTTCCCGAATCCAGTCGGCGATCTTGGTAGTTCTCGAGAAGCGAGCAAGGATATGCACATGGTCCCCGACACCGCCGACCTCGATGGCTGGGCAATCGAGCCTATTGCTGACCTCAGCAATGTAGGCGTGCACTCGCAATCGATGTTCTCGATCGTCAAGGAATGGATACCTACTCTTTGTCGAGAACACGGCGTGGAGGTAAACGGACGCCAGAGACTGAGGCATTTTGCGATCGTACCGGTACCATGCGCAACCCCGTTGGGGTTGATTGAATTGGGCACTCGTACCCCAGGGTTGCTTCGCACCCTGGGCTCTGCTACGTAATCCCTTCGGGATTGCATCCACCGATCAGTCTTCGTGCACTTCGACACCCGGCTCGCAGGTTTCCATGCCATCCTCGGTCGTCATCATCATCCAATCAGCCCATCAGCCCGTCAGTCTTCGTGCTCTTCGCCGCCCGGCTCGCATGCTTCCATCCCGTCCTCGGTCGCCATCATCATCGTCGGTACCGCGCCGCGGTCCGAGAGCGAAGGCCGCGGGTCGAGGGCGGCGCAGGGCGTCCCAAACCGCGGCAAAGCGAAGGGCATGTGGGTATTGCCTCTGGCGAGGATGTGCGCCTGATTGCCGCCTCCCCACGTGGTGTAGCTGCGCGCATTGCAGTAGTGGTTCACGAAGGAGCGTCGGAAGCGGTTCGTGGTCTTATTGGACAAGGAGCGATGGAAGACATGGCCGCTGAATAGCGCGACGTCACCGGGCTCCATAATCACCGGGACTTCCTCGTATCCCTTGGTAAACGGCTTGAGCTCGTTCAAGGGATCGGCATCGTCGTTTGAGTGGCCGCCGACCCCGGAAACCGTCGGAATGTCCCTCAAGCCCCAGTCTCCGTAGCCATAGCCATTCGTGGGCGGATAGATCGGCTCGATGTTGCTGCCCCGGGTCATCCAAAGGCCGCCATTCTCGACATCGGCTGGATCGAGGGCTATCCAAGCTCCGATCAAAGTGTCGGGGAAGGTCGGGATGTAATAGGTGTCCTGATGAATACCCTGCCCGTTCGCACCCGGCGCTTTGATGAAGAGCATGGTCTGGAGGGCGAGGACATCCGGACCAATCAGGGCTTCGACCACGTCGAGCACGCGCGGATGCAGCATGAAGCGCTCCCAGATTTCGAGCTTCTCGTGAAGCATGTGGATGCGCAGTAGCCGCGCCTCCAATTCCTTCTGGGTCGCACCCGGCGGCGGTGGTTCGACACCCTCGACCTCGACCCTTCCGTACATCAGGTCCTCGGTGTGGTCGACCAGCTCGCAGACATCGGTCTGGGGCACGAGGCCGCGCACAACGAGGAACCCATCGCGACGGTAACCACGATATTCCGATACCGAAACCTTGTACGGTTCCACGCCTCATTGTAGCGGCATCCGAGGCCGCCCACTCTCTCAACCCCTTACCCCCAAGTTCCGCCGTCCATGGCTTCACGAGTCCCCCTAGACCCCTTGGAAAGGGATCAGTGGGAAGAGATCGGCCATCCATGGCCTGCGCGACGCCTTCGGCGTCGGTCGGCTCGAGACACGGATTTGGCCCACTCGGGGCGTAGCCATACTTTTTGACTAGCGATCCGCTACTTTACATCCGGCCGGGACTCCTCCGGTACGATCGCGAACACCCGCTTTCGGCGCTCGCGAAGCACGGTGACGGTGGTCTCGACGTTGACATATTCCGCGGTGAGGAGGCGATGAAGGTCGTCGACGCCGGAGACGGCGCGCTCGCCAAGGGATAGGATGATGTCTCCTTCTTTGAGACCCGCTCGCGCAGCCGCGCTTCCGGATTGAACGGTCGTGACGCGAACCCCGCTCTTCTGGCGAATGCCCACCGCCTCAGCGATGATGGCCGGGATCTCCTGGGTTTGAACTCCGATTCCCAGGTAGCCGCGCCGGACCCGTCCATGCTTGATGAGGAGCCCGGCGACCAAGCGCGCCGTATTGCTGGGAACGGCGAAGCACAACCCTTGGGCGGGCATGATCATCGCCGTATTAATTCCGATGACCTCGCCCTGCGAATCCAAAAGCGGTCCACCCGAGTTGCCGGGATTCAGCGCCGCGTCGGTTTGGATCATGTTGTCGATCAGCCTTCCGGCCTCGGAACGGAAAGACCGGCCAACGGCGCTCACGACACCGGCCGTGACCGTAAACTGAAATCCGTACGGATTGCCGACGGCGATCGCAATCTGACCGACCTTCACCGCATCCGAATCGGCCAAGCCGAGGTGCGGAATGGCCCGGGAAACTTTGAGCACGGCCAGATCGGTGTCCGGATCGTCGCCCACCAAGTCTGCCTCGAGTTCATCGCCGTCGATCAACGTCACCCGGTGCGCGGTCCCGGCTCGGACCACATGGCTGTTGGACAGGATCAAGCCATCAGTCGTAAACCCGAATCCCGACCCGCTACCACCTCGGCCGCGTCCTCGGAACGCGTCGATCTTAACTACGGCCGGGCTGGACCGTTCGACCACGCCGGTCACCGTTTAGGAGTAAGCGTCAAGCACAAAATCGTCGTTGAGCACATCTTTCTATTCGCTGAACGGCCCGTGGTGGTTAGCGACGGTGTTGGGGTATTTGGGTATTTGGGTATTGGGGTGTTGGGGTTTTTGGAGTGATGGAGCGATGGAGCGATGGAGCGATGGAGTGATGGAGTGATGGAGTGATGGAGTGATGGAGTTGGGAGTGATGGGGTGGGGAGTGATTGATGCGCTCCATCACTCCAAGGCCCTAACGCCTTACACTCTGTGACCCTAGGGCCTTACAGGAGTGGCATTTCGAGTTGTCGCTCGGTCAGCCATTCGACCCCGTGGTCCCGGACGACCACCATCTCCTCCAAACCCAAATAGCCGCGGCCCTCGATGACCACGCCGAGTTCCAGTGTATAGACCTGATCGGGCTCGATCGGGGTACAGGGCGTCGCGCCATACCGCTCCCACCGGGGACCGAGGATGGCGCCGCCATCGTGAGCGACCCGGCCGACCTGGTGACCCAACGCGTGCATATACTCCGGATAGCCGGCGTTGACGACATGCTTGCGCGCCGCTTCGTCGACCTGCCAGCCTTCGACGCCCGGCTTGAGATGGTCGGCGCCGACGGTGATCGCCCCGACGACCGCATCGAAGGCCTTCATGACATCTCTGGGGGCTTCGCTTTCTCCTCTTTGAGGTACGTACCAACAGCGCTGGATGTCCGAACTGTAACCGTTGCGGATAATGCCGAGGTCGATATGGAGGATGTGGCCCGGCGAGATCGTGATTTTCGGCGAGGGGATGCCGTGGCCGATCATCGAGTCCGGCCCGCTATTGACGATCGGATTCCCGGCCCGATCCCAGCCGTAGCCAAATCCTCGTTCATCGATCCACTGCTGAACGCGCCGGTAGAGATCGAGCTCCGTGGGCATCGTACTGCACCATTCCGGGACCCTTGCAAACACAAGATCGGTCTCCAGAATCGCCGCCTTCAACCGGGCGACTTCACTGGCGGTCTTATGCGACCGAAGCGCTCCGCAGACCTTCTCCGCGCTCACGACCTCATAGGGGCTGCCGGCAAGGTAGCTTCTCAGAAGCTGGAACATCCCGTGGGATAGACCGTCCGCCTTGACGTCGCTCGTCGACGTGTTCACACCGATTCTGCCGCCGGCAGGCAATTCCTTGGCGAGAGTATCGAGGAGCGGGCCCTTGATCCCCTGCACATAGGGGACAACCTCGTCCCAGTGGCCCGAGGCAACTAAGGGATCGGCGTCGAAGTTTCCGACGATCGACAGCGCTTTGCCGGTCTTGAAAACAAGGAAAGCGCTCTGCCAAGTCAGGGAGCCGGACAACAGAAAGGGCAGGATCGGGTCGGCATTCTCGGAGGTTTCGCGGACGAAGATAAGCCAGACGTCGATGTCTGACGCGGCGACGATGCCGCGCGCTTGTGCGAGCTTTTCGCAGATGAGATCCACGCCTCTATCTTGCAAGAAAAGCATATGCGCGGTCATTCATTCCAGGCAATCCTTCATGGCTAAAGTCTGGATAGATCACGAGATCTTTCTTCGCGCCGATCTTGTTGTAGGCCGCGAACTGGCTCGAGGGCGGGCAAATCGTGTCCATGAGACCGACGGCCATCAGGGTTTTCGCCTTGATCCTCGGCGCGAGATGCTGCACATCGATGTAGCCGAGCTTTGTAAAGACCTCATCCTCGCGCTCGTGGGTGGGATCGAATCGCCTGAACCACGTTTGCATCTCGTCGTAGGCATCTTTGGCCAAGTCCATCTCCCAGATTCGCCGGTAGTCACAAAGAAACGGATAGAAGGGCACGATCCTTTCGACCCTCGGCTCGAGTGCCGCGCAGGCGAGAGTTAAGCCTCCGCCTTGGGATGCGCCGGTCGCGTACACCGGGCCGCCGTCGGTCATCTCGAGAGCGATCCGAGCGGTCTGGGCGCAGTCGAGGAAAATATGCCTATAGAGCAGGTCTTCGGGCGGGCCGTCCAGGCCGCGCACGATGTGGCCGCGCAGAGTCGTCCCCTTCACCCCGCCGACGTCTTCGGACCAGCCGCCCTGCCCGCGAACCTCCATCGCGAGGACGAGATATCCTTCGGCGACGTAGGGCAGTTTGTCCGTCCAATCTCCGGCGCTCATGGAGTAGCCGTGGAACATGACGATCGCTCCCTTGGGCTTGCCCTTCGGTCGAAGCATCTTTGCATGGATGCGGGCGCTGCGTACGCCCGAGAACCAGAGATGCCGGCATTCCGCAAAGCCGGCGCTGAAGTCCGCCGGCTCCTCTTGAAGGCGGCTCGCGACTCCATCGAGCTCCTGAAGAGCCTTGGACCAGTATTCGTCGAAATCGTTTGGCCGCGGGTTGCGGCCCTGATATCGCCGCAATTCGTCGAGCGGCATGTCGATGAGGGGCATCAAAATCGAGACGATGCCGAGGGTGTTTTCTCATCGCGGGGGATGGGGTCTTGAGGTCTTGAGGCGTTGAGGCGTTGGGGCCTTGGTTGATGGTTAGGCGTCCGTCGGAGCCGAGGTGCGCTTCGTAGCCCCGATGGTTATGCCGGCCAGGACGAGGATCACGCCAACAAGGGCGGCGCCGGTGCCTCCCACGAAGGCAAAGAGACTCACGGCATCTTGACCGCTGCCATTGTTAATGACACTCGGCATGACGAAGAACAAAACTGCCCCGCATCCGATGAGGCACGAGCCGAGCGAGATCAGGGCCGCTTTCAGCTTCCAGCCCCAGACCGACGCCGCCCACAAGACTAGTGTCGCAATCAGGCAGGGGATCGGATACTGGCTGGATTTCCAGCTCCAGTCGCGCGTGATCCCGGTGCTGACGAGGAGTGCCATCGAGCCCGCTACCAGTCCGATTGCGCGGTACATGCCTTGATTGTCGCGCGACCCGGGGCCACGCATGGTCCCAATAACCTCATCCCTTCAGCGATGAGAGCGACTCGGACGAAGCAGCTAGCGCCGCCGCCGGCGGCGGTGACGGCGCATGGGCTTCGGATTCTGCTCCTCCAAGTCCCCCGCTACCGCGGTTCCGGGTGGCACCGCGGGAGTCAGGACCGCGGGGACGGTTTCGAGGTCGCCGATATTCATGGCGCCTTTCACGCCTTGAAAGACGATGGCGTGAGGGACCGGCCGCGAAGGATTATCGATCGCGCTATGGCCGGTAACCAGTATCCTCCCGTCGAAGACCACCGACGTCGAGAATCCGGAATCAAGGAGTACCGCTTCATAGGCCCCCGTCGCCGCGGCCGCGCGGGCCAACGTCTCGGTAGTGATGCTGCCCTGGGAGGCGCCGGTGATGAAGTCCCCGTCCTTCGTGACTCCGAAGAAGATGCGCTTGCGCGGATCGGTGATGTCCTGGGAGGCGTAGTCGTGCATCTCGTCCTGGGTGCGAGGTTTGCCCTCATGCACGAGCCAGGCTCCGGCGAGGAAAGCGTCGGTGTAATCCGGCATGAAGTCCTTGAAAAGCGTTTCCTGGTTCATGGGACCGGGTTGGAACGGTACGATCGCGAAGCGGGTCGGCCCCCATACCACCATTGGGCGATCGACGAGCTTGGTCAAGCGAAACTGATTTGTATCGGGAGTAAACACGCCCGGCCTTTGCGGCCGAGACGGGCCGATCAGGCTGTTGTCGTCGGAGGCGATGGCCGCCATGACGAAGAAGGTTCCGTTGACGCCCGCCACCGCTTCGTTCTGGGCAACAAAGTCGCCAACCGTCCGGCGCCCGCTCGCGAGGATCGAGACCGGGGTTCCTCCTTTAAGAAGGACCATCTTGGTGCCGTCGTATTTGCCCGCTTCAGCGGTCACCGGTCCCGGCCTTCTCAGGGCAACCTCGCCGATCGCGACCGGCGCGTTTTGGAGTTCGTCCATTTCGCCTTCGAGCGCCTTCGAGAACTTCTTGGCTTCGTAGCGGCCGACACACAGAATGTTGGGCGAGCCTTCGGCGGGTGTCGGGTCCATCGTGAAGGACATCTTGTAGCCGACCTCGCGGGCGATCTGCTGAGTGGTGATGTCGTTCGAACCGTCGGGGTAGGCCATGTAGGGGATCTCGCCGCCTAGATGGTCCTCGAGCGTCTTCTTCGACTCGGCAAGCTCCGTTCTCTGTTGGTCTCCGGGCAGATCCTTTAGGTTCATGGGATGCGATACTGTGTGCGCCCCGATCGTGACCAATCCCTCCTTGTGCAGCTCGGCGAGTTCCTCCCAGGTCATCTTGGGCCACCCGGCTTGAACGCCGACGTACTTGGTATGGACGAACACCGCGGCCGGCCACTTGCGCTCGCGAAGGAGGGGGACGACGTTGTCGTACACCCCTTGGTAGTTGTCGTCGAAGGTGAGAACGACTGACTTGGGTGGGACGGGGGCGCCGCTCGTGAGGTGATTGTAAAGATGGTCGAGGGTCAGGACCGTGAATCCGCCTTTGGCGATCTCATCGAGGTCTTTCTTGAACTCGTCGATCGTGCAGTCGAACCAGACCTTCGGCTTTGCGACTACGTTGTGAAACATGATCACGGCGACCCGGCCGGTCTCCGCCTTCATGACGATATCGGGGACTTTCGGTGGCTCCGGGCCGGAATCGGCCGACTGGCCTTCAGAGGTGAAAACGCCGTTCGAAGAGTAATGCTTGGGGCCCTTGTCCAGCAGGTAGAGGCCGACGGAAATCAGCAGCAGGATCGCAAGAGTCATTCCGAAAAGGGAGTTTTGCCGTTTGCTGTTCATCGTCGATCGCTTTCGGAGTTAACCCGAATCGGTGGCAGCGCGAGGCGTCTGAGCAATGTGAGTCGAGGCAAAGGTAGCGAAGCCGGCGTTTAAGCCAAACTAGGCACTGCGCGTGCTGCTCAACCTGCTTCTGGCCTTCATCCCGATCTCGGCCGTCCTGGCCTATGGCGTTCACGCGCCGGCGCCGTGGGTTTTCGCCACGTCGATCGTCGGCATCGTCCCCTTGGCGGTCTGGATCAAGCGAGCTACCGAGCAGATCGGACATCGCGCGGGCTCTGCGACCGGCGGCCTTCTCAACGTTACGTTCGGGAATCTTGCCGAGCTCGTCATCGCGCTTTTTGTTCTGAGCGCGGGCAGCGTGGAGGTTGTCAAGGCTCAGATCACCGGCTCGATTATTGGCAACAGCCTGCTTGGTCTAGGGCTTGCGATCGTGGCAGGAGGTTGGGGCAGGGAGAAGCAGACTTTCAAGCCGCAGCGAGCGAGCCTGCTGTCCAGCCTCTTAATCCTGAGCGTGATCGCACTCCTCTTGCCGGCATTCTTCGATCTCGCCAAGCGTCACGTCGACGCTCCCATGCGGGTGCTCTCTGATGAGCGGGTGAGCCTCGGAGTCTCGATCGTTTTGATCGTCGTCTACATCGGCAACCTTGCCTACACGCTCTGTACGCATCGGGACGTCTTTGCTTTCGACGAACCTCACGATCCCAACGCTTGGCCGGTCTCTAAGTCGGTCGGCTTGCTGGTCGGCGCCACGGCCGTGCTCGCATTGGAAGCCGAGCTGATCTCGGGAGCGCTCCAGGAGACGGCACAGGGCCTGAATATCTCGACTTTCTTCCTGGGCATCATCGTGCTCGCGGTGGTTGGAAACATCGCGGAATACTTTTCCGCCGTATATTTCGCGCGGCGAAACCGGATGGGGCTCGTGGTTACGATCACCGTCGGCTCGACCATCCAGGTCGCGCTCTTGACGGCGCCGATTTTGGTCATCGCCTCCCAGTTCATGCCACACAAGTTGAACCTGGTCTTCAGCAACCCGCTGGAGATGATCGCGATCGCGGCGACCGCCTTCGCGGTCAACTCGATCTCGCAAGATGGCGAGACCACCTGGTTTGAGGGCGTTCTCCTGCTCGCCGTCTACGTGCTTTTGGCGCTCGCGTTCTTTTTCTTGTAGCCTGTTGAGCTCGACTTCGACGACATGAATTCCCCGATCCTCATGTACCACCGGCTGGGAGAGCCCAAGAAGGACTCGATCGTTAGTGGCCAGTACGTGACCGCCGATCTCTTTGACCACCACCTCCGGTTCCTCCTCCGCCGCGGTTATCGGCCATTGCATCTCGACGAGTTCTCGAGGGCGCTCGATCATGGTGAGGGCAAGCCGCTCGCCATCACGTTCGACGACGGTTACGAGTCGGTCTATGCCAAGGGACTGGAGGTGCTAACGAGGCACGGAGCGCCGTCGACGGTGTTCGTCGTGGCCGGCCAAGTTGGGAAAACAAACGCATGGGACGAGGCGAAGGGCGATGTGACGGAGAAGCTTATGACGCCCGAGCAGCTTCGCGAGGTTCAGGATGGAGGCATGGAGATCGGCTCTCACACGATCGGCCACGTCGACCTGGTATCGATCGGTGAGACTGAGGCCAGAAAGGAAATCGTCGAATCAAAGACGATCCTGGAGGGTCTCGCAGGACGCCCCGTCGAGTGGATCAGCTACCCTTACGGCCGAGAGAGCGAGGCCGTCCGCCAGCTCGTTCGTTTGGCCGGATACCGAGGCGCGTGCGGGACAAGCCGAACCCTTAACACAGCGCGAACCGATCGCTATTCGCTCGCGCGCATCAACGTTAGGTCTTCGACCAGCGTGCCTTGGCTGATCTATAAGCTCTTCCGGGCGAGCCGGAAAACGTAGAATCTCCTTGAGACCCGTCAGAATAGTCCACTAGAGAATGTCGTCTTCAACTCAGAGACCGCAAACTCTAACGCCAAACTCCAGACTCACGAATTGAAGGAACGTCAGCTAAGAGCATTCCAGTTCATCGAAGGCGGCGCGCGCTACGGCGCGGCCGTCAGCATCATGAACATAGCGGAGGGAATGCGGCAGTGCGACGTGGACGTCGAGTTCGGCGTGTTCGCCGGCCGTCCCTTAGGCGAGGTCCTGCGCGAACACCAGTTCACGGTCCACGAGATACCCGCCAACCATCGGTTCGACTTTCGCGGCGTTCGTGCGCTCATCAAGCTCTTTCGAACGAAACGCTATGACGTCGTTCACACCCACCTCTCTCGGGCCACCGTCAACGGCTTGATCGCATCCCGGCTCACCCGCACGCCGATCGTAGCGACGGTTCACGGAATGAACCGCAAGTACACGTACATGCTAACGGACCACATCATGACGGTCTCCGAGGCAGCGAAACGGCACCTCATGAACCAGGGGGTTGCCGACGAGCGAATCACTCCGGTGTACAACTGCATCCAGCTCGAACAGTTTCGCGACCGCCCGGCCAAGACGGCGGCAAAGGCTGCGTTCGGCTTCGACCCGATGACCCACGTCGTTGGGACGATCTCTCGGGCGCACTCGCAAAAAGGGATCGACGTCGCGATCGGTTCGGTCGCCGAACTTCGCAAGCGCGGAATCGATGCGAAGTATCTCTTCATTGGCGACGGCCCGCATTTAGCCGATTTCAAGAGTTTGGCCGCCGATCTCGGGATCGCCGAACATGTGCAGTTTCCGGGGTTCTCCTCCGACATCGTCGAGGCTCTCTCGGCGATGGACGTGTTCATGTTCCCAACTCACCGGGAAGCCTTCGGCATTTCACTTTTGGAGGCGATGGCAGCTGAGGTTCCGAGCGTCGCTTCTGCCGTGGATGGCGTTCCCGAAGTACTGGATGAAGGGAGCGGGCTGTTACTCGAAGTTCGGACACCATCGGCATTCGCGCACGCCGCGCAGCGACTCATCGACGATCCGAACCTGCGTACCGAGATCGCGCGGAACGCCCGAATCCGGGTCGAGACCGTATTCTCGGTCGAGAGCACGGCTCAGGCGGTCGAGCGCGTCTACCGGCAGGTCGTCCGCCAGGCGGAGCCAAACCCGCGGCGGAACTACCGGGATGTCCTATGACAGCGGACGTAACCTAACGAAGTGCTCGAAAGCGCCAGCCTGAAGGAATATGCCCGCGATCTCGGTTTCGACACGGTCGGGGTTTGCGCTGCCGAACGGCCGCCACATTTCGAGGCCTACGAGGAGTGGATCGGCAAGGGCTATCACGGAACGATGTCCTACCTTCTCAGGCATTTGACGCTCAAGGACGATGCGTCGAAACTGTTGGCCGGCGCGGAGTCGATCGTCGCCGTGACCCTGAACTACAATCAGCCGAATCCAGAGGTAGAGGGCATGCCGAGGATCGCCCGGTATGCGCTCGGCCGCGACTACCACAAGGTCGTCAAGAGCAAGTTGATCCGTCTCGCCGAATGGATCGAAAAACAAAACCCCGGCGCGAAATGCAGGCCGTGCATCGATTCTGCGCCGATCATGGAGCGCGACTATGCCCAGCTCGCAGGCCTTGGCTGGTTCGGAAAGAACACGATGCTTATCGACTCCCGGCGGGGGAGCTGGTTCTTCATTGGATTACTGCTGACGACCATCGAGTATGAGCGCGATGCGCCGGCGGTAGGCGGATGCGGGGAGTGCCGGGACTGTATCGACGCCTGCCCGACGGGAGCGATCGTCCACGAGGGGGGACGCTGGCAGGTCGACGCGAGGCGATGTATCAGCTACCTGACGATCGAGCACAAAGGTGCGATCGAACTCGATACCGGCGGGTGGACTTTCGGCTGCGATATCTGCCAAGAGGTCTGTCCGTTTAACCGGGCTCGCCCGAGCCAGCCTCTGCGGGGCCAGATCACGCGAGAGCGGGACTTCCTTGCGAAACGGGACTGGCCTTCGCTTCACGATCTCGCCTCAATCGGTGAGGAAGAGTGGGACCGGCTAACCCGCGGTAGCCCCGTCCGGAGGACGGGCTTGATCGGGCTTCGCAGGAACGCGGCGATCCGGCAATCTCAGGGCTTTTCAAAGTCGAAGAGAGTCTCTATGATAGAGTCATGCAAGAGCCCTACCGAAGAGAGATGAAGCCGGCGAACGGCGTTTTGATCCTTGTTCTTGGCATCCTTTCGCTCGTCATGTGCGGCCTGATCGCGGGAATTCCGGCGTGGATCATGGGCAATAACTCCCTCAAGGACATCGACGCAGGCTATGCCGACCCGAACGAGCGCGGAATGGTTCAGGCCGGCCGCATTTGCGGGATCATCTCGGTGGCGCTCAGCGTGGTCGGAATCCTCATCTGGATGCTGATCTTTGTCGTCTTCGGTGCGGCGGCGATTACGGGGACGCAAACTCGATAGGAATCGCACGCGAGTCGAGTCGTTCGCGCTGCTCTTAGAAGACAGGAACTGCCCGCCTGAAGGCGGACGCCGCGTCGGTGGGCCTGACCTATGGTTGACGTTTCGAGATAGCCCATCTGAAGAAGGACTCCACTTCTTCCCACCATGTCAAACTGGTGGAACATGGCAACGACGCTCGCCGCCCCGCGATGGGACCTCGGCTTTCTATTCTCTTCCCCGACCTCGCCCGAATTCGATTTGGCGTGTCAGAACTGCTACTCCGATCTTGACGCGCTACAGCGGCTTTTTGATGGACTCGAGATCAGGAAAGGGAGGCAGGACGCCGATGCCGGCGTCGCATTCGGTCAAGTTGCAAGCGGGCTGAACGACTACTTGGTCAAGCATCGGCGAATCCAAGCCTATCTGAATGGCCTCGTCACCACGGACTCGGGCGACGAAGACGCCCAGGCGAGACAGAGCGAATTCCAGCTCAAGACGATGCCTCTAGCAAAGCTGACGACGCGACTGACGGCCTGGATCGGCGACCAGGACGTCGATCAGATGCTTGCCCGCTCGCAGACGGCCCGCGATCACGAGTACATGATCCGCAAGGCCAAGAAAGCCGCCGAGCACTTGATGTCGCCGGAAGAAGAGGCCCTCGCGGCCGATCTCAGCCTTACCGGAGGCACTGCCTGGCAGAAGCTTCACGGCAACATGACTTCGCAGTTGGAGGTGCACGCGGGCGCGGAACGGATCCCGATGAGCGTTGCCCGAAATCGGGCGTACGATCCGGACCGGGAGGTCCGCCGTGACGCTTACATGGCGGAGCTCGACGCCTGGAAACGAGTTGAAGTTCCGCTTGCCGCCTGCCTGAACGGGATCAAGGGCGAGACGAATTTGCTTGCGAGACGGCGGGGCTGGCCGTCGCCAGTCGCCATGGCCTGCTTCAACGCCAACATCGACGAAGAGACCCTCGATGCGATGATGATCGCGGCACGAGAGTCGTTCCCTTCCTTTCGGCGGTACCTGCAGGCGAAGGCGAAGATGCTGGGCCTGGAGCGCCTCGCCTGGTTCGATCTCTTCGCGCCTGTCGCCGGCGAGTCCAGGTCGTGGGAGTATCGCGAGGCGGCCGACTTCGTGAAGCGCAGCTTCGCATCCTATTCGGACAAAATGGCGGATTTCGCGCAAGCCATGTACGCGGATGAGAGAATCGACGCGGAGCCCAGAGCCGGCAAGCGCGACGGAGCCTATTGTATGGGGATTCCCCCAGAAGACTCGCTCATTATGATGAACTTCAAACCGGCATTCGGTTCGGTCAGCACGCTCGCTCACGAGCTCGGTCATGGCTACCACAACCTCTGCCTGAAAGAGCGAACCGCCTTGCAGAGGTCGACGCCGATGACGTTGGCCGAAACCGCTAGCATCTTTTGCGAGACGATCATCCGCCAAGCCGTGCTCCAGGGCGACGCCGGCGAACGAGAGAAGCTCGACGTTCTCGAGGCATCTCTTCAGGGATCTTGCCAAGTCGTGGTCGATATCACGAGCCGGTTCCTATTTGAAAAGGCGATTTTTGGAAAGCGCATCGATCGGGAATTGAGCGCGGCCGAAATGTGCGAGGCAATGCTCGACGCTCAACGGCAGACCTATGGCGATGGACTCGACTCCGAGTTTCTCCACCCCTACATGTGGGCGGTGAAGCCGCACTACTACAGCTCTACTTTCTACAACTTTCCCTACATGTTCGGGCTGCTGTTCGGACTCGGTCTCTATTCCATCTTCGAGAAGGAGCCGGATGCTTTTAAGAACCGCTATGACGAACTCCTGTCCTCAACCGGCCTGGCCGACGCCGCGACGCTTGCCACGAGGTTCGACATCGACATCCGGACCCCGGACTTCTGGCGCGGCAGTCTCGCTCAGATCGCCCGGGATGTGGAGCGGTTCGAGCAGTTGGCGTAAGGGTCGTCGATCCGGTGTGTTACATTGGACGCTATGAGGCATTTCGCCATCCTACTCCTGTGCGTCGCCATGTCGGGCTGCACGCTCTCCAAGAATGAGAGTACGCTGGCCAGACTCCACGACGAGATGGCGGCCAAGAAAAAGGAGCGCCCGAAGAGCTATCCCACCGAAGAAAAGCTGGGGGTCCATTACTACCCTGACTGCGACTACGTGTCGAATGAAGATCACGACGAGTTCGGCGCCCCCGGCCGGGTCATCGTGATTAACACTCACGATTCAGCCGACAAGGTGCGGGATTTCTATGAGAGCGACCTCGGGGCTAAGGCGGTGCTGATGACCCCGCCCGTCTACTCGATCCAACGCGACTACAACGGGAAGCATTACGAGGTCACGTACGGACGTTTCGACGCCGACACGACGATCACGATCAAAGTGATGGAGCCGCAACGTTAGCAGAGGACGTTCAGGCTATTGATGGCTCGCATCTCCCAGGCAGGCGAGCTGTTCCGCAAACTCCTCGTGTTGGCGGCATAGCGGGACGAAGTCGCAACCCTCGCACAGCCGCTTCGGTCGCGGCGTGAGGTCGTAGTACTCCTGGGTCAGGATCTCCCCTCCAAGCCGCCGCACGTCGACGTCGAGCTGTTCCAATTCTTCCCGAGACAAGGAAGCGGTCGCGTGGTCTCCACTCCGAAGCGCGTGGATCGTCGCCAGGATCGGACGATCGGGAAACTCACGCGACATCAGGAGCTGATAGCAGGACATCGCGATGTCGTTAGCGACATCTTCTTCGGAAACCGTGTCCCGCCCGGTCTTGTAGTCGACGATCTCCAAGGTTCCGTCCTCATGCTCGTCGACCCGGTCGATCCGGCCGACGAGGTCGAACAGATCCATGTCCAGCTTGAGCTGCTTCTCGACGAACAAGATGCGACCCTTCGTCTCCCGCTTCTTGTAGTCCTGGACGTGCCGCTCCAGCATTTCCTTGCCTTCGTGGTAGGCCTCGGCCATCTCCTCCGCGCTCGAAAACCCGGCGTCGATCCAATTGTCCTCGTAGGCGGCGAGAACCTGGTCCGTCGTGTCGACGCCCGTATCGTCACTCGCGTGAAAGCGCTCGAGCGCGCGATGCATCGTTGTGCCGAACGAGTAGTAGCTCTTCGCCCGCAGGTACCACTTGCCGCGACCGTCGATGTACGTCCACCGATACTTCACCGGGCAGGCGAGGTAGGTGGATAGCTTGGTCGGGCTGATAAATGGTTTGCGGGACACTGAGCCTTAGGTGTGAGGTTACGGGGGATTCACGCAGGGACCTTGGGAGGGCCCGAAGAATCGCCGGGACGGCGAAGCCACCTTCGGACGGCTGGTAATTGGTCCGCATTTTGGTCGCTCCAGCGAAATCGCGTGACTACCGGTAGATCTCTTCATACTTCGCTGCGAGCCCCTCGATGTAATCCTGCGCTCCCATCGGCTTGCCGGTCACCCGCATCACAAGGTCCCGGGGCGTGTACTTGCGACCTTTGCTGTAGACCCTTTCCCGCAGCCAGCCAAGGATCGGAGCGAAGTCGCCCTTGGCGATGAGGGCGTCGGTGTCGCCGAGTTCGCGCCGCAGGGCATTCCAAATCTGATAACTCAGAAGGTTGCCCATCGAGTAGGTTGGGAAATAGCCGATCGAGCCTTGCGACCAGTGCACGTCCTGCAGACAGCCTTCGCTGTCAGTTGGCGGCCGGATCCCCAGATACTCCTCGTACTTGGCGTTCCAGGCTTCCGGCATGTCCTTGATCGCGAGCTTGCGGGTCAGGACATCGCATTCGATCTCGAACCGTACGAGGACGTGCAGATTGTAAGTCACCTCGTCCGCCTCGACGCGGATCAGCGAGGGTTTCACCTTGTTGATCGCGCGGTACCAGGATTGAGGATTGAAGGATTGCAGAGTTGGGAAGGACGCTTGAAGCTTGGGCAGGAAGTGCTGCCAGAACGGAAGTGACCGGCCGACGATGTTCTCCCAGGTCCGGCTCTGACTCTCATGGACGCCGAGCGAGACGCCGCCGGCCAACGGCGTGCGGTCCCATTGCGCGGGCGAGCCTTGCTCGTACATGCCATGCCCGGCTTCGTGGAGGGATCCGAAGATCGCCGACCCGATGTAAGGTTTGTAGCGCGTGGTGAGGCGAATGTCCCCCACCGACCAGCCGGTGCAGAACGGGTGGGGCGCGATATCCTGGCGGCCCCGGTTCATGTCGAAGCCGATCGACTTGACCAGCATCTCCGTGAACTCCTTCTGCTTCGGCACGTCCCATTCGCCGTAAAGCTTGGAGTCGTCGGTCTCGGGTTGCTCGGCGACCCTCTTAACCAGGGCGACGGTCGGCGCTTTGAGATCTTCGAACATCTTGCGCGCATCGGCCGCCGTCGCCCCCTCCTCGTAGAGATCGAGGAGAGCATCATAGATGTGTTCCTTGTAGCCGAGATACTCGGCCTCCTGGCGCGCGATATCGAACATGCGCTCTAGGCTTGGGACGAAGCTCTTGAAGTCGTTTTCGGCTCTGGCCTTCACCCACTCCTCGTGGGCGATGGCGGCGAGCCGGCTCTTCTCGGCGACGAGATCGGTCGGGATCTTCGTAGCAAGATCGAGGTCGCGCTTGACCACCCGTAGCATCGCCGCCTGATCTTCGTCGTCCGCTTTAGCCTTGCCGAGGAGGTTCTTGGTCTCGTCGGCCGTGAAGATCTCGTGATGCATCCGGCTGAGGATGCCGAGGTGCTCCGCCCGCGCCTCGGCGCCGCCGCGGGGCATGTAGGTCTGCTGATCCCATTCCATCATCGCGAGAGCGGCATGGATCGCGTCGAGGTCTTCTAGTCGGGATTTGAGGGCTTCGTATTCGTTGGACATTTGGTCGGATGTTACTTGATGGCTGAAAGCCAGCCGTGGCTTAGAGCCACACGCGAAAGACTGAAATGGAGACTAAACACGGTGGTTGCCCAGCCGGCTCCCCGTGCCTACTCGGTGGTCCCTGCGTTGACTCCCCTCGCTGGAGATTGAAACACGGAGGTCACCGGGAAACACAGGGCTACAGAGGCGTCCAGATGTCGAAACGGAGCTAATGCACAAATCTCCTGATCCCGTCTTTGACCAGTGGGACGTTGAAGTTCACGAGATAGGCGAGGCGATGACCAGTCAGCTTCAAGTATGTGAGAACCTGGGCTTGGTGAACCGGATGCAAAGCGTCCACCGCTTTCACCTCGACTATAACGCAACGCTCGACGAGAATGTCCAGCCGAAACCCGACGTCTAGCTTGGTCGAGCCATAGATGACCGGAACGGCAACTTCAGACCAAACGGTCACGCCCATTGAACTCAGCTCTTCGAGCAGGCAGGCCTTGTACGCAGATTCCAGCAGGCCGGGGCCGAGCGCCGAATGAACTCGCGTACAAGCCTCTACGACTAGCGTCCCGATCCGATTTACTTCGGATGGAATCGGGTCATAGCTCGAAGCTGGTTCGTGGACTTCCATATGCCGTTGACAATGCAACTCAGTGATCCCGGTGAGTTCCCGGTGGTCCCGGTATTTGGATTCCATGAGGCACGCATCTTCACTTCGCCGCCAAGCACGCCGCTTCGAAGGATTTCACGTCCTCGTGAAGCTTGTGCCGGGATACCTTCTCGATGTACATCATGTGGCCGGCGGGATAGTACTGATACGACACTCGCGCACGTGCGTCGGCGTCCAGCCCCATGTGGTTGACCGTGTAGACCGTTCCGTAGATCGGACAGGCGAGGTCGTAGTAGCCCATACAGTACATCACTCGGAAGTGCCTATTACGACCGATCAGGTTTCGGAGGTCGGACGCGGTTTCCGCGTAGCTTCCCTCCGGCTCCTGCCAGGGTCTGACGTTGCCGGAGTTGAGATACGGCAGGTCCGTTTTCACCTTCAAATCCTCGAGCAGGTAGTCGTTGATCGAGGAGGTGAACGGCGAGGTCGTGGCGTCGTCGCTGGGATCTCCCGGACCGCCCTGCTGCCGGCCCTGCGCGCCGTATCCGAGCTCGTTCTTTCCGGTCAACCGGCCGTCATATCGGCCGATTTGGAGCCGGTCGGAGCGAAGCAGCTCGGTGAAAAACGAGAATTCTGTGACCCGGCAGTTCTGGCCCAGGATGTAACTCTTTGAAATCCCGAGATATTCGGCAAGCTTATCGGCAACATGATTCTTCTCGGCTTCGCCGAGGCCGTCGCCGCGGGCTAGAGCCGCGGAATACTCCTTCTCGATCCAGCCTTCCACCTCCTTAACCACCGAGTCCACGTCCTTGAAACGTGCCGCAAGCTTGTGGTGATACCAAGCGCAGGCCGCCATGGAAGGAAGGAAGCTCATGTAGGTCAGGTCGTTGCCGCGCATGCCGTCGAGGGTCATAAAGTTGCTCGTGCCCGAGATGCTGACGAATCCGTTGATGCCAACTCCAGACCGGAAGAGGCTGGCGCTAAGCCCGGAGCCGCGGATGCCACCGTAGCTCTCACCTGCGACGAACAGAGGCGAGCGCCACCGGTGGTGAATCGTCAACCAGTTCCGGACGAATTGGGTGAAGGCGGTAATGTCCTGGGTAACCCCAAAGTATTTCGTGGCAAGCTCTGGCTTAGCGATGCGACTCAGACCGGTGCCCGGCGCGTCGATCACGACAACGTCGGTGAAGTCAAGCCACGTGTCCATGTTCTCAACCGGCATGTAGGGTGGTGCGGGGAGGCTGCCATCGTCGTTCATCGGAGCGCGCTTCGGCCCGAGCGCGCCCATGTGCAGCCAGAACGTTGCGCTGCCAGGTCCGCCGTTGAAGGCGAACGTTACCGGCCGGGAATGGGCATCGGCGTCGTCCTTCTCATACGAGACGCAGAACATCCGGCACTCGACCTCGCCGGTGTCGCTGCGGATCGGAACCTGGGCGGCGGTTGCCGTGTAGGCGACGGGTCCAGATGGCAAGGCAATGGAATGCTTAGTCACGGAAGGCGTAACCTCGATCATGGGGGCAGCGGGAGCCCCGTCCGCCGGCGGTGCGCTGCGGCCCTGCTGCGACCTTTGGCCAGCGGGTGAGGCCCCAGGCTGACCTTGGGCCGGGCCCTGGAGGCCCATGGTTGCGAGGAGCATGTACGAGACCAAGTTAAGCATCGGCGGAAGCATACCGTTGGCGATAGTCTCGGGTCGCCTTGAGAAGTGAGGCTTGTTGCCGTATAGTGTCGTTGTGCGGATCGGGCTCAAAATTGGGGCGTGGGTGAGCGCTTGCGCTTTGGCGGCGGTTGCCTACTCCCTGTACGTCGGGCCCTGGCTGCAGGAGACCCGAGTACAGGTCCCGTCCGAGCGCGACCCCGAACTAACCGGAACGTGGTCGACTCACCGGCTGGATTCCAAAGGCGGAAGAGTGACGCGGACGACCATCCTTTCGTCGGACGGCATCGGTAATTTCGGGATCAACACTGACTTCAAGGAGACTTTCCGCTGGGGCACCGACCACGGGGTCCTCGTTGTGAAGCTTAAGCGGAACGGCGCCTGGACCAACCTCCGATTTCCTTACAACTTCTCGAAAGGTAGGAATATCGTATCGTTCGCCGGATCGGAAGCCGCGGAAATCGTTCAACCCGAGATGGATCGGCTCGTTCTGCGGTTCAACAAGGGACGCTGACCGCCTAGGCCTTCATCAGCCGCTCGAACGCCATGGCCGCCCATTCCGGCACTTCGCACGCAGCCCAGAATTCATTTCCAAATTCATCTTTGCCGCGCTCGAAGACGGCATATTCGGTCCAGTTCTCGTAATTGAGGGTCTGGGCGTTGACGCCGGCCACGCTTACGGGATACACCCGCCACCTTCCCTCGCCTAACTCGAGGCAGGGCTCCTCCTGTCGCTTACGGCTGATTTGATTGTGCACGCTTCATTTTGGACTTAACAGGACCGGGCGAGCTTGACCAAATCGATAATCCGCGCAGGGGAATCGAGTGCGGAATTCGTCGGAAGAAACCACCTTTGGCAACCGGAATCGTCTATTGTTTCGGTGGAGCAAGCCTGCGTTCACGACAGCTTCCCTCCTCTGAGGCTGTCCTTCGCCTTGCTCGAGGACCGTAATAGATGAAAAAACTGATAGCAATCCTCATGGCCGCGATTCTCGCGACATCGATCTCGTTCGCACAAGCGGGGGGCGGCTCTACGGGTGCGACGAAGACGAAGCACACGACCGCCATGACGTCCCACAAGGGTGGCAAGAAGGGCCATAAGGGCGGCAAAAAAGGTCACAAGGGCGGCAAGAAGAGCAAGAAGGGCAGCAGCGGGACCACTTCGCCGCCAAAGTAGCGGTAACCGGCTTCTGGATGGTTCAGATTCGCCGGCCCGAAGCCGGCGAGTCTGCCGTTTAGTTCGATCAGTGGTTGATCATATGGCCGATCAGCAGCCATAGGATGCTGGATTTGTCGTCGGTCCAAGCGGGAATTCGCGGATCGATCTTCGGGGATTTCCAATCTTCGCTCGCCGCCAAAGAACCAAAGCTAGAAGTACTCCGAGCCAGAACGAGCCAGTCCGAGTCGTAGACAAGCGAATCGTCAGGGTAGCCATAGTCTTCGTCCTCGATGGCGGCCAACCCGAGGTCCCGGGCGGCACTTGCCAGGACGGGCGCCAGATCGACATAACGGTTCGTGATATGGAACGCGAGAACGCCGCCCGGCGCCAGCCTTGTTAGGTAGACCGAGACGGCCTCCTTCGTGAGGAGATGAACGGGAATCGCATCCGATGAGAAGGCGTCGAGGACGATCACGTCGTACGCCCTGTCTTGCGCTCCCTCAAGGGATTGGCGCGCATCGCCAAGGAACACGCTCAAATTCGCCTTACATTCGGAAACGTAGGTAAATAGCTCAGGTTTTCTGGCGGTCTCGACGACGGTGGGATCGATCTCGTAGAAATCCAGTCGCTGGCCAGGCTGACCGTATGCGGCCATCGTCCCCGCTCCCAACCCGACTATCGCGGTCGCGGGTTTCCTGCCACCCTTGAACTCCTCCTCCATGAGCTGCCCGATCGGCCCTTCGCGTCCGTAGTAGGTCAGCGGCACGGCCCGGTTCTCAGGGGTCATATCTTGCACGCCATGAACCGTCGTCCCGCTCATGAGCCGGTGTTCGGCGCCGTCGATCTCGACTTCGTGCACGCCGAAGAAGGAGCGATTGCTAAAAACGCGCACGCCGCCGTTTGCGACGTTGGTCTGCCCTGCGGCGATAAACAGCACGGACAAGGAAAGCGCATACGCGATCGACCGATGGATCGTCGCCAGGGAGAGCAACACGGGAAGACCGAGAACGAAAGTCAGGGTGCGATCGTCGGTTCCCCAGTCCCACTTGACGGCAGCCAGCATCAGACCCAAACCTACGGTCGCGGGAAGGATCGCCCATAAGAGGTCGCGCGGCCTCCAAAGCGGATCTCTTCCCGTGCGCAGTAGGAGGAGGGCGGCGACGACCGCGACCGGATACTCGACGAGAGACTTGAAGATTAAGGGCGCGACGAGGGCGTTGAACAGCCCTCCGGCGACGCCTCCAACGGCGATTAGAAAGAAGAACTCGGTCAGCCTGCCCGCGGAAGGGCGACTCTCGGCGACGGTTCGATGGCAAGCCCAGGCCAGAAAGAAAAAGGCGCCGAGGTGAATGAGAAATTGAAGTCCGGTTCCGCTGGTGGTATCGACAAGGAGCGTGACGCAAAGCGGAGCCACAAGAATGAGGGCGATCCAGGAGAGCGGTTTCGACGTTAGGATCGGGTGCCTCGCGAAGGCGAAAACGAAGCTGAGCAGATAGAGAGCGAGAGGAAGAACCCAAAGCAGAGGCATCGGCGCGATTTCAACCGTGATATGGGTCGTTACACCAAGCAGGAGGCTGGCGGGAATCGCGGCCAAGGCGATCCAGCGGAAGCGGGTTTGCCAACTGGGGGCAGGGAAAGTCTCCTCCCGCTTGTGTGGTGCTTCCTCTTGACGCCAGAGCCCGATCGCGCACGCCAAGAGCAGGATCGCGAGGACGGCATAACCGGCCTTCCAGAGCCGCGCCTGCTCGGCAAGACCCATGTTCGGCTCAATCAAAACGGGGTAGCCAAGCAAGGCGACGACGCTCCCGAGGTTGCTCGCGGCATACAAAAAGTAAGGTTCGCTGGAAAGGTCATGGTTTGTGCCGGCGAACCACCTTTGAATGAGCGGCGCTCCGGCAGAAAGAAGAAAGAACGGGACTCCGGCCATTCCTGCCAGAGCGACGAAGACGGTGCCTGCCGAAATCGAACCGCCGCCGGTGGGCATGGCGATTGGGAGAAGCATGAACCCGAGCAGGACTAGAAATGCATGGATAACGGCTTGGCGCCTCGGGCCCAGCCACTTTACCGAAAGGTGGGCGTACGCATAGCCCAGAAGCAAAGCACTTTGAAAGAAGACGATGGATGCGGTCCATACCGCAGGCGCCCCGCCGAACCTCGGGAGGATCATCTTTGCCACCATCGGTTCGACGAGGAACAGGAGTCCCGAGCCGACGAAGATGGCCACCGTGAACAGAATCCTCACCGGGTCCTAAGATAGCAGAGGTCGACGCGGTCATGATCCGCATTTCCCGGGAGCGAACCCAGGTGCCCGGTCACAATTGATCATTGGCCGTCGATCATCTCGGGATCGCGAGTTTGATGACGTCGATTGGCCGGAATAACCATGGAAGCCCCTGACCTTCTGATTCGGATCGCAGACCCGGAGCGCGACTATGGCCGCTACGTCGAGCTGCGGAATCAATCGGCTAACGAGCCGGATACCGTGGCGCGAATGAGGCAATTGGAAGCGGATTTGACGGCACGCGACTTCTGCCGCCGCTTCGTGGTCGAGGCCGAAGATGTGATTGTCGCGGCGGGGTCGGTCCTGCGACTCATATGGCAGCGCACCGGGACCTACCGAATCGCCGCCTACGTCGATGAGCGGTTCCGGAGACGCGGCATTGGCTCCGTCCTCCTCAAACACCTCGAGGACGCCGCTTTGGCGGAAGCCGCTCTAGCATTGGAGGTTTTCACTTCGGACCGCGACACGACCGGACTTAGCTTCCTCGAGCATCGTGGTTACGAGCTCGAGGCTCGCTCTTTCGAATCCGTACTGGATCTCAGGAGTTTCGCTCTTGAGATCAATCTTAAGGAACGTTTCCCGAACCTGACCTTTTTCACTTACGGCGAGACCACGATGGGCCTGGAGGAACAGCGCAAGCTCTGGGATCTAAACGTCCAGACCCTGCGCGACGAACCTCACAGCGATCCCGACCACGTGCCCGAGTTCGACCGGTTCGTCGAGAGCGTCATCCAGGCATCTTGGTTCGATCCGGCCGGTCAGTTCATCGCGGCGGACGGCGAGAATTGGGTTGGAATGAGCGCGGTGGGATCGATCCGCGACGGAAGCTGCTACAACCTTTACACCGGCGTCCGCCGGTCGTACCGGGGACTTGGGCTTGCCAAGGCTCTGAAGATCCTTTCCACCCAGCACGCCAAGTCGCTGGGCTATTCGACGATTCGCACCAACAACGACTCCCGCAACGCAGCGATGTTGGCTGTCAACCGATCGCTCGGATACCGAGCCGAACCCGGATCGTATATGACCCTCAAAGTGGTATCTAGACGGGACGAAGGAACCGATCACCGCGATCGCGAGGTAAAAAGCGTGGGATGAACACCGACCTTCTCCGACGGCTGACCGAGGCCCACGGCGTCCCCGGGCAGGAGGACGCGATCCGGGAAATCGTGCGCAAGGAGCTTAAGGGGCTCTGTGAAATGAGCGTCGACCGCATGGGCAACTTGCATTGCGTCAAGAGTGGCAAAGGCAAGAGTCCGAAGAAGCTGATGATCGCGGCTCACATGGATGAGATTGGGTTTATCGTCAAACACGTCGACGAAAAGGGCTTCGCTCGCATCCAGCCCCTCGGCGGCTGGGACCCGCGCCAGATGTTTTCACAGCGCGTGAAGGTCCACACCCAGAAGGGCATGCTTAACGGACTTCTCAACTACAGCACGAAGCCGAAGCATCTCCTAACCGATGCAGAGGCGAGCAAGAAGCCGGAGATCGATGGGTTCTTTATCGACATGGGATTAACGGGGGACGAAGCGAAGAAGAAGGTGCGCCTGGGCGACATGGTCACGATGGACCGCACCTTCCAAGAAGAAGGCCCATTGATGACCTGCAAGTGCATGGATGATCGAGTCGCGGTCTACGTGATGATCGAAGCGGTCAAGGCGGCCAAGGTCCACGAAGTCGAAATCCATGCGGTCGCCACGGTGCAGGAAGAAATCGGCCTTCGTGGCGCGTCGGCGGCGGGATCGGCGATCGCTCCCGACATCGTCGTCGCCGTCGACATCACGCTTGCCATGGACACCCCTGGCGTACCCGACCAGGATCAGATCACGAAGCTCGGAGATGGAACGGCGATTAAGCTGATGGACTCCTCGCTGCTTTGCCATCCAAAGGTCGTCAACCATTTCCGAGCCCTCGCCGAGAAGCACAAGATTAAGCACCAGATCGAGATCCTTCCATTAGGCGGCACTGATGCCGGCGGCGTCCAGCGCCTCCATGGCGGCATCCCGGCCTTTACACTTTCGGTCCCGACCCGGTATGTCCATACCGTAAACGAGACCGTGCACCGCGACGACGTGCAAGCGAGCGTCGATCTGCTCGCGCGTTACATCGAGGACGCCCACAACGGCAATTACGGGTACTGATCGATCACCCGGACTTGGGCAGGGTGAAGAAAAAGGTCGAGCCTTTGCCTGGTTCGGATTCGGCCCAAATACGCCCACCGTGCCGCTGCACGATTCGGTGCGCATTGGCCAGGCCTATTCCGGTGCCGGGATATTCTTCGTCGCGTACCAGGCGCTCGAAAGGCCGGAAGAGCTTTGACGCGTACTGCATGTCGAATCCAATTCCCTGATCGGCTACGAAGAAAGCCGAGCCCTGACGGCCGATCTTAATCTGTCCTCCATTCGGAGAAAACTTGGCCGCGTTTTCGATCAAATTCAGGAGGACGAAGCGGATCAGCCGTGGATCGCCGAAGGCGGGCATGTCCTGCTCGATCTCGACTTCTGGACCGTCCTCGATATCGTGGACGACCTCGGCGGCAAGCATGGCTAAGTCAAAGTCGGCCGGCCTCAGCTCCTGCCTGCCGATTCGCGAGAGCTTCAACAGGTCGTCGATCAGGGCGCCCATCTTTTTCGCGGCCTCGGCCTGCCGGATCAAGTGGCGATGGGCCTCTTGCGGGAGGTTCTCGGCAAAGTCTTCGCGGAGGATCATGCTTGCTCCGCTAATTGCGCGCAGGGGGCCGCGCAAATCGTGGGAAACGCTGTAAGTGAAGCCTTCCAGTTCCTTGACGGCAGCTTCGAGCTCCTCGGTACGCTGAGCAACCCTCAGGGTTAGCTCTTCCTCGATCTCTTTCTGTTCGTCGATGTCGATCGATATGCCAAACCAGCGCTGCACCGCGCCATTCGGATCGAGCATCGGGGTGGCCCTGCAGAGATGCCAACGGTATTCACCGTCGAACCGCCGCAGCCTTGTCTCACACTCGAACTCGGTCCCGCTCTCGATAGACGCACGCCACTGCTCGCGAACAGCGAAGCGCTCGTCGGGATGAATGATAATAGCGCGGTCGTCCTGGGTGGCGAACTCCTGTCTCGCCCCAAAATACTCGTGCCACCGGCCGTTCACATAGTCGATCCGGCCGTCCGGGCCGGCCGTCCAAACCATGCTCGTGCCGGCTTCGGCCAAGAATCGATAGCGTTCTTCGGTCTCGAGTCTTCCCGATTCCATTTCCTTGCGATCCGTAACATCGGTCGCGATGCCGAGAATCATGGTTGCGTGGCCCTCCCCGTCCCTTTCGAACACGCGGGCACGGTTCAGCATCCAACGCCACTCGCCGGATTTCGAGGCGATCCGCCACTCGGCTTCGAGAACATCTTCGTCGGCGGCGGTGTCATAGCGCGCCAGCAACGTCGGCATGCGGGCCACGTCTTCAGGGTGCATCAGGCGGGGAATTGTCGCATCGTCCATGGCGGCGATGTCCGACTCGTCGTAGCCGAGTTGACGCTCGAGCTGACCGTTGCTGAAGACGATCTTTGAGTGGCGCAGATCGAAGATGTAAACGATATCCGGCGAAGTCTCCACGATGCGGTCGATGAGGCGGCGGTCGTCTTCCGCCATTCGGTACAGGCGCGAATGGTGCCATGCCGCCGTCATTTGCAAGACGACCGCTTCCAATACCCTTAAATCGTCCTCGCTGTAGGCGCGCGGGCGATCGCTCATCGCCTGGACGACTCCGGTTACCCGGCCCTCGAGGGTCATCGGCGCCATCATCGCCGATTTGGTTTCGACCTCTTGATTCACGGGAGCCGGCCCCCCGGCTGGGCTCACCTGGACGTATTTCGTGTTCGGTTCCTTGACCTTGCTGCCAACGTCGAAGATCTCCGCTTTGCCCGTAAGGATCACCTTGCTCTGCATCCCCGTTCCGTCGGGCTTCCATTTGACGGGGGGAAAGGTTGAGCTGTCCAGTACCTGCCCATCCGACCAAATGTAGGCGCACGAGATCATTTGGGTTTGCGGATTGAACGAGGACACGATGAGCCCGTCGAGGGGCATGGCGTCGGCGATCAGATGCTGTAGGGCCGCGTAAATCCGCTGCTCGTCGAGAGTGCTGCCGAACTGGCGAGCGGCTTCGAGCAGAAACACCAGCCGCTCGTGGTCCGTCCACCCCGTGTCCTTGTGCTTGTCGGCAACTCTCAAACAGGTCTCCTGCGTCACATGTTACAGCAGGTTAGATCGTGCCTGCGCTCGTGGCCGCTTCTGCGAACGGCCAAGGCGCGTTAAGTCAGTGCTAGAGCAGACGGGGAGGGAGGGGCGTTGGGGTGTTGAGGCGTTAGGGCATTGGGGAAGATGGCGGGCTGCAGCCAGGTCCGCCAATCAGAGAAGGTGAGGCGCTCCTACTTGTCGCGCAGAGGAAGCCCCATGGCCTTCAGAAAGACCCGCGCCTCTTCATCGGTCCGGGCGGTTGTGCAGATGATGATGTCCATGCCCCGGATGCGGTCGAAGGTATCGTACGGGATCTCGGGGAACACGAGCTGCTCCTTGAGGCCGAGAGCATAGTTTCCGCGCCCGTCGAACGACTTCGGCGACAGGCCTTGGAAGTCGCGGATTCTCGGAAGAACCACGGTCGCCAGCTTATCGAAAAAGTGGTACATGCGGTCGCCACGGAGGGTGACCTTGCAGCCGATCTTCATTCCCTCGCGGAGCTTAAAGTTCGAAATGGCTTTCTTGGCAACCGTCACGATCGGCTTCTGGCCGGCGATCAGCTGCATGTCGCGAATCGAGTTGTCCAGGTGCTTCGGGTCCTTCTCTCCAGTACCCGTACCCATGTTGATCACGATCTTGTCGAGCCTCGGGATCTGCATCGCGGAGGTGTAGCTGAACTGCTCCTTAAGCTTCGGCGCGATCTCTTCCGCGAAGCGCTTGCGGAGTCGCGGCTTCGGCAGCTTCACCGCACCGGTTTGAACTTCGACCTTCGTCGATTCTTCTTTATCTTTTCGAGCCATTTTGTTTCCTGTTGGCCTGATTTCTGACCAGGCACGTTTCGGCGTTAGGGCTTTAGGGCGTTACGGCATTCGGTCCCACGAGTAAGGCCGTAACGCCACAACGCCTCAAGGCCGGACCTATCTCTCCTCTTTCTCGTACGGCGCTTCAACGATCGTTTCGCCGCTCTTCTTGGCGTACCGGATGATCTTGCCTGATTCCTTCTTTCGGCCGACCCGCGTTGGCTGGCCGTCTTTGGGGTCGAGGACCATCAAGTTGCTGACGTGGATCGGGACCGGGATGCGGATGCGCGCGCTCTTCTCGGCCTGCGTTCGCGCCTTACGGTGTTTGACCGCCGAGTTCAAGGGCAGGGGCTGATCGGGATTATCCTCGTTCTGCTTGAGAACGATTGCCTTTTGCTCCTTCGGGGAGACCGCGTAGATGTAGCCAATCTCGCCCTTGTCCTTTCCGGAGATGATCATGACCTGATCGCCTTTGCGGACCTTGAGCTTGATGTGCTTTGCTACCTGTTTTAGTTCGGCCTTAGTAGGCATTTACAGCACCTCCGGCGCCAGTGACACGATCTTCATGAAGTTCTTGTCGCGAAGCTCGCGGGCGACCGGCCCGAAAATGCCAGTGCCGCGGCGCCCGAGGTTCCGTGGATTGATGACGACACCCGGGTTTTCGCCCAAGCGCAGGGTTGTGACACCCCCC
>CAZNUL010000051.1:0-29779 GCA_964576205.1 uncultured Fimbriimonadaceae bacterium | reverse complement strand
GCGGCCGGCAACCTCCTCCTCCACCCACGCATAGCCTTTCTCTTCGAGTTCCAGAGCGAGTTCCTTGCCGCCGCTCTTCACGATGCGACCGTCCATCAGGATATGCACAAAGTCGGGGACGATGTAGTTCAGCAGGCGCTGGTAGTGGGTCACTACCACAATTCCGCGATCAGGCGAACGAAGGCCGTTGACCCCATTTGCGACGATCCGCAGGGCGTCGATGTCGAGGCCGGAATCGGTCTCATCGAGGACGGCCAGCTTGGGCTCCAGGACGGCCATCTGGAATATCTCGTTTCGCTTCTTCTCTCCCCCCGAGAAACCCTCGTTCACGCTGCGGCTCATCAGTGAGGGATCGAGATCGAGAAGGGTCATCTTCGCCTTCATGTGCTTCATGAACTCGGCTGGACCCATTTCCTTTTCGCCGCGATACTTGCGAACGGCATTGAGCGCAGCACGGAGAAAATAGGTGTTCGAGACGCCGGGAATCTCGACGGGATACTGGAAGGCAAGGAAGACGCCTTCGCCGGCTCTCTCCTCGGGATCAAGCTCAAGCAGATCCTTGCCATTTAGCTCAATGGAACCCGCGGTGATCTCGTAGTCGTCCTTGCCAGCGATGATCGAGGCGAGGGTCGATTTTCCCGAGCCGTTCGGCCCCATGATGGCGTGGACCTCTCCGGCGCCGATCGAAAGGTTGATGCCACGGAGAATCTCGTTGTCTTCGATCCTGGCGTGAAGGTTCTTGATTTCAAGCATGTGGGACGTCCTTATTTTGAACTGAATGTGTACAGGAAAGTCAAGATTCATTGCCGACCGGCTTTCGTCCGGTTCGCGAGGGAACGATTCCGCCAGACCGGGGGCCTAAAGACCACAGGAAAAATTGCCGGTTAGTTTCTCCGAAAACGAGAGACAATGGAGGCAAGCATGCGTGTGCATGCAGGAACGAAGGAGGAGAAACAGATGTATACAGTCGTTCGAATCTACGAGGGAGCGCCGGCGCTGGCCGATACTCTTGCTTCTCGGGCAGACGACGTCAGAGGCTTGTTGAAGGGGGTCGACGGCTTTGAGACCTATCAGCTGGTACGCACGTACAATGGGGCTCTCTCGGTGACGACCTGTCGCGACAAACAGGGGACGGACGAGTCGAACCGGATCGCGGCGGACTATCTGCGCGCGAATCTGCCACACCTGGTCACGTCACCGCCTACGGTCATCCAGGGAGAAAACGTACTCACCTTTGGGTTAGCGCCGGCCTCGGTTTAGGAGCGAGTCACTGAGGCCCTCGGGCCGCGTCTTGCCGGTCACCCCGTTGTAGCCCAGGTTCGCTTGGGCTTGTTGCTGGTTGCCCCGCGGGAGATGGTCCCAGGTTTCTCAGACCTCGTGAACGCCGAATCGAGACCATAGACCGATGGCATGGGAGCCGCATCGGGTCGATCATTCGCTCAAAGGCCACGGGCCACAAGGAGAACCTAATGTCGATCGATCTCACCACCCTGCTGCAATCGGCTACCAAGCCGCTTAACGGTTTCGTCACCGTCATCCTGCTTGTCGTCGCCGCGTATTTGGCCGACTGCTTTTTCTCGCGGACGGCGAAGCGCTGACGGTCAGCCGGTCGCCCGGGGGCGTCCCGGATACCGGATTCGATACTCCTTCGCGATCAGATACACGATGAAGGCATCGAAGAGCGCGAGAGCAAGCACGAGGACGGAGTGGGTCGTCGCAAATCGAAAAAGCTCCACCAGGGCGAATACGGAAAGAACACCGACAAGCCCGACGAAGCCCCACTTCTTCTCTTTGAACACAGCCGCGATCAAGATGACCTTGGCGAGGCCGTGAATGATCAAGTAGATCGCGCCAACAAGCGTGGCGTTCTGCAGAGCGACGGCGGCTGCATGCTCGATGTGAGCCGTCGTTGGGTGCCGCACTTCCGCGTAGAGCTCGTGCTGAAGCAGGAACGAGATCGTGCGGTCGAGTTCAAACGGCATCAACAGCAGGATGCCGCCCAAGGCCTCTAACAAAGCGTCGAGACCCTTCAGGATGAGGCTCGCACGGAAGAGGATATCCACCGTGCTGGATCCACGGTGGCTCGCGGAACCGGATTTCATCGATGCGTTGCCTGCCCCATAGTTGTCGATGACCCGATACTAGTTCTGCGAGCGTATGCCATTGCCCGAGAAGGCGATGATGTTGGTCGCAAGCTGGTGGGCGAGTTCGTATGTTGCCCCTGCGACTTCGATCGTATAGGCATCCAGGCGCTTCGCCGCGGGATGCTTGACGGCAAAATCCGCTTCCTCGGACCGGTTGAATTCGATCCGGTACGTGCTGGGTTCGGCAGCCTTCCCTGGCTTGATCGACTTCGCCGCGCCAACTCCACTCTTCGCGGCTGCTTCGATGAGCGGTCCCGTCTCGCTTGGATGCAAGACCCGTCCCATGTAGCGCCCCAGGCCATATTTAACGGGAGCCGTTGCGACGCCCGAAATGAGGGCGGCGGCCTCGTCGCATCCCGCCTTGTCGCTGCTGATCATCACGACGGGAACGTTGAAGAATCCGGCCATGCCGGTCGACATCGCGATCTCGCCCGACGGCTTGTCGTTGATCCAAAGGTGATGGACGCCGCCTGTATAGGTGTGCTCCATGATCCCGGCCGTGGTTCCCGCCATCGCGTGATAACCGACGAGGAGGGCGCAGTCGAAGCTCGCGTCGATGCCTTCCATCATGCCATGGATTCCCGAGCCATGGCCGCTGATCAGCTGCACGCCCTCCTCGAGCTGGTCGATCAGGAGATTCTTGCTGTTGTTATGGGAATCCTTGATCACGATCTCCGTGGCTCCAGCGGCTCTTGCCCCCCGGATCGCCGCATTGACGTCGTGGGTCATCATACGGCGTGCAAACGGCCAGTCGTAATGGTCGCTGCTTTGGGTGCCGCACTGATGCCAGGAAACGACGCCGGTCGCGCCCTCGATATCGGCGGAAATGTAGACCTTCACGCAGCGATTATGACGCGCGCGGACATTTACCTTTCCCACATGGGGCTAGGCGGCGGGATTCCTCGCTCGCCGAGAGCCGTCGCCAGCTGAAATTCCTCGCGGGCTCGGGATGACAAAACGGGTGGCCGCCGCATCGGGCCGGGTACAACCCTTCAACCCATGTTGGACCGAAACTTGATCCGACGCGAACCGCAAACCGTGAAGGCGGGGGCGAAGCGCAAAGGCATCGACATCGATGCCGCTGTCGACGAGTGGATCAAGACCGACTCGGCTTGGCGGGCTCTCGAGGTCGATCTTCAAGCGAAAGAAGCCCGGATGAACCAGATCAGCAAGTCGATCGGCATGCTGATGGGTCAAGGCAAGCGGGACGAAGCCGAAGCGGCCAAGGCCCAAACCAAGGAAATCAAGGACTCGATCGCGGCTGGGACTCCTCAAAGCAAGGAGATGGAGTCACGACTCCACGAACTGGAGTTGGGCTTTCCCAACATTCCGCACGAGTCGGTGCCCAGTGGATTGACCGCGGAAGATAATGTCGTCGTCCGCATTTGGGGAGAGCAGCCGAAATTTGCCGAGCAACCCCAGGCCCACTGGGACGTGGCAGCCAGGCTCAATCTGCTCGATCCCACGCGTGGAGCGAAGATTTCCGGTTCGGGCTTTGCCCTCTATACCGGTCTCGGGGCCCGACTTCAGCGCTCCCTGTTCACCTGGATGATCGACCATCAGACTTTGCGCAACGGCTACCGCGAGGTCTATCCGCCGTACTTGGTCAATTCCGCGAGCCTCATCGGGACAGGCCAGCTTCCAAAGTTTGAGGAAGACCTGTATAAGGCCGACGACGACCTCTATCTGATCCCAACGGCGGAGGTCCCGGTCACCAACATTTACCGAGACGAGATTCTCGACAACGAAATGATTACGATCAAGATGGCGGCGTACAGCGGCTGCTTTCGCAAGGAAGCGGGCGCGGCCGGCAAAGACACGCGCGGCGTTCTGCGGATGCATCAATTCGACAAGGTCGAGTTGGTGAAGCTGACGAGACCGGAAGAGAGCTACGACGAGCTCGAGGCTCTGACGGTCGACGCGGAGAGCGTCTTGCAGGCTTTGGGTCTTCACTACCGAGTCGTCGTTCTGTGCGGCGGCGACATGAGCTTCTCCAACGCCAAGTGCTATGACCTTGAAGTCTGGTCCCCGGGCGTTGACAAGTACCTGGAGATATCGAGTTGTTCCAACTTCACCGACTATCAGGCGCGCCGCGCGAACATCCGTTTCCGCCGGGGCCAAGGGGAGAAGCCGGAGTTCGTGCACACGCTCAATGGTTCTGGCCTTGCCACACCCAGGCTGTTCGCATCGATCCTGGAGACGTTCCAGCAGCCAGACGGCAGCATCCTGCTGCCCGAAGTTCTTAGACCCTACGTCGGAGTTGACAGGCTAGCGTAAGCCGGCGAGTTTGCCCACCTGAAAGGTGAGGCTATGGGATCTGCCCACCTGGAGGTGGACGCCACATCAATTTGTAATCCATTCGGCCGCTTGACGGAGATGGTAGCCGTCGTGGGCGAGGATGTAGTACGCCAGCTGCTGGAGGGTTAGGACTCCGACGAACTCGCGGTCGCCGGTAAGGTCCCAGGCTTCGTCGGGAACTGCCTTCAGATGCTCGACCACTGTGGCCCGACCCTCGGACAGTCTTGCAAGGCTCGCCCTGGGGGAACTCGCCGAGTAATTGTTCTCAATGGCGAGGGCGCCCTCGTCGACGCTCGGCAGAAATGGATGGACGCCGGTCTCGATCTTCTGCATCCGTTCGAGCCATATAGGTTCCCAGTCGGCGAGGTGCGCCAAAGCTTCGCGCAAAGTGAATCGCTCGGGATCGGGCCGGCTGTCCCAAAGTGGATCGTCGTCGGATCGATCCCCGATAAGTGCGGCGAGCACGACCGGTGATCCATCGAGGGCTTTGACGAGATAATCGCGGGCAGCGGTTGGAAGGGGCATGGCGGATTTGTCGAAACCTCACTGACCTCTACGAAGTATGAGGGCTCCGGCTCAGCGCAAGATCAGCAGGCTGACGAGCAAGGTGACGCCGTTATGAAAGGCATGCATCACCATCGAGGGCACGAGCGACCTGGTCTGATAGGCGAGAAAGCAGCTCATTCCTCCAATGCAAGCGAGGGGCAGCACGGCCGGAATCCCGGTCGGATGGATGAGGCCAAAGGCCAGACTGGTGACAATTCCGGCGAGAACGGGGCTGCGCAAAACGACGGCCAGGGCCGGGAAGAAGGTCCCTCTAAACAGGAGCTCCTCGATGATCGGCGCCGCAACGCATGCCGAAAACGCGATTTTGAAGATCATCAGCTTCGAAGTCGTGTCTTGAAGCTCGAACGTCACCGGATGCTCGGGCACCGGCAGGCCCTTGAAGATGGCCATGCTAATCAACGAAACCACGAGCACGATCGGGACGTTCGCGACCGCCGCGGCTAGTCCCCACAAGATATGGTTTCCAAGCTTTTCGCTCCGCAGGCCGAGTTCTCGAAATCCAAGTTTCTTGTTCCCGACCGGTTTGCGGGAAATGAAAACGAATGCCCCGATGATCAGGGCATAAATCACAATCTCGGCAATGCTCTTAGGCAACCAACGCGCGCCGAATGATGCGACAAGCTGAATCGAGACGTAGGCCAGAAAGAACTGACCACACCGAATCGCCACCCGATCGGCGTCCGGAATCGAGAGATAGCCTAACGCGAAACCGAGTGGCTCGAGCACACCGGCGGCCCGAGCGATCGCATACCCGAAGAGCAGCATCGTCCCTGCGCCGAGACCCAAGATAAGAAGGAGCCCGGCAACCACGAGGCGAGACCGGCCCGTGCCGCCGGTGAGTCGCGAGCGCGCATCGCGAACACCCGCCTTTTCCAAGGCATGCACTGCCGCCAGTTCGTACACGAACCGGCCCTTTGGCAGGGATGCCGCAAGCGCCGTCGCCTTTTGCGGACTCAGCGATGAATTCGAATAGATTTGGAAGACGACTGAGTCCGCTGGCTTCTTCGACCTATTAATGGAGTCGAGATCCACTGAATCGACGGACTTCTTTTGTTCGGTTAGGATCACGGCGTCGATCACGGCGGCTTCCGGATCCTTGTGGGCGAGCGCCCTTAACTTGACTTCCACAGAGCTGAGATCCGCGTTATCGGCGATCTTTGCCGCCACACCCAGTTCCACTTCGCTCTTTAGAGTGGTCTCGGCATGGCTCTTCAGGACCGCTCCTTCCCGCTGCGGCGAAAAGTAGCCGAGCATGGCCAAGAGAAGCAAGAACGACAGAGTCGCCGAAATCGAAAACCAGCCGGTGTAGTTGCGGCTCTCTTTTGGGTAGACCGGTGGGACCTCCGGGCGGGAATCTGGATCGGCCGAGGCGTCGTTGATCATGGCAAGGGTTTTGCTGGGCGCGCTTGGCCGAGTCCTCTGAGTCTACAATCTCACATGCGTTTAACGCACCTCGTACACTGCGCCGGTTGAGCGTCGAAGCTGGGCCCCGCCCAGCTGGCGGACGTGCTCCGCCATATTCCGATCTCAACGGACCCCAACCTGCTCGTCGGTCTGGAAACACGCGACGACGCGGGAGTGTACAGGCTGTCTCCGGATATGGCCCTAGTTCAGACCGTAGACTTCTTTACGCCGATCGTCGACGACCCCTACTCGTACGGTCAAATTGCGGCCGCAAACGCATTGAGCGACGTTTACGCAATGGGCGGCAAGCCCCTCACCGTCCTTAACATTGCTTGTTTTGATCCAAAGATCGCACCTCCGGAGGTTTGGGCAAAGGTGCTTCGAGGGGCTTACGAAAAGACGGTCGAGTCGGGCGCGGCGGTAGTCGGCGGTCACAGCGTGGAGGACGACGAGCCGAAATTCGGAATGGCAGTTACCGGGCTTGTCGATCCAAACAAGATGTTCGCCAACACGGCGGCTCGCCCCGGCGACCGGATCTACCTTAGCAAGCCGCTCGGGACCGGGATTCTAACGACGGCGGCGAAGTGGGACCAGAGCACGTCCGAAGAGCTCGCTACCGGGATTGCGACGATGTCGACGCTTAACCGCGAAGCGGCTGAACTAGGCCTCGCACATGCCGTGCGATGCGCTACCGACATCACTGGGTTCGGCCTCGCCGGCCATCTCTACAATGTGGCCCGCGCTTCGGAAGTTTCGATCACGATCGACTCGTCGGCCCTTCCACTCTTGCCGGGAATCCAGCGATTGGCAGAGGCGGGGAATACCACGGGCGGGGCCAAGAACAACGAGGCGTTCATTGGAGACGGGCTGACCTTCGGCCGCTCGGTACCGGCCTGGCTCCGTGACGTTATCCTCGATCCTCAAACCAGCGGCGGCCTCGCACTGTTCTGCGCTCACGAAATCCCGGGCTATCCGAAGATCGGCGAAGTCAGAGCCGGATTGCCTGCGATAACCGTAGACTAGCAAGCAGTTCCGCCTTATGGAAGTCGTCGCGATCGTTGTCGGGTTCGTTCTCCTCGCGCTTGTCCTTTGGGACACGTTCGAGACGATCGTGCTCAGCAAGACCGTACAACGCAGGTTCAGCTTCAGCTCCGTTTTCTACAACAGCGCGTGGTGGCTCTGGACGTCCCTCGTCCGCAAAACGAAGGGGGGACTTCGTCAGGCGATTCTGGTCTCCTTCGGACCACTCTCCCTGCTGTTTCTAATGGCGACGTGGGCGGCGTTTCTCATCATCAGCTTCGGCCTCATCCATTACGGCGGCGAAACCCTCCATGGCCACGACCTGATGGAATACATGTACTTCTCGGGCGTCACCTTCTTCACGCTCGGTTACGGAGACATCGTTCCCCCCCATCCTTGGGGTCATTTCCTCGCCGTGTTCGAAGCCGGCACCGGATTCGGCTATCTCGCGGTCGTCATCAGTTACGTCCCGGTTCTCTACAACTCGTTTTCGCGGCGAGAAATGCTGATTACCCTCCTCGACTCCAAAGCGGGCTCGAATCCGTCGGCGGGCGAGCTTCTCAAGCGCCACGGAGAGGCGGGGACGATGGAGGCCCTCGTCGTCCTCCTCAAAGAGTGGGAACACTGGTCTGCCCAGCAGCTCGAGGCTTATCTCTCTTATCCGATCCTCGCATACTACCGGTCCCAGCACGACGATCAGTCTTGGATCCTTTCCCTGACCTGCATCATGGATGCCTGCACGTTGATCAGCCTGGGATTCGAGAACGATTCGGAGAAACCTTGGGCCAAGCCTCTCTACTTCCAGGCCAAGGCGACCTTCGCCATGGCCCGGCACGTGATCGTCGATCTGGCCTACATCAACCGCACGCCGCCTGATGAAAAGTATTACGACCGCCTTTCGGAAAGAGATTGGGAGATGCTAACCAGCGAGCTTCGGCGCGTCGGCATTCCCCTCCGCCCGGGATGTAGCGAGAAATTCAAGGAGCGCCGAGCGATGTACGAGCCCTACGTCGTCGGCCTCGCGCGCGACATGTTCTTTACTTTGCCTTCCTGGGTTCCTGAGCCGGACGCAATCGACAACTGGCAGATCAGTGCCTGGGAATCGCCGTCGCATTTCTGATGGCTGACGACGTGAGTCGGTGAGGGAGTGATGGAGTGTTGGAGTGGATACGAACCGCTTCACGCTCGCAGCCAGAGTGGCTAGGCAATTAAGCAATCAGCCATCACCTACTCGCCGACTCACCGACTCACCGACTCACGCACTCGCCCCTCAAGCTATAATGTAGCCGCATGTCTACCGCCGCCGAGCTGATCGAGGGAGCATTTCGGCAGCTGGCGGAGCGGCCGGGATTCAGCCTTCGAGAGGATCAGAAGCAACTGGCCCTGCTGCTTTCCGACATGATCGAGGGGGGCAGCACCGGCGCATTCGAAGCTCCGACCGGCCTCGGCAAGTCGCTCGCGGCCCTTATCCCCGCGATCGCTCACGCAATCGTCGACGGCAAGCGGACGGTCATTGCGACCTACACCAACGTTCTCGCCGAGCAGTATTGGAGGCAAGACCTCCCGCTCGCCCTAAGTCTGTTTCAGGGAACAGGGAGCAGGGGGCAGGGGGCAGATGATCGCGGTCGTCATGATTCCCGCGCCTCAACGCCCAACGCCCAACGCCCAACGCCCAACGTCCCCAAGGTTCAGTTCCTCATCGGCCGTCAGAGGTATGCCTGCCTAACGGCGATCCAGGAGCAAGCGCCCGAGCTCATGCGGGACTTCGTCCCGAAAGCCCAACTCGGGATCGAGACCGAGCTCCGACAACTCGTAAAGACGCGCGATGCGGCACGTCTTTGGCCGAGCATTAACGCGCCTCCCGTTTGCCCGGCGCGCCTTTGTCCCAACTTCAACCAATGCTTTTATTACAAAGCCCGGCGACTTGCCGAGCAGGCCGAGATCGTTATCACCAACCACAGCGTGGTGATCCAGGATGCGCTCCTTGCCAGGAACAGCGACGAAAACGAGGGGATGCTCGGCGCCTTCGACTTCCTAATCCTCGACGAAGCCCACGACTTCGCTCAGGCTGCCGTCAACGGGCTTGAATTCGAGCTTTCGCAGCCCAAGCTGGCCGCCCTGCTGGGAGTCGCCGGCCGGATGGAAAAAACGCTCGCTTCGACAGCCGAGATGGCGGGCGACATGATGGTCTGGGCGAAGACCTGCGAAGGCTTCCGACACGAAATCGAGCGGTGCCAAAAGGCGGTCGTCGCGTATTCCCTACGCCTTGGCCAGCCAGGCATTTTGAAGGCGTCGCCGGCGGAAGTCATGGACCATCCCAACGTGCAGGCGGCCAAAACAAGCGACGGGCTATTCGGAGCTCAGCGCATCGCCGAGGAGGTCAGCAATGCCTGCATCGACTACACGAAACAGGTACAAAACCTGATCGAGGGGTGGAAGGACAAGGGCCAGGTTCTCGGCCCGGTCGCCGAGAGCGTGCGCAACTACTGCAGCTTTATCCGGGAGTACGGCGCGGGCTGCTACCTCCTCTTCATGCCCGAGGGAGTCGCCGTCAGCTACGTCAGCTTGAGGCAAGCCAGAAGCCCGCGGCGCGGTGCTCTCTATTCCGAGGCAGAGCAAAGTGAGCCCCGGCGAGCAGGCGAAGGGGACTACGGGGCGATGCTTCGGTCCGATCTAATCGGCCTCGCCGAGCCGCTGACGGAGCTGATCTGGAGCCGGACGCCATACGCTTGCATGTCGGCGACGCTCGCCCTCGACGGCGACTTCGATTTCTTCCGTCGCACGACCGGAGCTCAACCGGAATTCGAGGAGATCCTTCCATCGCCTTTTGACTTCACCAGCCAAGCCGCGATCTATCTGCCGAAATTGGACGCGATTCCCGATCCGAGCGCGGCCCGCAAAGAGGGCTATGAAGACGAGTATTACCAGTGCTTGGCTCGCGAACTCACCGAGATCATTGGAACCCTCGGTGGGCGGACTCTCGCGCTCTTCCACAGCAGGAAGGAGATGGAGGGCGTGATGAACCACATGATGCTCCCGCCCGAGCTGCCTATCTACATGCAATTCCGATCGGGTGCAGGCTCGATTGGGGAACGATTCGTGCACAACGTGCACTCTTCGTTGTTCGCCCTTCGCTCCTTCTGGACCGGGTTCGACGCTCCTGGAGAGACCTTATCCTGCGTCGCGCTTGTCCGCGTGCCGTTCGAGGTTCCGATCGATCCGCCTCAGATCGCACGGATGGCCTGGATGCAAACGCAAGGCCTTGATCCGTTCCATGGCCACACACTGCCCCAGGCGAAGATGCTGATGCGGCAGGGAGCCGGCCGCTTGATCCGCAGGTCTGAAGATCGTGGGATTATCGCCTTGCTCGACCCTCGATTGCGGACCAAGCGCTACGGCGAGGAAATCCTTGCCAACCTACCGCCCGGCATGCGTACGTTCGACGATTTCGCGGACGCCGCCGGCTGGTTGGGACTGGATCCTATTACGGTTTGATCTTCTGCAAGACGTAGTCGCCGCCTTCCATCGAGATCATGTAGCCGAAGCTGTCGGCCAGGAACTTCAGCGGAACATACGTTCGACCGCGCGATTCGTAGGGCGCCTCGTCAAGATCGCGCCGGTTGTCATTTAGGCGGGCCTCTTTGCTACCAACCCAAATCTCGACCTTGTTGCCACCCTTGATACCCTCAATAACGTTCCGTTCCATTTTCCAGCGCATGTCGACGCCCATGGTGTCAAAGACGTTGCGTGCGGGAACCATCAGGAGGTGGTTAACGTAGCGGGGGGGCGCGTCGAATACCACGTTCTTCCCGTCGATCACGACGGTCTGAGCGCCAGCAAGCGAAGCCGCGGCCGGGATCGAAAGTGCCAAGACCAACTTTATTGTCTTCATGCCGATCATGACTGCGGAAGGCAAGGGCCTGTTCCGGCACCTACTTGGCGGGTTTAGAGCGGCGTGATTCATGCTAGATTGATTGCCGGTGCGCATTCTCTTCACGATCACCCTCTTCCTGAGCTCGCTGCTGCTTTTCCTCATCGAGCCGATGATCGCGAAAATGATCCTTCCCCGCTTCGGCGGCTCGCCGGGGGTTTGGAACATGAGCCTTCTCTTCTTCCAAGCGGCCCTTTTGGCGGGATACGGGTACGCGCACGTGGCAACCAAGTATCTCGGGCCGCGGATTCAAGCCATGACGCACATTGCGGTGTTGCTTCTTCCCCTTTTGTTCCTACCGTTTGCATTACCGGCCGGGGTTCAGGCAGGACACGGCAACCCGGCTCCGCTCGTCCTCCTGATCCTCACGATCTCGGTCGGCGCACCGTTTTTGGTGGTATCGGCAGGCGCTCCGCTCTTGCAGCGCTGGTTCGCGTCGACGAGCGATCCCCACGCACGCGATCCCTATTTCCTTTACAGCGCGAGCAACCTGGGCAGTCTGTTAGCCCTCCTCGCATACCCGTTCCTGATCGAACCACGCTTCCGTTTGTCCGAACAGGCGCACCTCTGGACTTACGGGTATTACGCGATGACCGCGCTGATGGCGGTGTGCGCACTGACTCTCTGGATCGGCCGAGGCAAAGACGAGCCGATCCACGAAGCTCCTCCCACGATGCCGCCCACGGCAGACGACCCACCGGGCTCACCGGCTCACCAGACCAGACCGCTTTCGTGGAAGCGCCGGCTGCTATGGATTGGCCTGGCCTTCTGCCCCAGCAGCCTGCTCTTGGGTGTCACGACTTACCTCACGTCGAACATCGCGCCGATTCCACTTCTCTGGGTCGTGCCACTGGCCCTCTACCTTGTGACATTCATCGTCGCTTTCGCGCGACGGCGAGTGATTGCGACAGCCCTGTTAGGACGGATACTCCCCCTCATTGCGATCCCGTTGGCCTTCGCCCTGATTCTTGAATCGAGCGAGCGCGAACTGATCATCCCGTTGATGACCTTGCACCTCTTGGTGTTCTTGGTCGCCGCCCTGATGTGCCATTCCCGGCTGGCCGACGATCGACCGGAACCGGAGCATCTCACGGAGTTCTTCTTCTACGTGTCTCTTGGAGGCGTTTTAGGCGGCCTGTTCAATGCCTTGATCGCGCCGACGGTCTTCAACTCTTACTTCGAATATCCGCTGGTCCTGGCGGCGGCCTGCGTATTCCGCCCAACTCCCGAGGCCACGCGCCGATGGAACCGTGGGCTCATGGAGCTTTGGAAACAGCCGAACACGGACTGGATCTATCCCGCCTTCCTGGTGATCATCTTTTCGGCTCTCGCCCTCATCGGAAAGGCAATCTATCAGGACCCCGCTTCGATGCGGTCGCTGATCACCATTGGCATCCCGCTCGTTTTCGTGTTTGTCGCTGTCGACCGGCCGCTTCGGTTCGCGCTTTCGTTGATGGTGCTGTTCTTAACCAGCTCAGTCCTGCAAGTAGCCTCGGCCGGCCAGATCATCGAGGCGAAACGCAGCTTCTTTGGAGTTCACCGGGTCGAGAAGTATGTCAACGAGTACGGCTTGTTCCGTGGCTTGATCCACGGAAATACGGTTCACGGCAAGGAGAACTTCGGCTCTGAAGCGGGCACTCCGTTGACCTACTACCATCCGAGCGGACCGATCGGGCAGGTCTTTGGCGTTCTCGGGCCGAGCCGCCGCAACGTCGCCTTGGTCGGACTCGGAATCGGATCGTTGGCCGCCTATGGCAAGCCGGGGCAGAACTTCACCTATTACGAGATCGACCCCGATGTGGTGGCATTGGCCACGAATCCGAACTATTTCCAGTTCGTCTCCAACTGCAAGGCCAAGCTAGAAATCAAGGTTGGAGATGCGCGCCTCGAACTTGTGAAGGCACCACCCTCAAGCTACGATCTCATCGTTCTCGACGCTTTCAGCTCCGATTCGATCCCGATGCACCTCCTTACTCGTGAAGCTACCGAGATGTACCTCTCGAAGCTTGTACCGGGCGGTGTGATCGCTTTTCACATTTCCAACCGCTACCTCGATTTGCGTCCGGTCCTCGGCAATGAAGCCGCCGCTCTGGGTCTTCATGCTTGGGTCGAAGAAGATCCTGAGGCAGACCCTGTAAAGGGGAAATATCCGTCGAATTGGGTGGTTATGGCCCGCAACGAAGCCGACTTCGGCGAGCTCAAGCGCCGAAATCCCGCTTGGGAAATCTTGGAAGGGGATACGAGCCTCCCTCTTTGGACCGACGACTACTCGAATCTCGCGGGGATCCTCAAGATCGGCCGGAGAGGCGATTAGGCCGCGCCTAAGCAAAAAAAGACCGCCCATCCGATCAGAGCCGGATAGGGCGGTAACTCTCATTGAACTCCGGCCGGAGAATACTTTCGGGTTGTTAAGCTTCTCTTAGGGTTGGCGCGTTCATCGCAAGCTGTCGGAACGCGCGGCCCCTAACAAAGAGATATGATCCAGTTATGACTTCGAGAGTCTTTGTCGCAGTCGTCGCTGGAGTTGCCGCCTTCTCCTTCGCTACCGTTGCTTTCGTTCGGGAATCCCACGTTTGGCCGAATGCGAAAACGCCGGCCGGGGCGAGCTTTCTGCCGAGCGGAATGAGGATCAGTCCGGTTGGGCGCTCGCTCGCGCTCGCCGGCGACATGCCGCTCAAGATGAGCTTGTCGGCGGATGGCCAGAAGCTGCTTGTGTTGACCGGCGGCTTTCACAATCATGGGCTGACGACGCTCGACCTTGCCTCGGATTCGGCCCAGACCAAATCCATGTCCAAGTGTTCCGCTGGACTCACCGAGGTCGGATCGGGCCGCGTGGTGGTGGCGGCGGCAGACCTTGGTTTGGCTTCGATCGATCTCGCAAGCGGCGAGTCGAAACCTCTGGGATCGGCCGCCAAAGGCTCCTGGTACGCCGGGACTCTCAAGTTGCCAGACGGCACGATCGCCGCCGTGGACATGAACCACGACAAGGTCGAGAAGGTCGACCCGGCTTCCGGATTGAGGCTGTCGGATCAGGTAGTCGGTTACCGGCCTTACGCCCTAGCACTCTCGCCGGACCGAACTCAATTGGCCGTCGGCGAATGGGGCGCGGGAACCGTCACTTTGCTCTCGCCCTCCGATCTAAAGGTCCAATCGACGGTGAAGGTCGGGAGTCATCCAAACGATCTCGTCTTCGGCAAGGACGGCACGCTCTATATCTCGAACGGAGGTTCGGACACGGTCACGATCATCCGCCAAGGCAAAGTGGCCGCCACCGTCTTTACATCTCCCAATCCCCGCGGTCTGCTCGGCTGCACGCCAGACGCCCTCGCGCTCAGCCCGGACGGCAAGACCCTCTACGTCGCCGACGCCGATGCGAACTGTGTGGCCGTGGTCGACGTGAAAGACCCCGACCATCCGCGGAGCCTCGGCTTTATCCCGACGGGCTGGTACCCGTCTGCGCTGTGCTGCTCCGTCGACGGGAAGCGCCTTTACGTCGGAGTCGGCAAGGGCCTCGCGTCGCGAGAGAATAAGGATGTGCTTGGCACGCGGAAGATGCGGAGCTACGACCAGAAGTTCAGCTACGAATACATCGGAGACTGCCTATCCGGCTCAGTGACCGCAGTCGATCTTCCGGACGCCAGAGCATTGGGGGACTGGACGAAGTTGGTCGTCGGCAATGCCAAGCGCGAGGGCGCCGATCAGGCTTCAGCTGCCCAAGAACGCGAGGGACGGGACGCGCTCAAGAACATCAAGCATGTGGTCTATGTGATTCGCGAGAATCGGACCTATGATCAGGTCTTTGGGGATCTCGCTGGAACCAACGCCGATCCAAGCATCACGATGTACGGCGAGAAGATCACGCCGAATGCGCATGCGATGGCCAGACGCTGGGTAGCTCTGGACAACCTCTACTGCGATGGCGAAGTCTCGCAGGACGGCCATCAATGGTGCAATGCCGCCTATGTCACCGACTTTACGGAGCGAGCCTGGGAGACCAGCTACAGCGGCCGGAAAGAGCCCGACGCGGACGATCGCCTCACGGCGTCGCCGTTCGGATACCTTTGGGATGACTGCCGCAAGCACGGCAGGTCCTACCGCAGCTACGGCGAGTTCGCTTCATTCAAGTCGAGCCCATCGAGCGCACCGGTTTTTACGGGCGACAAAGGTTTGGAGGGGCATGCGTGCGAAGCCTGGTCAAAGAAGACCGGTCGCGACTACGATCTAGTCGACACATTCATCGGCGAGATGCACGAGGCTGAGAAAACTGGCTCCTGGCCTCAATTCATGGTGATGTCGCTCGGCGAGGACCACACGTCCGGGTTGACGGCGGGCCGCTTCACACCGTTCGCTTCGGTAGCTTCTAACGACTTCGCCATTGGCAAGATGGTCGAGGCGATTAGCCGGTCCAAGTTCTGGAAGGACACCGCGATCTTCGTCATCGAGGACGACGCCCAGAACGGCGCCGACCACGTCGACTGCCATCGAACGGTCGGATTGGTGGTGTCCCCCTTCGTGAGACGCGGGGTTGTCGACAGCACGATGTACTGCACGGCTTCGATGCTTCGGACCATGGAGATCATCCTCGGCTTGCCACCGCTAAACGCCCACGACGCCGCCGCGACACCCATGTTTGCCAGCTTCACGACCCAGGCGGACTTCTCGCCGTACTCGCTGGTCGCGGCGCAAATCGATTTGCAAGCAAAGAACCCGAAGGTCGGGGAGGGCGCGGCTCTCTCGCGGAAGTTGGACCTGTCAGCCTTCGATCGTGCCGATCCCGAGTTGATGAACCGGATTCTATGGATGGACGCCCATCCGGGCAGGCCGGCCCCACATTCCGTTTACGCCGCGAAGCGACTGTCACGGTAATGGGCCCAAAGTGCGGCCGGGTCGCCTGCAGTTTAGGCGGGCGAGTCGCCCGCCTACTGGGGTTGGCCTTAGAGGATCAGCATTGAGTCGCCGAAGCTGAGGAACCGAAATCCGCTGTTCAGGGCGTGAGCGTAGGCGTTCATCACCGCGTCGCGGCCGACAAGCGCCGAGATCATCAGCAACATCGTGGTGCGGGGCAGGTGAAAGTTGGTGAACATGCCATCGACCACTTGAAATCGATATCCGGGAGTGATGAAGAGTCGAGTCTCTTTGGCCCCTGTCTCCACCCGCCGACGGCCGACTGCGAACGATTCCAGGGTTCTGACCGCGGTCGTGCCGACTGCGATAATGCGTCCCTCAACTCCTTCGATCGCGAGACGCGTTGCCTCGGGAAGGCTGCATCGCTCGCCGTGAATTTGATGTGCGAGCGGGTCGCTCGCCGTGATCGGGCGGAACGTGTCGAGACCCACGTCCAGTGTGACCATTGCCATCCTCACTCCCTTCGCTTTCAGTTGAGCTAGCAACTGAGACGTGAAGTGCAAACCGGCGGTTGGGGCGGCGGCGCTTCCGCCGGTCTCGGCGTAAACCGTCTGATATCGCTCAGGATCGTCAATCTGCCGGTGGATGTAAGGCGGCAGGGGAACTCGCCCAGCCTCGCCAAGCCGTTCGATCAGATCGTTGACGGCTTCGAACCGGACGTGCTTCCTGCCCTCCGAGAGGTTCCCGACGATCTTGGCCTCCAAGCCTCCATCGAACGAGAGCCGGGCTCCCGGCTGCAGCCGGCGGCCAGGTTTCGCCAGAGCCTCGAATTCGCCCTTCCCGAGGTCCCTGAGCAACAGAAGCTCGACTTTGCCTCCGGTCGCCTTCTCGCCGAAAAGCCTCAGCGCGGTGACGCGAGTGTCGTTGAGAATGAGCAGATCGCCCCGATCGAGTAAGTCGACCGCGTCTCGAAACCTTCGATCCTCGAGTGCCCCGTTATCGCGGTGCAGCCAAAGGAGCCTGGAATCCGACCGATCGGCAAGAGGTGTTTGGGCGATCCGGTCTTCCGGAAGGGCGTAATCGAGGTCTTCGAGCTTCACGCGAGCTCAGCGATAGCCGGCTCAGTTGGGGCTTTGCCCCGTCTCTGTAGTGCTGCCTTAACCAGACCTTGAAACAGGGGATGCGGCCGGTTCGGCCTCGACTTGAACTCGGGATGGGCCTGGGTGCCGATAAAGAACGGGTGGGACGGGATCTCTACCATCTCGACTAGCCGGTAATCCGGCGAGACGCCGGAAATGGACATCCCATGCTGCTGAAGCTGCTCGCGGAAGTCGTTGTTGACCTCGTAGCGATGCCGGTGCCGCTCTTCGATGCGCGAGCCGTCGTAAAGCCTCTGTGCAAGCGACTTGTTGACGACGTTGCAAGGATAGGTCCCGAGCCGCATCGTAGCACCTTTGTCATGAACGTTCTTCTGCTCGGGCAGGAGATGGATGACCGGATAGGGCGGGCTTTCCAACATCTCCTCCGAGTTGGCGCCTTCAAGCCCGCATACGTTCCTTGCGAACTCGATGACGGCCATCTGGAGTCCGAGGCAAATCCCGAGAAAGGGCAGCCCGGTTTCCCGGGCATGGCGAATCGCCAGGATCTTTCCCTCGATTCCTCGGTTGCCGAATCCGGGCGCGACGACGAGGCCGTCGCACCCACCCAGCATCTCGACCGGAGAAACGCCGTTTTCCAGTGCGTCGCTCTCGATCCAGCGAACGTCAACCCGGCAGTCGTTCGGAATGCCGGCATGGATCAGGGCTTCGTTAATCGATTTGTAGGCATCGCCGTTGCTCGTGTACTTGCCGACCGCCGCAATCGTGCAGTGATACGCCGGCGCCTTGAGGGTCTCAACGATCTCGCGCCACTGCTCGAGATTGCCGGGGCGTCTTTCCATCCCCAGCCGGTTGGTGACGAAGTCGCCGAGGCCGCAGTCTTCGTAAACTAGCGGCACTTCGTAGATCGTCTCGACGGTCATCGACTCGATGACCGCTTGCGGTGGCACTCCGCAGAAGAGCGAGATCTTGTCCTTCACCTCGGCGGGCAGCGGAACGTCGGTTCGGCAAACCAGTACGTCCGGCGCAATGCCGATTTCGCGAAGCTGCATAACGCTGTGCTGGGTTGGCTTGGTCTTAACTTCGCCCCAGGGGCCGACCGTCGGGACGAGGGTCACGTGGACGTACATGGTGTTCTCGTGCCCGATATCAGTTCGCATCTGACGGATCGCCTCGAGGAATGGAAGCGATTCGATGTCGCCGACCGTACCACCGATTTCGGCGATCACGACGTCGGCTTCCTGTTCTCTGGCTAGCCGGACGATCCGGTCCTTGATCGCGTTGGTGACGTGAGGAATCACTTGAACGGTTGCGCCGAGGTAGTCGCCCCTGCGCTCGGCGGCGATGACTTGAGAGTAAATCTTGCCTGTGGTAATCGAGCTGCCTGCCGAACAGTTGACATCCATGAACCGCTCGTAATGGCCGAGGTCGAGGTCGGTTTCGGCGCCGTCCTCGGTGACAAACACCTCGCCGTGCTGGTACGGGTTCATCGTGCCGGCGTCGACGTTGATGTAAGGATCGAGCTTCATCGGGGCCACGGTAAAGCCGCGATTTCTGAGAAGCCGGCCGAGGGATGCGGTGGTGATGCCCTTTCCTATCGAAGAAACCACACCACCCGTCACAAAGATGTACTTCGTCATCCCGACCTCCGCGAAACCCCAAAGCACAAGACTTTCACGCAGGCGCAAACGCACCGGCCTAAAAACCTGTTGGGGGGTTTTTGGAATTATACAAGATCGGAGCGATCAGGCGGCCAAATCCGCTGCGATCTTATCCGGCAGTCGAGGAATGAAGATCCCTTCCTCCAGCTTGGGATGCAGAAGGGAGGCGGGCATTGGCCGGCCAAAAACGTAGCCCTGGCCAAGCGTGCAGCCGAGTTCGACGAGGTTGCGGAGCTGGGACAGATTCTCGATCCCCTCTCCAACGACTTCAAGACCTGCGGACTGGGCCATCAAGACCATTGCCAGCGCGAGGGCGCGGGCCTCGGGATTGCTCTCTAGAGCCCAAGTCACGGTGGAATCGATCTTGACCCGATCGAACGGATAGTCGCCCAGCTTCGATATCAATCGGGTCCCGGTTCCGAAATCGTCAAGGGTCAACCTCACGCCCAGCTGTTTCAGCCCTTGCAAGCTCTCGATCACGCGATCCGTTTCTTCCACCAGAGCCTTTACGGAAACCTCGATACGCAATCGATCGGCGGGAATCTCGGCGTCCTGCAGGGCGTGCTTCACGGTCGACAACAGGTCCGGATGGATCAGCTCCTTCAGCGACAGATTCATGCTGACGGACAACTCGGTGTCGTCCGGAAGAGCTACGGTCCAGTCCTTAATCTGGCGACAGGCCTGTTTGAGCGACCAGGCCCAAACGGCCTCCATGAGTCCGGCTTCGTCGGCGACGGATACGAGGAGATCGGCAGGAACGGCGCCGCGATTCGGGTCTTGCCAGCGGAGGAATGCCTCGATGCCAACGGCTTGGCCGCTCGCGAGGTCGATCATCGGCTGGTAATGCAGGGACAGTTGGTCGTTTGCGATTGCCTCTCGCAGATCCTCCGCCGTCTCGCGACGCTCGGCGTGCATCGCGTTCATCTCCGGGCTAAAGAGCTCGTAACAGACCTTGGTCTTATCCTTAGCCTTGTACATCGCCATGTCGGCTTCGTGGAGAAGCGTCTCGGGATCGGGATCTTCGCTTCGGGAGAAAGCGATGCCGATGCTCGTGCTGGCGAAGACCTTGCCGGTGAGGACCTGGATTGGCGTCTCCAGGCTCTGAGCGATTCGCTCTGCCACATCGACTGCGTCAGCCGCGCTTTCAACCTGGGTCAAAACGACCGTAAACTCGTCGCCGCCGAGGCGGGCGACGACGTCGTTATCGCGGACGCACGAGCGTATTCGCTCGGCGACACCGGCCAGCAGCTGGTCTCCGGCTTCATGCCCCATGCTGTCGTTGATCGATTTGAAGTCGTCGAGGTCCAGGAACAGCACGGCGATAGCATCGCCGCGGCGGCGCGCCCTTTGGCATGCGCTCCGCAAGCTGTCGACAAAAAGGGCCCGGTTTGGCAGCCCCGTCAAGGTGTCGTGAAAGGCTCGGTGTTTGATGCGGGCCTCGAGCTCCTTACGCTCGGTGATGTCCCGGGTGAACCAGTGACTCGCCACGAGCTTGCCCTCGACGTTGGGCGCGGAGATGATCGAGAGTTCTTCGTAAAAGAAGGAACCGTCACGGCGGCGGCCTTTGACCTCGCACCTGCCCTTGCCGGTCTCGATCATCGAAAGGAACGCTTCCTCGACCTTCTCGTGGTCCTCGGATGCCACCATGGTCTTCCAGTGGAAGCCAGCCAGTTGCTCGTCCTCATAGCCATGCATCTTGGCAAAAGACGAGTTGACGTCAACGATCCGGTCCGTGTCGTCGACCTCAGCGATGCCTTCGACGGCATTGGCGAGCGCGCGATTCGTCGCCGCGAGCTTGTGATTGGCCGAGTCGAGCTGTTCGTTGTTTTCGGTCAGCTCCCGTCTGCCTTCCCTAAGGCTTTGAACCATTTCGCCGATCCGTTTGGCCAGCCAGGATAAATCATCGTTCCCGGGGAGGGAGATACTCAACGACTCTTCGGCATCGAGTCGCATATGCTCGACTTGGCTTCGGAGGCGGGACACTCGGGAAAGAGCGGCAATCTCGACGACGGCGAGCACGGCGGCGCCGACGACGGCGCCAAAGAGGAGAGCAAGTATCTGCGACGACAGAACGTACATGCCCGCAATCAAGCATGTCAATGTCGCCCCGACTGACAACAGGGTTCGTTGTCTAAGATTCATCCGTCCAGCCTGAAGGGAGGCTAGATCGCAAGCTGCGATCGAACTCTTCCTTGCGGCTAGATTGTTCCAGTCGGGGAACCCTAAGGACCCGGTATGTCTTGTGGGTAGCGAAAGATTCGCGGAGGCTAGCCGCCGGATATCTCGACCTTGTTTCCGTCGTCCGGTTTGTAGACCTGGATGGAGAGCCGGTCGGTAAAGCGATACTTCAACCCGGTCGCCGCCGTAATCTTGTCGAGAGCATAGCGGAGCGTCGTATGGTTGAGGACGGCGTCGAGCTTGTAATTCGGTACCGACTTGTCGACTTCGATGGTCACCTCGGTCTGCTTGCCAAGGGTGGCCAGCGCGCTGTGGATTTCCGCCTTTGACAACTTGACGGTCAGTCGATGGGCAAGCACGGCTTGATCCAGCTTGCCTTGCTTGGACGGGATCGCGGGGGCGACCACGGCTCCCTTTGAAATGAAGTAGATGCCGTTCTGCACCTGAAACTGAAGCTTCGCCTGGGCGCAAATGATATTGAGCGCCTCTTCAAACTCGACTTTATCAAGCGACAAGAAGAGGGCGGCCTGGATGCCGGGCTGCAAAACGTAGTTCTGTTTCGCCTGGGTGAACAGATCGGCGATGATCGCGCGGACGTCGGTCGCCTTTGCCGTGACCGAGACGAGGGTCGGCTTAGGGGTCGGAGTCTCGGTCTTACTATCTCCGGCTTTCTGGCCGAGGGCAAGGATCGGAACGAGGGCGAGGGCGAGGATCAGAGATTTCTTCATGGCTTAGTTCTCAGGTGCATAAACTCGGATGCGGTTGGCCGATCTGCGATGCCCGTGCGGGATTTGCGCGGCCGTCGCAGGATGTGAAGTCCTCGGGGCCGCCGCAGGCAGCGGCACGTTAGTTTTCAACTGCGTGGCGACGGCGCTGACGGCCTTTCCGACTGGGGCGGATGGATGGCTCGGGGGCGGGGTTGAGACGACCGGCGCCGGCTTGGGCGATTCGGGCTGGACCTTGGGAGCCGCTTCGGCAGCCTTCGGTCCTAGCATCGGGCCAAGGTTCTTGCTGAGGTAGCTCATGCCGATCAGCACTACTCCAAGGGCCAGCGAATACAGGGCCGGTTTAGTGAAATTCGTCGTCTTGGGGTTGGTCCGGACGGCCGCCTCGACAGGCTGCTTGGCGCTCACGCGGGATTTCACGAAGCCGGCGAGATCGAAGCCCTTAGGTTTAGAGTCCGGCTTCGAATCCTCCTGAGCCGGCGCCAACATCGCCTGAAGCACCGCTCGGCGCTCGGCGAGGTTCTGGCGGCAGCCGGTACAGCCGGCTACATGAGCCTCGAGCTGCTGGAGAGCCTCATCCGACAAGGCGTCGCCGGCGACGTACCGCCCGATTTGGGCTTTTGCGATCTGACACTCGAAGTTCTGAAGCTGCATCCTTGACAACCCACTTTAGGTTTTGCTCACTGTGGATTGTCGGAGGCACTCTGGAAATCTTTAGTGTCCCCGCTCTTAGCGGCGCTCCCGAGAGCTTGGAGCGGCGGTTAGATAGTAGAGGCGGTAGAGGTCCTGTTTGACGGGCGTCGGGACCTGGGCGAGTTGCCGGCCGGCGCGAAGCGCCACCGCCGAATCTGCGGCGGTCAGCCGGTCTGCCCTCGTGACGATCCATTCGGCCCTGGGATCGGCGAGCAGGTCCGTGAAGTTGTCGGGCTCGGTGACGGTCCGATCCAAGTACATCACGACGGAGGGATGGGACGTTTCCTGGATTTGCGGCTTCCCGGTCCCAAGGTTGTGATCCCTCCGAGGCAGCTGGTAGACGGCAACGTCTTCATTGGGCTGAACGCGGTCACGGACGAAGAATGCGAGCCGATGCACCTCCGAATGTCCCGAAAGCCGACTCCAATTGTAGTAGAGCAGGAAGGCGCCGTTGAGCAACAAGGCGACGACCAAGCAGGCAGCAAGAGGGAAACGCAGCTCTTTGAGCGGTGAAATGCCTGACCGGTTGGCCTCCGCAGCTCTGGCCCCCAGGTGGCGGCCGATCAAGAGGGCAAGGGGGACGCCGCAAGGCAGAACATAGTGAGGCAGCTTCGCCTTGCTGGCCATGAAGAAGATGAAGGGAACGAGGGCCCAAACGGCGAGATACCGATCCAGATGATCCGGCGATTTACGGGGCCAGGCCTTCCAAAGGTAGAAGGACCACGGGGCCAAGCAGACCAAAAGGACTGCGGGATAGATCCAAAGCCCGACCAGCCAGGGCGGGCTGTGGGCAGCATCGCCGCCCGTGAACCGGTTCAGGTTTTGCTCGATCAGGAACTTTTGGACGAATTCTTGGCCGTTGACGAGATAGGCCGGTACGTACCAGACGGCAACCACGGCCGCCAGGATCGCCGAGCCTGACAGCCACCAACCCCGGAAACTCTGCCGCAGATCGGGTTCCCGCCAGTAGGTCCAGGCAAGAACCGGGACGAACAGAAGGATGCCGACCGGGCCCTTGGCGAGCACCGACAGCCCGAGAAAGAGCGCGCTAAGGAGTCGCCATCGAGAATCGCCGGCGAGCGATTCCCAGAAGAAAACGAAAGCTCCGACCAGGCATAGGTCGAGAAGGGCGTCGGTCATCATCATCCGGCCGACGCCGGCGATCAAGATCGACGAGGCGGCGACGAGAAGACACCATCGGGCGGTTTGACCTCCCCATCTGCGTCTCGCGAACCATGCGAGAAGCGCGTAGGTCGCAAGGGTTGCGAGAATGCTCGGAAGGCGCGGCCCAACCCAATCGCCAAAAGCCATCATGCTTGGCTTTGCAAGCCAGTAAAGCAGGATCGGCTTCTCGAACCAGGGATGACCGTTGTAGTAGGGCGTGATCCACTCGCCTCGCCGATTCATCTCGGCGACGACCGCTCCGTAGAACCCTTCGTCGAGATCGAAGAGACCGTATGTCCACCAGCCGAGAAGCGGCAAGATCGCGAAGAGCCAGGTTATCAACCAAAGCCGCAGAGAGCCGGGAGCAGGGCGCCGGGAACTGGGCGACTCTGTTTCGCTGTTCCCTGCCCGCTGCTCCCTGTCCTCTAAAGTCAGGCCTTCATCTCCTGCTCGACGGCCTGGACAATCGCATGAAGAGCGACCATATGAAGCTCTTGGATGCGGTCGGACCGGTCTCCGGGCGCGTGGAGCACGATGTCGCACATGGGGCCGACCTTCCCTCCGCCCTTCCCTAGGCAACCGATCACGTTCATGCCGCGGGCCTTTCCTGCTTCCGCAGCCCTGACGATGTTCGGAGAATTGCCGCTCGTGCTCAGGATCAGTAATACGTCGCCTTCATGGCCCAGTGCTTCCACCTGGCGCGAAAAGACCTGGTCGAAGCCGTAATCGTTGGCAACGCACGTGAGGTGAGCGGGATCGCTGAGGGCTATGGCCGGGTAGGGCTCTCGATCCTTATCGAAGCGGCCTGAGAATTCCTCCGCGAAGTGCATGGCGTCGCACATGCTGCCCCCGTTCCCGCAGGCTAGCACACGCCCGCGCCGCGTGAACGTACTCGAGATAGCTTGGACGATCGCCGCCATGGCACCGATGGTGTCGGGGGCGCGGCGAAACTCGTCAAGGGCTCGGGAGGCATCGTCGAGCGCCATCTGCATGCTCTCTCGCATCGCTGTGACGGTACCTCAGCGGAGGTGACGCAGGTGATGGAGCTGAGGCCGTGAGGATCGTTACCACGTTCAATCCGCGGCGCCTACTTAAACCCGCTCGTCTGGATCCCCTGGATGAAAACCTTCTGTGCGGCAAGGAAAATCAGAACCACCGGAAGGATGACCATCAAGGACGCCGCCATGAGCAGGTTGAACGGCGTGCCGCCGTGCTGTGACTGGTACGCCTGTAGACCGAGCGAGAGCGTAAACGTGTTTTGATCCACAAGGTAGATCAGGGGGCCGAGGAAGTCGTTCCAGGCCGCCATGAAGGCGAAGAGCCCGACGACGACGAGTACCGGACGCGACAAGGGGACGACGACGTCGAGAAATATCTTGAATTCGCTCGCTCCGTCGATCTTCGCGGCTTCGCTGAGCTCCATTGGAATCGTCCGGAAGAACTGCCGGAGCAGAAAGATCGAGAAAGCGCTTGCGAAGAAGCTGGGGACCCACAAGGGACGGTAAGTGCCGATCCAGCCCAGCCACTTAAAGAGCGTGAAGGTCGGGATCATCGTGATCTGGAATGGAACCATCATCGTCGCGAGCGTGGCGGCGAAGAAGAAGTCTCGTCCCGGCCATTTGAGGCGCGCGAACGAATAAGCGACGATCGAGTTAGAAACCAGCGTTCCGGCGACGCAGAGTAGCGTCACGATCAGGGAGTTGCGAGCATAGACGAGGAAAGGCAAGTAGCCAAGCTCCTCGCTCCCGTGGGTGATTGTCTTTGGGAAGTTGCTCCAAAGGACCTGCGTTGGTATCCAGCGGGGCGGCGAGACCAGGACCTCGTTGTCCGGCTTCAGAGCCGTGCTGAGCATCCACAGGAAGGGAATGATGAAGACGACGGCGAGCGCGACAAGCGCGATGTGAGCCAGAACGACCTTGAGGCGGGAGCGGTGGAGCGCCGGAGTGTTGGAGTGCTGGAAACCTAGGTTCATGTCGCGCCCACTTCCGCCACCACAACTCCGTTACTCCAATACTCCATCACTCCATCACTCCAATGCTCCATCACCCCATTCACGATGTCTCGTAGTGGACGTGCCGGTCCGAAATCCTGATCGCGACGAGAGTGAGGATCAGCGTGATCACAAACATGATCCAGCCCATCGCGCTCGCATAACCCATGCGCTGGTAACTGAAGGCGTTGTCGAACAGGTAGTGAGTGAAGAAGTAAGTTGCACGGGCGGGCGCACCGTTGCTACCAAACATCACGTACGGCACCGCGAAGATTTGCATGGACCCGATGATCCCCATGATCACGTTGAAGAGGATCACGGGGGAGATCATGGGGAGGGTGACCGATTTGGTCTTTGCCCAAAAACGGGCGCCGTCCAGCTCGGCGGCTTCGTACAAAGCGACGGGGACGTTTTGGAGTCCGGCCAGGTAGATCACCATCGCCTGGCCGCATCCCCACATCGCGATCAGGACAAGCGTCCATTTCGCCCAGGCTGGATTCCCCATCCAGTCGGGAGGGGTGACGTGGATCGCGCGGAGAGCACTGTTCAGGAGACCGTAGTCGCCGTTGAAAACCCACTGGAACAGTGTTCCGAGGACGACCATGGGCAACAGCGATGGCATGAAGAAAACGGTGCGGTAGAGGGCCATGCCTTTGACCTTCAGATTGAGAAGCATGGCCAGCCCGATAGCTACCACTGTCGCGAGGGGAACCGACGCGGCCACGTAAGTGAGCGTGTTCTTCAGAGTTGTGTAGAAGACCTCGTCATGGGCCAACTCCGCGTAGTTCGCTCCACCGACGAATTCAGGTTTTCGCAGGATCGCGAAGTTGGTAAAGGACGCGAGGAACGAGGCCACCAGCGGATAGGCCATGAAAACGCCGAAGCCTAGTATCCAAGGCGTCGCGAACAGGATTCCGACGCGAGCGTCGCGTTGCCTCACCGCCCAAGCACCTGCGACTTATAGACCGCCCACTGCCCGTCGAGTCGAGTCTGAGCGTCATGGAGGGCGTGGGCGGGCGAATCTTGTCCGGTGTTGACCTTCTGAAAGACGACGTCCATCTCGTCCCGAATTTGCCTGACGAGGCCCATGACGGGGGGATAGAACGCGTTCGGCGATCGGGCTAACTTGTCGAAGAGCCGGATCGCCTTATTGGGATGGGTCTCGAAAAAGTGCTCGCTGACTTTGGCGAGAGGCGAGTTCTTCCCATGCGAAGAGCAGAGCCCTTCCATCACGTCCTGCCGCTGCACGAACCTGATGAACTCGAATGCTTCCTTGGGATGCTTGGCGCCACGCGGGATGGCGAGCACGTCTTGCGAAAGGATCGCATGGTCCGCCAAGTCGGGGCGATCCGCGGGGTAGGGAAATGGAACCGCAAACCAGGGCGTTTGCGGCCTGAAATCCTTGATATATTTGCCTTTCCAGACGCCGTTGATCTCAGTCGACACTTTGCCTGACATAAAGGGATCGCCGGGGCCGGCGAAGTTACCGAAGCCTCCCTGAAAGCTCGTCACCGCACTCGACCCAAAGTGTTTGGAATACTTCGCCACCCACTGGAACGCTCGCAAGGCCTCGGGGGTTTCGATCGTCAGCTTGTCGCCGTTGACCAACTGGCCGCCAAAAATGTACGGCCACGCCCAGTTCCACCAGCCTGGATTCGACGGAAGGAAGCCGGCGAGCTTCAGGTTTCCGTCCGGGTTCGTCTTCGAAATGCGGAAGGTCAGGGCATCGAGATCCTCGAGCGTTTTCGGAAACGTCTCCGGGCTTGCATTTTCGGGCGGAACGAGGTCTGGCCGGACGTGAAGAGCGATCGAAGCGGGAGTGCTTGGAAGGGCCCAGAGACCGCTGCGATAAGTCAGCGGGTCATAGTAGCCGCGAATGTAATAGTCGGGAGTCAGGCCGGCTACCTCGGCCATCTGGGTCAGGTCGGTGAGAGCGCCGGCGTCGGCAAATGGTCCGACATTCTCTTGCCAAACCCCCGCGATGTCGGGAGGATTTCCTCCGGATGCGCCGAGCAATGTCTTGGTGTCCACGCCTGAGATGGAGAGATATCGGACGAAGATCTTATCCTGCGACTTGTTGAAGTCGTCGACGACCTTGCGCATTTCCTCGCCCTCTGGCCCGGTCCACTTCTCCCAATAGAGGACCGTCACCCGCGTGGCGTCAGCGTTGCGGGAGACGACTCGCTCGGAGATCGCGAACGAGCCGACGGTCACCGCGCCAAAGACACAGAGACCGGCAATCGCGCTCGGCGTCATCGGCGGGTCCCCGTCGAGTGAGTTAGACGCCCGAATTCCTCACCGCTCCGCTGGCGGGATTGCACTGAGGAATCGCGGAAACCGAGTGTCGAGCCCTTGGTTCGATTTCTCACGCTTCCATTGTTCTGCCTGATCAAGGCCAGACTCGTCAAGTCCAAGTTCCGGTAGTGGCTCAATTTGCATTTTTCTCGTGGCTCCGGCATCTTGCCGGAGTGTGTCGACGGCTTCCAGCCGCCGGAAGCAGGAGCTGGAAGCTCCTGGCACACATCGCCTAGAAGGCGATGCCACATCCAAACTGACCCACTACCCAATCTCCTGCCGACACGATGCGCGGCATCCGGTTCGGTTCTCGACTTATCGATCATCGAGCAACGTCACCCGCGGCCGCCAATAGCCGCGGCCGAAGGCAACGCATTCCCGTCGTAGTCGAATACCGCCATGTTGTTATAGGGTGCGTGCTTGCCTTTTGGCGAGATCCAGGTCGGCGCCCAGTAGAGAATTCCCTTGCCGTGCCCTCCCGGGATGTCGCGAACGATCTCGATCACCCTCTTCAAGAAACCGGCCTGGCCCTCAGCCGTGGCCGGGAATCCCTCCTCGAGCTTCGGTCCGTTGTAAACGCGTTCGCCGCTTCCTTTCTCAATTACCCAGGGGTAGCCGGTCTCAACGATGTAGATGTCCTTTCCGTATCGCTTCGCGAGGTCGTTGACGTTCTGCCGCATGTCTTCGAGGTGTCCGTGCCAGAACGGATAGTAGGAGAGTCCGATCAAGTCGTATTTCACGCCGGTTGCATTGATGTGATCGAACCACCAGACGGCCCTCTTGTTGTCTCCTCCGCGATCGAGGTGGATCATCGTCTGGATGCGATTCTTCCCTTGCGCATCGTGAACGGCTCGGAATCCGGCATCCAGGAGCTTCGCAAGTTTGCCCCATTGTTCGGGGCTGTCCGAGTCGACGCGGCCGTCCGGCCACAGCATCCCGCCCAGAATCTCATTGCCAGGCTGGACCATGATGGGGGGGGTCTCTTGGGCAACCATCGCGGCGACGACGTCCTTGGTTTAGTCGTACACCGCCTTAACGATGTCGTCGGAGGGAAGATCCTTCCCAGCCACCTGCCAGTTATTGTTGCCCCGATCCGCCCACCACTCAAAATATCTGCAATCGCGCGAGATCTTCAGGCCGTGCGCCTTCGCCCGACGCGCCATCGCGAGCGTGTGTTCCTTGTCGCACCATCCGCCCTTTGGCTGATTCCAAATGCGAAACCGGACGAAGTTCCACCCCTCCTTCTGCATGATCGCGAAAGGGTCGTCGATCTTACCTTTCATCGAATAGGTCGCGCCGGCCGCTTCGACTTCAGGAATCTCCGAAACGTCGCCGCCTCGTAGGAAGCCCCTTGGAAGTTGCGCGCAGCACGTCATGGCGAAGGAGAGCGTCGATAGGCATGCGAGATGCCTGAAGGTGCGGTTCGGATGCATCTTGATTTAATGGCCGGCGGAGCTGTCTGCCGGCAGGTTGTACTTCTTCTGGATTTCCGCGATCTTCTTCGCTTTTTCGTCGGGCGACATCGGGCTCCGGTTGATCCAGTCGATTTGGTTCTGAGGAGAAGTGTTTGCCAGCGCGGCTTGGACGTCGTTGCCGTTCATGCCGGTTGACGGCGCGCTGCTGCTCCCACAGCCGGCTATCAGGAGGGCGAAAACGAGGGTCGAAGAGAGCAAGGCAAATCGATCGGTGTTTGGGTTCATCTCGGGTTGTACGGAATCTGGGGTAGCGGCCGGCTGTTAGCCGGCCGCCGTCCCCAGAATGGTGTTT
>CAZNUL010000050.1:0-31896 GCA_964576205.1 uncultured Fimbriimonadaceae bacterium | reverse complement strand
ATTCGTGTCCGCTGCGCACGTCCACCGCAACGTATTCACCGCGATTCAAGCCGGTCCAGGCCGCGGCAGCGCGTATCTGGATCATCGAGGTCAAGTCCGCGGCCCCTTGAAGACACTCCGGACCGAACCATCCGTCTACGTCGTCCAGGCCGATCATGCTGAGGGCGCGTATCGCCTCGGCCGCAGCCGTCTGATCCTCCGCGATCAGGTACAAGGGCTCGTCGTACCGCGCCAGCCAACCGCACCAGGTGAGAAACCCGCTGTCGAAGGGAATGCAGATCGTGCCTGGCAAGTAGCCCGCGCATGCCGTCTCGAACTCTCGCGCGTCGATGACCACCCTGCCTTCCTCGAGCACCTGCGCCAACTTATCGGGCGCCAGCTTTGGCGGCATCGAGTGGCAGCCGAGGATCGGCGGCCCCGTCTTGTTGACCCGCTTCATCTCCTTAAAGTACTTCGGCGGCTCCGGCTGGCCCGCAAGCACCTCTGAGACGAACGCCTCCTCCGAACCTGCCTTGAGTCCCCAGTTCGCCGACTTTTCATAGCCAAGGGTGCTTACGGGAATCGAGCTGAGGTTCTTGCCGCAAGATGAGCCTGCGCCGTGCCCGGGCAGCAATAGGAGCGAATCGGGCAGCCCCTTGAAAGAGGCCAACGATCGATACAGGGTCCGAGCTCCGGATTCCATGGTCCCCTGGATTCCCGCCGCCCGCTCTAGCAGGTCGGGCCGGCCCACGTCCCCAACGAAGATGAAGTCGCCCGTCAGGGCGCCCATGGGTTCCTTTGAAGCGCTCTCGTTCGTGACCAGAAACGCGATGTGCTCCGGCGTATGGCCCGGAGTCTTCTTAACGTCGAGTCGCACTGATCCAAGCCTGATCGCATCTCCATCCCTAACCGGCCGCACGTTAGCATCGCCGTCGAACTCGTACTTCCAATCGGCGTCACCTTCGTCCGACAGGTAGATCGTGGCCCCGGTTCGAGCCGCCAACTCGCGACATCCAGAGACGTAATCAGCATGGATGTGGGTCTCCGTAACCGCTTTGATCTGGAGATGCTCTTCCTTTGCCGCTTCGATGTAGGGATCTGGGTCCCGATTGGGATCGACGACGATTCCCTCGCCCGTCTCCGGATCGCCTATCAGGAAGCTTGCCTGGGCTAGCTTGGTCTCATAGAATCGCTTCAGTACCACTGAGCCATATTACCGACCGTTCGATTTCACGCGAACCGTTACAACACCGCGACAAGCACGGCTTGGCTCTTCCATTCGGCCAATTCCCGCTCTATCATAAAGCGTGTCATTAACAGGTGCTAGCGGAAGGAGAGCATGCGTCAGTCAAACGCTCGCACCCGCAGGCGCGGAAAAGACGGTTTGCCTCCCGGAGGTGGTCCTCAACCGCCCGTTTTCTTCCGCGCCTTGCCTCCAACTCGGCCCGTAGCCGGTGAATGTGGGCAATCCCCAGCCAGTCACCGATCGCCGTCCTCGATGCGCTCGACTCAGTAAGAAAATGGTCGGCGTCGCCTAGCCTTCCTTCTTCGAGCGCCGCCCTCGCCAAGCACTCGTTGGCCCACCCCATGCCGTGCTGATTCCCAAATCTGCGGTGAACGTCGAGGGCGGCCAGTAGCAATGCGCTTGCCTCGCCAGGTTCTCCCGCCGCCAACCTCTGATTGCCGAGATTGACCATGCAGTACGCGATCGCGATTTGGTCAGTGTGCAATTCGAGCAGGCTCCGCGCCTTCTCCAACTCGATTCCCGCCTGTTCCAGGCGGCCCTGGCCTGTCAAAGTCGAACCCAGACAGTCGCGTGCAATACCCTCGAGGTACGTGTCGCCATGGCTCACAAACGCCTCGAGGTGCGCTTCCGCCAGGCGGGTCGCCTCCGCATAGTCCTCGCGCTGGAGGAAGATATCAGCCATGTTCATCTCGATCGTGGCCACCCATGCCTCACGGCCCAATTGAATCTCGGCTGCCCTTGCCCGCTCGTACCATTTCAGCGCCGCTCGCGTGTCTCCCTGTTCTGCCGCGCACCGCGCGGCGCCGAACAGCGCCATGGAGCCGGTCAGCGACAACGGCAGATCGGGAGGGAGGAATCTCCGGAACCAACCACGGGCCTCAACCTGGTGGCCCCTGACGCTCCAAAACCGCCACAGCTTTCCGCACAGGGTTAGCCCCATCTCCGGGTCCTCGAGCGCCGCGAGATGAAGGGCCCACCGAATGTTGTCGTGCTCCCGCTGCAGCCGCTCATACCAGGCGAACTGTTGGACGCCGAGCAGCTGGGAATTGGCTTCCTCGATGAGCTTGAGCAGCGAGCGGCTTAGGCGTCGTCCCTGCGCCGTCGCGCGCTTGGGCTCCTGCCGCTCTTGCGCGAACTCCCGCAGAGTGAGGAGCATGGTGAACCGCATCTCGTCTGGGCCGGGATCTTCGGCGATCAGAGAGTTGTCGCGCAGCTCTTCGAGCAGATTCAGCGCATCGGGCTCCTCGAGTACCTCGGAAGCAAGGGCTGCGGTCCACCCGCCGCGAAAGATCGAAAGGTCGACGAAGAACTTCTGCAGCCTCGGATCCAGCTGGTCGTAGCTCCACGCCACGGCTTGTCGCAATGTGCGGTGCCTCGGCTCGAGGTCGCTTCTGCGGCTAACGAGCAGGTCGAAACGACGGGCTAGCTGGGCTCGCATGTCGGGCAGAGAGAGGACGGCTGCTCTCGAAGCGGCAAGGTGAATCGCGAGCGGCATTCGGTCCAACAACCGCACGATGTCGGCGACCAACTGCAGGTTCTCGTCGCCATATTCGAAGTCGGGCCGGGCCCTCCGAGCCAAGCTCACGAACAGGTCCACAGCCGCCGGAAGCGGCAGCGGAGAAACCGAAAGCTCGTGCTCGCCTTCGATGTTCAGCTTGCGTCGGGTGGTAACGATGAGCTTTAACTGATCGCACTGCTCCAGAAGCCGCCGGACGAATTGAGCGCCCCCATCGACGAGCTGTTCGAAGTTGTCGAGAATCATAAGCGCCGGCGCGCCAGCCAGGGCCGCCGCCGCAACGTCGATTGGGTCTTCGTCGATCGCCACAAGGCCAAGCACATCGAGGATCTGCTTGCCGATCCGGGAAGGCGATTGCACGTCCGACAGGGCGACGAACCAGACGCGGTGATCGTACTCGTCCTGCAGGGCCCGTCCGGCGGCAAGTCCGAGCTGGGTCTTGCCAATTCCACCCGGCCCGCTCAGAGTGGCCAGTCTTGCCGACCCGCTTGGCTGCAGCAGGGTGGCCAAGCGATCCAGCTCGAACTTTCGTCCGAAAAGCTCGGTTAGGGGCGCCGGCAGCCCCCGCGCCCGCTCCAAAGTGACTCTGGGAGTATAAGGCCGCGCCTTTGGCGCTTCGATCCATTGCGAAAGCCGCTGAGTCGGGCCGGTTCCGAGAAGCTGGCGATAGGACTTATCGAGTTCGGCCAGGTGGGCCGATGCCTCTTCATGCCGGCCGAGACTGGACAGGAGTTGGAGGAACCTGCTCTGGATCGTCTCCCCGAACAGATTTGTGGCCGCCGCCTTACGTGCGAGGCGAATTGCGCTGTCGGGGTCGTCGCGTTTTGCGTGCGCCTCGGCAACGTCCATGAGAATCTGAGACGTTCTGCTTCGCCATTCTTCGCGTACGGCCGCGATCCACGGCTCTTCGTAGCCAGGAGCTACCTCGCCCGGCAGATCGGCGAGACGGTCGATGAGGTCCCGATCGGCTTCGCGGTCTCGCTCCAGCGCTGCCCGTAACAGGAGGGCTTCAGCCTCCTTGAGGTCGATGTCAGCGAGGGCCGGATCGAGGCGTAAAGTGAGGCGGTCTGTCTCCAAGACCGCTTCGGCTGATCCCAAAGCCCGGCGAAGGCGGGCAAGCTCTTGCCTGAGCCTTGGCTTTGTGGCATCCGCGAACTCGTCCGGCCAAAGGTCGGCTGCAAGGGCATCGCGGTTGACCGCCCGCCCTTGGGCGAAAGCGAGACGAATAAGGATAAGGGCCGCCCGCCTAGTGGGGAACCGTTCGCACACAAAACCCGCCCGCTCGACGCTCACCCCGCCGAGCACGCGAACCGACCAGCGCTCGTTCGGGTGGACGAAGAGTTCAGGCGTTGGCAACGCAACATCCTGGGTTGGATGTTGCGGCTCAGTTGCTACACCCCGTTGCGCAGTTTTCCTTACCGGAATCTCGGTGGTCCTCAAACTCATTATGTCGTCGGTTTGGCCGGCTCCATATGGTGTGACTGTGTCCAAGCCCGCCAGGATCGTTTATCCGGACAAATTGCCCGTCCGAGACCCCTCGCCGCTCCGGTGGGTCTTGTTCGGGCTATGCCATCATTAAATCTGCTAACACCCTCGTGGCTCGTTCACGAGGACCCCACGGGCTCTGGCCAGTGGGCTTTATTCCGCCGCCCCGTAACCGAATCTCCAGTAAAGTTGAAGTTTATGATCCTTGCCCTCGTATGCTTGGCTGCTCAAGGTTCGACCATGTCCTCATGGCCGGACTCCATGCCCGTCGCGTCGTTTCCGGGAGAGAGGCACCTTGCCAACGTTCGCCAGCTGACGTTCGGTGGCCAAAACGCCGAAGCCTACTGGAGTCCGGATGGCACAAAGCTCATCTTCCAGAGCCGGCAGCCGGAGTATCCGGACGAGCAAATCTTCACGATGAACGCGGATGGCTCGAACAAACGGCTCGTCAGCACCGGCCTCGGGCGCTGCACATGCAGCTACTACTTCCCCGACATGGATTCCATCCTGTTCAGCAGCACCCACGAGAGGCAGCCCGGCCCCCAGCAAAAGGCCGACATGAGCAAGGGTTATGTATGGATGGTGAACCCGAACTTCGCCATATATAGGGCCGATCCAAATGGAGGCAACCTCTCGAAGCTGATCGACAAGGGCGGATATGTGGCGGAAACCACGATCGCGCCCAACGGCAAGTACCTCGTGTTCACAGGGAATTTCGAAGGCGACCTCGAGATCTACCGAGCAGACCTCGACGGAAGCAACATCAAGAGGCTGACCCATCATCCGGGTTACGACGGCGGGCCTTTCGTGAGTTGGGACAGCCGATGGGTGGTTTATCGGAGAGATACGATTTCGTCAAAGGGCCAATTGGATGGCTATCGTTCCCTGCTGAAGGAGAACCTCGTCAGGCCCACCAAACTCGAGATCTTCCTCATGGACCCTGACGGCAAACATAATCGGCAGGTCACCCACCTTGGCGCCGCTTCGTTCGCGCCGTTTATGTTCCCCGATGATTCGAAGATCATCTTTGCGTCCAACTACGGCGACCCCAAGGGTCGGGAGTTCGATCTGTTTACGGTCAACGTCGATGGCACGCATCTCGAACGCATCACGTTCGCACCGGAGTTCGATGGATTTCCCATGTTCACGCGGGACGGCAAAAAGCTCGTCTGGGCCTCGAATCGAGGTGGCAAAGCGCCCCACGAAACGAACATTTTTGTGGCTGATTGGGTCAACTGAAGGGCGGTACCCAGCGAGTAAACTGGGTCCATAAACAGTACGATGGAGAACGAGATTGAGCCACCGCACTCGCCTGCGTTCGAAACGCTCAGGTACCTAACCGTCCAGGATCTGCTCTGGATCAACCTTCAGGCGACCAAAAAGGTCCAGCATTTCAACTACGCGAGGCTGGAAGAGGCTGCTTTTTACCAGTACGGCTATGGGTCGAGCCGGAATATTGCCCGGCAAGCGGCGCGGTTCCTCAACGGCCTGATGAAGATTCACCCGTTCGACGCGGGAAACGACGTTACCGCCTTTATTGGATGCCTTGCCTTCTTGAGGCTAAACGGCCTCGAACTGAACCTCGCAGATGCCAGTGCGCCTGCTTGGATCGAAGGAGTGCGCTCAAGTCAAACCGCAACCGGGTGGGGGATCGGAACAATCGCGGGGGGGGTAAGGGCTGGTTCAGGGGTGAAGGAGGCCGTCGATTTCTGTTTTACTTCCTATCCGAAGACTGTTGCCGCCCTGGTGGGTGAGCAGAGCCGGCGAGCCGCCAGCTAGGCGCGCAGACTCTTAAGGGCCGAGATTGCGGCTTGCACCACGTGTTCGCCCTCTTGAGCGCCGTAGAAGGAGAGCGTGGCTTCGTAGCCGCCCCGCCCGTAATCCGCCGGATCTAGGATGTAGCCCATCCAGCCGTCGACATGGCTGATCACGAGGACGGTTTGGTAGCCCATTGCCAAGCCCGCATTCCGAATCAACCGGCCCAAATGGGAGGTCGGCTCACCCGGAATGCCCACCACCGCGAGGCCGCCAAACCGAAACGCAGTTACGGCTTCCTTGTCGGGGGCGAAGCCCTTTACGAGCTTGATCGCGAGCGGCCCGGGCACATGGTAGGCGTCGTTGAAATCGGGATGAGGAAATGGGCGGTCGAGGGGAATGTCCTGTTGAACGAATCGGACGGGATCACCCTGCCGCCAAACGGTTTTCGTTGAACGGCCCTCGACGGCGTGAAGTCGTCCGATGAACTCGTCGACGAAATGGCTGATGCGCTCTTGAGGTGTGTCTCCAGGCGCCGCCGGTGATACGTCGCCAATCGCGCCGACGAGCACTGGAATGTTCAGGTTGGCGTCCGACAGTCTTGGGGAAAGCAAGCCGGGCCAGTCGCCGCTCGTCTGGTTTCTCTCTGCACCGTAAAAGACAGGATGGGCAGCGTACTCGGCAAGGATTCGCGTGTAGCCCGTGTGGCCGACTCGCCGCATGCCGCCCGCCTTAAGCGCTTGGACCACCTGGTCCGAAAGCTGGATTCCGTCTGCCCCCACCAGCGTCGCGATGGGATCCGGCTGCGCTCCCATTCGCCGACCTCGATTCAGGGGCAGGTCGAACTCGCACGCGCTTAACGAGCCGTAGGGGAGCGCCTCATTCGCTATGGCGTTTGTCACGCTCGAGGCGATCTTGTCCGCGTACCAATTCAAGAGCCGGCGCTTGAAGGGAGCGATCCCGGGCAGAGCGGACTTCATCCGCTCGTTCAGCATCTGGCTGTCGGGGGCGCAATGCGTGTGAGTGGCGGCGAGGAAGAGGTGGAAGTTGGGAGGAATCCGCTTCGCCACTTCCGCAGAAAGGCTCTCGGGCGCCGTAAGCATCTCGACGCTTACGATAGCGAGGTTCCACTCCCCTTCTGTAAATAGAACGCACCGGGCGTAGAGGGGTGTGCCGAGCGGGTCCATCACCTTGCCCTGACGAGCCGTGTACCCGCCGAGAGGAAGGGGCTCCGGCGGCGAGATGTCGACCTCCGCCGATCGAATCAGCAATGCGCCGTTTTGAGCGACGTTCAGTACTAAAGCAGCCGCAATGGAGGCGATCATGTTTGCAAGTTTAACGTTCCTTCTTCCGACTCATCCCGCGCGTCTAATGCCTAGGGGGGTTCCGGGCTGCTGCAATCGGTTAACATTCTTCGGCGATGAGTTTCTCGACCCAGTTGTCCACAGACCTCATTACGGTTGAGGCAGGCGATAACGCTCCCCTGACCCTGCAAGTGGTGAACCGGGGTGAGGAGATCGACCGTTTTGAGGTCGAAGTCGAAGGCCTCGATGCGGAATGGACCGCGATTCCGGTCGCCGTCTTCTCTGTCGCCGCCGGCGAGACTCAGAGCGAAAAGATCTTCTTTAGGGTCCCGCGCTCCAGCGAAAGCCTGGCCGGGAACTACCCGTTCGTGGTTAGGGTGCGGTCGCTGAACTCCGCCGAAGCACGTTCCGCTCAGGGTGTCCTTCAGATTAAGCCCTACAACCACCTGAGCATGGAGATCGCGCCGAAGAAGGGCGCCGTCACACCGGTTCGGTCGGCCGAGGTCTTTCACGCGAGCATCGTGAACCTTGGCAACACGGAGCAGACACTCCAGATTTACGGAAGCGATCCCGAGGACGCTTTTGCTTTCGAGTTCGCTCAGGAACAAGTAAGCGTAGGTCCTGGCCAACAGAAGGACGTGGAGATTCGTGCAACGCCAACCAATGCGCGACCATTTTCTGCGCCAAGGCTACACGTGTTCACGATCAGCGCGCGAAGTATTCAAACGCCCTCTTTGGTCACTTCTTCCCAGGCGCAAATAGAGCAGAGGCCTATCGTGACGCCGGGCGCTCTGGTTGTCCTCCTCGTGATCTTCCTCATAGGATTCGTTTGGTTCCTCGCGAAGCCTCAGCAGCCCGCCATCGACGTCCTCAACGTGAATCCGTCTAGCGCAGTGCAGGGGGACGTCATCACCATCCAATGGCACGCCTCGCATGCGACGAGCGTCGAGCTTAGGTACGGCGACCAGGATGTTCGGGTGGAACCGAGCGGGACGAGAACTTTTACCGCCGAACAAAGCGGCGCTGTCGAGGCGACCGCGTGGACGGATCGCAGCCAGAGCAAGCCGTGGACCGCAAGCTACGAAGTTAAGAAACCGCCGGTAGTGCCCGATGCGGTGGTGGACAAGTGGGACATCAAGCCTCGCTCCCTGAATGTCGGTCAAACGATGATCTTGACCTATGCGGCAAACGAGGCGACTAGCAAGCTGCTCCTACTTCCGTCGCAGACCGTTCTCGATCCCAAGCTAGGGTCCTACAGTGTGAAGGCAGACGAAAAGGGCACCTTCCAGTACTGGCTGGTCGCCGAGAACTCGAACGGCAAGCGGATCACGACTAAGAAAATCACCGTGAGCGTAACTGAGGCGAGCCAGGCTCACATCGTTCTGTTCGATGTGCAGCCCCGCGAGGTAGATTCGGCCGCACCGCAGGTGACCGTGAAGTGGCAGACGTCGAACGCGGCTCGTGTCGACCTGGCTGCAAACGGAGCCGTAACGAACCTGACCTCGACGCCAACGGGCGAATCCACAACCACGATCTCGCTCGATACCGAGTTCGTCCTGACCGTTACCGACGAGAATGGCCTTTCGGTCAGCAAGCGCATAGTCGTCAGAGTTAAGGCGCCACCCAACGCGGACACGGGCGGCGGCACGGGAACGACCGCGGGGGCCCAGCCAACCACGACCGGTACAATTAGACCGCCTGCAACCACTGCGGGCGGGAAATAAAGTCTTGCCCCGAGCCCTCCTCAGCGTCACCGACAAATCCGGCATCGTCGACTTTGCCCGTGGCCTCGTAGCCAAGGGCTTCGGAATCATCAGCACCGGCGGCACGGCTCGTACTTTGCGGGAAGCCGGCATCGACCTCAAGGAAGTCGCCGAAGTCACCGGCTTTCCCGAGATGCTCGACGGCAGGGTGAAGACGCTTCACCCGCTTATTCATGGCGGACTCTTGGGCGACGTAAGGCTCAAGTCTCATTCCGAGCAGTTGGCGCAAGCCGGAATCGAACCGATTGCGATTCTTTGCGTAAACTTGTATCAGTTCGAAAGGACGGTCACCGCGCCCCACGAACTCGACGAAGCAATCGAGTCCATCGATATTGGGGGGCCGGCGATGATTCGAGCCGCCGCAAAGAACTGGCGAAACGTTGCCGTCGTGGTTGATCCGGCTGACTATCCTCGAGTGCTGGCGTGCGCTGCCGATGACAGTTTCCGCCTTGAGCTATGCGCCAAGGCATTTCGTCACACCGCGTTTTACGACTCCATGATCTCGCGCTATCTGACGGAAAGGGCGGGCGAAAGCCTTTACTCGGAGACGCTGACCGTCGGCATGAGACGCAAGATCGCGCTCCGCTACGGCGAGAACCCTCACCAGTGTGGCGCCCTGTATGTCGATCCCCTTTCGCCTGGCGTGGGGATCGCCTATGCGGATCAACTCTGGGGATTGGAGCTCGGCTACAACAACATCAACGACGTCAACGGCGCTTGGAATCTCGTGAACGATCTCGACGGAAAGGCGTGCGCGATTACCAAACACGGGAACCCCTGCGGCGCCGCCATCTCGGAATCCTTTGGCGCGAGCTTCCGGCTTGCTCGCGATTCCGATCCTATCTCTGCGTTTGGTGGAGTGGTGGCCTTGAACGGGACACTCGACGAAGAGGCAGCGGAAGCGATGGTCGAGAAAGGAAACAAGCTCGACGTGATCATCGCGCATGAGTTCACCCCCGGAGCATTGGAGATGTTCAAGGCTCGGAAGGGATGGGGACAGGATGTACGGCTCTTGGTTGCTCCTCCGCCATCGAAAACCTCAACTCTGACGCTCAGAAGCGTGTCCGGCGGGTGCCTGGCTCAAGATTCCGATCGAGACCCGGGCACCGAGTGGCAAGTAGTAACTCAGAAATCGCCGTCCGACGACCAGATGGCGGCGATGCGTCTTCTGTGGAAGATCATTCCTCACGTCAAATCGAACGCGATCGTGGTTGGAACCGCCAACCGACTTCTGGGAGTGGGTGCGGGGCAGATGAACCGAGTGCAGTCGGTTAGGCTCGCGCTCGAGCAGGCGGGTGAGATGGCCAAGGGTGCTGCCCTTGCGAGCGACGCATTCTTCCCTTTCCCCGACAGTATTGAAGTCGCTGCCAAAGCGGGGATTTCGGCGCTCGCGCAGCCCGGCGGAAGCAAAAAGGATGGAGAAGTGATCGCTGCCGCCGATTCATTTGGATTGGCGATGGTATTTACTGGAGTTCGGCACTTCCTCCATTGAGGCTTGCCTTGGGAGCGCCTGGCCAGCACCTTTGCTTGCCGAAAGCGGGTCCGATGTTCCAAACTTGAGGAGCCGCACGAAATACTGAGGAGGCGATTATGCCCACGCCAACTGTTCTCAACGTTGGGTTCTACAACTATGTGATGACCGAGAAGATTGTCGCACTGGTCAGCAGCGAATCGGCCCCCATGCGCAGGCTTGTTCAATCTCTCCGAAAGACTGGCAATTTGATCGACGCTACTCAGGGCCGCCGGACCAAGGCCATCATCTTTACCACCGGAGACTCCATCATTCTTTCCGCCATCTCTCAAGAAACTCTTGCCAAGCGCCTCAACTCTGGCGAGCTCGGAGGTGAGGACGAATAGTCGCCTCGAACGGACACCATAAGGGCTTCTGGAAACGGGTGTCCAGCTCCTTGGTAAAGGACATCGGCATCGACCTCGGAACCGCCAACACGCTGGTTCACGTGGCTGGCCAAGGCATCATGCTGCGCGAGCCCAGTGTCGTCGCCGTGAGTAAAGAGAACGGCGACGTGCTCGCGGTAGGCGATGAGGCAAAACGCATGCTTGGTCGGACCCCAGGCGACGTCAGCACGATTCGACCCTTGCGACACGGTGTGATCGCCGACTACGACCAGACCCGGGCGATGCTGCATTGCTTTATCGGGAAGGTCTCCCGGCGAGTGCACCTCCGCCAAACCGTTGTTGTCGGCATCCCAAGTGGCGTGACCGAGGTAGAACGGCGTGCCGTGCTCGAGGCAACCCGCCAAGCGGGCGCTTCCAGTGCCTACGTGATCGAGGAGGCGATGGCGGCCGCAATCGGCGCCGGCCTGCCGGTTGAGGACCCAATCGGCAACATGGTGGTCGATATTGGCGGTGGGACAACCGAAATCGCCGTGGTCTCCATGTGCGGCATCGTTCAATCGAAGACCTTGCGCATCGCCGGAGACGAGATCGATGAAGCGATCAGCAGCTACGTGCGCCGCGCCTACAATCTCGCGATTGGGGAACGGACTGCAGAAGACGCGAAGCTATCGATTGGCAGCGCCTACCCCTTGGAGCAGGAAGTCTCTTTGATTGTCAAGGGTCGGGATCTCGTGACGGGGCTGCCGGCAAGCGCGGTGCTCACGAGCGAAGAGGTGCGCGTCGCGATCTCCGAGCCGATCCACGCGATCGTCGAAGCGGTGAAAACGACCTTGGAGGCTACGCCGCCCGAGTTGGCGGCGGACTGCATGAACAACGGTATTGTCCTTGCGGGTGGCGGCGCCCTTCTTCCGGGGCTGGATCGCCTCATCTCTCGCGAGACAGAGGTCCCCGTGTGGGTCGCACGTGACCCCCTTAGCTGCGTTGTAGTGGGCACCGGTAAAGTGGTGGAGGCGATGCATGAGAGCCGCCAAATCCGCCGCATGCTGGAGCGATCATCGAGACCCTGAAGAACCGGACGCCCAAGGACTGGCTGGTTTTGGCTGTTTTGATTGTCCTCGCTACGACACTGGGCAGATGGCAGTCGATCGCGCGGCTGGCGGGTCACACGGACCCACCAAGCGGAGTCGTCCGGCAACTGATCATGCCCCCAGTAGCGCTCGTATCTAGATTCGCCAATGCCTCTGGCGATTTCTTGTCAGGAATCTTCAGGTCAGGATCGCTCGCTGCGGAGAATCGTCGGCTGCAATCGATCTCCCAGGTCGCCGCGCTTTATGATGCTCGCTTGTTGGAGCTTCAGACCGAAATTGACGGCCTTCGAAAGCTTCAGGGTCTGGCCATTTCTCGGGGCCGAAAGCGCATTCCGGCGCACATCGTAGCCAACTTCCCCAACGAGAGCAGGCTGACCATAGATGCCGGATCGGACGACGGGTTGGTTCCCGGCCTTCCCATCGTGGCGCCGGAGGGGCTCCTGGGAACGGTGCAGACGGTGGACGCCCACTCTTCGCAGGTTTCGCTGCTCTGGTCGCCAACCCCCTTCAAGATCGGAGCCATTGTCGTCCGAACACCGGAATCGGCCGGCTTGTTAAGGGGTGAATCCTGGAACCGACTCATCTTGGAACTCGCCGCCAACTCGCCGGTTCAGAGTGGTGACCTTGTCATAACGTCCGGATTTTCGGAGCTGATACCCCGCGGGATCCCAATCGGCCGGGTTGTTGAGGTTCAAGAGGATCGCGACTTCGGAACCGAACGGGCCACCGTCTTTCCAAACGTCCAACTCGGCGAGGTGCGCGAGGTTTTCGCGATCCGATGAAGGCGGCACGCCTTGTCCCCGTGTTCCTAATCTCGATCTGGGTGGCCGCCGTCCTTCAGGGAGCACTTGCTCCGAAGGTTGCCCTATTCGGTTTTCGGCCGGATTTCTTTCTTATCGTACTGACCCCGCTTTCTCTCATCGTGCCGAGGAGTTGGTCTACCGCCGGAGGATTTCTGTGCGGTTGGCTGCAGGGCGCGATGGCCGGTGCGAACCTCGCCCACTACGCGGTCAGTAGAACGGTGGCTGGATTCGCGGGTGCGTCGTCCCGGGCAATCGGCTTTGAAATCAACATCGCGGTCGTCGGGGTCACGGCTGCGCTGATGACCTTGGTCGCCCAGACCGTCTTCATGTTCTTGGCTGCGCCAAAGGGGATTGCCGCATTTCTGGGTGATACAATAGGTTCCGCAGTGTACAACGGCGTCCTCGCGATCCCGACTTACCTACTGCTCAGAAGAGTCCTTAGCTACTCCCGGTCCGGGATGAAGAGCATTTATTAGCATGAGCAAACATATCAACGTACTTGAAATGGCTCGCGAGCAGCTTGCTGTCGCCGCCAATTATCTCAATCTCGATTCCGGGCTGCACGCGGTTCTTGCCCAGCCGAAGCGTCAGTTGATCGTCAACTTTCCGGTGGTCTTCGACAACGGAGAGGTAGCGGTTTTCCAGGGATATCGCGTCCAGCACAACTCTAGCCGGGGCCCTACAAAGGGAGGTATTCGCTTCCATCCCGACGTCGACCTCGACGAAACCACCGCACTCGCAATGTGGATGACCTGGAAGTGTGCGGTCGTCAACATCCCTTATGGCGGCGCCAAGGGCTCGGTGAAAGTCGACACAAAGCTTCTTTCGAAGCGCGAACTCGAGAAGCTCACTCGGCGCTTCGTGACTGAGATCAACATCGTCCTCGGCGAGCGTAGCGACGTCCCCGCCCCGGACATCGGAACCAATCCGCAGGTAATGGCGTGGATCATGGACACCTTTTCGATGCACGCTGGCTACACAGTACCCGGCGTCGTCACCGGCAAGCCGATCGAACTTGGAGGTTCCGAGGGGCGCATCGAGGCGACCGGTCGAGGCGTGATCGTAGCGACCGAAGAAGCATCCAAGGTGTTGAACCTCGACCTCGGCAACGCCAAGGTTGTGGTCCAAGGCTTTGGGAACGTGGGTGCGATCGCCGCTCGTCTTGCGGAGGAAGCAGGCGCCACCGTCGTCGGCATCAGCGATGCCCGAGGCGCGATCTATAACCCGAAGGGTCTGCCGATCCGCGAACTGGAACACCGCTTCGCTGGTCGCGAAGGGGGCATCCGGGAGTACAAGGATGCGGAGCCGGTCTCCAACGAGGAGCTCCTCGAACTGCCATGCGACATTTTGATCCCTGCCGCAATTGCAGCCCAGATAACTGAGGATAACGCGGACAAGGTCAAAGCGCGCCTCGTCGTCGAAGGCGCCAATGGCCCAACTACACCCCATGCGGACCATATCCTTTCCGACAAGGGCGTCATGGTCGTGCCCGATGTGCTCGCAAACGCAGGAGGCGTCGTCGTCAGCTACTTCGAGTGGGTTCAGGACCTCCAGAACTTCTTCTGGGAGGAGAACGAGGTGAACACCAAGCTGACACGAATCATGCGGCACTCGTTCGGGGCCGTCGAAAGCACGATGCGGCAGCACAAGACGGACATGCGAACAGCTGCTTACATCATTGGTGTGAAGCGGGTCGCAGAGGCCACGATCACGCGCGGCATCTACCCTTAGGAACTGATCAAGGTGACGGTGTACAATGTCCGCGACTCGATCTAGGAATCTGGGACCTTGAAAGACATCTTGGAAATCATGAAGTTCTTGCCGCATCGTTATCCGATGCTGCTCGTCGATCGGATTATCGATGTGGTGCCCGGCAAGTCCAGCGTGGGACTCAAGAACGTCAGCATGAACGAGGCATTCTTCGAGGGCCACTACCCTGGAATGCCGATCATGCCGGGCGTACTCATAGTTGAGGCCATGGCGCAAGCAGGCGCAATCGTCGTCCTCTCGGACCCAAAAAATCACGGCATGTTGCCCGTCATTGGCGCCATCGACAACGTCAAGCTTCGAAGGCCAGTCGTTCCCGGTGACCAATTGATCTCGACCACGGAGTTGCTCTGGTTCCGCAACCATGTGGGCCGAATGAAGGCAACCGCAACCGTAGAAGGCGAAGTGGTGGCCACGATGGAGCTGACATTCAAACTCGTGCCACTGGAAGGCAGTTAGTTGGCCAAGGTTCACCCTCTCTCGTTCGTCCATCCCAAAGCCGAACTTGCCGATGACGTCGAAGTAGGACCGTTCTGCTACGTGGAGGCGGATGTAGTGATCGGGCCGGGTTCGACATTAGACTCGCACGCGACTGTCAAATCGGGAACACGCATGGGCGCCCGAAACTTCGTCGCCCAAGGGGCCGTGCTTGGTGGGGATCCCCAGGACCGCAAATATGGGGGCGAACCAACCTTCCTCGAAATCGGAGACGGAAATGTCTTTCGCGAGTATGTGACGGTTCACCGGGCCACCGGCGAGGGGAACGCGACCAGGGTAGGAAGCGATTGCTACATCATGGCTTACTGTCATTTGGGCCATAACGTCACCTTGCAGGACCACGTCACCTTGGCGAATAACGTTGGCCTTTCCGGGCATGTTACGATTGAGTCCTTGGTCACCTTTGGAGGCATGGTCGGCGTTCACCAGTTTGTGCGCGTCGGCAAGGTGGCGATGGTTGGCGGCATGAGTCGCGTCGCACGCGACGTGCCGCCTTTTTCACTCATTTCCGGAATGGAACAAGAGGTCCTCGACATCAACGCCGTTGGCCTTCGTCGACTTGGCATCACCCAGTCTTCACGCCTGGCGCTGCACAAGGCAGTCAAGCTGCTCTTCAAGTCCGAACTCGGCCTCAGCAAGGCCATGGAAACGGTAACTCGCGAGGTTCCCATGACCGACGAAGTGAAATACCTGCTGGCCTTCGAAGAGCGTAGATTTCGAGGCAAGATGGGCCGCGGCGATCAGCCGTGAGAATATTTTTCTCGGCAGGAGAGGCCTCTGGCGACATGTATGGCGCCTACCTCCTCCGAGAGATCAAGAAGCGACGGACCGGAACGCCCTTACTTGCCGAGGCGATCGGCGGCCGTCAACTCATGGACGCCGGCGCGAACATGGTCGCCCTGAGCAGCCGATGGGGGGCGATGGGGATCGTCGAGTCCGTCCGCGTGTTTCCCCGAATCATCCGAAGCTTCGTGAAGGCCCGCAAAGTCATGCGGATCGGAGATCCGGGGCTCTTCGTACCAATCGACTTCGGATTCATGAACGTGCGGCTCTGTAAGTTCGCACGGGATGCAGAGTGGAAGGTCCTGTACTTCATGCCGCCCGGAAGCTGGAGAAGGCGGTCCCAAGGCGAGGGGCTGGCTGAGCTCACCGACGAGATCGTGACGCCCTTTCCCTGGTCCTCCGCGATCCTGGGTGCGCACGGAGCTCGAGTCCATTGGTATGGCCATCCCCTGAAGCAGATCGTCGCCGAATCGGGCTTGGAGAGCTCGGGAGACACCTCGACTACGATCGCCGTCCTTCCGGGCAGCAGGGAGCACGAAGTGAGCCTGAACATGTCGGTGATCGCAAAGTCGATGGAAAAGCTGAGCCGGTTTTTGAGCCTCGAGTTTGCGGTGGCCTCATCGATCAAGCCAAGTCGAGTCCGCGAGCTGTGGCAAAAGCATTACTCGGGGGACCGAAAGGTCACTTTTGTCGAGAACGACACGCTCGGAGTTCTCATGCGAGCCCGTGCCGCGATCGTGTGCAGTGGTACGGCGACGCTTCAAGCCGCGTTGTGCGGCTGCCCCATGGTCGTGATCTACCGGCTGTCGAAGATGATGGAGTTGGAGGCTAGAATCCTGCGACTCCGTCCCGAATACATCTCCCTTCCAAACATCGTGGCCAACCGGCGGCTGGTCCCTGAGCTCATCCAGCAAAAAGCGACCGCCAAGAATATCGCCATGGAATTGCTGCCCTTGGTGGACAACGGCCCCGAGCGCGAATCCCAAATGAAAGGCTTTATCCACGTTTCTCACGAGCTCGGCGATTGGGAGGCGATAACCGACACTGCAACTCTAGCCCTCAAGATGGCAGTGGGAATGTAGCCGGTTTTCTGCGTATCTTTGAGTATTCATGTCGATAAGACCCGTTAAACATCTTTCGAAATCGAAGCCAACCCTCGAGGGGGCTGGAGTTCATCTTCGGAGGGCATTCGGCTTCGGCAACACCTCAGACTTCGATCCTTTCCTCCTCCTCGACGACTTCCGCAACGACATTCCGGAAGACTTTCTTGCCGGCTTCCCTTGGCACGCTCATCGAGGGATTGAGACAATTACCTACGTTCTGGCGGGAACCGTCGAGCATGGCGACAGCATGGGGAATCGAGGCGCCATTTCTCCGGGCGATGTGCAGTGGATGACCGCTGGTCGCGGAATCATTCACCAAGAGATGCCAAAGGGCGACGAGTTGGGCCGCATGCATGGATTCCAGCTTTGGGCAAACCTCCCGTCATCGCTGAAAATGACGGCGCCAAGGTACCAGGAGGTCAAGTCGGCTGAGATACCAGAGGTGACCGATGATGACGGCACTCACGTGCGCGTTGTAATTGGCGACTTTTGGGGGAAGCGCGGGCCAGTGGATGGGATCGCCGCCGATCCGATCTACCTCGACGTGTCAGTGCCGCCAAATCGACGGAAAAGCATTCCGATGGACACAAGGCGCCAGGCATTTGCCTATGTGTTTGCAGGTTCGGGGAAGTTTTGCAACGCCTCCGAGCCGCTCGCGGTGCCGACCGAGGGCGTTAAGTGGCTGGAGACCGGTCCGCCCCCCTTGGAAGCCGACAATCGCTCGCTCGTCCTCTTCGGCAGCGGTGACGAGGTCGTGGTCGAAGCGGGAGAAGATGGTATTCGCTTCCTGCTTGTGTCCGGGAAGCCCCTTAAAGAGCCGGTGGCATGGTACGGACCGATCGTGATGAACACGCAGGAACAGCTACGCCAGGCTTACGAAGAGCTTCGTGAAGGCACCTTTATCAAGCCCTAGAAAGCGCGACCCTCGTAATCTCGAACCAAGCCCACAATCTTGCCGATGATGCTCGCGTCCTCGGATTCGATCGGAATCGGCTCGTAGGATGGGTTGCTCGGCATCAGCTTGATTCCCTTTGGATCGAAGTTGATCCTCTTTACGGTCGCTTCGTCGCCGATGAGCACCGCAACGAGGTCTCCATGATTCGCCGTAATCTGTGGCTTCACCACGACGAGATCGCGGGGAAGGATTCCTTCGCCGGACATCGAGTCACCTCGGACCCGGAGCAGAAATGCATGCTCCATATTCCTGACCATCTCAGATGGAACCGGTATCAAGTCCTCGACGTGTTCTTGGGCCTGGATTGGAGTTCCCGCCGCGATCGACCCCAACAGTGGGATCATCGTGACTCGGTTGGAGGTCTGATAGTCGCGGTGGGTGACCTTGATAGACCTCGGAGTGTTCGACCGTGAGATGTAGCCCTTGCGCTCGAGCGCATCCAAATGAACGGTCACGCCGCGCAAGGAACCGATTTCGAAGTCTCGGCCAATCTCTCGGATCGATGGCGGATATCCTTCGCGCTGAACGTAATCCAGTATGTATTGCAGGATCATTTCCTGCCTCTTCGTCAATCCCTTAGCCATCGTGCCTCCTGCTAACCACTATATTGGTAGACGGAGTATACACTTATTTGTCTACTACAAATTGCGCTAAATGTGATCTAGTCGTATAGCCACCCTGCCTTCTGCAGCGTTCAGCCCTCAAACCGCCCGGCGTGCCATACTCTTTAGGCCATTTTGTAGGTGATTTATATTGTCGATTGTCAAGTTCCGAGAGTACATGGAGAAATCCGGTTGCCGGTTTGTGCTGGCGATCATCTTTACGCTTATCGCGGCTGCCTTCGTGATCAATTTCCGCAGCTGCGGCGCTAATGGTCCGTCCTCGGAAAACTCTGACCAATCTTCTGGACCAGCCGTTGCCACAATCGGCGACTACAAGATCACTACCGGCATGCTCCAGACGCGCATGCAGATGTCCGCCTCAGACCCCAACACAACTTCCGCCTTAGACGCGGTTCGGAGCAACGCGCAAGCAATCGAGGCCGCCGTGACTCAGGGCCTCCTCGTCAAGGTAGCTGCCAGCCACGGCATGTCCCTCGACGATAAGAGCGTCATGGATGCCCTGTCAAAGAACTTCGACCAGAGCCTCATGATGACTCGAATGCAGCTTGTGAGCATGAAAAAGCTTGCCGAGAATGCGACCGATGCCCAATTTGCGGCCGCCGTCAAGGCTCAGACCGGCAAAACCCTCGACGAGCTGAAGAAGTCGTACCTAGACAACTTTAGGCAGCAGCTCAGCGACTCCTCGAAGCGCTCTGGCGTCATCGGTCAGGTGGCGAACGACCTTGCAATGCAGGCGATCCAAGCCTCGATCAAGCTTTCCGACGACGACCTCAAGCAGACAGGCTATCAGTACTCCACGAAGCGGATTTACATCAATGGCGACAAGCACAAGGACGTCGACCCTCACGCCAAGGCAGTCAAGATCCTCGAAGACCTAAAGGCGAAGAAGCTGACCTTCGAACAGGCGATGGATCAGTACACGGACGATGTGCCCGCCCAAGGAAAGAAACCTGAAGAGAACATCTTCAGCGTCGATGGCCGCACGATCAGGGTATCAGACGACTACAAACCGATCTTGAACCTCAAGCCGGGAGAACTCAGCGACGTGCTCGCCGTTGGCCCGACCGGCGCCGCAATTTACAGGCTTGATCACGTGCAAACGACTCCGCCTCCTGATTTCGACAAGAACAAGGCTCAGATTCGTTCCGATTACACGACCACCATGGCTGCGGGAGAACTGCAGAAAGACCTGAAGGCGCTGAAGGACAAGGGCGAGATCAAGTGGAGCAGCCCTGGGTATCAGGCCCTGTACGATTGGTACCAACTGGATACGGGCCAAGACTTGGCGAAGAAGAGTCCGGCAGACCAGAAGAAGGTCTGGCAGGATCTGATGAAGCGCGCTGAAGACGCCAAGAAAGCGGATCAAGTCGGCGGCGACAAAGCAGCCGTCCTTGCCGCCTATGGCGCCTTCGACAAGATTTACTCTGCGGCCAGCGAATCCGAAAAGGCTGCCCTCTCCACCCAGCGGATTACTATGCTGCAAGACTTCCTTGGAGCGGCCGACTCGAGCGCTGTGCGGACTGACCTTCTCGATGAAGGTCTGAAGAAGAAAGACGCCGGGCTCGTGACCGACAACCTGAAGCAGCTCGCGGAGCTAAACGCCGGCGATCTTGCATCGACTGGTCAGAAGCGGTTCGGAGACCTCGTCGCCAAACTCGACCAAGCTCGAGGGCTGAAGCTCCTAAAACCAGAGGACGACAAGAAAATCCAGGATAACCTCGACCGCTGGAAGAAAGACAAGCTGTCCTACGACGCTGAGATGGAGAAGCAGCGCAAGGAGGACGAGGAACAACGGAAGAAGTCCGAGGCAGAAGCCAAGAAAGCGGCCGAGGAAGCGAAGAAGAAGGCTGCGACGGGTCCCAAAACCACGGTCCCGGGCCCCGTTTCGGCGCCACCGGGCCCTGTGAAGTCACCGCCAATGGTTCACCTCACCGGTGGAGGCGCTGGCACGCCGGCTCCAGCTCCGGCTCCCCCACCTCCAGCAAGCGGAACCACGCCTCCAAAGACGACAGGCAAATGAAGCGCGAGGGCGAGCCAGCACCGACCGGCCGCCTCGTTCTCGTCGCAACCCCGATCGGCAACCTCGGAGACCTGTCTCCACGCGCCCGCGAGGCTTTGGCTGAATGCGATTTCTGGATCGTCGAGGATACACGGGTCAGTGGCAAGCTTCAGTCCTACCTTGGACTCTCGAAACCCATGCGGATTTTCAACGAGCACACCAGCCCTTCGGTGCTTGAGCGGTATCGAGATGAGATTGCAGCGGGACGAAGGGCCGCGCTCCTTACCGACGGAGGAAGCCCCGCAGTCAGCGATCCCGGGGCCCTGCTTTGCGACATTTGTTCGGAAGCGGGAGTTAAAGTGGAGGCGATACCGGGGCCAAGCGCGCCAATAGCGGCCATTATGCTGAGCGGGTTTTTCGCGCAGCGATTCTGCTTCCTCGGATTCCTTGGTCGAAAGCCGGGGGCGATTCGGGCCGAGCTTGCTCCTTTAGCCGATTCCCCGATGACCTTAGTGCTTTTCGAGTCGCCCTTCCGTGTGCGAGCCCTTCTCGAGGTGGCCGCCGAGGTGCTGGGCACGAGACGCTACGCGATATGCAGGGAGCTGACCAAAGTGCATCAGCAAGTGTTTCGCGGACGCTTTCCGAACCTGCCGAGCGAGTCACAGTTGCCCGCGAAAGGCGAGATCACGATCGTGATCGAGGGCCGAAGAAAGTCCTCCTAGACCGGCGCAGGATCCCCTATGACGAACTTCGTTGTAAGGGGAGGGCCGAACTCGAGGGTGGACATTACGCTGCAGTACTTCGTGTTGCTCAACTCGATCGCTCGCTCGACTGCAACCGGATCGATCCCCTCACCCTCCAAGTGGTGCGTCATCGTGAGGGTAGTGAACGGCCGGGGAAACTCACCGGCGGGCGGTCGCGTTCCATCGATCTCAATATAGTACGCGGTGACCTTTTGGCGTTTCTTCTCGAGAATAGAGATCACATCCATTCCCGAACAAGCCGCGATTGCCGACAGCAAGGCTTCCATGGGATACGGTCCGGTGCGACCTTCATCGTTTTTCGCTCCGTCGAGCGGTACCGTCACTCCGCTGGGCGTGCTTGCCTCGAACTCCATCCGCCCCTTCCACTTGACGCTTACCATGGCTTAATCTACGCTTCATGCACCTGGCGAGTAAGCTTATACCGATGCCAGACGTCTTGATGAGCTCTCACCTTCGCGAGTACCTGGAACAGCTAGTACCGGACCGCCCAGATGAGCTACTTCTTATGGAGAGATACGCTAAGGAAAACTCCTTTCCGATCGTCGGTCCTGCTTGCGGCCAACTTTGTTACATCCTCGCCAAAATCATGGGCGCGAAGAAGGTCTTCGAGATGGGCTCAGGCTACGGCTATTCGACGTACTGGTTTGGCAGGGCCGTGAAGGAAAACGGAGGCGGGGTCGTTCATCACGTCGTATGGGATGAAGATCTGTCGAAGATGGCCCAACAGCACCTGGCGAGGCTGGGCGTTGGACATCTCATCCGATATCACGTGAGTGAGGCGATCGAAACCCTGAACGCGACGAACGACACCTTCGACATCATCTTCAACGATATCGACAAGCACGCGTATCCCGACTCCTTGTTGGCCATTGAGCCCAAGCTGAAGCCAGGCGGCATTCTGATCATCGACAACATGCTCTGGCAAGGCCGAATCTTCGATCGATCCGATAACGAGCCTAATACGAAGGGTGTTCGAACTGCCACTGCGATGCTGCGACGAGCACAGTGGGTCAGTTCATTGATCCCGATTAGAGACGGGCTTATCGTCGCGATGAAACGATAAGCCCGCTCCAGGCACCGCGTAACTAGCGAGTCAGACTGAACAGTTCGTCCGTCGCAAGATTCCCATCCGAATCGATGTCTCCCAGGTGCTGAGGCGTAAAGTCAGCCGCGTTGAATCCGTACCCAAAGCTTCCTGTGCGGTAAACGGGGGTTCGGACTTTTACGTGCCCGTCGGTCCAGAGGATGTTCCCGACACCGTTATGCCTTCCGTGGAAAGTCGGGAAATCAAAGGATGGCGGTTCCAGATAGGTGCTCCCTTCGAGAGTTGGCTTGGCATAGTCCCAGTTGTTGATCCGTGCCGCGTCCGCAAAGGCGACGGTGTCTGTGGGCTGCTCGATCTGGCTTGCCGTCACCGGTATGTGCTGCTGTGTGAAGGTGCGCGGCCAATAATTGGACGGGTTGTGGGAGTCCGGGTGGTAACGGGAACCGGTAAGCCCAATCGCCGTCCTAAGCCGGTTATCGAACGAAGGGCAGGCCTGAATCTGGTAGTTCTTCATGTACGGGTAGAGGAGGCCCTCGTCCTGCCGCAATACTGACCCATCCCAGCTGCCCCACCAGTAAAAGCTCTTCAAGCTGTCGGCGGTGCGGACCCGCATGACCGTCTCGTCGAAATCGGAGTTGTAAAGCGCCCATCCGAACCCGATCTGGGCAAGATTGGAGGCACAGCTGGTCTTTTTCGCCGCCTCCTTCGCCTGGGCGAACACGGGAAACAAAATGGCAGCGAGGATCGCGATGATTGCGATAACGACTAAAAGTTCGATCAGGGTGAACGCCCCAATTCTTCGTGACATTGCCAAACCTCCACAAGGCGAATCCGCGTCACATCGGACCTACAAGCAATGGGGGGATGGGAGCCAACAAAGCCCCTTCTGACTGGCCCATGCTCGCAGGCGTCGAAGTCCACGTCCCCGGAAGCGGGCATTCGGGCTCAGGCAATCGCCTTTACCGCTGCGGCACAGCGCCGGAATCAAACCGGACTTTCCCCGTTGTTGCAACCCCGCCACGACAGCGAGGTCTTCTCGAGTGCACAGGAGACTACCATAGGGCAAGCCCATTCGCCAGCCGTCTGGGGTCCCAAAAGGTACAATTTTAACGACATGATCGAGAAGCTCGAGGAGATTGAACGGAGGTTCGAGGACATAGAATCTCAGCTTCAGGACCCTAACGTGGTGACCAACCCCTCTGAGCTCCAAAGGCTAGGCAAGGCCCGTGCCGAGATCGAAGATATCGTGGCCGTGATCCGCGAGTATAAGAAGGTCCTTCGATCGATCAAGGAAGCGGAGGAACTCCAGTCCGATCCGGAAATGCGGGAGATGGCTCTCGAGGAGGCGGCCCACCTCAAGGAATCGCTTCGGGAGATGGAAGATCGATTAAAGTCGATGCTCGTCCCCAAGGACCCGAACGACGAGAAGTCGGTCATCGTCGAGATCAGGCCCGCGGCCGGAGGCCAGGAGGCCGCACTGTTCGCAATGGAACTGTACCGACTCTATGTCCGATATGCCGAACGTCGAAAGTGGAAGTACGACATCATCGACCAGGAGGACACCGGGATCGGAGGCGCCTCCCGAGTCGTGTTCACCATCGAGGCCAAAGGCGCTTACTCACAGCTTAAACATGAGAGCGGGGTGCACCGCGTGCAGCGGGTACCCGCTACCGAGAGCAGCGGCCGCATTCACACTTCGACCGTCACCGTAGCCGTACTGCCTGAGGCCGAAGAGGTCGACGTGCAAATCAAGGCTGACGACATCGAGCTTTCGACGTTTTGCTCCAGTTCCGCGGGCGGTCAGCACATGCAGAAGAACGAAACTGCGATTCGGATCATACACAAACCGACCGGGATCGTCGTCACCTGCCAGGACGAGCGCAGTCAGCAGCAGAACAAGCTGAAGGCAATGGCCGTGTTGAGGGCGAAGCTTTACCAGTACGAGCAGGAGCGGCTCGAGTCCGAGCGCGCCGGCTTGCGAAAGGGTCAGATCGGCACCGGGGATCGCAGCGAGAAGATTCGGACCTACAACTTTCCCCAAAGCCGGATCACGGATCATCGGATCGGGATGGATGTGCACAACATGGTTACGTTTATGGATGGCGACATCCAGGAACTGCTGGATGCGCTAAACCAGGACGAGCAGGCTCGAAAGCTGGCAGCGGCGGAGGAAACAGCTGCCTAAGCAGACTTTCGGGACGACAGGGCCTCCCGAATCACTTGGACGTTCACCTCGGCGAGCTTTCTCAGTTCCTCGCGCTTCCGGACAACGATCTTTACGTTCCGGTCTCTGTCTTTCATGAAGGTGCTGAACTGTTCGAACAGCCGCTGAGGGGTGAGATTCTCGAGGGCAGGCGCCACACCAAGGTCGAGCATCTTTGCAAAGGCGGCAACCTTAGGGTCATAGGACACCATGAAAGGCGCCAATCCGACTGTGGTCGCAAGGATTCCCGCATGCAGCCTCATTGCGATGATCCCCTCCATGCGAGCCATCCGGCCCTGAAGCTGCATGGGAGTTTGCTGCTTTCTCAAGTCGGGAATCCGGCCCCCTTGCTGCTTGCTGATTTCTTGGATCAACGGCCCATCGTGGTTGCGGTCCATCTCGATCAAGACGGGCATCATCTTGGCTTGGGAGAGCAGGCGACACACCTCGCCAAAGAGCTCAACCACCTGCTTCTTATCCTTGCCAAACGGGCGTGGCGCAAGCCCAACCGTCTTCATGTCGCCGAGGTTGAAGCCGGACACGTCATCCGCGCTGGCCTTGTCGGGAAGGAGGAATGCGAGATCGGCGCCGACCTTGATCGGCACCTTTACGCCTAGCGACTTGAGCGTGGTCATGGACTGCGGATCGCGCACCACGATCGCATCGGCCATGCTCAGCGCTGAGGAAGCCATGCGCTTGCCAAAAAAGGTGGTGAGAGGACCGATTCCCTGACCAACGAGATACACCCGTTTCTTCGCCTTCTTCGCTTTCTTGATGAGCTGAGAGTAATAAGCGACGCTGCGAATGCTCGACACATCCTGAAAAATGCTTCCGCCGGCGAATACGAGGGCGTCGGTTTTTTCCAACGCGTCGCCGATCGCGTTGAAGTCCATTCTGGGGATCGACGTGTACCCGTGGTACCGGTACGTCTCTTCGGGAGCGCCGCTCAAGACAGACATTTCTAGCCCGGTTCCTTCTAGTCCGTGGGCAAACCCGACGAGGATCGAGTCGTCACCCAAATTTCCGCAGCCGAAATAGCCAGCTACAAGCAGATGCGCCAAGATCGTTAACCTTCAGCGGGACGGAACCGCTTCACCACCCCAAGCAAAACCGTGCCGAGTATACCGCCGGCTATTAGCCCCACTCCAATCCGGGCGAGCCCGATTACGAGGGGCGTATGAATGTGACACATGGTGTTGACGAGGCTTGTCGAGCCGATTGCACCGAGCATCAAGAACAGCGTGATCCACCCTGGCCACTTCTGAAACCGCGGGTTACCCGCGCGGTATTCGATCAACAGCCCAATTCCCAGGATTAAGAACGGGTGCCCGATAAGGAACTCCTTCGTTCGAGGCCTTACAAAAAGGATCACGTCGAGCAAGTCCCGAATCTTTAGCTCTGCGCCGCTAACGGCAGCGGGATTATCGTTACCCGTCCTCGCGAGCATGAAGCCCAGGCCCACGAGCACGATGAGCGCAATCAGCGCTTTCGCCCAATCCAAGGGGCTCGTCAAACCGCCCTGTAGGCCAAACCGCAGGAAGAAGTAGGCGCCGATCGCGATGATCGGGGCGAAGTGGGCGAATTTAACCCCGAGAAACTGTTGCGCATGAATGTAGTAGGGCAGTCCGTTTAGGAGACCGGCGACTGCGAATCCGCCTACGAGGCTGATGGCGGAAACCAGCGCATACTCCCACAGCCACGATTTTATTTCGCGGCCATCCATGATCAGGTACGCAAGCATCGGAAACGTAAGGGCGGCCACCAATGCGGCAAGCGAATGAGCGGCAGGCTTCAGGTAGCAGGCCCCGCCGAGCCCAAAAAGAAGTACACCTAAGCCGATCAGCCAGTTCTTGCTTCGAACGAACGCTCCCGCCGTCCACAATGCCGCCGGCACGATGCTCAATACAATAAGGGCAAAGAGAAAATTTGGCACCCCGGGCTCCTCGAACGGATGGGGTTTGCCGATCGTCCCACCTTGGTGCTCGGTGGCGGACTTCACCTCGCGCACGAAGTCGCCAAAGTCGTCGAGCGGTTTGTCGGCCGCACTCGAGACGGGCCGGAGCAACAGCAGCCTCTGATTGCGCTCGCGAGCCGCCCGCGAATACCTGTCGACCGCTTCTTCGACTCGCATCTTGTCGAGCTCTTGGGATTGCGCTGAGTGCAGGCGAATCACCAGTTCGGGCGCTTTTTCGACCACGTTCTCATCGCCCCCGATCTTCGCGAACTCGGGAGATGCGTAATAGATGCCGTTCGACCGGAGCGCTTCTGTGAAGGCATCCAATGAGTCGCGGCGGCCAAGGACCTGGTCGCCCTCGGGCAAGATGACCTCGGCTCCGAGTTCCTTGGCCCACACAACCGTCTGTCGCACCGTGTCGGAGGTGGCTCCAACAGGATTGGAACAGCGGGCGACAATCATCATTCCCGCACCTTTCGCCGCGTATGCTTGGGACGGGTCAAGCCCCAAGGACACGGTTCGCAGCAGGGTCGGGTCAGGAAACTGAACGGCAGCCATGTCGCTGCCCGCGCCCGCAAAGTTCATCCCCCCCATTTGGGCTGGGAATCGCATTTTGACGCCTCGTACGAGACGTCGAATGTTGTCTGCGGTTCCGGTGACGAACTTGCCGCCCGTGACCTGGAGTTGGCCCTCGGTCAGAAGCTCCGAAACAGTCTCCTCGCTGAGCACAAGCGAGTTGAGGCCCTTCGCCTTCAGTCGCTGCAATCCTTCCTGTATGGTGAGGCCCTGGGCCGCAGCCAGGGACTGGACGACCTCGAATTCGGCGCTTAGACCAACTGCTCGGTTGCGCTCCTCCACATGGAACCGCTGGTACATCGAGACGAGAGAAAGGGCGGCCGTAAGGGCGATCGAAAGATAGAGCCAAACTGGCGGGCGTCGTGATTTCATAGGCTGTGCAAAACGGACAAGGATACTCTAGTGAGGAACTCCAGTGAGTTCGCGCTCACACGAAGTCATAGTCAAGTTCCTGATGCTTGCCCTTTAGGATGGCGTTCCTGCCCCCCATGATCAAGACGGTTATCATTCCGGCCACGAACCCGCCGACATGCGCCCAATTTGCGATACCCGTTTGGGGGACGATGATCTGCCACAAGAACCAAATTCCGAGCAACACCCACGCGCTCGCGACGACGGGAACGAACAGGAAGGGTACGAGGACCTCGATCTTGTTACCCGGGAAGAGGAGAAAGTAGCATCCGAGTACCCCACCGATCGCTCCCGAAGCTCCTAGGGTCGGGGCGATAGAATTCGGGTTAACGAAAGCGTGAGCAGACGCGGCAACGACACCCCAGAAAAGGTAGTACAAAGCGAATCGAAGCGGCCCGAGCGCGACCTCTACGCCAGGCCCGAATGTGAGCAGGAAGAGCATATTGCCAAGCAGGTGAAGCAAGTTGCCGTGCAAGAACATCGAGGTGAACATGGTTACGAGGGCGAAGCTGTCGCCGCCCCGAAGCCACGCCGCAACCTCGCTCGGCCGCATCGCTAGATCGGTGAACAGCACGCCTGAACCGAACACGTTTGAGAAATGGAACTCGCGATCCCACATGTAGATCAGGCAGTTGAGCGCAATCAGTGTGTAAGTGATGACTGGCGGCGGCCGGTTGAGTTGGTTGTCGCGCAAGGGGATCATTCGCACGCAAAGTCTACCAATGGCGGTTTTCCCAGCCAGCTACAAATGCGAGTAATCTAAGTGAAGGAGAATCAGCACCGGAATCCCCGGCTTCGTGTTCCGCGGGAGAGACTGGTCGTCGAGTTCCCCCTCGGGCGCCTCCCAAGGAAACCCTGCACTTGCCAGTACAGACGACTCCCCGATCCCTTAGCTGCAAAGTTATTTCAGCGCTAAGAAACCCCGTGTTCGCGGTCGTGTTTGCAGTTGTAGGGACCTTCAAGTACGGACAGGCACAATCGTCGCCGCAACTGCTGGAAGCGCCTCCGCATATAGAGTTTCGTGATTGGAAGGAGGTTCCGTCCGAGGCAGAAAACTCAGAGTTCACGGCCTCCTTCCCAAGCCCGGTGGTGAGCCCCTATCGCGAAAATAACGAGGTTCCCATCCGCGTTCTCCTTCCGGCCGAACATTCGAAGCCGCTGCCCGCCGTCCTGATCCTTCACTACTGGGGTGCCACCGACCTCCGAGTAGAACGAGAGCTCGCGTTGGAACTCAACGATCGAGGAATCGGCGCCGTTCTCGTGACACTCCCTTACCATCTTGCCCGGACTCCGGCCGGGTTCCGGTCGGGCCAACTCGCCATCCAGCCCGACCCGAAGCTCTTGGTTGAGACGACCCTTCAGGCTGTGTCCGATGTCAGGCGAACAATCGACTTCATCTTTAGCCGCCCGGAGTTCGACCACAACCGGCACGGAATCGCAGGTACGAGTTTGGGCTCAATCGTCAGCGTCCTCAGCTACGCGGTAGACCGGCGTCTAACAACCGCCTGCTTCTTGCTTGGCGGCATCGACCTGGCTCACATCCTTTGGCATAGCTCTCGCGCAGTGGAAGTCCGCGAAGGACTAAGACGCAAAGGGGTAACCGAATCCAAGTTGCGAGACGCACTAGCGACGATCGAGCCCACTTCGTATCTTGCGAATAGGCCCGCCGGCAAGGTGCTCATCATCGGCGGAAAGTACGACACCGTCATTCCACCGATTGATACCCAGAAACTCATCGACGCCAGCCCAGGAGCTAAGGTTCTATGGTTGGATACGGGCCACTACGGAGGGATCTTCGTCGAGAAGCGAGTCCTTCGAACCGTTGCCGACTTCTTTGGCAAGGACTTCGGAGGGCAGGGCTTTGAACCGCCGCTCCGAATCTATGCCCCAACGATACGAATCGGGGCCCTCGCAAACACGGCCGACGGTTTGCAAGTTGGCGCCGGCCTGGACCTTTTTCATGGGGGACCCCACGGAGACTTCTTCTCGACGCTCATCATCACTCCGAAGGGCCCCGAGCTCTTTCTGGGCGCCAAGGTTGCCCACGGGTTTGCGATCGGCGGTTTCGGCACTCAACGGCGAGCTAGCGTTGGAGTCTGGTGGAGCACGGTGTTGTGACCGGCCTGGATCTCGTTCGGGCTGCCGAGAAGAACCTGAGCTGCACCTATCTTGAAATCGCGAGAGGGATCTCCGGAACCTCTATTCACCGATCTGCCGGCTTTGTCGCCGCGCTCAACAATTTTCCGCATCCAATCTGTAACTTTGCGGTATGCGAGGATCGAGGAGCCCTTGAATCACGAGAACTGTTGGACATTGCCCGCTCGCGCCCGGCTTTCAACATATACATGCCGAGATCTGTGGGCGACGGCGCCAAAATTCACCTTCTTGCAGCCACTGATTACGATCATGTTTACACTTTGGCGGTCATGGCTGGTGCTGGTGCAGGGCCTAGGGAGCCAGCATGCCTAAGGAGCGCGCAAAGTTACGCTGAGAGGATTCGCGTAGCCAAGTTCATGGCGGAACAGTTCTTCGGATCCCAGAAGTCGGCAGTGCGAGCTCAGATCGTAGAAGCGACCGCAAGCGCCTCTGGATTGGACTTGCTCGAGTTGGAACCGGTCAACGTGAGAAACGCCCCATCGGGTTCGGTAATGCTCAATTCGGATGAATCGGTCCTCGGTCTCTATAACCTTTGCGTCGCTTCCGTATCGCGTCGTCGAGGGATAGGATCGTCGATCGTGGCTGCAGTTCTCGAATTCGCGGAAAACGCAAAAAAGTCGGTGGTGCTCCAATGTGATCCCCGGCTCGAACAGTGGTATGGTGGGCTAGGGTTCCAAACTGTGGGATCTGTAGACGTGTTGGGAGTTGGTAAGGCGTCTTAAGGTTGATATAATACATTGGGCAAGAATTTGAACCTTAGGAAGAAGGCTTTCACGCTAACTGAGCTTCTGGTGGTGCTTGTGATCTTAGTGATCCTGGCTGCCGCTTTGTTGCCCGTCGTCGTGAGCGCAAAGGCCGCCGCCCTGAAGACTGCTTGCGTGAGCAACTTCCGCCAAGCCTCCGACGCGATGGCCATGTACCTGTCGGACTACGATCAGCGGTTCACTCCCGTGAGCTATCAAGCAGGCGCTACCCCAGACCCCATGACCGACCGGACTTGGGTTCAACTTCTTTTGCCGTATGCCAAGTCCTTAAGCATTTTCCGCGATCCTGCCGACTACGGCGCCCGGCCCACAGGAGATGGATCGTTCGACGAGGATCTGGTGCCGAACGACGCTTACGCTCGTTACTATTCGGCAAGCCTCAGGTCCGACATCGGCTACAACTATCTCTATTTGTCTCCGTTCTTGAAAGTCGGCGGAGGTTGGCAGGCAACGCCCAGGTCTGAAACCGAGGTAGATGACCCATCCAGGACCCTCATGTTCGTCGATAGCATCTGGGGCCGTCGCGAGAACGGCGACTTGTTTGGGGGCGGAAGTTGGCTAGTCGTTCCGCCATGCCGATATGAGCTCAAGGCGGGAGAGCTCGCCGACACATTTCTGAAGGGAGACGAGGGTTCCGTGCTCACGTCGTCGCCAGGTTGGACAGCCTCACTGGATCCCGCGCTAATCTATGGACGCGCTTGGCCGTGGCATTCCGGACGAATGAATGTGGCGCGCGTTGACGGGAGTATCGTCTCGATGGCCCCGAATCAACTCTCACAGGGCTGCGACGTCAAGCCCGAGTGGCATGGGCTGATCTCGGATCCAACACGCTACATGTGGTCGCTGAATCCGTAGATTCTGCCGCAGGCCATAATTCCCTGATGCCCCCTATTGAGCCGCGAGTGCGGATAGTTACTTTGGGCTGCGCCAAAAACGAGGTCGACAGCGAGGAGATCGCGGGGGTGCTTAGCGAATCGGGCTACCGGGTCGATGGGCGCTCTCGGAAGATCGATGTCATCGTCATCAACACCTGCGGCTTTCTCGAGTCCGCAAAGGCAGAAAGCGTCAAAGCGATCAAAGACGCGGTACGCGAAAAAGAAGCAGGACGGGCCCGAAAGGTCGTCGTAGCTGGCTGCCTGAGCCAGAGATTAGGCGCCGAGCTTGCCCGGCTCGCACCCGGCGCCGATATGTAAGTCGGAGTCGGCCAAATGGCGCGCTTTGCGGACATTGTCCGGACCGGAATGGGGTCAGGCGATCAGGTGAAAGACGTCCAACCGCCGCCTCACCCGGCGGGAGTGGGAGGTGCTGTCATGCATCGCCGAGGGCTACACGAACCGGCGGGTCGCGGCACAGCTCAGCATCTCGATGGAGACGGTGCGAACGCACGTATCGAACATCCTCGCCAAGCTGGAGACGCCGAACCGCTCGGCGGCCGCGGCGAAGTACCACCAGCTGCGCTCGGCCCAGTAGGGCGGGCCCCGCCCTACGGGTGACGATT
>CAZNUL010000049.1:0-32831 GCA_964576205.1 uncultured Fimbriimonadaceae bacterium | reverse complement strand
TCGCAAGATGATCAAGCGCCCGATGGTGACGGGAGTGCGGGCGATCGACGGCCTGCTCACTCTCGGAGAAGGCCAGCGCATCGGCATCTTCGCAGGCTCTGGGGTCGGCAAGAGCACGTTGCTCGGTATGGTCGCCCGGAACTGCGCGGCCGACGTCAACGTCATCGCGCTCGTTGGCGAACGGGGCCGCGAAGTTAAAGAGTTTATCGAGAACGACCTTGGCGACGAGGGCCTGGCCCGAAGCGTCATCGTGTGCGCTACGAGCGACCAGCCCGCTCTCATTCGGATCAAGGCGGCTCTTGCCGCAACCGCCATTGCCGAAAGCTTCCGAGATCAAGGCAAGAAGGTTTTGCTCATGATGGACAGCGTGACCCGCTTCGCAATGGCCCAACGCGAGGTCGGGCTTGCGATCGGCGAGCCGCCCAGCACAAAGGGGTACACCCCTAGCGTTTTCGCCTTACTGCCGCGCCTCATGGAGCGGGCCGGGAATGCCTTGAGTGGATCGATCACCGCACTGTACACGATCCTCGTCGAAGGAGACGATGCCAACGAACCGATATCCGACACCGCTCGGTCGATCCTGGACGGACACATCGTCCTCAGCCGAAAACTCACCAGCCGCGGCCACTACCCGCCTATCGACGTACTCCAGAGTTTGAGCCGGACGATGCCCTTCGTCGTCGATCCGAGCCAAATCGAGCAGGCACGCCGCATTCGCGAGTGGATGGCGGCCTACAACGACGTGGAAGATCTGGTCAGCATCGGCGCCTATAAGCACGGCACGAAGCCGATCGCCGACCAGGCCATCGCCAAGTGGCAAGACATCAACGAATTCCTTAGACAAGACAAGACCGACGGTGCCTCCATGGAGGCGTGCCTTACCCAAATGCAGGAGCTAAGCAATGAAGAAGTTTAGGTTCCGGCTCCAGAAGGTTCTGGAGTTCCGGACGGCGATGGAACACTGGGCGCAAGAGGCCTATCTTGACACCCGAGTGGCCCGACTCGAAGCCGAGGCCGCCCTGTTGGAAGTACAAAACCGGCGAACGGCTATCCTCCAGCAACCAGCGGACAGCCTCGATGCGCGGCGCAACCTGGAGCAATCGATCCAGGTGATGGACGACGAAGAGCGGGCAAAACAGACGGTTATCGAAGTCCTATCCGCGGAGGAAGCGAAGGCACTCGAGCTTTGGCACGAAAAGAAGCAAGAGCTCGAAACGATCGTCAAGCTGCGCGACAAGGCTTTCGACGAATGGCTGCTCGAGGAAAACAAGCGCGAACAAGCGGACCTCGACGAGTGGGCGGTAACCAGGAGAAGCGCATGAGGATCGATGGCGATCTCCAGCCGATGGGGCCGGAGCGAATGATGCAGCGGCTCCAGGAGTTCCAGGCGATGTTCGGCGGCGGCGCGCCGGCGTTTCAGGTCGCGGGCGGCGTTTCCGGACTTAGCGGGAACCTGCCGGCTACTTCGGACGGCTTTGCTCCGTTCGACCCGAAGTCGGTGGGGGTCTCTATCAAGGCGGATGCCGCGCCCGCCAACCTGAAAAACCTGATCGAAAAGGCGGCCAACGAGAACGGCATCGATCCTGCTCTACTCGACGCCATTGTCGCCGTCGAGAGCAATTACGACACGAGGGCAAGGTCGGGCGCGGGGGCCCTAGGTCTCACCCAGCTGATGCCTACAAATATCAAGGAACTCGGGATCACCGACGCCTTCGATCCCGAGCAAAACCTTCAGGGAGGCGCCCGCCAACTCTCCCAGCTCATGGCGAGATACCATGGCAAACTCGACCTCGTACTCGCGGCGTACAACGCCGGTCCAACTGCCGTCGATCAGGCCGGTGGCCGGATCCCGAACTATGCCGAGACGCAAAAGTATGTTCGCAAGGTCACCGATCTCTATAACCTGAGGAGAGCCCAGCCGTGAAGTGGCTGTTGATCGTCGCTCCGATCGTAATCGTCGGCATTATCGCGGGCCTCGGGGTCTCGGGCGTCATCAAGATCCCCGGTCTAAGCCCAGCCAAGTCGGCAAAGAGTGCGGCTATCAATTACGGCGCGGACTCGGAAAAGGCGCCATTGAAAGCCGCCTCGATTCCGACGACAAAAACGGCAACACCGGCGAAACGGGACGCAAAGCAGCCTAAGAGCGAGGCGAAACCTGCCAAGAAAGACGTCGATCAAGGTGCCGACGCGCTCGCCACGGTCTGGAACGAGATCAAGACGCCCGAGCTCATTTCGATTAGCAAGGATTGGAAGGACGACGATCTTGTCAAAGTGCTCGTACATATGGACAACGATAAGGTCGCCAAGTTCCTGGACGAGCTCGCCAAGGGCGACGAAGACACGAGGGTGAAAGGCGATCCCTTGAGGGCTTCCAAACTCAGCAAGGTCCTTCAGGACCTCGGCTCGATTGTCAAGGACGACAAGAAGGCCTAGCTCCTTTTGGCGAGTCGCGCTATTGGCACGGGCGACGACATGAGTTAGCCAAAAAGTTCACTTTCTCATCAATTTCTAATAAACCGAAACGCCGCTCATACGTTTCAGTTGATAATAGATGTATTGATTGAAAGGGGGCATGGGATTGGTTCGGCAAGTTATCTGCGCGCTCGATACTGGTGATCTTCAGGAAGCTCTGAGGATTACCAAGCGGATGTCGAAATACGTCAGTTCGTTCAAGATAGGCCATGCCCTAACCCTGCCCCATGGACTCGAGGTGGTCGACCGGCTCAAGGAGGCGGGAGCCGAGCGAATCTTTCTCGATCTCAAGTTCCACGACATTCCTAATTCGGTCGCTCTCGCCGTGCGCGAGGCGACGCGGCATGGCGTGTGGATGATGACGCTGCACATCACCGGTGGCCCGGCGATGATTCAGGCGGCGGTTGAAGAGGCTAAAGAGTGCAGCATCGAGAAGCGCCCGCTCTTGATCGGCGTCTCGGTCCTGACTTCCCTGGATCAGCACACCCTTCGGGAGCACCTCGGTGTCGAGAGGGACCTCGAAGAGCATATGATCCACCTTTCGAGGCTGGGCATGGACTATGAGCTGGACGGCGTCGTGTGCTCGCCACATGAGGTCAAAGCGATTCGACGAGCGATCGGCCACGGCGTCATCGTTACTCCTGGAATCAGGCTGCCGGGTGCGGCGATTCACGATCAGGTGCGAACCGGTGACGCTGCCACCACCCTGCAGGACGGAGCGAACTATCTCGTGATCGGTCGTGCCCTGATCGGCAGCGAAGACCCGGATGCGACCCTGCAGAGCTTCGGCTTTTCAAAGCCTCTCGCGAGCCACCACTAGTCCGTCCGGACCCCGGTACTCTGTGGCAATGCATCGCGGAGTCGCATGCGTCCTCGGCATTGCCCTTGCCGGCTCGCTGAGAGCCGATGACGGCTGGTGGTCTACTACTGGCTCGATCGGAGCCTTCGGCAAATCGCATCCGACCATCAGCATGGTCTCCGAAGATCTAAGAATCACTCTTAGAGATGGCACATCGGCGCGCGTTGCCGTTGACTTCGTCTTCAAGAATTCGGGGCGCGCCACTCAAGTCACTATGGCGTTCCCTGAGCGGTATGAGCTTCGGCAAGGCGCGTCAATGGAACACTTCCGGTCATTTCTGGATGGAAATCCGGTGAGGACTCGCCGAAAGATCATCGAGCGCGGAGAACCAAGGAACGAAGGGGACACGCAGGATTCCGCTGTTTGGCTGAAGAGGGTTTCCTTCGCGACGGGTCAGACCCGGCACGTTCGGGTTCTGTACGACGGCTGGTACTCGGGCAACACGTCCGGGGACGTCGAGCTCGAGTACGTCCTGACTACCGGTTCGACCTGGAAAGGGCCGATTGGATCGTGCCGAATCACGGTCGACTTCACCGGCCTTCGCAAGCTCAGTGCGCCCTATCCAGATCTCCCTGGGGCGAACTGGTCCTACCCTCGCCGTGGCATCATGACGACCGTTCTCGCCAACTGGAAACCTTCGAGCGACCTGTCGCTGCGCATGATCCCCGGATATTGGAACATGCTCTTGAACGGCTCACCGGTGAACTGCCAGGAGGCGCGGCGGAAGTCATTTCCTCCCTTCACGGTTGGTAAACGGTCCGACCCCATGGTTAGCGCTGACTGCTTTTCCTTCCTGTTTGGAGCCAAAGAGCATGACAAAGATAGCTTTACCGAATGGAAGGAATGGAAGAACCCGATCTCAGCAAAGTTCGGTGGCGAGTTCACGATCGATCACAACCGGCTGACGCTTGCGTCCGGGCGCGTCGTCGGGTTGCCGCGCAAGTCGAAGACCATTCGACAAGCGTTGAACGGCGATCCACGGGACTACCACGAGTACGTCTACTTGAAAGACGTTGTCCGCGCCCTCGGCGGGGAATTCGACTATGTCGAGAGCTTGGATCAAATAAGGCTTCAGTTTTGAGTTCGGAAGGAATCACGGTGAACCTCCTCCTAGCGTGGTATGACTCAAACCGGCGGGACCTGCCCTGGCGCCGCACTACCGATCCATACTCGATTTGGGTGAGCGAGGTCATGCTTCAGCAAACCCAGGTGGCAACCGTCATTCCGTATTTCGAGCGATGGATGAAACGGTATCCCACGGTCGAGTCCTTGGCTTTGGCCGAAGAGCAAGAACTGCTGTCGCTTTGGCAAGGTCTGGGCTATTACCGGCGCTGCAGGATGCTTCTTGACGGCGCACGATGGGTTGCGGCTAACGGAATGCCGGAAAAAGCATCCGGTTGGCTGAAGGTTCCTGGAGTTGGCCGGTACACCGGGTCCGCGATTGCCTCGATCGCGTTTGGCGAGTCGGTACCCGTCGTGGACGGCAATGTGGAACGCGTGTTCGCTCGCTTCGCCGGAAGCGAGGAGAGCGGCAAGAACCTGAACAATGCGGCCTGGCTGTGGGCCGAGACTGCTCTCAATCGTGATAGACCAGGGGACTGGAATCAGGCCCTTATGGAATTGGGCGCGACGGTATGTCGTCCAAAGGATCCCGGATGCAAATCATGTCCCCTGTCCGCGGATTGCGTCGCGTTTCGAGCCGGCAGGCAGCTCGACCTACCGATCACCGAGAAGCGAGAATCCGTCATTCCGATTCAGCGGGAGGCTTGGATCCACGAGAACGATGGCCGGATCGGGCTCGAGCAAGCTCCCGCTGGAGAGTGGTGGCATGGCATGTGGAGGTTTCCGTTTCATCGCCGCTTGCCGGGTGAGGCGCGTTATCTCGGCGACGTTCGCCACACCGTCACACGACACCGCATTCGGATGGCCGTCTATCGAGTGGCGTGCAGCAGCCAGGAGATCGGCCTGGCTTGGTTCTCGGTCGCCCAGCTCGCTGACCTAGCGATGCCGTCGCCGTACCGGCGCGCGCTTGAGCTTTTGAAATCGCAGGGTTAGCGACCGAGGTAGTTGCGCATCCTGCCAATGGTCACGTCATCACTGTTATAGACCCCCCCACCCAGTGATGACGAAAACCCGTGGCGTCCATCTTCAGATGGGCGATCCCGACGCATTCACCATCGCGCACGGTGGCAAGCTATTCGATCTCGAGAGAGCGAAACCGCTTCTCAATCGCGTCGACGTTCACCGTGAGCACGCCGTAAGCCCACTGTACGCTCTTCTGGATCGCCGCGGCGTGCTCGCGTTCCGCAGAGCCCAGCGGAAATCTCGAGGGATCGCCACGTTTGTTCAGCCTCTCGAACGCCCGCCGGATCTCGTCGAAATTCGACTCGGAGGTGACTCCCAGAATGTTGCGGGCGCGCTCTTCGCGGCTCGCGACCGGTTCGGATTGTGGAGTCGACATCGAGTTGGAGCTTGTAGGGGTCGTCTTGGGCGGCATCGTTCCTCTGATGGTTTCGTTCAACTCGCGTTCGGCATCGTCAAGCTCGACGCCGCGAATGCGGTCATATTCGCGGTTGACGTATCCTCTCAATAGATCGTAAACCCTGCGCCCCTCGCCCATGAGTCTAAAGGGTACCAGCCGGGGCATGCGGCTTGAGGCTTGTGGCTAGGCCGCATCAGAACTTGAAATGAAGAGTCAATCCGGTGTCGAAGAGGACTGAGCCTCGATAGCGGATGGTCGGCTCGATGATGATGTAACGCGACAACGTGAAGCTTCCCATCAGCCGATAGAAGTCGGCCCGCTGGCCATTGTCCCTTGTCCAGCCGGCTGTCAGGCTTCGTTTTTTGTCGGGTTGGAGCTTGGCAGATATGTCGAACATCGCGTCGTCGCGATCGGTCGCCGTGTTGCCGGCGCGCACGATAATCAACTCGCCCGCCAAATCGATGATCGGTCCGGCACTCTTCGAATAATCCACGGCGAACACGTTCTTGTAACCGTGCCCAACTCCCGGCGAATCCTCGGGACGCCGGACCAGGCAAAAGGAGGTTCCGTTGATCCCAAAGTGCGTTCCCAACGCAAAACTCAGCCCGAGACGTGAGCCCAAGCGACCGACAAATCCGCGCTGCCGGTCGTTTCCGTTGTCACATGCGGCCACGACGATGGGCAGACCCTCGATGACCAGCTGAGTGTCCCCTCGAACGGCAGGAACGCTTTCGCGAAGGAACTTTCCTGCACCGAACGGCAGATACTGCTTTCCCACTCTCCAGATTCCTTCATCCTCGATGTAGTACTGATCCAGAGAATCCCGATCCGCGTCGTTAGGGATCCGCGCGAACTTCTCGGACACGAAGCCCTGGAAACCCGCTTCCGTATAACAGGTAACCGAGGCCACCGAGTGCCGGCCCAGGTTGTCATAGAACCGCACGAACGTGGGGCCCTGGGATCCCGTGAGAAATTGCATCCGGCCATCGACGTTAAAGAACAGATCCGGGTTCTGGGCGTGGACGATGGCGGTCGCAAGACACAGAGTCGCCGCAAGCGCACAAAGGCGGCGCCGGGTCTCTCCACGAAAAGTCAAAGGACCGACTCCCTCAGCGCATGGACGGCATTCCCGATGGCGATCTCCTGCTGGTCTCCGGTCGCCAGATCGCGAAGGATGATCGTTCCCTTGCCAAGTTCCTCGGAGCCCAAGATAAGTGCCTTTAGAGCGCCCACCCGGTCCGCATGCTTCAACTGCGCCGACATCTTCTTACCATCGATGTCACCCAGGGCGATCACACCCGCCTCCCTGAGCTTCCGCAGCAAGGCGCGGCAAGCCGCGCCGGCGTCTTCGGTCGCCTGGACGACGTAGACTTCCGGTAGTTCCTCGCTCCACGCCCGCCCGCTTTCTTCGAGGACGATGAGGGCTCGCTCGATACCCATCGCAACCCCGACGCTCGGGGTCGGCGGTCCGCCGAGATCCTTGAGAAGGTTGTCGTACCGGCCTCCGCCGCATAGCGAGCTCTGCGCCCCCAGCTTGCTCGATGTGACCTCGAAACCGGTATCCGTGTAGTAGTCGAGGCCGCGGACGATATCCGGCGCGATCCGGAATGGCACGCCGGCTTCGGTCAACAGCCCCTGCAGGCGCTCGAAGTTCGCCTTCGACTCATCTTCGAGGAATTCGAGTATCGGAGGCACGCCGGCCTTGATCTCAGCCGCGGCAGGATCCTTCGTATCGAGCAGCCTCAAAGGGTTCTTCTCCGACTTAGCTCTCGTTTCTTCGTCTTGATCGCCCAAATAGGCCGCAAAGTGCTTCAATACAACGTCGCGATACCGCGCTCGCGCCCCTTCTCTTCCAATCGAATTCAGGGCAACTTCGACGTCTTCGATTCCGATCCGGCCATAGAATCGAACCGTAATCTCGATGATTTCGGCATCGGCAGCCGGCGAGGCAGAGCCAACCAATTCCATGCCGACCTGGTGGTGCTCACGAAGGCGGCCCTTCTGTGGGCGCCCATAGCGAAACGCCGGCGTGATGTAATAGAGTCTGGCAACCTGCCCCTGGGGACACAGATTGTGCTCGATCACCGCCCGCATGGTTGGCGCCGTTCCTTCCGGCTTTAACGCGATGTGGCGTTCGCCCTTGTCGAAGAAGTCGTACATTTCCTTCGAGACGATGTCGCTGGTTTCGCCGCTCGTTCGAGTGAAAAGCTCGATATCCTCGAACGTCGGCGTGCGAATCTCCTTGTAGCCATACGTAGCGCACACATCGCGAAACTCCTGCTCCAGCCTTTGCCATCGATGGGATTCGGCGGGAAGGACGTCGCTCGTACCTCGCTGTGCCTGGAAACGCATGGACCTATTTTGGATTGCGTGGTTGCCGGATTGCTGGACTAGTTGAATCCGTCTAGTTCGCATCCGGCCGTGCGAGGCGTCTGTCGAAGTAGTTCCGGCAACAAACCGGCTATATTACGCTAATGGCCGGAAGCGGCCGCAAGAGGAAAACATGATTACAGCTCTTATTGCTACCGCGATGTTTGCCGGAGACGGCATTCAAATGAAATTCGTGGCTTCTGGGGCGACTCAGCGGGCCGGGGGATATCGGCCGATCCGGGCGGACTTCACGGCGACGGCGCCGTCGACGATCAAGAAAGCCCCGGCCGGGCTTCAGCATCCTGGGTACGGAGTGATGAAGTTCGGGGACAAGTCGATCGGCTTCATTATCGACGACACGAAGATTTACGTCGATTCCAACCACAACGGCGACTACACCGACGATCCGGCCGCCCAATGGGCAGCAAGACCCCAGGGCAATCTGACCATGTACATGGGAAGCGCGAAGGCCGATATCGGCAAGGGCCAGCCGGTCGCCATCAACTTCTACCGCTTCGATCCGGCCGATACGGCTCGCGCTGCTTTAAAGAACACGCTCCTCTACTATGGAGATTACGGCTATGAGGTCACTCTCACGCTGAACGGCAAGAGCTTCACGAGCTTTGTAGCCGGTGAGCCGGGGCCGGGCATGTCTCTGTGGGTGGACCGCAACGGCGACGGTCGCCAAAGCTATTTCCACGAAATGGTACAGATCGGAAAACCATTCAATTACACCGGCACAACCTACGAGATCATCGCGAGCAACGGCAAACTAGCACTCGAAAAGTCCAAGGTCGAGCTTCCCCTCGAGCCGATGCCGCCAGTTTTGGAAGTCGGATCGAAGTGCTTGCCTTTCGAAGCCACGATGATGGACGGCCAGAAGGTTTCCTTCCCGGGCAGCTACAAGGGCAAGGTCGTTATGATCGACTTCTGGGCGACCTGGTGCGGCCCATGCATGGCCGAAGTCCCTAATGTCGTCAAGGCCTATCAGCAGTACCACGACAAGGGCTTCGAGATTCTTGGCATCAGCTTTGACCAAGCTGCCGCAGAAGGCAAGATCGCCACGACAACCAAGGACAATGCGATGACTTGGTCGCAAGTCTATGAAGGCAAGTACTGGAACACCACGATCGGTCAGCAATACGATGTGGCATCAATCCCGTTCTGCCTGCTCGTCGACGGCGACACGGGTGAAATCCTTGCAACCGTGAAGACCATGCGAGGCGAGGCTCTCGCGGGAACTATCGAGAAAGCGCTCGCCAAGAAGCACGGAGCCGTCGGGAAGTAGGCGCGCGCATTCCTCGGGTCTTTCGGCGGCCCACAACCCGTCATCCTGAAGTGAAAAGTGAGCCCTACGAGCTTTGGAGCGAAGGACCTCGGATGCTGTGGCTTGATCCGGGGTCCTTCAGCGCCGTGGGTGGCGCCATCAGGATGACTTGGCCGTGCGAAGTATCGTAGCTAGCGGAGCCCCTAACACCCAACATGGACCGGCAACTGATCCCATCCGACTCGCCCTGGGAAGGGCCGGTTGGTTACTCTCGAGCCGTTCGAGTCGGCAATATGGTGTTCGTCTCGGGCACGGTCGGCGCGGACGCCGATGGAAAGGCCGTCGATCCCGACAGTGCCTACTTCCAAGCGATCAAAGCCTTGCAGCGGATCGAGACGGCCCTGAAGGAGGCGGGCGCCGAACTTCGGCACGTCGTCCGAACCCGTATCTACGTGACCGATATCTCGAGGTGGCAACAGATCGGCAAGGCGCACGGCGAGTTCTTTGGCGCGGTCCGCCCGGCGACCTCCATGGTCGAGGTTAATAAGCTCATCAGCCCCGATCTCCTTGTAGAGATCGAGGCTGATGCCCTGATTGAGCCCTGAACGTCGAGCCTAGTGTCCTTTCTTCTGCTTGTACATCTCCATCCGACCCGCCATTTCCTTTCGTGTGCCGGCGTCGAAATTCTTCGCGGCGTCCGCCGCCTTTAGAGCCTTCTCCTGAGTCGCGATGGCCTCGTCCAGCTGACCGTCCTTGAAGTAGCAATAGGCGAGGGTATCCAAGTTGTACGGCGCCATTTGGTCGTCATCCTTCGTCAGGGCGATGCACTTCTTGGCGATCTCGAGAGCAAGCTTCACGTCGGCTCCCTTAACTTTCGTCTTGTCGTCGACCATTGACCAAGCGAGATCGTTGAGCATCATCGCGTCGCCTTTGTATGTCTCGTCGGCCAGCTTACGGGCATAGGCGTTCGCGGCGGGAACGTCATAGTTGGAGAGAGCTATGTAGCGAGTAACTCCAAGTTGCATCTCATACTTCGACTCCGATGCGATCAGCTTGTCGATCCCCGCGACCGCACCCCTGTAGTCGCCGGCCTGGAAAGGCTTCGCGTAAGCGTTGTACGCGGCCATCTGCCGCTCCTGCGCTTCGCGAATCTTGGCCTGTTTCTCAGCTTCCGCCTTGACGTCGAATGTCCCGTCGATCACTTGGCCGAGAGCCTCGTCGAGCCCGGCCATCGGATGGCCGATCCAAACGATGGTTCCCGTCCGGTCCACGATGAAGGACGCCGGTATCCCGTTTTGGCCGGCCGCTTCCATCCACGTGCGAGCCATCGTCGTCTCATCGCCCTTGGCCTCCTCGCCGTCCCAAGCGACGTTGTAGGCCATCTTGTCGCCCCACTCCTTGACGAAGGCGTCGACTTTGTCGCCGTAGTTCTGAAACTCGCCCACGGGAGCGTTCTTTTCGTAAACGCTGACTCCGGTAAAGGTTGCTTTGCCGGCGTATTTCTTGGCCAATTCGGTGAGATGGGGAATGCTCTGCTTGCATGGCCCACACCAGGTCGCCCAGAATTCGACGACGTAGATCTTTCCCTTTTCGAATGACTTGACGGGGGTTCCCTTTACCCACCGGGCAACTTTCATCGCGGGCGCGGGCGAGCCCACGGCCAAATTGCCTGCGGCGACCGCGGCGGCCGCGAAACTGAATATCAGGGCCGCGACGGCGGCCAGCTTATGCGTTGATCTCATGGATAGCCCCTTTTGGCGGCACCGCCGCCTTACAGCTATTGTACGGGCTCCGAGACGCCCGTGATCCCTCCAGATGCAAACAATCTTCAAGAGTTTTACACTCGTCCCAGGTTGCCTAACCGCCGCCCCGGTTAAGAGCGACGATCAAAGTCCGGCCGAGATCGGAGTCGGAATCAGCCCAGAGCTCGCGATCCGCTTGACAGCTTCGTGGAAACGTTCGCCGTCTCGATCGCCCAAAAGGGTCAAGGACATGCGGACATAACCTTCGCCTTCGCTGCCATACCCGTTCCCGGGGATCATCACGATGTGGGTTCGGGCGAGCATCTCCTTGGCGAACTCGGCGCTCGTCATGTCGGTGCGAGGTACCCGTGTCCAGACGTAAAAGGTCGCCTTCGGCTTGTCGACCTTCCATCCGATTTCATTCAGGCCGTCGCATAGGAAATCGCGGCGGCGCTGGTACATGGCGATCGTTTCCACATTGCGCAGATTCTTGAGAGCCCAGGCGCCGGCTTCCGCGATTGCAGGAAATGCTTTGCTGTCGATATTCGACTTCATCTTGGCGAGAGCAGCCACGGCATCGCCGTTGCCGAGTGCGAAGCCGAGCCGCCAGCCGGTCATGTTGTACATCTTGCTGAGGGAATGGAACTCGATCGCGATGTCCTTTGCTCCCTCGACCTGAAGCACGGTTGGGTTCTTGTAGCCGTCGTAGGCGACGGTGGCATAAGCCATGTCGTTCACGAGGAGGATGTCGTAATCGCGGCAGAATCGGACCGCCTTCTCATAGAAGTCTTTCGAAGCGGTCGCTCCCGTCGGGTTGTTGGGATAGCAGACGTAAAAGAGCTTTGCGCGCCTAGCGATGTCAGACGGGATATCCTCGATTACCGGAAGGAAACCGTTCCCGCCTTTGAGGGGGGTTTCGTAAACCTCGCCGCCGGCCATCAGACTGTTCACCCGATAGACCGTATAGCCTGGATTCGGGGTGATGACGACGTCTCCGGGATCGCAGTAGGCCCAAGCGAGGTGGGCGAGACCCTCTTTGCTTCCGATGAGCTGGACGACTTCCTTGCGGCTGTCTACCTCGACCCCAAACTCGCGGGCGTAAAAACCGGCGGCGGCATCGAGGAAGCTGTACCAACCGTAGGGAGTTTCGTCGTAGCGGTGGGTCGCCGGGTTGTCGACGGCCTCCTTTAGGGCTTGCCTAACTTGAACGGGAGTCGGAAGGTCGGGATCGCCAATCCCGAGATCGATGATATCGGCGCCTTTTTCCATCGCCTCTCGCTTGACGCGCGCGATCTCCGCGAAGAGGTACGGGGGAATCATTCCGAGGCGGCTGGAGGGTGACGGCATGGCGAGGAGTTTACTTCCGATGAAATCCAGCGAATCGCCAGACCACCTTAGACGTTATCAAGTTACAACAAGGGTATCCGCCCGGGTTTTCGGGATGGGCGGGGGATTGCGTTTGGAGAGGAACATGATCAAGACCGTAAACATCATTGCCGGACTCGCCGCTGTTACGGGAGTCGGATTTGCAGCCGTGAGCTTCCAACCGCCCGCCTCAGTGCCCGGTGGGAGCCTAAAGAGAAGTGGCAAGGCGGCGGCCGCCGTCGACACGCTCGAAGTCCAATTGCAGCGGAGGTTCCACGACCACAACAACGTCACGTTCGGCATGGAGCGCGTGCTTCGGACAGGCGCCCGGGCTCACTACACGGCCGTGATGGACATGGTGCCGAGAGACTTCCGGTTGCTTCGAGACGACGGCAAGCCGGCCGCCTCGCGCAACGTAAACGGCCAATTGCAAGTTGAGATCGAGCCAGGCCACTGGATCGAATGGAGTCAAGTCAAGGAGACGATGCACCCGGAGAATGACGCCGAGAAGCAGGCGATCGCGGCCCTCTGGGACGATGAGGTCGCCATTTACACAGCCGGCCATTTCGACCTCAAGACCGGGGAACCGACCCGGCTGAAGGGACCGGCTTACCTACGCCAAACGGAGCCGGCAGCGCCGTCTCAGAAGGACATCGCGGGACTGGCGAAGGACGCCTGGCTCGGGAAGAAGGACGCAATGGACGTGGCAAAAGACGGCTGGATCTACCGGATCGCGAAGGTGAAAGCCGACGACGCGACCTGCCTCAGCTGCCACCGGAACGGTTCGGAAGCTCTTCAACACACGTCGCCTGGTTTCAAGGTGAACGAGCCGATCGGCATGTTTTTGATCGGAACAAAGGTCCGCTAAGCAATCTCCCCGCCGCAGGTACAATCACGCCTCGCGGCGGGGCGTGGCGCAGTTTGGTAGCGCGCCTGCTTTGGGAGCAGGAGGCCCCCGGTTCGAATCCGGGCGCCCCGACCACTCTTCTTCTGTGGCTTGTGGCCTGTGGCTTGTGGCTTGTGGCTTGTGGCTCGTGGATGAGGATTGCTTCCTCCCTGGCGGCGGGGCTATATGAGGAGGAGTGAAGATGAACGGCTTTGGTTTCAGTTTTCGTCATCACTGACTGGCTGGTGCTATAGAGTGATGACGAAGATTTCCATGGCTGGCCGGAATAGAGCACGCGGGCGGTAGGTTCCTTGTCCGGTGGGAGGGCCGGAAAAGCAAACTGGGAGCGTCCCGCGAGGCGCATTTCATCGCTCGACTCAGTAAGCTCACTTGGGACGCTCTGACACTGAGCGACTGTCAACCTATTGACTCGGTTGCACCGGGTTGACGAAATCCGGCGTCCACCCAACTTCAACCCTCGTTCCCCGCCACCCATCGAACGTTGCCGATGCAAGGCAGTTTGTCTTTGGAGGATTTAATGAAACGAGGGATCACGAGGCTTAAGCCATTCCATCTTCACCGGTTTGCAATCATTTGCGTAGGGGCGGCGCTTGCGAGCGCGGCGACCGCCCAACAATATACGTTTACCGATCTCGGCAATCTGAATAACGACCTGCTGGCTCCGACCGGGGTCAACAATGCCGGTATTGTCTCGGTGGACCGGGCGACCACAGCTTCCCAATTTGCGAATCGATGGACCGCGGGTTCGGGCTTCATGAGCCTCGGCGACCTCGGTGGGGGCAACAGCGGCTCGAGCGGGATCAACGCGTCGGGCATGGTCGTCGGCGACTCGTTGCTGATGGATGGGTCGACGAGCCACGCCTTTCGATGGACCTCTTCCGGTGGGATGCAAGACCTTGGAAGCTTGGGCAGCACGATTTCGGATAGCTCCGCGAGGGCGATCAATACGGCGGGCCATGTTGCCGGCATCTCTTTTCTAAGCGACAACGCCACCGAACACCCGTTTCTCTGGACTTCGACGGGCGGGATGATGGACCTGGGCACGATCGGCAACGGCGGCAATTCCTTCAGCGTCGGCGCGACCGGAATCAACGACAACGATCAGATCTGCGGGTTTTACATCGGCAACACAACCGCCGGCTCATTCTTCTGGTCAAGCGGAACCGGTCTCATGGACATCGGCGCGTTACCTAATGCGCAGCAAACGACCGCCGAAGCCATTAATGGTTCTGGGCTGATCGCGGGAGACGTCCTCCTTGCCAGCGGCGACGTCCACATTTTCACTTGGTCGTCGGCCTCCGGAATGGTAGACCGCGGCAATCTCGGCTCGTCCCTCAACGATCTCGTTCAGGGTCTCAACAGTTCCGGCGCTATCGTTGGCTCGATGAGCCTAGCGGGGTCCCAACGCGCATTCCTGGCCAATGGCGCGGGCGGGCTGCAAGACCTTAATGGCCTGACCAATACAGGCGGAATGATTCTCGACGATGCGACCGGCATCAGCGACAGCGGCCTGATCGTCGGCCGAGGGACGATCAACGGCCAAACGCACGGATTCTTGCTAACCCCGGTGCCGGAGCCGGCAAGCTTGACCGCGCTTGGAATCTTCGTGGTAGCGGCCTTGCGCCGCCGACGAAATTCTTAAGCCTTCGGCGCTCCGGGCCACTTGGGGCCCGGAGCGTCATGGAGTGGATGGTGAGGTAAATACTTCGCCATGCTTCTCGCCGGAATCGCAGCATTCACCGCTATCGCCACTCAACCTCATGCTGACCCGCTTCTAAGCCAAGTTGCCAAGGATGCCCTCGATGCGACCCTCAAGGAATACGGCCCCAAAGGGCTCAAGGAGGAGAACATTGGGGCGGGAGTGGCCGTGCTCGATACGACCGGTAAGACATTTCGCTTCGGGAGCGTGCGCGGCGCCCAGCCGTTCTATCCGGCGAGCGTGGTCAAGCTGTTCTATCTCGCCTACGCCGCCGACTCTCTCGCGCACGACCGGATGAAGATCACGCCGGAATTCTCGCGCGGAGTCCACGACATGATCGTCGATTCGGTCAACGATGCGACGGCTTACGTTCTCGAATCGATGACGGATGCGACGAGCGGCGCCGAGCTAACGGATGCGGAAATGAAGAAGTGGGCCGACAAGCGGCAGGCCGTCAATCGTTGGTTCACAGGAATGGGCTACACCGGCGTGAATGCCTGCAATCGAACCTGGAACGAGGGCCCGTATGGCCGCGAGCGCGTCTTCCTCGGCAAGAACTTCGAAAACCGAAATAGCCTCACCATTGACGCCTGCATCCGGCTGATGAGCGAAATCGCGCTTGGAACGGCCCTTCGGCCCAATCTCAACGAGGCCGACTCGGCGAAGTGGTGCGACTGGATGAACGGCTTTCTATCACGCCACATCCCGGCCGATGCTTCCGACGCGGACGAGCAGTCGAAAGAGTTTATCGGGGGGATCCTCCCCAAGGGTGCGAAGCTTTGGTCGAAGGCAGGCTACACGGACACCGCCAGGCACGACGTGGCTCACGTCCTCCTGCCGAACGGCAAGGAGTTGGTCGTCGTCGTTTTCACGAAGAACAGCTCCGACTTGGTCAACGTGATTCCGGCGGTGGCAAGCCGTATCATCGCGGCGGTCGGCAACTAGACCTTTAATCGGCTGATGACCTGATGACCTGATGACCGAGCTCTTAAAAAGGCGAACTCCTGTCCAGAAACAGGGCTCGTCCACCCGCTCCGGCCGTCCCAAAGGGGGCGCCAGTCTACGCCGCCCGGTTTATCGAACACGTTTAGCTAGGGCCGTGGCCTTTCCTTTGATCGCTCCCCAGAGGATGTCGTTCAACTCGACATCGGTCTCCGATTCCTCTGCGAACCGTTTGATACGAGCGCTGTCCTGACTTCGATACGCTTCTCTCGTGCTCACTTGGGTTGAGATCGACTGCGCCGGCCGGATCGCGACGTAGGGCTCGATGTTGTCCGGCTTGTCAGAAAATACTGCCAGGGGATCGGCGATCATGTCGAAGCCGTTCATGGGAGGCATTCCGAGGATGGCCTCGATAGTGCGCAGCATGCCGTCGGAATTGTAGAAGCGGCTGTCGTGCCCTCGCTTGACAAAGGGTCCGATGGCAAACGCGATCGAACGATGGCAGTCGACATGATCGATTCCGTTCTGGGCGTCGTCCTCGACGATGCAGATTAGCGTGTCCTTCCAATATGGGGAGTGGCTGACCGCTTCGACGACCTCGCCGACGGCGTAGTCATTGTCGGCCACCATTGCCCGGGGACTTAGCGATCCATCCTTCGTTCCCGCGGTGTGGTCTCGCGGAAATCTCACCATTTCAAACTGGGGCAGATTCCCTGCCTTCACGTAGCCGTCGAACTCTCGCTTCCATTCGGCAAAGCGGTTCGGCGACCTTGAAGCTCCGAAAGTGGCGAGTTCGCCCGGGATCTTGACGCCATAGCTTTGGTTTAGGTCGCTGTCCGGGAACGCCATGTCGAACTCGGGGAAGCTCGGATCGGTGACACCCACGAGCGCTTTCACGTTGGGGGCCATTACTTGTTCTCTCGGCAAACCCTTCTTAACGGCCGTCTCCTCCTCGCCCGGACCAATAAAGAAGCCGTAGTTCCGCATCGAGACTCGATTGCGACGGCAATTGTCCCAAATGTAGCCTCCGGGAGGGGCAGCGACGTTCTTGACGTCGTCGAACTCAGGCCGCTTGCCGTTCACGGTCCCTTCGAAGTCATAGTCTCGACCCCGGCCACTGTAGTTGACAACGGTATTGCGGGACACGTATTCGTTCGCCTGTCCCGCCGTGGACCAGTTCCACCCGTCGGCGCTGACCTCGGCGCAGCAGAAGAAATTGTCGAGAAGGGCGAAGCGCTCGGCCAAGGCGTGCTGGTTGGGCGTCACCTCCCTCGGAAAGAGGCAGATCGATGCGTCCCCGTTTCCGCCCTGAAGATCGCCGAGTACGTTGTCGTAGGTTCGGTTCTCCTTGATGATGTAGATGACGTGCTTGACGCCCGGGTTTTTGAACGGCCTAGGGTGTTGATCGCCGGTCAGGGCAAGCCGGTTCGCTTGGTAGGCGCTTTGGGTCCACTGGGCTAGCTGTTTGGTAACCCCATCGACCGAGAGAATCGACACGGTGCCCTCGATAATGTTCTGGATGTAGGTTCCGAGTTTGCCGATCGGCTTGCCATTCGGGATCCGAACCTCGGCTCCCTTCGCATTCGAGACGTAGAGGTACTTCCCGTTTCGATCCAGCTTGACGTCGGTCGGATACCAGCCAACCGGAATATAGCCTTTGACCGAGCCCTTTGCGACGTCGACGACCGCGACTGAATTCATATCGGCGAGTGCGACAAAGAGCGTCGAACCGTCGGGGGAAAGGTCCAGGCCGAGCGGAGTGCAAACGGGGAGACCGCGCAGCTGAAGCGGCCTCAAAAGGATGGTCTTTGATACCACGTGATTGATGGTGTCGACGACGCTAACGGTGTCGCTACCTGAGTTCGTGACGTAAAGATTGTCGCCCCGCAAGAGCATGCAGGTAGGGTTCGCGCCGACGCGAATGCTGTCGGCGACCCGCGATCCGGGGTGAAAGTAGCTGACGGCGCCGTCCTGTTCGGAAGTCACCCAAACTTCCTTCGTCTTTCCCGCGCTGTCGCGGGTCATCACGGCGCTCAGGGGAAAGCCGCCGACCTGGACCTTACCTCGGGATTGGCCGGAGGCGACGTCGATCTCGCTCACGGTTCCCCGCCATTCGGTCGACTGGCCGGTCTCATTGTTCACCGCATAGAGGGTGTCGCCGTCGCAGGCGAGCCCAGCAATGAAGTTCGGCAGTTCGGCATCTGGGCGCTTCTGGTTCTCGATATCGTACTTGTGGGTTAGGGCGCCGTCCTCTCCGAGCAAGTAAACGGAAATCATCTCTTGACCGCCGCGAGATACGTAGAGGTTGTTTCCGACGAATTCGAGACCCCAGTAGAGGGACTCCTTACCCCGACGCGAAAGAGCCTGATTGAATTCCAACTTCGATGCCACGAGGTGCGTCGCGGTGTCGATCACCGAGAGCTGCTGACGCGAGCCGGCATTGGTCACGATCAGCCATCGGCCATTCGGCGAGAGCTTCATCTGGACCGGATAGCTGCCAACCGGTATGCCCCGGTCGGCGGGGAGCAGGGCCTTGCCCGTCGAGTTGAGATAGGGTTCGATTTGAAGCATCCGGTACGCGCCGGTGGCGGCAAGCGCACAGGAGGTCAGGAGAATCGGAAAAAGAGCTGGCCGCTTCACGTAGGCAATCTTACTTGGATGTTGGGATGCGCGGTCTTGGGACCTTCGCACCTTAACACGGGAAGGTGGCTGGGGGCTTGGGAGTCGCGGGCAATCGGGCTCGACCCAAGTTCCTAGAATAAGAACGGCGCTGGTAGCCGGTGACGCGTTTGAGGTAGAACGGGCGAGGCCACATGCTCGAGATCAGCGGCATCAACGTGTATTACGGAGCGATCCACGCGCTCGAAGACGTTTCTATCAACGTGGAGCAAGGCGAGATCGTGGCGATCATCGGCTCGAACGGAGCGGGAAAGAGCACCCTTTTGCGGACGATCAGCGGGTTGCTTAAGCCGAGGACCGGAACGATCAAGTTTCAGGGAACCGAGATCGCAAGCGAGCTTCCTCATCGGATCGTTCAGATGGGAATCAGCCAGTGCCCAGAGGGCAGACGCATCTTCACCAACATGTCGGTCCTCGAGAACCTGCAGTTGGGCGCATACACCCGCAAAGATGGAGCTATCGACAGCGATATCGACGAGGTCACGCGTCGATTCCCCCGGTTAAAGGAGCGCATCAAGCAGAGCGCGGGGACGCTGAGCGGCGGCGAGCAGCAAATGCTGGCCGTCGGCCGCGCTTTGATGTCGCGACCGAAAATCCTGCTTCTGGACGAGCCGTCGTTGGGCCTCGCGCCCAATCTGGCGGCCGAGATATTCCGGATCGTCCTCGATCTCAACAAGGAGGGTGTCACGATTCTTTTGGTCGAACAGAACGCGAATCGAGCCCTCGAGATCGCCCATCGCGGATACGTTCTCGAGACCGGCGTTATCGTCCTCACCGATACCGGTAAGGCGCTACTCAGCAACCCTAAGGTCAAAGAGGCCTACCTCGGGGGCTGACCTTTGGCCCTCAAGACACTCAGGTTCGAGCCGCTCAAGGCCGAGCACATCACCAAAATCTTGGAGATCGAAAACCGGACGAACGGCGCGCCGTGGTCGGAGCGGGCCTTTAAGAATGAGCTTGCTCACGCGGACCGGATCTTCCTGGTCGCGTTTGCGAGCGGGGAGATCGTGGGCTACGGCGGAGTTTGGCTCGTGATCGACGAAGCCCATGTGACGACTCTCGCGGTGTCCGAGGACCAACGTCGCCAGGGGATCGGCGAAAAGTTGATGGTCGAACTACTTGCGAAGAGTAAGGATGCGGGAATGGTGTGCTCGACTCTCGAAGTGCGGGCGGGCAACGAGGCGGCGATCAAGTTGTACGAGAAGCTCGGTTACCGGGACATCGCGAGGCGCAAGGGCTACTATCCGGACAACAAGGAGGACGCGGTCGTGATGTGGCTCTACGACCTGGATTCTTGGAATCCGCCGAAGGGCTGATGGGATGATGACGTGCTGACCTGATGACCCGATGGAGATGATCTTCACCACTCCCATCCTCACCTCCTCACCCACTGACCCACTCACCCACTCAATGTTCTCCGCCCCAATCCTGGCCATCGAATCGAGCTGCGACGAAACGAGCGCGGCCGTCGTTCATGGGCGGGAAATCCTATCGAACGTCGTATCAAGCCAGGCCGCCCTCCATGAGAAGTGGGGCGGCGTGGTTCCGGAGGCGGCTGCTCGCGCACATGTCGAAGCGATCCTGCCTGCGATCGAGGAGGCGCTCTCACTAGCCGACCTTGGACTTAGGAAGATCGGGGCGATTGCGGTGACGAATCGCCCAGGCTTGATTGGAGCCTTGAGCGTCGGCGTCACCGCCGCGAAGGCCTTGGCTTTTTCGCTCGGCGTTCCTCTGATCGGCATCCATCATTTGGAGGGCCACATCTGCAGCGCGGCAATCCCTTTAGCTTCGGCTCCTGGGGGTCCAGTATCTCGCCACGTTTGCCTGATCGTATCCGGCGGGCACACCGAGTTGGTTCAGGTTCACGACTTAGGGAACTACGAAATCGTCGGCCAGACGCGGGACGATGCGGCGGGCGAAGCGTTCGACAAAGGCGCGCGGCTGCTCGGGCTTGGGTACCCGGGAGGGAATGCCATCCAAACGGCCGCGCGGACCGGAAACCCGCATCGATATTCCCTTCCACGCGGGCTGTCGGAAACCGTTGACTTCTCGTTCAGCGGGCTGAAGACGGCCGTCTTGCGCCTGGTCGAAAAAGAAGGTTCGGCGATCAACGTGGCCGATGCCGCGGCGAGCCTTCAGGAAGCGATCGTGTCGGTGCTTGCCGATCGGGCGGTCTTGGCTTGCGAACAATTGGGCTCGTCAGCATTAACTCTTGTCGGCGGAGTGGCGGCCAACCTGGCCCTTCGCGAACGGCTGGCGGAGGCCTGCAAGCGGGATGGAATCGAGTTCTATACGCCGCCCCCTGAGCTGTGCACGGACAACGCGGGAATGATCGGTCTTGCGGCCTCGTTCCGGCTCGCCCGCGGCGAGCGAGACAGATTCGACTTGGAGCCGATTGCGAACTCGCCGTTGCCGGGGCTCTAGTCGACTAGTCCTTCGGCGATGAAGAACCCGGCGAGACCGGCCTCCGGAAAGTCCCAGTCGTCGCGGACGAGGCAAAGCCCCCTCAACTCGCCTCGGTGATAGGCTCCGTGGTCGATCACGTGCCGTGCGATGCGGCTGACGCGCTGCTGGAGGGCGTCCCCAGCGATGCGGCGATAATGGATTATCGGGTCGTTGGTGTTGGCGGACAGAAGCTCGAGCCAGGCCTGATGAAGATTTCGCATCGAGGCGTCGCTGACTTCGGGTTGGGGCATCGCCGTCGGGGAATGTCCCTGGCAACGTTGCAGCCAATTGTCCTGGGCTCCCAGGATATGCTGCAGGATTTTCCAGTCCTGCTCTGGCCGGCCCTTTCCTTCGAGGAAGGCCATCCACTGCAGGTTTGCCCACAGGTCGTATTGGAAGCCTTCGCGGAGGAGGTTGAACATGGTGAGATCGTGGGCCCTGGGGCCCTAAGATGTCGCGGCAACGTCACCGGATGAAGCGGACTCCGTTGGGAAGCTCTTGGCGGTCTTGATTGCCGACCGGGAAGTGGCTCGCGAGGACCTCGCCGGCGCGTCGCACACCTTCGCACAAACCGTCATCCGGCTTGCGGGCGCGAATGCCCGAAATGATCGCGTCGCGGACATTCTGCCATTCCGCGGATGATATCTTCTCGGCGATCGGCCCGTCGCCGAGAACGACGACAACGCGTTCGAGTTCCGCGATCAGGATGAGGATGCCCGTGTGGGCGCGAGTATTGGCGACGTGAAGGTCGTGGAATGCGATCGCCGCCCGATCCTCGGCCATGTGCAGCCGCCGCTTCTTTCGGACGAGGAGCATCGGAACTTCAGGAACGAAGTGGGACACTAGGAGACCGAGTGCATAACCACCAAGCAACGAGACGACGAGCCAGGATATCAGGGCACCTTCCATCGAGGGCTGCAGAGTTGGCATGCCAATCCAAGATGCGAGGAAAACGGCTATCGAGAAGCCGAACGCAATGAGGCCGTGTTCTCGCTCGTAGTGCCCGGCTTGGCGCGCAAACACAACCACGATCTCGCCGCTCGTCTTGGCTTCGGCGGCAGCAATCTCCGCTTCAATTTGGGTGAGATTTCCGCGTATCGCTTTGCCTACCATGATCCGCTGCAACCTCCTCCGTCGCTCGATCCGCCGCCACTAAAATCCGAACCTCCGGAGAAGCCGCTGTCGGATCCGCTGCTCGACGACGAACCGCTGAAACTCGACCCGCTCGACGAATTGTCGATGAAAACATTGGTGGAGCTATAGCCGCCGCCCCAAAAGCCCCCGGTCACGTAGCCGCCGCCCCCGTAGTACCGTCTTCGACGCGAAACCACGGATGCGATGGTGACGATGATCACGAAAACGAAGACGATCGGGCAAATGATGCCCAAGATCGCGAGGTCCGCACCGCCGGATAGACCGCTGTCATCGATATTGGGGGCGACGCTGTCGCTTTGACCGGTTGCGATGGGTGGGGCTTGCCCCGGCGAAGCTCCGGATCGATCGCGGATCAGCGAATCGAGTTGTTCGACTCCCGCCAAGATGCCACCATCGTAGTCGCCGGTTTTGAATTTCGGCACGATCGTGCCATCCATGATCCCCTTGGTTGGATCATCGAGCGAGTGGTTCCAGCCGGCGCCGGTCGTAATCCGCGCCTTGCGATCTTGCTTCGAGACGAGGATCAAAACGCCGCGGTTGATCGTGGACGTACCGATTTCCCAGACATCGAAGAGGTGGGTGGCATAGTCCTCGATCGGCCACTCGCCCGCGTTCATCGATGCCAGCGAATCGATCGTGACGACTACGACCGGTGATTTCGAATCGAGTTTGTCCCGATTGGATATGTCGTTGATCTTGGCCTTGGTCGCGTCGGAAAGGAGGTGGGCATCGTCGATGACATAGCCATTTGGCGGAAGATTCGGCAGGATCGGGGGTTTCTGAGCGCTCGCCCAGACGGCGAGGAGGCACAGGATAAAGGTGAAGATCGGCTTGATCATGAGCGACACCGCAAGGCTATCACTTAAACGGCGCCCGGGCAACAAGGGTTGTGGCATATGTCGAATTTCTGAACCGCGACCGACCTATAGCGATTTTTTCCCCGGCTATATTTAGCTCATGCCGCTTGCGACACTCGTGGCTGTCGGTCTCCAGCGAATCGTTGCGGCAGATGCCGAGGTTGCGATTGGGCGAGTCACGCATCTTCGGATTGCCCAAGTATCTTCGCCCGATGGGGCGCGCACCTGGGGTCCGACCGGCAAAGGGATTCCCGGCGCGGCGATCAATGGGATCCACAATGGCGCGCTGGCGTCGAACCGCATTGTCACAATCACCTATTCGAGGCCGACGACCCAGGTCGGATATGCATTGATTGCATTCAAAGTTCCGGGCTCAAGAGAAGCCTTTCCCAGTGGCGAAAACACGGTGACCGCTCCCGGTGGATTCGCGACCAAACCCGAGAAGTGGCATGCGCTGCTCAACGTGCACCCTCCCAGATCTCAGGTGAAGACCGACCTGACGGTAGGCGTCGCGGATGGCCCGTGGACACTGGCCGGCCGCACGGAGTTTCGCAATGGCAGGGTGACTTCTGGAAAGGGCAGCCCGCGCGTCCTGAGCGTCGAGCAGACGCACGAAGCCAAGAAGGAGAGCTTCAGAGCTCACATAAACCTGCCTGCCGATGTCGGCGTCTTTGTCCGTGCTTACGACCGGTCGGGGAGGCGGCTCCAAGATGCCGGCTCCGTCGTTCTAGGCGGCGTGCCCTGGATTTACTTCCTAGGGCGTCTCGACCAAGTCGGGCACGTCGATGTGGTTACCTGCCCTTACACCTGGGTTACCTTTACCGGCGTTCACCTGGACCCGTGACGGCTCTACGGGGGATGGCCCGGTCCTGAGGACCGGGCCCCGAGATCTTAGTAGATCTTCGTAATGGTGCCGGCGCCGACGGTTCGACCACCCTCACGGATGGCGAACTTGGAGCCAAGCTCCATGGCGATCGGCGAGATCAGCTCGATCGTCATCGTGATGTTGTCGCCGGGCATGACCATCTCGACGCCCGTCGGTAGGTTCAGCGTTCCGGTGACGTCCGTCGTCCGGAAGTAGAACTGCGGCCGGTAGCCGGTGACGAACGGCGTATGGCGTCCGCCCTCTTCTTTCGAGAGAACGTAAGTCTCAGCGTCGAACTTCGTGTGCGGCTTGATCGAACCCGGCTTGCAGACAACCTGGCCACGCTCGATCGAGTGCCGATCGACGCCGCGCAGGAGAAGGCCGACGTTATCGCCCGCTTCGCAGTAGTCGAGGGTCTTGCGGAACATTTCGATCCCGGTACAGACCGTCTTTCGCGTCTCGGGATGGATACCGACGATTTCGACTTCTTCCATCGACTTCAACTGTCCGCGCTCGACACGACCGGTCGCGACGGTGCCACGACCAGTGATCGTGAAAACGTCTTCCACGGCCATCAGGAACGGCTTGTCCTTGTCGCGCTCCGGAGTCGGGATGAACGTGTCCACCGCATTCATCAGGTCCATCACGGACTTGACGTCGGGGTCGTTCAGATCCACCGCACCCTTCTCGAGGGCTTCCATGACCTTGACCGCCGAACCCTTGACGATCGGGCAGCCCTTGAAGCCGTACTTCTCGAGCAGCTCGGTGATCTCCATCTCGACGAGCTCGATCAGCTCGGGATCGTCGACGAGGTCGGTCTTGTTCATGTACACCACGATATACGGCACACCAACCTGGCGGGCGAGCAGGATGTGCTCGCGCGTCTGGGCCATCGGTCCGTCATTGGCTGCAACGACGAGGATCGCGCCGTCCATCTGAGCGGCGCCGGTGATCATGTTCTTGATAAAGTCCGCGTGTCCCGGGCAGTCGACGTGCGCGTAGTGGCGCTTCGCCGTCTCGTACTCCTGGTGCGAGATGTTGATCGTGATGCCGCGCGCCTTTTCCTCGGGGGCCGAGTCGATCTCGGCGTAGGAGACCTTCTTAGACAGGCCTTGCTGCGCGAGAACGCCGGTGATCGCGGCGGTCAGCGTGGTCTTGCCGTGGTCGACGTGGCCGATGGTGCCAATGTTGACGTGTGGCTTCTTTCTCTCAAATTTAGCTCTTGCCATTGATATGCTGGGATCCTTCTAGGTTCACAATGCCGCCACCCGGGTTTACGGGGACACCGTGACAAGCCATTATTTTACCCGCATGGATGCAGGTTCGCAACCTGAAGGTAGTGGGTCAGTTTGGATGTGGCATCGCCTTCTAGGCGATGTGTGCCAGGAGCTTCCAGCTCCTGCTTCCGGCGGCTGGAAGCCGTCGACACACTCCGGCAAGATGCCGGAGCCACGAGAAAATGCAAACTGAGCCATTACCCAACCTGAAGCGAATCCCAATGGACCTATCTGGGAACTTGACTGCCACGCCCGTCGGGTAAGTCTTGCGGGATCGGGTTCTTATTGATCATGCGACTAGCTTCTCTTCTCCTGACACTTACGCTCGTAGCCTGCCTTTCCGGCGCGCAATCCGTCGACGAAAGCCTTCTTCATGGCCTAAAGTGGCGCAACTTAGGACCCTTCCGCGGCGGGCGGGTGACTGCTGTAGCGGGTGTGATCGGCCAGCCGGGGACGTCCTACATGGGCCTGCCTCAAGGCGGCGTTTGGAAGACGACGAGCGCGGGGCAAACCTGGTTTCCCGTCTTTGATTCGATCAAGGAGACGAGTACGATCGGGGCTATTGCGGTCGCACCGAGCGATCCACGCGTCGTCTACGTCGGCACCGGCGAACTACCCTCTCTCGGTGACGGACTCGGCGTGTACAAGTCCGTCGACGCCGGCAAGACGTGGGTCCATCTCGGACTTGAGGACTCGCTCATCATCCCGTCGATCCTGGTCGACCCCAAGGACGCGAACTCAGTTCTCGTTGCCTGCTACGGAGATCGCAAGACCAAGGATACGAGGGGCGTGTACCGAAGCATCGACGGAGGAAAGACTTGGGAGAAGTCTCTCTACGTCGATGCCAAGACCGGCGTCGTCGCAATGGCTTCCGCCTATGACCACCCAGAGGTCGTCGTGGCGGGAACGCGCGATTCCGGCAACTCGCCCGACAAATGTAAGCTTTACCGATCGCCCGACTTCGGCAAGACCTGGACCATGCTGGAAGGCAAGGGCTTGCCAAACCTTCGAGGACGCTACTCCATCGCGGTCGCCCAGAACACCAACTCGCAGCGCCTTTTCGTGATCGGCAACTTTGGACTCTATCGATCGGACGACGGCGGGCAGAACTGGCGTCGAATGGCCGCACAAGATCGAAGGATCGCAAACGGCCAGGGCAACTACAGCTGCGGCGTCTATGTCGATACCCAAAACCCCGATATCGTCTATACGATCGCGACCTGCGTCTTTCGCTCTACCGACGGCGGCAATACCTTCGAGGGCTTCAAGGGCGCGCCCGGTGGAGACGACCCCCACTTTCTCTGGATCGACCCCACGAACGGGAAGCGGATCCTGTACGGAGGCGACCAAGGGGCGACGGTCTCGTTGGACGGAGGGGAGAACTGGGGCTCCTGGTACAACCAGCCGAGCGCTCAGGTCTACCATATCGACACCGACAACCGGTTCCCCTATTGGGTGTATGCGACCCAGCAGGACAGCGGAGTCATCGGCACCGCGAGCCGCGGAAACTACGGCGAAATCGGGCCATTGGACTGGACGCCGCATCCCGGCTTCGAATTTGGCTTCGTGGCCGTGGATCCCCTGAATCCAAACATCAGCTACGCAATGAACTTCACGCTGGACCTAGCGCGGGTGCAGTTCCCGAGCGGGCAATGGGTAGCCGTCGGGCCGGTAGGAGACAACGGGGAACGCCAGACCGGGATCCCTCCGATCAGCTTCTCTCCCACGAATCCGCACGAGTTGCTGGCAGGCTACCGATACCTTATGTCCTCCACCGACGGCGGCCAGCATTGGCGGAAGCTGGGCGGAGACGTCAGTGCCCGACCAAATCCGGTTAAGGACCCGAAGGAGAAGCCCACCTTCAGCCACGGCACGATCAATACCTTCTCTGCTTCTCCCGTCGATGGGAAGGTTATCTGGGTTGGAACAAGCAACGGGATGATCCAACTGACTCGGGACCACGGCGACTCCTGGACGTGGGTGAAGGAGGGCCTTCCCAACGAACCGAGAGGCGTGGTCTGCGTCGATGCTTCCCACCTCGATCGGGCGACGGCATACGCAACACTTCAGAGCGCGGATGGCAAGCCGAGAGTGTTCCGCACCCACGACTTCGGCGCCCACTGGACGGAGATCTCGCGCGGCCTTCCCGCGGAAGGTCAGTTCGCGAGTGTGGTCAATGTGGTTCGATGCGACACCAAGCGTGCCGGTCTCCTCTTCGCCGGGACAAGCAAGCAACTATTCGTCTCGTTCGATGACGGCGATCACTGGCAGTCTCTGATGCTCAATATGCCCACGACGGTAATGAACGACATGCTTGTCAAGGGCGATGATCTCGTGGTCGGCACTTACGGACGAGGAATCTGGGTGTTGGACGACATCAACCCTCTTCGCCAGGTCGCGGACAGTATGAAGACCGAAGCCGTCCACCTGTTCCGGCCGGCAGTCGGAATTAGGGTTCGCCGGAACGTGAACGACGATACTCCGATGCCGCCGGAACTGCCTCACGCGGACAACCCGCCCGACGGGGTTTGCATCTACTACTCGCTGGGTGCGAAACCGAGCGGCCCGATCACCCTCGAAATCGTCGATCGGGCCGGCAAGGTTGTGCGCCAGATGTCGAGCGTTGAACCCGAGCCGTATGCCGACCCCAAACCCGAGGTCGCACCGTATTGGGTTGAGAGCCGGAAGGCGCTTCCGACAGAACTCGGACTGAACCGAGTGAACTGGGACATCCGCTACAACGATCCGCCCGCGTTCGTGCACGACGTTCAGGACGTTATGACTGCCAACCCCGGCCTGACCAAGCAAGCGGTTCCCGGTCCATTGGCCCTGCCCGGCAGTTACACCGTTCGGCTCGCCGTCGATGGGAAGCGCTACGAGGCGCCGCTAGAGATCAAGAACGATCCAAGGTCTCCTGCGTCGCAGGGCGACCTCGTCCAGCTTCATGGCGTCGAATTGGACCTGGTCGCCTGCGCCCAAGCGGGTTGGGACGCACGTTCGGCGGTAACCGCTATGCGCGACGCGGTCGCCGAGGCGACCAAATCGACGATGAAAGACGTCGCCAGCGCCGCCCAGGACTACGACGACAAGCTCGCTTCGATTCAAGGCAAGGTGACCTATAGCAGGCGCTTTTTTGTTTCGCCCAATGCCACCAACTTCGTCGATCACAACCTCTACCTCCTCTCCGTTCTGGGATCGTTCTCAACGGGCGACGCGGCGCCCAGCGAATCTATTCTTGCCTCGTACGCGTCGAGCTACTATCTCACCACGAGCCTCCTGGACAAGCTTCGCGATCTGACCGGCAAGCCGCTCGCCTCGCTCAACGCAGTACTGGCGAAGAACGGTCTGAAGCAGCTATCCGCCAACGTTCCCGGGGATCCTCCGCTGCCGGTCGCCAAGTACCGACGCAAAGCCGGCGTAGGCATCGGGAAGCCCGGCCAGCGCGTTGACTTGCCAGACCCGGATCGGGGCGGTGACGGCGATGGCGATGGCGGCTGAGCGCGGTGCTGTCGGCTCGGACGAACGGCATGCACGGGTAACCTCGACGTGACGTCTTCAATGATCACAAGCATTCATACGTTGATCTACTCGGACGACCCTGTAGCGACGCGAGCCTTCCTTCGCGACGTGCTCGGCTGGCCGTACGTCGAGGATGCGGTCGGAGGCGGCGAGGGCTGGCTTATCTTCAAGACCGGGCCGAGTGAGATGGGTGTGCACCCGACCCATAGCGTCTACGAGGGCAAGACCTACGAGGAACCCAAACATCACTCGGTGTCGCTCATGTGCGACGACATTCACGCGACGATCGCGGAGCTTTCGGCGAAGGGGGCGGAGTTCGTTGGCGAAGTCACCGATACCGGCTGGGGGCTCATCATCATGATGGTCTTCCCTGGGGCGGGCGAGATCATGCTCTACCAGCCGCAGCACCCGAAGGCATACAATCTGTAATCCGAAGTCTCAGGACACGGCGGACCATTCAGTGCGCCGGTCCACCGGAAACCACTCCGATCCAAACTTGCGGAGCGAAATAACGACTCTAGTGTCGTAGTAGCCGCCGGACTCGAATACTTGGACTTCGGCGGTGAGCTGATCTTTGCTGAAATGAACGGCGGAACCGTTTTGATAACCGAGCTTGATCGTGAGTCCAAACACCTCGCTTGGATGCGACAGCTTCAGGGACGGCCAACCGGGCAAGACGAGACCGGGCCAAGAGTCGATCTCGAACGGACGAACTCCGGGAGCAAACGTGATGAACACATTCGCCGGGTATTGACGCCGGCCAAAAATCAGCGCGTCGAACGCGGCTTTAAGGGCAAGGTCCGTATCATCGAGAGGCCTCGGCGCCACAAACGGATTCTTGTCCAGCCCATCTGGAATCCCATCGCCATCCTGGTCCCGCTTCCCAGGATCGAGGCCGAGCCATCGCTTCACGACGTCGGTATAGCCGCTGCGGCGGGAATCCTTCTTCAAGGCTGGGTTGTTGATAAACCGCTTGATCCAGCCCTTCCCTTGAACGAGATCCTTCATGTCCTTATCGTGGGCTTCGAATCCCGGGTACGGTGTTCCCGTTTGGTGGTGCGGCCAATATTCGCTCACTCCCGTGAACACGGGATCGACCCACTTGCCCTTCACGCGTCGGAACACCCATAGGTCCTGGGCGTTGCCCAAGGCAAGCCAATGAAACAGACCCCATTGGGTGCCCTTGGAGTCGTTATACTTAGCTCTCAACTCCATGCCGTATTCGTCATCTCGGCCACTGGGTAAGGGGTAGCGCTGGGCAAGCGGCGGTAACCTTCGGCTTCGTTTGATCGACCTCCTCAAGGCATCGAGAGCAATCGTCGAGTTGGTGCGTGCCAGCAATCCGTAGATATCGTGCCGCACCGCCGCGTTCGCTTTGGGATCAGCGAGAGCGTCCATGAGCTCCTCGATGGCCCTGCGGTCTCCGGCGCGGATGAGCGCGATTACCGACTCGCTGGGTTGATCTTGCAGGTCCCGTTTGGCTTTGGCGAACTCCTTTTCAAAGAAACGGCGGTTTGGCCGAATATCGCCGGTTTCGGCAAGCCACGCTAGCACAAGCTGCTGCGAATAGCGATTTACCATAAGCGGAGCCAGATCGTCATAGAGCTCCGTCATATCCACCGTGCGCTTTGGCGTCGCACAAAGCGTGAGCCAGTACGCAGCGTTACCTAATGAGTCGCTCGCGCGCTTATCGTCGGCATGTCGGACAAGCTCATGGATCTTGCGCTTTGCCAGCACTGCCAAGGGCGGAAACGCCCTATCTCCGAACGCCTTGACTCGCTCGTCATCGCCTTTCTGAGGGCTATCGATGCGAGCGAGAATCGAATCAAGGTCATCCGGTCCGGCCTGGTGCAGCGATGGGAAGCCCGCCATTAGAACCAGAACTAAGAAGGCACTTCGCATCTCAGGAGTATTTTCGCATCTGCCGCGTGGCGTTACCGCTCTGGGAACTCGCTGTCTCGGCAAGTGCACGGAGGTTGCCTGCGCGTGAGTGCTGCGGCCGGAACCGCCCACTCCCTCCTCTGCCGCACATTCGTCGGCACGAGAGGGAGGGGCACGTACCTAGCGTCCGCTATGCGCCTTGGCTACGATCTCGGTCGCGATGTTGTTCGGGACCTCCTCGTAGTGCGATGGCGTCACGTTCGGCTGCGCGCGACCCTGAGTTAGGGACCGCAGCGTCGTCACGTATCCGAACATCTCGGAAAGCGGCACGTGCGCGTTGATGATCGTCGTTCCGCCGATCGAAGGCTCCATACCCTCCATCCGGCCGCGGCGCGAGTTGATGTCGCCGACGACGTCGCCGACGTTCTGCTCGGGTGTCGTAACTTCGACGTGCATGATCGGCTCTTTGATCACGGGATTGGCCTTCTTCATCGCTTCCTTGAAGGCGAGAATGCCGGCCTGCTTAAACGCGTTTTCGTTCGAGTCGACCTCGTGGTAGCTACCTTCGAGGAGCGTCACTTTGACGTCCACGACGGGGTAGCCGGCGAGGACGCCGCTATCTAGTGCTTCCCGAACGCCCTTTTCGATTGCCGGGATGTACTCCTTAGGAATCGAACCGCCTACGACCTTGTTCGAGAACTCGAATCCGGTACCGGCCGGCTGGGGTTCGATCGTGATCCAGCAATGACCGTACTGGCCTGAACCGCCGGTTTGGCGGATGAATCGACCCTCGCCCTTGGCCTGAGTGCGTACCGTTTCGCGATAAGCGACCTGCGGCTTGCCCTGATTGGCCTGAACGCCGAACTCTCGGTTCAAGCGGTCCACGATAATCTCGAGGTGAAGCTCACCCATGCCGGAGATGATCGTCTGTCCGCTTTCCTGGTCGGTGTTGACGCGGAAAGTCGGATCTTCCTGAGCGAGGCGCTGGAGGGACGAACCGAGCTTCTCCTGGTCGGCTTTCGACTTGGGCTCGATCGCGATCTGAATAACCGGTTCGGGGAACTTGATGGCTTCCAGTGCGATGAGCTTATCGGGATCGCAAACCGTATGGCCGGTGTTGACGTCGCCGAGTCCGATTACGCCGACAATCTCGCCGGCGTAAACCTCATCAATGTCGTTACGGCTGTTCGCGTGCATCTCGAGGATGCGGCCGACACGCTCGTTCCGGATTCGGAAGTCGTTCGTCTGAGGATCGCGATAAGTCACCGCGATCTGGGACCCCTTCTTCAGGGTGCCGGAGTAAACGCGCAGGTAGGTGAGACGGCCGACGTACTTGTCGGACATGATCTTGAACGCGAGGGCGCTAAACGGCGCCTTGTCATCGGGCATCCGCTCGATCTGTTCCTCGGTCTTCGGATTGACGCCCTTAACCGCGCCGACGTCGACGGGAGACGGCAAGTAGTCGACGACGGCGTCGATCATGGCCTGCACGCCCTTGTTCTTGAAGGACGAGCCGCTGAGGATCGGGACGATCTTGTTAGCAAGAGTCGCCTTGCGCAGGGCCGTCTTGATCTGCTGCTCGTCGATCTCTTCTCCCTCGAGAAATCGCTCCATGATGGCGTCGTCGAAGTCCGAAATGGATTCGATCATCTTCTCGCGGTATTCGGCGGCGAGGTCGACGAGGTTGGCCGGGATTTCCGCCTCGCGGAAGGTCTTGCCCTTGTCGTCGTCGGTGTCATAAATCGCGGCCTTCATCGTAATGAGGTCGACATAGCCCTGATACTGGGATTCGGCGCCGATCGGAATCTGGATCGGGGCGGCGTTGGCGCCGAGGCGCTCTTTGATTCGGCTCAAGACGGCGAAGAAGTCCGCTCCGAGGCGGTCCATCTTGTTGACGTAGATGATCCGGGGGACGCCGTACTTATTGGCTTGACGCCAAACCGTTTCCGACTGAGGTTGGACGCCGCCGACCGCACAGAACACCGCGACGCAACCGTCCAGGACGCGCAGCGAGCGCTCCACTTCGACGGTGAAGTCGACGTGGCCGG
>CAZNUL010000048.1:0-33208 GCA_964576205.1 uncultured Fimbriimonadaceae bacterium | reverse complement strand
CAATGAGGACAGAACCTTATGACGAGGACGGCTTCTACGGCATCGAAAGGCAGGACATCGAGGGAGACGGCCGGATCCTAAGCATGCGGATCAAAGACGCCAACGGCCCCTGGCGGAAGTCCGACCAAGAGCCTCGGCTCATGCAGCTGAGGGAACCGGCCGACTCCGGCGGGGACTACTACCGGCTCCTGCCGGAGGGTCGCCTTCACAACTACGACGGAATGGCACTCAGGGCGAGAAAGGTCAAGGAGGGACTTGACATCAACCGCAACTTCCCTTCAGCGTGGAGGCTCGAGCACGAACAGTTCGGCGCCGGCCCGTACCCGACTAGCGAGCCGGAAATCCGAGCTGCAGTCCAAGCGATCGTGAATCGGCCCAATATCTGCGGCGCCGTGACTTTCCATACCTTTTCGGGTGTTCACCTCCGGCCACCGTCTCGATACGCGGACGACGACATGGCTCCTGAAGACCTGTGGGCGTTCAAGGACATCGGACAGAAAGGACAAGATCTAACCGGATATCCCGCGATAAGCACATTCCACGAGTTCAAATACCATCCGAAGGAAGTGATCACGGGAACCTTCGACGACTGGATGTACGAGCACCGGGGAGTCTTCGCGTGGACGACCGAGATATGGTCCCCGCAGCGCCAGGCAGGCATCAGCGACTACAAGTACATTGACTGGTTCCGAGCCCACCCGATCGAGGACGACATAAAGCTCCTTGCGTGGAGCGACGAGAAACTCGGAGGGCGCGGCCACGTGGAGTGGTACAAGTTCAACCATCCCCAGCTTGGCGAGGTCGAAATCGGTGGTTGGGACATGCTTTATGCCTTCAGAAACCCACCCCCGGACTTCTTGGAATCCGAGGTCGCGCCCTTTAGTGATTGGGTGGTGTGGCAGGCCCTGATTAGTCCAAGGCTCGAGCTGCGGGAGGTAAGGGTCGAGGACGCAGGAGCCGGCTCCAAGCGAATCCGATTCGCGGTACAAAACTCGGGATGGCTGCCAACGAACGTGACGAAAATCGCGGATCAACGCAAGCTGTGTCGGGGTGTGGTCGGCGAAGTCACGCGGGTAGATCAGGGGGCCGCGGGGGCCGGGTCGGATGCACCATCTTGGTTGTTCGCGGGAAAACTGCGTCAGGAACTGAGCCAACTCGTTGGATGGAACCACATCAACGCATCGGGCTTCGGGTGGCAAACAAACGGGACCGACGACGTCGCCGTTTTCGAGTGGGTCGTTTCGGCGCCCGGGTCCTATGAGTTGGTCGCCAGGCATGAGCGTGCCGGAGTAGTTCGAACTGCCGTAACGGTCTGACAAGGTAGAATTGGGTTTCCGCTCATCTCACTCGCCCGTCCGCAATTGGCGAGTCGTTGCCACATGACAAACGAGGGGAAAAGGATAAGAGTCTTTGAGAAGGGCCGTACGTCTGAGAAAATGTGACTCCCAAGATCGCCGGATGCCGTCTCCGGTGGTACGGGCCCGCAGTCAGGCCCACAGTCACATTGTCACGGAGGACCTATGAGAGCCTGGCTTGAGGTGGACCTGAGTGTCATCTCGAAAAACTACGATTTGATTCAGAAGCACGTGGGGCCCCAGGTTGGGGTGATCGCCGTGGTTAAGTCCGACGCTTACGGGCACGGAATCGAAACAATCGCTAAAACTCTAGACCGCAAAGGCGCCCTCGCCTTCGCCGTGATCTCCCTCGAAGAGGCATTTCAAGTCCGAAAGCAGAGCAGCGCTCCCGTACTGATCATGGGGTATCTGAGCGATGCCGAAATCGAGCAGGCGATCGCTTCCGGTTTCGTTCTGAGCATGTACGATCGAGAACTGGCCCCGGTTTACGAAGCCTGTGCCGCGAAGCTGAATCGGAAATGCATCGTTCATTTAAAGGTGGAAACCGGTTTGAACCGGCTGGGCATGACGGTGCAAGAGGCAGAAGCGCTCCTTACGGATTCAAGTCGTTTTCCGCACTTGAGAATAGAGTCTGTGTACTCGCATCTCAGCACCTCGAGCGATCGAAATGAAAACTGCTCGCAGCTTCAAAGGTTCGAAGAACTTCTTGCCGAGATGGAAGCGAGGGGAATCAAGCTTCCTCTCCACATGGCGAACAGCAGCGCCTTGCCGAACTTCAAAGAGGGGTTCTTTAATGCGGTCCGCCTCGGTCTAGCCCTCTATGGCGTGGACCAGGTGCTTCCTGGTCTCGAACCCTCACTCACCTGCAAGACGGTCATCATCCAGCGAAAGAAAGTCAAAGCAGGGGAAGGGATCAGTTACAACAAGTTGTTTCGGGCCCCAAAGGACATGGAAGTTGGAGTGATTGCCCTGGGCTACGCGGAAGGCTTGAGCCAAGCCCTTACGGGAAAGGCTCACGTGCTGGTTGGTGGCCGCAAAACCCCGATTCTCGGTCAAATCTGCATGAACTTGTGTATTGTCGACCTCACCGACATCCCCGGCGGCCGGGGAACCGAAGTTGTCGTTATCGGTCGGCAACTGGACGAACACGGGAACGAGTCCGAAATCCGGGTAACCGATCTCGCACAGGCGGCCGGGTTGCGACATCATGAGATCCTAACGCGCTTCGGACTCGCGCTTCCTCGAATCTTCGTGAACGACCCATTCAGTCAGCAGGCTGAACGAGCCGTTATTAACCCTGAAGCAGCGCTCGTTTCGCCTTAGCAGTACGAAAGAGCGGCGCCCGAACCGCGACGATTGGTCTTGGTTTCCCTGCGTCCCTTGCGCAGTTGGTCCATCCTCAACCGCATCAGCTTATGCGTGCGGTGCAGCCTCGAGCGGATTGTTCCAATCGGCTTACCGATGAGCTCTGCGATGTCCTTGTAGGGCATTCCCTCCACATCAGCCAGAGTAACGAGCAGCCTCTGATCCGGACTCAGCGAGTTAAGAGTCCGATGAAGGTCCTCGCTGAGCGAGCCGGCCAGAAGCTGTCCTTCTGGATTTGGGCTCGCATCCGCAATTTCAAAAAACAGTCCGTCTTCGATTCCTTCTTTTTGCAAGGGCGCATCGAGTGACATCGCCTTGATCCTGCGTCTTCGACTCCTTAGCAGATCCAAGAAAAGCCTTGTGACGATCCGGAAAATCCAGTTCTCAAAGGGCTTGTCCCCTTCGTAGTCGTCGAAGCTGCGAAAAGCCCTAAAGAACGCCTCTTGGGTCAGATCTTCGGCGTCCGATCGGTTGCCTGAAAGGCGATAGGCCATGTTGAAGACCTTCTTGTAAGATCCTTCCATCAGCTCCGTGAATCGCGTCTGCGTTCTTGGGTTCAATACTAAAGCGGTGCTGGACATACTCATCATCTGGCTCTCCTGAGCCTCTCCCCTTCGGTCGACCTTGCGACCGTCCAACCTAATCAAATCGGTCGAGGGGGAGATTAACCGCTCAATTCGCTTAGGCTGTAATCATTATTCGGGCGGCAGCCTAGGGACAAGTGTCCGGTTTTTTTGTTACATCAAACAAACATGTTCGAGCAGTCCGCGCCTGAATCAGGTTCGCGCTGCATGCATATCACCGATGTTTAGGCTGCAAACAGCGCCGGAGGCAGGAGCTTGGCAGTGACTTTCGTCTCGGATCGAGGGCACAAAACGACGGCTCGCTCGATAGTGTTCTCCAACTCGCGGACGTTGCCGGGCCAAGAATAACTCCGCATCCGCTCCAACGCTTCGGTCGTCAGTTCGAGGCCGTCTCGGCTATTCTCGCGGGCAAATCGTTCGAGGAAATGGCCGGCAAGGGCGGCCACGTCTTCGTTGCGTTCTCGTAAAGGAGGCACATTAAGCTCGACGACCTGCAGTCGGTAAAGAAGATCCAGCCTGAACTCGCCCAGATCCACCGCCTGACGTAGATCGCGGTTCGTTGCCGTAATTAGTCGAACGTCCACCTTGGTTGGCTTGGAAGATCCGAGCCTCTCAAACTCGCGTTCCTGCAGCACCCGAAGTAGCTTTACTTGGATCGGCAGAGGGATCTCGCCTATCTCGTCTAAGAACAGCGTACCGTCGTGGGCCAACTCGAACCGGCCCAGCTTGGACCCGTTGGCGCCCGTAAACGCGCCCTTTTCATAGCCAAACAGCTCGCTCTCTAAGAGGGACTCGGGAAGGGCAGCGCATGAAACAGCCACGAAGGGTTTCGAGTTGCGGGGTGAAGACTCGTGAATGAATTTGGCAACCACTTCTTTGCCCACTCCACTCTCTCCGGTGATGAGGACTGTCGCCCTCGAATCTGCCACCTGAGCGGCTACCTCGAGGACGGCTTTCATTGGAGCCGATTCGGCTATGGGCTCGATACCGCGACCCTGTGACTTGTGGCCGGCGCTCTGACGCCTCGTGGGTCCTCCTGACCCTTCGGCCAGCGCCGCAGCGACGATCTTCTTGAGGACGTCGAGGTCGAAGGGCTTCGTTACGTATTCGTAAGCGCCGTCCCGGATTGCCTGAACGGCTTTTGGTATCGTTCCGAAGGCCGTAATGAGCACGACCGGTACGCCTGGTCGGGACGCCTTGATGTCAGATAGGAGCTCATATCCGGTCCGCCCTGGCATTGTCACATCGGTGATGACGCAGTCGATCTGTTCCCGCGCCAGGATGCGCTCTGCCTCGTCGGCGTCCTCAGCGGTAAGGGTTTGGCAGCCCGTTTTTTCGAACGCAACCTGCAGGATGCGCCGGATGCTCGGCTCGTCGTCGACAACCAATATCCGTCCTTTGCCCTTCATGCCGCCCTTCGTTCTAGAAACGAGATCTCAAACCTCGTACCACCGCCCGGTCGCGAGTCGACCCCGATTTTCCATCCATGCGCGTCAACGATCTTCCTCACGTTGCTCAAGCCCAGACCCGTACCATTAGCCTTAGTCGTGTAAAACGGTGTAAAGAGTTTCTGCAGCGACTCGGGTTCAAGACCTGGTCCATCGTCCTCGACGAAAAGTTTGTACTTCGAAATTCCGACGACGACGGTCCCTCCCTCCGGCGCAGCCTGAATGGCGTTCAAAATCAGGTTCCGACACACCTGCTCAGTCCTGAACGCGTCCCCCTTGATTTTCGGATTTTTGGATTGCTTTTTTAGGCTTAAAACAACCCGTTTCCGGGTGGTGACCGTCGCATATTCGGCACAAACGCGACGCACAAGGTTTTCACAGTCGATTGGCTCGATATGCAGGTTGAGCGGGCGCGCGAAGTCGAGAAACTCATCACACAGTTCGTTCAGTTTGAGAGCTTCGTCCTCGATGATCCGGCCAAACTCGGCAACTTCGCCAGGCGTTTCTGCAACCATCTGAGCGGCGCTGACGATGCCTGTGAGCGGATTCCTGATTTCATGGGCTATCGCTGCCGTCATCTGGCCGATTTCCGCCAGCCTCCTTACTCGGCCAAGCTCTCGGAGTGCTCGATCGTGCAAGGTCACGTCTTGGATCGCGACCGTCCCGCCTCCTCCAGGAAGCGGTGAGGACACTACCGACCAGGCGCGGTCGACTTCCACACTATGCGCGCGCTCCTCGTGCCTCTTGCCCGCCCTAGACCCACGTAGCGCGGCTCCGACAGCCGCGACCAACTCTGCCGGCGCGGACGAGATCGAGGTCAAAAGGAACCTGCCCCGCGCCAAGCCATCGGAGAAAATCCGTTCTGCTTCAGGATTCCACTGCTCGAGTGCCCCTTCCGCGTCGAAAACGATCAGCCCGACGCCTAAGCACGAGATAATGGCATCCAATTTTTCGTTTGCCGTGCGCGTCGCCGCAACCGCCGCATTCATTTCGGAGAAGAGACGTGCGTTGCCGACAGCCAATGCGATGTGACGGGCAAGCTGCGAAGCCTGCTGGAGATCGTCTCCCGAGAAAGCCGGTTCACCGATTCGACGCGAGACATTGAGGACTCCGATGCAGCCGCTCTCCGCAGTTGCCAGCGGCACGATCATAGCGCTGCCGATGTCGTCTCGGGCCCGTACCTTCCCATGAAGAAGGGGATTATCGGAAGGATCCAGCACGATCATGGGAGTACCGGCTTCGATACATGCGCCGGCAATTCCCTCGCCTGATTTCAAGGTGGCGCCATCGGGAACACGGTTGTCCGCTCCAAGCTTCGCTGCGAGAAGGAAGATGTCGGATTGGCGCTGGCGAATGAAGACCGAGATGCCGGATGCGGAAAACCACCCCACGCACCGGTCGAGGACGCGGAGCAGGTACTCGTCGATGCCTCCTTCGACTGGAATGCGCGAAACGTCGAACAGGATCGTAACGTCGCGCTCGGCGATCAACTCGCTCATAAGGTGCCAGCATTATTCTCGGTTGCTGCCAGGATCGTTTCAAGGGTCGAGCACCCAAATTACGGAATGCGCTGTGAGTTGTTGCGCATACTTCCCTGGGATGACGATTTCGGAAGCGATTCTCCCTACCACTCTCATCCGATCCGGTCGGCTCTCGGCCCACCTTGGCGTAGAGGTCGTCCTCGCATCGGAAACCTTTCAGCACACGGGCAGCTTCAAGTTCAGGGCGGCCATGAACGTTGCCCTGAATGTGCCGCAAAACCTGATCGTGACCGCCTCCTCGGGCAACTTTGGGGCGGCCCTCGCCTATGCCTGCCGATTGGTCGGAAAGCGATGCATCGTCGTGATGCCCAACACTTCCTCGAAAACGAAGGTGGAGAGCGTTCGCGGCTTCGGCGCTGAGGTCGATCTGATCGATGTCGGGACAGTCACAAGGGCGGAGAGACTCAGCCAAGTAGTTCTCGCTAACGACGATGCGTATCCGGCTAGCCCCTTCGATGATCGCCTTGTCATTGAGGGGAACGCCACCTTGGCAAGGGAACTGGCGGATTCGGGAATCGGGTTCGACGCCGTGATCACCCCCGTGGGTGGTGGTGGGCTTGCGGCCGGCCTCGTCACCGGCTTCATCCAAGCCGGCCTGAACATCCCGATTTACGGAGCTGAGCCCTTGCTCGCGAACGATGCGGCGAGATCTTTTCGAGCCGGCGCGCTAGTTTCCAACGAATTCGAACCCCAGACTTTGGCAGATGGAGCGCGCACGTTGAGCCTTGGGAAACTCAACTGGGAGATCCTTCGCGAAGGCCTGGCCGGAATCATCGAGGTCGGCGAGGACGGCATCCGAGAGGCCGTCGGGCTGCTCTTTCGTCTGGCCAACCTTAAGGCAGAGCCGACTGGCGCCCTGTCGACGGGGGCGCTTTTGACATCGGACCGCTTCTCGGGCCAGACCGTTTGCTGTATCGTCTCCGGCGGCAACGTCGATCCCGAGATCTACCGAAGCCTTATCTAGATGCCTAGCCGAATATCTTCTGGTAGATCTTCCCGTTGATTACCCAGCCGCTCAGCCCGCCGGTGCCTCCCATGAAGACGTTCCACCAAGCCTCGAACGTGGGCGTGTAAAGAACGAGGGTCACGGGAACGCCAATTTCCGGTCCGAGCGCTTGCGATGCAGCGGCCAAGATAGCCTTAGCCGCTTGCGCACCTGCTATCCGAATCGCTGCCATTACGGCCGCAGTCGCGCCTTGGAACAGCCACTTCGCCCACCCGGATATCGTTGTCTTGTAATTCGTGGGCGTTGTGTTCGGCGCCGGGTTCCCCCATTCATTCGCCAGCGTCGGGGTGATCGGAGGCAGGTTTACCGTTCCATCGCAGGGTCCCGGCTGGACGTTAAGCTGCATCGCGCCGTTTGCGGCGATTCCAAAGTTGATCTGGCCCGAAGTATGTACGACCTCGTTGAAACCGGCTGGCGTGTCGACGGACAGCATTCCGCTGAAAAGAATCGTGTTCCCTGTTCCTTTTTGGATGGTTTGTGAAAACGCAGCCAGGTGGCCGAGAGGGATCGTCAGAGGGTCCTGGGCAATAAAGGTGACTCCGTTCGCGGTGGCCGTCAGGCTCAGAGTTCCATCGTAGTAGCCTGGCGTGGATGTGCTCGCCGAAGAAAGTGGCACGAGATAAAGCGCGGAGGCGTGCGGGGCGACGCAGGCCGTCAACGTCTGGGAGCCTGAAAGCGGCCCAGAGGACGTAAACTGACCCCCAGTTACGAACAGGTCGGTGTTGCCGCCGTTTACTAGGTTGCAAGCAAGGTAGCCCCTCTCACCTGCAAACAAAAGCTCTCTAGGCTCGGACAGCGAGTTCGGCCTTCCCGGGATCCCCGGCGCCCAAAGGTTGACGCTTCCCTGAAGCGGACCGGCAGGCGGTATCACATTGAAGTTGCGCGCCAGCGGGTCTCCTGTCAAATTCACGACTGTGGCCGCGCTGTAGAACACGAAATTGGGTGAGGTCGTCGTCATCGTTGGACTGACCGTCATCAGGTTCATCTCGTCGGTTGTTAGTGCGACGTCGCTCGAACCCGGCGCCGATCCCTGCCAGGTGAGATGCACAGTGCCCGGCACCGCTGGGGTCCAGCTCGCGGAAACCTGGGTGTAGGTCACTTGCCCAAAGGCGTTGCCGGCGGCAAGCACCAATAGAGATCCCACGAGGACAGTGGCCCTCGCAAGAATTGAACGAAATCCGAATAGAGTACTTGCGTACATTAATCTTCCTCCTTCCCAAGCTCAACCGAACATTTACGGATCGGCTGGCTCTGCAATGTTTCCATTGTAAGCCCTTTTTGAGATTGATGCCAACTCCTGGCTCTGAACACCCCGTCTTATCTTGTGAGTTTCCCGATTAGTCGGCTCTATCCTGATATTGTTGCTAGCTCCCCCTTCGCCACAACGTGGAAACGGCTATCTGGGATGAAGGGGCGACTCCCCTTCAGCGCTGGTTTCCAAGATGCGAAGGGTTTGCGCGGCTGTTCTATTGTTTTTGGCGACGTTGGTTGTGCGTTCTGGCCTTGCCCAGACCGCGCCTCAAGAGGTCCGGGGTGTTTGGTGCTATGTCGGCACCGGCTCTGGGTTTAGCACTGATCCGGTTCAAGGACCGATCGACGCGAAGGCGTTCGTCGATCGCTTGGCCGATGCTGGCTTCAACCTCATCCTCCCATGGGTCAAGAGCGACTATGTCGCCGCCCTAACGGACGCCAAGTATAGGAAGGCGGAGCCTTGGGCAGCCTGGGACAGCCTCGGCGTAGTCATAAACGAAGCCAAGGCGCGCGGCATGCACGTACATATGTGGTTCGGGTTCACCGAAGGTAAGTCGCCCTTAAGCCCCGAATTCGATCCCAATCACGGCGGAGACCCTAGTTGGTCGGCCCGGCGGATGCTTGAACTCCCAGCCCCCTACGGCGTTTCCGAGACCGCGCACATGACCGAGGCGTGCCCTCAACATCCGGGTGAGCGGCAGTTCGAAATCAACATGATCGACTCGGTGCTGCAGCGATATCCTTCCATCGACGCAGTGCAGATCGAGGAACCTGGCTACCGCAACCTTGCCGAGGAGTGCCTCTGCGACACTTGCCGAAGCACTTTTTCCTTGAAGTACGGGATGGACCTGATTTCCAGCTATACGTCGTCGTCCGCAGACGATTTCCGTTGCGCCGGGACGACGGCGTTTATGTCCGAGTTAAAGGCGAATCTCACTACGCAACCCAACGCGCCTCCGCTAGCATGTAACGGCGGATACAACTGGATCCAGGAGAGAACCTTGGGCCGCGATTGGCACAAGTGGGCCCATTCTGGCCTGCTGAATTATTACGCCGCCCAACTCTACAACAACGACCTCCTCACCTTCGAGGCGATGGAAACCAGGGTTGCCACGGATCAGGGCCCAGTTCCCGTTTTGGCGGGGGTCGGAGTCAGTTGGCAGCACTCAGACCTTTCGACTCAAACGAATAGCCCTTCGATGGTCGTTCAACAGGTGTTCGCAAGCCGCCAGTTTGGGGCGAAAGGGGTAATCCTGTTTTACGGACAAGCCCTGACCGACCAGTACCTTAACGCCCTTAAGGTCGGCCCCTTCTCGCAGCCGGCCACATACGGATTCGGCGGCGGGTTCAAAACGCCCATCAAGAAGCTTCAGACGATTTCGCTGCCCCTCGTTTCCAGCCGTCCATACGGCTCAGCCCCGTCGACCATCATTGCGACCTCGTCTTCAGGCCTGCCAGTCACCCTAACCGTCACCGCTCCCGCAACGATGTCGGGAAACACGCTCTCGGTGCCTTCCGCCGGATCGGAATCCGTTCAGGTGATCGTGACCGCCAGCCAGAACGGGGACGGCACTTACGACGCGGCGCCGAACGTCACCCAGGTGTTCACCCTCACCGAGAACTCAAAGCCCAAGACTTCGGCGATCGTTTCACCGACCCCAAACTCGGAGGGCTGGAACAATCAAGCGGCCCGCGTGATCTTTTCTGCAACCGATGACACGGGCGGATCGGGTGTCAAGGAGCTGCACTTCAGCGTCAACGGCGGCCCCGAGACGGTGATTCAGGGTAGCGGCTGGACCCTTCCAGTGCAGAACGCAGGCACCACGACGATTTCCTACCATGCCGTCGACTCTGCCGGCAACGCGGAGCCGCCTCAGTCGGTGACGATCAAGCTCGACCTGTCGGCGCCAAAGATCGTGGCAACGCCAAGTCGACCGCCTGACCACAACGGTTGGTACAACCAGCCGGTCTCATTCTCGATCGCCGGCTCGGACAACAACTCCGGAGTCGCCTCGTTCAATCCTACTGCTCCGCTCGACTACTCCACCGGCGACTCCGCACTGGCCGGCATGGTCGGGGCCGTGACCAACAGGGCTGGCACAACGCGAAACCAAGTGGTCCCGTTCAAGTACGATGCGACTCCGCCTACTATTTATCTAGCTGGCGTTTCGAACGGCAACTCCGCCGCCAGCTTCGCCATCGATATCTCGGCTTCGGATCATGGTAGCGGCTCGAACCTTACTCTCTTGGTCTCGCTCCTGAAGGATGGGGTCCAGGTCTATTCCAACACGGTCTCCGCCACTGCTCCCCACGACGGCCCCCACACTCTGGGACTTCCTGACGCATCTCAAGACGGAAACTACGAACTGGATGTGGAGTGTCAGGACGAGGCAGGCAACATCAGCAAGAGCCAGGCGAAGTTCGTTGTCCGGCAGCTGTCACCTGATATTCAGTTCCAGAGTCCGGTCGATTGGGGCTACTTCAATTCGCCGCAGCCCGTGAACTTCAGCGTCGCAAAGGGGATCTCGACAACGACCCAAATGACCGAGTACTTTGCGGGCGGCAATCAAGGGCCCTTCAACATCTCGAGTGGCTTTGTCGCCTCCACCGAAGGGGCATATTGGGTTCATAGCTCGTCGACCAATGTCGCCGCAACGGGAATCCGCGATCTGCATTTCGTGATCGACAAGACCCCGCCCGTTCTGCGAGCACCCCAGTTCGATGGCGTCCTCGCGCCGAATCCAAGCTGGTACCTATCAGCCGTTCAGGTGGGACTCTCGGCATCGGATCCGAACATTCGGAATCAGGGACCCGCCGGCGTTGTTCCCGGCTCTGGCGTCGCGCAGATCGCTTACTATACGACGGGTGCTCAAGTTCTTGGAAGCTCATCCAGCCCCCTAAACATTGACGGAAACATGGGCCGAGTCGCGATCTCCAACGAGGGCATCACGACTTTCGTCTGGTGGGCGGTGGACAAAGCTGGGAACGCGTCGGCGCCGTCCGTTTTCGCCGTAAAAATCGACGCTACCCCACCGACCATCACAGCTCCCGCTCCGATCACCCTTACCGCTTCCGGGCCGGCTGGAGCAGTTGTCAATTTCCCGAAACCGGCGGTGTTCGATAAGTTCGATTCCGCTCCCAGCTACACCTACTATCCGCCATCTGGAAGCACGATTCCACCTGGTGTGAGGCTGGCAACTGTCGTATCGACGAATTCGGCCGGACTAGAGAGCTCGGCGAACTTCTGGATCACGGTCGGCAATATGTCGCCGACATTGACGCAGATCTCACCAAGCATTCAAACCGCACTGGCAACGGGAATTCAGATCACCGCGACCGGTTCAAACTTCATGCCCAACTCGGTCGTGACCGTGAATGGCACTCCCGTCCCAACGACCTATGCTGGCCCGACGAAGCTAATCGGATTTCCCGACGACTCGTTCTTCGTGGTCAGCGGTTCCTTACTCGTCCGCGTCTCAACACCAGGCCCAGGTGGCGGACAATCTGACGGGCAGGCGATAGGAATCAGTCGCGTCTCCCAATCGGTTCGGATCAATCCGATCGCGGGAGTTACGTACGGGGCGGCCCCATTTGCGGCGTCAGGAACGGCGTCTTCCGGTCTGCCGCTTGACTTCCGCATCGTGGCTGGTCCCGCAACTGCTTCTGGAAACACCGTGACCCTTACCGGTGCGGGCCAAGTGGAGATTCAGGCTTATCAGCCCGGGGACGGAACGTACGCTCCAACCGGGATCGCCGAATCGTTCATGGTTTATCGGGCCAAACCCAAGCTCACGATAACTGGCGCGACCGTCGACTTTGACGGCAATCCGCATCCTGCCCAAGCTTCGCTTTCCGGTCTGCCAGGCGACGCTTTGGGATCTCCAGCGATTTCCTACAGTCCTGGTGGTTCGAGCGCGCCGACCCAAGTCGGAAGTTACGTGGCGCGGGCTAGCTACGCAGGTTCACCAAACTATCTCTCTGGCATCGTTGGCGCCGTAATAAAAATCAACCCTCGCCTGACCATCAAGTCGGTCCTTCTAACAAGGGCCACTGCCACGGGAGGCACGCCCGTCCTGGCCTACGTGGCATTGGACAAGGCCGCTTATGTTGGCGGTTTCACGATCCACTTATCCACGAACGTCACTTCGGCCGGAGGATTAACCCAAACGAGCGTTACTGTTCCCGCGGGATCAACGGTAGCCCCGTTCAGTTTGGACACCAACCCGGTCTCAGCGTCGACGCCAGTAACCATTACCGCTATCGATCCAGTCGGAGTGTCTGCTTCGGCGACCGTAACCGTCCTGCCTCCGATTCTCAAGAGCTTGTCGATTCTTCCCTCGACTGTGATTGGAGGTAAGAGCGGCGTGAGCGGGGCAGTTCAACTCACCGGGATGGCGGCGACCGGAACTGCTCCAAGCCTGACCGCTTCTTCATCAGTCTTGACCGTTCCGGCGAACGCGCCGATCCCAACTGGAACGACTGGCGGCTCGTTCGCCGTTTCGGCGGCTGGAGTAGATGCTCCGACGACTGTAACCGTAACCGCAACCCTTTGGGGCGTCGCAAGAACATGCACAGTCACCGTCACCCCCGCTGTCATGCAATCCGTCGTACCGAATCAGACGACAGTCACCGGTGGTTCACCCACCGGAGCACAGGTAAACGTCACTGGTGAGGCGGGACCGAGCGGCCTCGTGATATCTCTCGCCAACCCGGGCGGCTTCACCATGCCGGCTATCGTCACCATCCCCGCGGGTCAAAGAACTGCGAGGTTCGCGCTTACTCCTCCAGCTGTTTCCACCACCACTACCTTCACCCTTCGAGCAACCTGCAGCGGCACCTCCGCTTCGGCGTCAATCACCGTCAAGCCTGGCGCGATCGCAAATTTCTCAATGCTTCCGACGACCGTTATCGGCGGTACAAACGGGGCTGGCGGAGCTGTACAGTTAAGTGGCGCTGCAACTGCCGGCACATCCGTTGCTCTCAAGAGCGCATCGCCTGCAGTCGTGGTACCCGCGAGCATGCCGATCCCAACTGGCGCGAAAGGCGCCTCGTTCGCAATCGCAACTCATGGTGTCGATTCTCCTACGCCAGTGTCCGTGACGGCATCGTTCTCGGGCACAACGATGACTGCGCAACTCACCCTCACTCCCGCGGTCATGCAATCCGTCGTGCTTAACCAGACATCGGTCATAGGTGGCCTGAACAGCGGAGCCCTGGTCAACCTTACGGGCGAAGCCGGGCCAAGCGGTACCACCGTGAACCTGTTCAGCACAGGCGGATTCAAAATGCCAGCCTCTGTTATGGTGCCGGCCGGCGCCAGAAACGTCAGATTCGCCTTCACGGCACCGGTTGTCAGCAGCAGCACGACGTACATGATAAGCGCCAGTTGCAACGGTGCCTCTCGCGCGACGTCGATAAGGGTCCTGGCTCCAGTGCTGAGCAGTGTTTCCGCAAGTCCGAACACGGTCGTCGGCGGAACCGCGATGTCCGTTGTCGTAAGGCTTTCGGGCCCAGCGCCGGCCGGGGGAATCGCCGTGAGTTTGAGCGGAACGGACGCAAAGCCTGGCACGTTGGTGATCCCCGCTGGCGCCACCGCCGCGAGCGCAAGCATGAGCACCCAGAAGGTCTCACAAAGCGTCACCGGAACTGTTACCGCGACATCCGGATCGCAAACTGTCACCAGCAGCAATATCGTGATCGTAAGCGCCTGACGCGTACGGTTTGCCGTGCCTACTTTCGGGGAAGAACACCGGGTTCAATTAACCCATGAACCCTGAGCCAGTAGAATGGCGCTCGCTTTGGAACTACGACGATCCCAAGGCGAGTGAAGAGCGCTTCCGCTCCGTCCTCGACCAATGCAGGTCGACCGCGTTGCTGGGCAGCGAATGCGAGGTCTTAACCCAGATCGCTCGAGCACAGGGCCTCCAGCGTAACTTTGATGCGGCCCGTGACACCCTTCGGGGTGTAAGGGATCTCTTGGACGAAACCACATCTCGAGCGAGGATTCTATACCTCCTTGAATTGGGCCGAGTAGAGAACTCGTCAGGGAACCCCGAGGCTTCCAAAATCCACTTTCTCGAGGCCTACCGCCTTGGTGTCGAAGAACACGAGGATTTTCTTGCAATCGACGCCGCCCACATGCTTGGCATCGTCGAAATCGGAGACCAGTCACTCGAATGGAACGAACGAGCTATTTTAGATGCCGAACAGACTACTGATCCAGTTGCCCGTGGATGGCTAGGAAGCCTCTACAACAACACCGGTTGGACCTATCACAACCTCGGAAAGTTTGAAAGGGCGATGCACATGTTTAGGAGGGCCCTTGACTTTCGGCTTGAACAACGTGGCTCCGAGAGAAATATCCTCATTGCGCGTTGGTGCGTAGCACGTTGCTTACGCAGCCTTGGACGCCTGGAGGAAGCATTAGCCGACCAGCATGCTCTCGAAGAGGAGAACCACGCGCTGGGTATCGAACCGGGGTTCGTATACGAGGAGATTGCCGAATGCCTAACCGCCCTTGATCGTATGGATGAAGCACGGCCCTACTTCGCGAAGGCCCACGAGGTCCTCTCTAAGGACCCATGGCTCACGCCCGACCGGATTGAGAGGCTGAAGCTGCTGGCCGGAGTCAACGCCGTTAGCTAGTGCCGAGTTCCCCCCTCGCGCAACTCCTTTTCGTAGATTCGATGCTCTTTGGTGAGGGCAAAGCCCATGCGTTCATAGAAGCGGTGCGCACCCTCCCGCTGGACGCGTGCGCCTAGTCTGATTTTTCCGAGGCCACGGCCTTCTGCCCAACGCTCCGCCTCACCCATTAGCATCCTTCCCAGTCCTTGTCCACGGAGACTGGATAGAACAACCAAGCTGTGCACTTCTGCACGGGGTCGGTCCACCAAGGACATGGCATCGCAAACATGTACACAGCCGACAGGCTCGTCGCCATCGAGCAGCAAGAACACCGCGTGATCCGTAACCGTTTCGAGGGCCGCCAGCCGATCGCGATAAAAGGGCTCTCCTTGGTCGTAGCCGAGTTCGGCGCAAAGCGCCGAGACGGCAGAACTGTCGGCCGAGGTTGCTGTTCTGATTCGCAGTTCGCCCACGTACCCGGGTTTACCCGCGTCCGGACTCATGAGCCCGGTTCATGGGATTCGAGACTTCGTTCCGCTAGCGCTTGGCAAGGCGCTCGGAAAGGACTTTGAGGGCTCGCGTGAGGTACAGGTCGTTGCCCTTGTCGTCGAACTCCATCGGCTCAGCCATGTCGGGCGCCACGCCCCTGCCCTCCAGCCGGATCCCATCGGCAAAAACCTCGACGATCGGTATCTCGATGAATGCCCAATCGGCAATCCGTTGAGGCGTGGTGCCTAACACGTTTCCGGCTGTATTCGATCCAACGAGAACGGCCCTGTGGCTCTTCTTGAATAAGTAGCTCAGAACCTCTTTGGCGCTTCTCGAACCCCCATTGATGAGAACGACTAACGGCCTCTGATAGCCGAACAGCTGTTTGGTGGAGCTGTTCGTGTACTTCCATTCCAACTGGACGTCGGGGCGAAAGAACGGGTCCCCGTAGCCCTCTGGTCGACCGCCGAATCCGTCTCGAAGGTCCAAGATCATCCCGTCCGTGTCCTTGAATCTTCCGTAAACGAGACCCGCCAACACGTTCCTGAAATCATCCGAGGCTTGAGTCCAAAGATGGACGTAGCCGATCTTCTTGCCGTTCTGCTCGATGACGGAAGCGCTGTCTCGTGTTGCATCGAGAAAAAGTTCGAGCGCAGGTTTACTCTCTACCGCGATTTCCTTGATCATCTCGCTGCCGTTCCTTCGAATTACTAGGCTGACCTTCTTGCCGACGTCTGGGCGGAGGCACTCAACCGGACTGAATGGCTTGCCGTCGCCAGAAACGATCATGTCTCCCTTTCTGAGTCCTGCCTTCTCGGCCGCAGTTCCGTTCAGCACCATCTGCACCGTATAGCCGTCGGCCCCGTGCCTGAACCAGGCTCCGATTTCGGGCATGGAGGCGGGCTCCCGCTTCGATAGGCCCTCGAACATGTAGTAGCCCTGGTCTTCATCGGTCAGAAGCTCAAAATGGGAGTCCTTGAACTCGGCGATCATCCGGTCCACGATGTCGCGAAACTCGCCCTTCGACGAAGCCTTCGAGGCGATCGGTCCGTACGTTCCCAGCCTCTTCTCCATTTCCGACTTTCGCGATTCGCGTGCATAGTACGACCGCCTGATGATCGCGGCGACTTTGTCCCAAGCATTGGAGAAATCGATCTCCGCGTGGGCAGCGGGTCCCTGAAGGGCCATTACGATGAAGAGGGGTAGGTGAAACACGATTGGGTTCTACCGTACTCCGGGCAGGTCAGATTCCCAGACTGGTACAATACTGGCTCATCTCGTGGGAGGCCCTCCGGGCCGCCTGCACCACAGGAGAAGCATTTGAGAACTAATATACGGAAGCAGTCGCATTCCCCGCGCTACAAGGCGGTTGCGACAACCCTCGAAAAGGATCGGCTCTACGACCTGGGAGAGGCGATCGAACTGGTCAAGAAGACGGCAACGGCCAAGTTCGTCGAAAGCGTGGATCTCGCCATTCGACTTGGGATAGACCCCAGAAAGAGCGATCAGAACGTTCGGGGCATCACGAATCTTCCCCATGGCACCGGTAAGACGAAGCGTGTGGCAGTGCTTGCCAAGAGCGACCTCGCAAAGCAGGCTGAAGAAGCCGGCGCAGATGTCGTCGGGGCCGACGACTTGATCACCAAGATCCAGGGCGGATTCAGGGACTTCGACGTCGTTTTGGCAACCGAAGAAATGGCGCCCCAAATCGGCAAGATCGGCAAGCTGCTCGGGCCGCGAACCCCGAACAAGCGCAACGGGACCGTAACCAACAATATCGGTACCGCCGTCAAGGAGATCAAGGCGGCGACTCGGGTCGAATACCGCGCGGACAAAGCGGGCGTAGTTCACCTTCAGATTGGCAAGGTGAACTTCAGCAACGACCAGATCCTGGAGAACTTTGCCACCGCGTACGGGGCCCTGCTTAAGGCAAAGCCTTCATCGGCCAAGGGCAAGTATGTGCTGACCGTAACCATGAGCAGCACGATGGGGCCTGGCGTGTCCGTGGATCCAGCTACCGCCGGCAAACTCGCTGCCAAGTAGGCCTCACACTTTCGAGCGGCCCCGAGCACTTTGAAAAAAGGGGCCGCTTTTGACAACCACCAGTACTCCGCAACGTTCGGGCCCCCATCGCGACGATGGTAGGAAATTTTGCCCATCGGGAACGGCATGCCCTTTCGAAGCGGGTAAGAAATCTAACGCACATGAATTGTACGAACCCTTTACGATGCTTCTCGATCAGCCTAGCCGTTGTGGCGTCATGCGTGTGCAGCGCACAAACTGTGAACCCAACCTTCCTTAAGGGGCTCCAATGGCGAAATGTAGGGCCCTTCAGAGGTGGCCGAGTATCGGCCGTTTCAGGAGTGGTTGGCGAGCCCGGCGTCTATTACATCGGCCTGCCACGAGGTGGCGTGTGGAAAACCACAAGCGCGGGACAAACCTGGTTCCCTGTTTTCGACTCGATCAAGGAAACCTCCTGCATCGGGGCTCTGGCCGTCGCCCCCAGCGATCACGATGTCGTCTACGCCGGCTCAGGAGATATCTCTGGCAATGGCGAGGGTTGGGGACTTTACAAGTCGTCCGACGCAGGAACGACATGGCAGCACCTTGGCCTTCAGGATACGAAGATCATCTCCTCGATACTCGTCGACCCGAAGGACCCAAACATAGTCTTGTTGTCTTCGGCTGGCCCGAATACAACTCAGTCTGAAGCTCGAGGGGTCTTTCGGAGCGAGGATGGTGGCAAGACGTGGCGACACACTCTCTCGATCGACAACGAAACAGGCGTGGCAGAGATTGGCTGTGCGTACGATAGGCCGCAAGTGATCCTCGCCAGCACGTTGCATTACTATCGAGCCCCCAATCTGGCACCTAACGTTGCACCCAAGCCGCATCCCGGCTCCCTTTACAAATCCGTGGACGAGGGCATTACTTGGAAGAAGCTCGATGGAAAGGGCCTGCCGGCTCTGAATGGCCGATTCACCGTCGCAGTAGCGCAGAACACCGAAGCACGCCGGATGTTCGTCATTGGACAGTTCGGCCTATATCGGTCTGATGACGGAGGAGACACTTGGCAGCAGATGGCCGAAAAGGACGCCCGGATCGCTAACGGGCAAGGCAATTATTCATGCGGCGTGTTTGTGGACACGAAGAACCCGGACATCCTTTACACGGTTGCCACATGCGTCTATCGTTCTACGGACGGCGGTCGCAACTTCACGGGCTTTAAAGGCGCACCCGGCGGCGACGATCCCCATGACATTTGGATCGATCCTACCGACAGTCGACACATCCTCCTGGGGGGCGACCAGGGAGCGGTCGTTTCGCTCGACAGCGGAGCGACTTGGGGCTCTTGGTACAACCAGCCGACGGGCCAAGTTTATAAGGTGGCCACCGACAATCAGTTTCCGTACTGGGTCTATGCGACCCAGCAAGACAGCGGTGCGATAGGCACGAGCACGAGGGGCAACCTCGGTGAGATTACGCCTTTTGACTGGGCGACCAATCCTGGATTCGAGGTCGGGTCGATTGTAGTCGATCCCGCAAATCCAAAGGTGACCTATTCGGGGAGCTTTATGCTGGGTATTGGCCGTTTCAACGCGGCAACCGGCGAGTGGGTTGAGGTAGGTCCGGCAGTCAACGCGGCCGACAATTTGCGATTCAACCTTCTGTGCCCGATCGTGTTCTCACACTACGACAGGGGCCAAATGATTACGGGCACTCAGTATCTCATGGCAACCAAAAATGGCGGAATGAGTTGGCAAAAGTTGAGTCCTGATCTGGCGGTCCGAAGCGACATACCGGACCAGAAAGTGCCCGACGGGGCGCCCCTTGGCGCCCTCGGTGCGCAACGCAATGGTTCGATCCAATATTTCGCTGAGTCCACAGCGAGACGCGGGGTCATCTGGGTGGGCACCACCAACGGACTAGTCCAAATGACCAAAGATGGCGGCTCGACCTGGACCAATGTGACCCCCAAGGAGTCCACAACGGGCCTTCAGGTATGGTGCCTGGATACCTCGGCTCACGACCCAGCCACCGCCTTCGTGGGCTTTCTGGGCCTCGGAATCCGCAAGCCCGTCCTCTATCGAACTCGAGACTTTGGAAAGACTTGGGAGTCGATCGTTAGCGGCCTTCCCACGGAGGCGCCTTTCGAATCAGGCGTCCAGTCCCTTCGCTGCGACCCCGTCCGAAAGGGACTGGTGTACTTGGCGATCGGCCGTGGTGTGTACGTGTCGTTCGACGATGGCGACCACTGGCAATCTCTCATGCTCAATCTTCCCGCAACCGTGATGACTGATCTCATCGTTCATGGGAATGACCTGGTGCTCGGCACTTATGGCCGGGGCGTCTGGATCCTGGACGATATTTCGCCACTCCGCGAAATCAGCCCATCCATGGAATCTGAGACCGTCCACCTGTACAAGCCGGGACCGGCGATCCGTGTTCGGCGCAACACAAATGGCGACACTCCCTTTCCTCCTGAAGTACCCCATGCGATGAATCCTCCATTGGGAGCGACGATTTATTACAGCCTCGCCTCGAAACCAGCCGGTCCAGTCACTCTCGATGTCCTCGATTCAAAAGGAACCGTGGTCCGGCACATGACGAGCGAGCCTTCGACTGCCTATGCCGACCCTGATCCGGCAGTACCCCGATTCTGGGAGGATAAGAGGAGCCCGTTGCCTACAGAAGTCGGTCTTAATCGAGTGAACTGGAACATCCGATACGACGAGCCACCCGCCTTCATCCATGACGTCGAGGATGTCATGGCAGCAACGCCGGGTGACACGTCGGCTGCGGTAGAAGGTCCGATGGCGCTGCCCGGCGCTTATTCGATCAGGCTTTCGGTAGATGGTAAGACCTTCTCCCAGCCCTTGACGGTTGTTAAGGACCCCCGTACCACCGCGAGTCTCGGAGATCTGCGAAAGCAGCTCGAACGAGACCTCGGTCTGCAGCAGTGCGCTACCAGAACCTATGAGGCGCATGAGCAGGTTGTGTCGCTCCGTGCCGCGCTCAAGGACGCCCTCGCGTCACCCGACAAGGCTGTAGCTGACGCGGCGAAGGCCTATGACACGAAGCTCGCCGCGATCGAGGGAAAGGTAAGTTACGAGCGCCGATTCTTCCTGGGATCGGATTTCTCCGATTGTGTCAATGCGAACATCAACCTGTTGCAGCTTTTCTATCAGCTGGACACGGGTGACGGAGCTCCGACTGAGGCGGTTTGGCGGACTTATGCCGAGGCAATTCGCAGCACACAGAAGCTTCTGGACCAGTGGAAGAGCCTGAACGGACAGCCGCTATCGGATTGTAATGCGGCACTGACCAAGGCTGGTCTCAAACCAGTGGCTGCAGCTCCAGCCTTGGGTCCTCTGCCGATCACTCCAGCCTGGCTGAGGCAAACCGCAACCCCTGGTACGCGGCCCGCTTCCTAACAGCCGGGTTTCTCGACGAGGCGCCTGATGTCTTGCCACGAGCTTTGAAGGTCCGAGATCAGGGGCAGACTGGCCCGGGCTACGGCTATCAGGTCGAGGTCGATGCTGGCAAGCAGCATGTACTCCTCGGCAATAGGTCCCCGGGCGATAACTTGGCCGTCGGGAGAGCTCATGCTGCTTCCGCCAGGAAATCCCTTCCCGCCCTCAAACCCTGTCAACTGGCAGTTAATGCAAAAGATGCCATGCTCCTCGCTGACGCCAGTGATCATCCGCTCATAGTGCTCCAGATTCGAAATGGAATGACCGGCGAACCCTCGACCAGGAGAAGCGCTCGGAACCAGCAGGACTTGGGCGCCCGCCACAGCACACAGGGTCGGAAGGATCGAGTGCCAGATATCCTCGCAGATCAACACGCCGATCCGGCCAAGCCTCGAATCGAAAACGCCTAACTCGTGGCCCCGAGAAACGAACCGCTCTTCGTCGAATACGCCGTAGGTTGGCAAAAAGAACTTTCGGTAAACGTGGACGATTCGGGACGACGATGGCCCAAATTCGAGGTAGGCGGCCGAATTGTAAAGGTTTCCAGATTCCACCTGGTAGAAACCCACCAACACGTCGACCTGTCGCTTCAGTTTTCCACTAAGGCTCCGAGACAAATGGTCGAGGAGTTCTCTGGAATCGAGGGCTGACTCGAGAACGCCGCCTTCCAGAAAATATCCGGTGGTTGCCGTTTCTGGAAACACGACCAGGTCGGCACCCTCATCGCAGGCGGTGACTATGAAGCTCGAGATTCTATCGAGATTGCCCGCGACCTCTGCCTTGTCGGGAGAGAACTGTGCGCATGCCGCGACAAAGGCCATGGATGGAGTCTACCGTTGGCGGCTTCGAACGCGAACTCCGGGCAGCGGTCCCTGCTTGTATCCTAGTGGGTCCTTGATCTTCGCGCCGACTCCCCTACCAGCCCCCTCGTCGATGACGACGCATAGCCTTTCCTTGGCTCGAGTGAGCGCGACGTAAAAAACTCGCATCTCTTCAGAGTTTTCCCTCTCCTGACGGCGGCCGACCAACCAGTTGTGAAACATCGAAGGGTGATCGTCAAACTTAGTAGTCATCATCCGCATCCAAGGATCGACTTCGATTTCCGAAGAGGGCCTCGACATGGGCTTATGCACGTCAGGCACTACCACGATCGGAAACTCCAAGCCCTTGCTCTTGTGGATCGTCATGATCGTGACTTCGCTGGACGATTGGTCGGTTACAGGCGCATCCCCTTCTTTGTGTCGCATCGATTGGATCTCTCGAATCTGCGCGGCGTACTCGCGCGGACCTACTTCGGGCTGGCTCGTGGCCAAAGTTAAGAGCTTGCGGACGTTGGCTAGCCCTTGGTAGCCCTCTTGTCGTCGCGCAAGATTTTCAAGAAAGGGGGTCTTCGCAAAGAGGTTGGCAATCAACTCCCATGCCGACATCCGGTCAGCAAACTGAGACAGGGGCTCAAACCACTTCCGGAATTCCCGAACCAACTCGCGATCGGACTCGATGGCGGGATCGAACAGCTTCAGCGACTCGATAATCGGTTTGGACCTCGCCAGCGCGACGATAGAATCCAAGGACAATCCCACCATCGGACTTCGCAAAACAGCGGCCAACGCGAAATCATCGTAGGGATTGGTAAGGGCTTCCAGTGCGTTGGCGAGGTCCCTTACTTCCATCCTCGAAAAGAACATTTCGGTGCCACCCACGAGCCGCGCCGCAATGCCGCGTTGGGCCAGACTCCTCTGCAGGTCCCTCCCGTATTTCGAGTACCTGACGAGGACCGAAATGTCGCCCGCTTGACCTCCATTGAAGAGGCATTCCTCGACGAGCTCCTCAATCCAGTCCGCTGTTTGAGAAATGTCCTTTGATTTCAGCGGCCAATATTCGACGCCCTGACAGGCACTCGCTGGGTCAGGGGCCATAGGCAGGTAGGGGTCCCACATCGCTCCAAAGAGCACGTCGACGAACTGCAGAATGCCGTTGGTTGAACGGTAGTTCTTCGTCAAGCGTAGGCATGAAGACTTCTGTTCCATAGCCTCGAAAAGCACTCGATCGGCCTGGCGGAATCCGTAAATCGACTGCTGGCTGTCCCCCACAAACGTCTCGATTTGGATCTCCAGGGCCTCGCACAGCCGATGCTGAACCGGATTGAGATCTTGGGATTCGTCAACCAGCATCACCAGATACTGTCGTTGAATCCTCGATTTCGCTTCATCTGAGGTGTTCAACAACTGCAGCGCAAGGGACTCCAGCATCGAGAAATCGAGCCTCTGGAGCGAGAGCATGAGGGCCTCGTATCGACTCCAGGCATGGCAGACAAGCTGGGTCAAACCACACGCGTCCCTTGTGGATCGTTCGTCGGCCTCTAGATGTGACGTCACCTTCGTTGGCCAAGTGGAACCAACAGCCTTGAATGCATCCGCGAGCTTCTTCCCAAATGGCGAGCCCGATTCGTCTTCCATGAATTGCTTACGAACACCCTCGGGGACCTCCTCGAGCATTTTGGATTGCCAGTACGCGAGCAGTCCCGCCGGATCACGGTGGAGTTCAGCAAGCTCAGCAATCGATACACCCGACCCACGCCACCCTTGGATCGCATCCCGTATGAGCTTGTTGAGCTGAGCGCCGCGAGAGCTCTCAGTCTCGTAAGAAAGCTGTCCCGCGAGCCCTTGCACCAAGGCTTCGGCCTCCGGGTAGTCGCCCCAGGGCAACGCCAGAGTCTCATTGATGGCCTGCTCCATCAGCCCGTTGGCTTCCGCTTCGGCGAGGATCTCGAATTCGGGATCGATACCCGCCAAAAATGCGTTCTCGCGCAGCATTCGATCGCAGAAACCGTGGATGGTCTGTATCGGGCCCGTTTCTGCGACCTGCGCTTGCTCGAACAGATCCTCGGCTGTCAGTCGATCGACGATGCGCCGCTTCATTTCCGCCGCCGCCTTTCTCGTGAACGTGATCGTCAGGATTTGATCAGCGCCATATCCATCCTCGATCACATGTTTGAGGTATCGCTCAACTAGCACGCGAGTCTTGCCTGAGTCTGCCGCGGCGGCAATCACTTGCTTCGGATCCCTGCAGTCCACGGCAGCGCGCTGCTCGCTACTCAGAGTCGGACCGCTACTCATCACGGACCTCGAAGGGGTCGGACTCTTCGGAGAAAGAAGACGATCGTCGGCATAGTTCCCCGCACTCGCAAGTCGCGCAGTGTTCTCCCGGGGTCGCCTCGATCTTGGCAGTCCGGATGCGACGCATTGCCAAGTTGATTTTCTCGACGATCTCTTCTCTAAGGCGCTTCCAGTTGGGCTCGCTAATCGGCGAAACCCGCATTCCGCCCATGTCGGCCTTCGACATTTGACCTGTCGGCGGCGGCGTGAGAAACATCGTTCGCCCACCGGAAGTAGAGTCAACCTCGATGCCAACCGCCGCACGCGGCTTTCCAAGGGTTAAGAGATACAGTCCGATTTCAAACCGGTCCCTTCCCTTAAGTGCTCTTCCAAAGACATCCTCGTGAGGACGCTGAAATCCCTGCATCTCCTGAAGCTCTGCGCGCCTGAACAAGTGGAGCATCCGGTATCCATTGCTCAAAGAAATTGCCGGTAGTCGCCCTTTCAGTAAGATGTCCCCCTCTTCGGATAGGACCCTCTGCCGCAGGTCGCCATCCTCATAACTTGGAGCTTTGTTCACCTCGCGTCTCGGCCACACCTTCCGGGCATTGAACTCTCTTGAGACCCAATCCTCGATGAGCCTTCTGCCCCCGGACCGCATGAGGGCAAGGACGTGAGGCTCGGCGACCCCTAACAAGCGCGCCAAGAGTCGATCGAGGGCCCCCCGCAACGCCGTCCTCGCCGATTCGGGCGACTCCAATGCAGGCAAACACACCTCCTCGGGCAGGCGGTAAAGGGAGGTCCAAAAGCTCCGTTGTAAGTTGGGTCTAAGTTCGAGAAAATGTCTCGCAAAGTAGTGGAACGGGCAATCCAATTCGTCAGCCAGTTCCCGAACGGAAATCGGGAGGCTGCCCGCTCTCGACAACTCCTCCTTGACGCTTGCGCTTTGAAGCACGTTGGGCAAAGGTGGTTCTCGAGGCGACGACAGGGCAAGCGACAAACGAACGTCGGCTTCCGCCAGTGGCTGGGCAGGAACAAGCATCGATCTAGGAAAATGTTCGACCTCGAATTTTCCGTCGAGCACTCTCTCTATTTCCGAAAGGTAGAAAGCCCTCACATTATCCCTATCCTCTTCTGTCTGGGGATAGCTGAACACCAGCGTCGACCTCGGCGTCCCGCACAGGCGATAGAAAACGTCGCGCTCAGCGGCTGCTTTGTCGTGAGAGTCTCGCAATTTTGGCGAACCTGGCTGTGTCGTCGAGAGGTTCCGTCGCTCTTCATCAGTAAGAACGGGGTCCTCAGTTCGTCGTCGCGGAAAGATCCCCTCGAGCATTCCCAGCACGTAAAGAACATCGACGTCGCCGATTTCAGCCGGTGAACTGGCGACGGTTACTCCGTTCGCAAAGGACGGGGTCGACACGTCTGAGTCATCCCAAACCAGTCTGCAGGCGACGACGAACGCCCCCAGATCGAGCTTCGATCCACTTCGTACACGTTCGACCGAAGCGTGCTGGGCCAAAGATCGCAGTAGTGCGGACTGCGCATAGCTATCGCGCTCGCTCATTTCCGACCGAGGATCCAAAGCGGCTTGGTGCCACTCTTGTTGGCCAAACTCCCGCAATCGATCCAGCCAGTCACTGAGAGTGGCAGCGCCCTGTCCGTATCGGCGTCGCCAGTCCAAGATTGGGTTTAGCCACGGGGCTGAGTCGGTTGCGTTGCGAACCCAATCATCCAAAACTGGCCATTGATCTTCGCCATGCCTATACGCGTTCGCGGCGGCTTCGACAAGAGCCTTACCTTGGCTGACCGTCGTTGCGAAGTATGTGCTGCTCGCCAGGCCACTAAGCAATCGGCAATCGGTCGAAGCGCATGCTTCCAGCACTTGGAGCATCACCTTCGCGAAGCTGTTCGATAGGAGCGGCACTCTTCGAGCTGTCGAAAGACGCAATCCGAGGCGAGCGGCAGAAGCTTCGAGCAATGGAACGTAACTTTCCGGGTCTCTCGTGCATACTGCGATGCTTTCGGGCGCCGCGCCGGCACTCAACCGTTCGATCACGGATCGTAGCGCCCATTCGCATTCTGAGAGCGTATCAGAGACGGACCTAATGGAGACCTCGATCGGCCTGCCGTCGGCATGTTCGGTCGTGAACAAGCGAGCCTGAAGCACGTTGGGATCGCCACGGTTTTCCAACGGTACGTTTAGCTTTTTGGCAATGCCACTCGCGTTGCTAAATGCCTGTGAACCGGGTGGCCCTGAATCGAGAACCAACGTCAACTCGGCGCCAGACTTGACGCACCATTCGATCCAATCTAAGTGGATGGGATCTACCTGGGACTCCGCGATCAGGAGAAGTCGTAACTTGCCTTGAATACGGGCGTCGCTTGCAATACACGACTCAAGTCGGTCCACGTTTCGAGTAGCTCCCAACCGCCCGAGCGACTCTGCCAGCTCTCGCTCGACGTGTATAAGCGACTCGAGCTTGGATCGGAGGCCTCCGCTTACTGAAGAAGCGCATAATTCCAACGATGCGACGTCGATCCGCCACTGCCGCAGTTCGTCGAGAGTGGCCAGAATCCTTCGTTGGGCGCCTGGAAACATGGATGACTTGGCGTACGCCGAATCCTCAGGCAGGTTTCGACATGCAGCCGCTATCGCCGCCCTAACTTGGCCGGCATTCGCCAGTCCGAGGACGGGAAGTTCGGCGAGTTGCATGATCTTCCCCACCACAAGCCCGAACTGGTCGACCTCCAAGTTTTGTTCGAGTGGATAGACGTTACGAATACATCGGAGCTTCGCATCGGAAAGCGACGTGACAATGCCGCTGCCTTTCGCGCTGAACTCCTTGAGGATCGGCTTTAAGTTGGCCGCCCCAGGCAAAACGCCCAATACCCGCAGCTTCCGTTTCGACATCAAGAATCTGGAACTTGAAACCGTCTAATAGAGGTCTCACAAGAAGAGACTGCTGCGGGCTCTCGATCTGCCCTGCACGCCGCTCAGTGTATTATGGCCACGGTGATAACCAACCCGCGCAAGGTTCCCACGAGCGCGATCATACATCCACCAAAGCGGGTTTGGACAACCGGCAAAAAGGTTATGGGGAACCTGATTCCAGCCTTGATCGCATTGCCGGTAGCTGCATGGGGCATTGCCTATATGGCTGCCAAGTCTGAGATCGTTGGTCGTGGACTGGTGATCTTCGCGTTGGCGCCCATCGTCGCTTGGATGGCGATGAATTTTTTCGGCCTGTACCAGAATCGGCAACTAAAGCGAGAGATAGAGGGCAGGCTCCTCTCTCTCCGGCCACAGTGTCGGGATCCACGCAATTTCGTGGGGATCGCTACCCCGAAATACAGGTCCCTTGTCGATCCACACGAGGACGTCGGACTGATGATTCTGCACGCAGACTCGATGGAGTTTTTCGGCGACCGACTCAACCTCACGATTCCCAGGCAGGACATAAGGAGCATCGGCTTCCGAGCCAATCCTCACACCCTCGTTGGCCTCGGCCGCTGGGTGTCCATCGAGGGAAAGATCGGGGCGCAGGCAATCCGGTTACAGGCCGAGCTTCGAGATAGCGGCACCCTTTTCGGCAACTTCCTCCGGAGCGGAGACTTCAAGAGGCGGCTTGAAAGGTGGGTCCGGGAGCCTGGTTAACCGATGTCCATGAAGAGCGTGCCCGCCTTCTTGGTCCTTAGCGCGTTCGTGGCTGAGAAACGAAATCGAATCTACGAAGATCTCAAAGCCGGGTCGCCACCATCCGAAGGTGAGTATTCCGAAGGCTTGTTCAAGGAGGCCAACTCCAAGGGATCTCCTCAAATGGGAACCACTCGATTCGAACCGAAGTCCATCGTCCTTGAGTTCATTTATCCCGACCAGGGTGGCGCGGCAAGCGTTCTGACCGTCCGGATTAACACGCCCGAGCGAATCCTGTTCATGCCGGTCCCCGCATGGGTGATTGAGTCGATTTGGCAGGGCGAGATCGACGGGAGCTATCACTTCGAGACCGAAGCCGCCGAACTGCTCGCTGCTTACGCCCTATTGCTTGAAGCAGAGACCAACGATAAGTGGTTCGGTCCGCGTCCCGCCAAGCGTAGAGAATAGGGCCCAAAGCGGGGTCCCTCAGGTACCCTTCAGCATCGATGACAACCCTCCTTGCCACGTGGCGTGAGCCTGGCAAAGTTACCATCGATGCCGCGTGGGCAGCCAGGAAAGCAGGCGCCGATCTCCGAACGACTCTCGAGAAGGGCTTAACCGCGGCAGAACTGGATCCTTCACTGATGGCCATCGGCCTTGGCTCCCTACCAAACGCTGACGGCGAACTGGAGCTGGACGCCTCCATGATGGACGGCTCCGACCTGTCGGCCGGAGCGGTTTGCGCGATGCGTGGCATCGTGCCTGCGATCTCGATCGCGAGAAGAGTCCTCGAAGACACCCCTCATGTCATGCTCGCTGGCGACCAGGCGCGAAGGTTTGCGATCAGCAAGGGTTACCGAGCCCAAAACCTGATGACATCAGAAAATGTGCGCCTCTACGACGAGTGGCGAAGGTCACCGGCAGAAGTTGAGAAGGAATATGTCCACTCCGCGACTGAGCACTACGGCGATACGGTCACCATGTTAGGTTGGGAATCCCCCAGCCATGTGATAGCCGCGAGTTCGACAAGTGGCCTCGGGTGGAAGCTGCCCGGCCGCGTTGGCGATTCCCCGATTGTCGGGGCAGGGGTTTACGCGGACGACGAAGTTGGGTGCGCCGGCGCCACCGGATGGGGTGAGGAGCTTTGGAAAGCCGCCGCATCGTTCCGAGCCGTGGAGCACATGAGAACGGGGAAGACGCCCATGGAGGCTTGCGAAGAAGTCGTTCGCCAAATGATCCGCCGGCAGCCAAAGAGCCAGGACATGGCATGCGTCGTGCTTGCCCTGGACAACCGGGGGAACTGGGGCGCCGCCAATACCAAGGGCGAGTTCCCGCTGTGGGTTTGCCGAGATGGAGCGATCGAACTTCAGGTGATTCCAGGGGCTGTCGCGTGACCCATGGGGTCCCGGTAATGCCGCAATGGCGAAACTGATCGGAACCGCCGGACACGTCGACCACGGCAAGACCACGCTAATCAAAGCGCTTACCGGCATCGACGCCGACCGGTTGCCCGAAGAAAAGAGCCGCGGAATGACCATCGATATCGGCTTTGCCTTTATCGATCTGCCGGATGTAGGAAGGGTATCGATCGTCGATGTCCCAGGTCATGTCAGGTTCATCGCAAACATGCTGGTGGGGGCTCTTGGCATCGATGTCGCCCTCCTTTGCGTTGCCGCCGACGAGGGGGTCAAGCCGCAGACGACAGAGCATCTCCAAGTCTTAGAGCTTCTGCCGGTAGACAAGATGGTCGTGGCCCTGACTCGCGCCGACCTCGCCGACCCCGAAACCAGAGAGTTGGCCCAACTTGAGATCGCCGAACTACTCGATCCGACTCGATTCAAGGGATCGCCAGTAGTTGAGGTTTCCGCTGTCTCTGGCGAGGGCCTGCAGGAACTCCTCGGTGAGTTAGAAACCGCCTTGAAAAGTAGCGCCCATAGCCCCTCGAGCGCAGCGGGCCCGTGGTACTTGCCGATCGATCGGGTGTTCGCGCTTCGTGGCCACGGTTGCGTCGTGACCGGCACGCTCGCTCGCGGTTCCGTGGCGACCGGAGAAACCGCCTTTATCGAGCCCGGTCACATCGAGACCAGAATCAGGTCCATACACAGCCACGACCAGGGCTTGGATCGGATCGACCATGGGAGGCGCACAGCCCTTAACTTGTCTGGGATCAAGGCAGAAGACATCGCTAGGGGTCAGGCAATCGGAGCCCCCGGCGCATTGTTTGAAACCGCAACCATCGATGGCCGCGTCCGATGGGCCGGTCCCCACAAACATGGGCAACGCGTGCGTTTATCCATCGGCTCAGAAGAAGTGATCGCTCGAATGTTCTTAAGTGACGGCGAGCCGGATATTGTCCAACTAAGGCTCGAGAGGTCCGTCGCGTGCGCGCTTGATCAGCCTTTCATCGTCCGTCGGTATAGTCCCCCGGACGTGTTGGCAGGCGGCCTCGTCATCGTTCCTCAGGCGACAAAACGACGAAAGTCGGAACGACCCGCGCTGACGGGTGAAGCGGGACGGGACCCAGAGGCAATCCTATCTGTCCTTGGCGACGAGCCTAACGGAATAGCAACGTCCGAGGTTTGCCGGGCTCTCGGAAAGACTCCCCAACAATTGGGCGACGCGTTCGAGCAACTGTCGCAAGAGGGGCGAATTCGCGGCTTTGCCGGAATCTGGTTTTCCGCTAATGGATTCGAGATCGGCAGTCGTCGTTTTTTGTCGGCCCTATCCGACCTGCACCGGCAGTTCCCTACTTTGTCTGCTATTCCTCGCGATAAGGTGACCAGCCAGGCCGGGCTGAGGTGGGAAGGCAAGCCGCTGGATCGGATCCTCGCCTCCCTCGCCGCCTCTCGAGAGGTTGAAGTCTCCGGAACGTCCGTTCGCCAGGCAGGATTCAAGATTCAGCTCTCCGAAAAGCAGCGGCAGTTCCTAAGCCGAGTCGAACAGCGCCTCGAACAAGCCGGCATCAACACCCCGTCCGAAGAAGATCTCGCACGCCTTTTGGCCGTTCCGCCTCAGGCAGTCGCCGAGATCCTGAAGCTGGGTGTCCAAGCGGGCGAAATTGTGCGGATATCGGAGGGAATCTACTACACGAGTACCCAGATCGAAGGTGTGAAGTCGAGCCTACGCGATCTATTTGGAGCCAAATCGTTCGCCGCATCCCGGTTTCGAGACTCAGTAGGAACAACGCGCAAGTACGCAATCCCCCTGCTCGAGTATCTCGACTCGATACGATTCACCCTCAGGGTGGGTGACGAGCGCCGCTTGCGGGAGTAGGGATCGGGCATCCCATGCCCGATCCCTCAACTCGGCTTAGTAGCGATACTGGTCTGGCTTGTACGGCCCCTGTACGGGAACGCCGATGTAATCGGCTTGCTCTTTGGAGAGAACCGTGAGTTCAGCGTCGAGCTTCTTTAGCTGAAGCCGCGCAACCTTCTCGTCGAGGTGCTTTGGAAGAATGTACACACCCGGCGCATAATCGCCCTCCTTAGTCCAGAGCTCGACCTGGGCCATGACCTGGTTGCTGAAGCTGCTGCTCATGACGTAGGACGGGTGCCCTGTGCCGCATCCAAGGTTTACGAGCCTGCCCTTCGCCAGAAGGATGATTCGTTTGCCATCGGGAAAGATCACGTGGTCGACCTGCGGCTTGATCTCGTCCCACGTGCAACTGCTTTCGAGCGCAGCCACGTCGATCTCGCTGTCGAAGTGACCGATGTTGCAGACGATCGCCTGATCCTTCATCCTCTTCATGTGATCGAAGGTGATCACGTGGTAGTTGCCCGTCGCTGTCACGTAGATATCGGCCTTGTCGGCAGCGTAGTCCATCGACACGACTTTGTATCCTTCCATCGCCGCCTGCAACGCGCAGATGGGATCGACCTCGGTCACCCATACTTGGGCGCGTAGAGCCCGAAGTGCGGAAGCGGATCCCTTCCCGACATCACCGTATCCGCAGACCACCGCAATCTTTCCTGCGACCATGACATCGGTCGCACGCTTGATCGCGTCGACGAGGCTCTCACGGCAGCCATAGAGGTTATCGAACTTCGATTTGGTCACTGAGTCGTTGACGTTGAACGCGGGAAAGGGCAGCTTGCCCTGCTTTTGCAGGGCGTATAGCCGGTGAACGCCCGTTGTGGTCTCTTCGCTGACCCCCTTGATGTTCTCCTTGATCCGAGAGTAATAGCCCGGATTCGAGCGGAGGCGCTGGCGGATCGACTCGAACAAGACACGCTCCTCCTCACTCGTAGGGTGATCGAGCAGCGCCGGGTTCGTCTCCGCCTGGCTCCCTAGAATAACGAGCAACGTGGCGTCTCCGCCATCGTCGAGGATCAGATTGGGGGTGCCACCGTCGTGCCATTCCATGATTCGGTGGGTGAACTCCCAATACTGCTCGAGGCTCTCTCCCTTCATCGCGTACACGGGAACTCCGGTTTCAGCGATCGCGGCGGCAGCGTGATCCTGGGTGCTGAAGATGTTGCAGCTTGCCCACCGAACCTCGGCCCCTAACGCAACCAGGGTTTCTATCAGCACTGCTGTCTGGATCGTCATGTGCAGCGATCCTGCGATTCGCGCACCCGCAAGTGGCCTGCTTGGTGCAAGCTCTTCGCGGATCGCAATGAGGCCAGGCATCTCGGTTTCCGCGATAGCGATCTCTTTGCGGCCCCAATTGGCCAAGCCGAGATCGGCGACTTCGAAGTCAGTCTTTATTGGATTTGTGGTTGTACTCATGGTTTCCTCGGCCCTTGAGCACATAAAAAGCGCTCGCGAGCCTTTGCTCACGAGCGCCGTTCATCTAGTAGAGTGCCGAGCCTGGTGCCGGAACAACCCGGCCTTGCAACGCTCCTCGGCTACTTCTTTATTCTAACGCATTCGGTCGGCAATTGATCGCCGAATCATTGCGTCGGCGATCTCATCGCCGGTCGGGTTGTATTCGCCCGCGTCGATCATTGCCTTGAGTTCTGCGACACGATCTTCGCGGTCCGCCATCTCCATGACGTCTCGCGTAATCGCCTTGATCATCGGGCCGTCGGTAACGCGCGGGGTTGGTTCCCCTTCCAGATCGGGTTCTTGCACTTCCGCAAGAGCCTGCCTCTGGCTCAAGACCCTCTTCACTTGTTCGTCTGATATTCGCATTGTCTCTCCATGGACGCGCCCAACTTCCTATCTTAGCGCTGTCCTGCTTTCTCAGACAGGTATCCCGGCTTTCTCTCCTTCTGTCGCGAAGGTTCGAGACCCTAGGCTTTGCGTGCGCGGGGTCGCCCCCGCCGTGCCTTTTTCTGTCGTGCGAATTGCGTCGCACTTGATACCTATCGGCAATTCTTCGGTGTTCTTTAGATCTTCAC
>CAZNUL010000047.1:0-33247 GCA_964576205.1 uncultured Fimbriimonadaceae bacterium | reverse complement strand
TGCAGCACGGGCTCCGCGTCGCCGAGCGAGCGCGTGTTGACGAGGTCGCTGAGCCTGTCCGTGCCAGCTTCCTGATGGGCTTCCAGGCCGGCCCGGTCCCTTTCTTCTTCGAGGAGCTCCTGCAGTCGGCAGGTGATTTCGTCAATTCCCGAAGCGTTAAGAACGCCCGGGATTGGGAGAAAACCGTCCCGGTCGAGCCGTTCAGCGTCTTCGCCGGCGATGAGATCGGGCGTTGATCCCATGGCAGTCAATGCTTCAGCGACGGTCATGGTAACGAGCGTACACCGAGCCGGCAGGGATGCTTGAGGGTGACGGGCGAGTCTGACGCTGATTCGCGCCTTGTCCGATGCACCGAACGATATACTCGGCCCATGCTGAATGTGACGCCCGGCCCGGTGATGCGAATTGTCCTGAATCGGCCCGAGGTTCGAAACGCCTTCAACGACGAGCTCATCGCTATGCTTTCGGACGCCTTTGCCAGCGTCGGGAAGGGAACGCGGGCGGTCGTCATCTCGGGCGAGGGCGAGGCGTTCTGCGCGGGCGGAGACCTGGAGTGGATGAGAAAGGCATCCGGTTACACGCCCGAACAGAATCAACGCGACGCGCTGCGTCTGGCCCGCCTGTTCCGGTCTATCGCCGAGTGCCCGGCGGTGGTGATCGCCCGAGTCTCGGGACCGGCTTTCGGCGGCGGCTGCGGGCTGGTCGCCGCTGCCGACATCGCGATCGCCAGCTCAGACTCCAAATTCGCGTTCAGCGAAGTTCGACTGGGTCTCATTCCGGCCACGATATCGCCTTTCGTGATCCCCAAGATCGGCGCGGGACATGCAAGGGCCCTTTTCACCACGGGTGAAGCCTTTGGAGCTGACCACGCGTTCCGGATCGGTCTCGTCCACGAGGTCGTCGAGCAGGAGGGTCTCGACGCGGCTGTCGAGCGCAAACTCAAGCTGATCTTCAGCGCCGGCCCGGAGGCGGTCCATCAGGCAAAACGCCTCGTCCGTGACCACCCGCTCAGCCTCGACGAAGCCGCCAAACGCCTCGCCGATGCACGGTCGGGCAAGGAGGGCGCAGAAGGCGTCGCCGCTTTTCTGGAGAAGCGAAAGGCTGGCTTCGTTGGGGATGTGCCGTAGCGCACGAGGGAAGTCAAGCCGTAAGCCGTAAGCCGTAACGGGTATCCCAGCGGTTTACCGTTTACCGCTCACCGTTTACCATTTACCAAGCTATATCCATTCAACGCTGCCGGGCGTTGCCCGTTGAATAAGGTCCTCGGTGCTTAAGGCATCCGGCACATGGATCTTAATCAAGTCCACCGCCGAATTGGGCTGGATGCGCCACTCAGAGGTATCGGGTCGGGCGAATTGAAGACTGTCCGCACCCATCTCAGTCGCCATGACCCAGACCTCCTCCGGAGATAGGGCCCTACCTCGTTCCATCGATACGGCGAGGGCGCACCGCATCTCCGCGAACATATCGATCGGGCCGCTGCTCGCCGGTGAATCGAGACCGAGGCCAACTTTGATGCCGCTGTCCAGCATTTCGCGGACGGGAGCGATCGGGCAGTGAAGGTTCCTGTTCGATCTCGGGCAATGGGCGACGGAGACGCCTTTCGAGGCAAGCAGCTCAACCTCGGACTGATCGATCGCGCAGCAATGGACGAACTGGGCGCCCTTGCGGATGAGCCCGAGATCGCCAAGGGTTGGGACGAGGCGCTTGCCGGTCGGCGCGAAGTTCGTCCCCAACTTCTCGAAGGTTTCGGCGATCGAACCGGCGGCTGACAGCGTAAGCCGGTTTTCAAGGTCGGTTTCCGCGACATGGATGCTGAAGGGGGCGCCCGAACGAGCAAACATCCGCAAAGTGTCGTCGTCCACCGTTTGGTAAGCGTGAGGAGAGCTGAAGACCGGAAAGAAAGGCTCTTCCTGTTGACCAACGCAAAGCTGTTCGAGGGCGCGCTCGGCGGAAAGGCGAACCCGATCGGCGGGACCGCCCGCTTCAAATCGGGTGATCACCTCCTGGAAGATGACCCCATCAAGACCCGCCGCTCTCATCGCTTCGGCGGCGAAGGGGCGGTCGGAATGCTCTGCGATGATTGCGACTCCGGTCTCCCGGTTCTCTCTCGCGGCGAGAAGGCTGTCGGCGCGAACCTGCTCCAGGTCCTGTCCACGTTTGGCTTCCGTGATCTCGCGGATCCAGGGCCAGTACTCGTTCTCGTGGAGGCGGCCTTGGAGGCCGCGATACTCAAGGTGCGAGTGGGCGTTAACGAATCCGGCGGAGATGACAAATTGCTCGGGGATGCCGGTGTGGGGGCGAACTTCTAAGATCGCGCGATCGCTCACAACGATCTCGAGACCAAGCTCGAGCCTGCCGCCGATGACCAGACCGTATGGCCGAAGGAGCTTCTCCACACAATCAGGGTACTGGGAACAGAGGGCAGGGTGCAGGGTCGGACAAGAGCGAAGTCGCGGGCTGCGAGGATGACGGCAGGATTCGTGACTATGCTGTTTGCGCTAGTCAACGTGTTTGCGGGCGGGTCGCCCGCGCTACTAGGCGACTACGGAGCTAAAGGGGTGTGTTCCAAGCTTCCTGTAGTTGGTCGGCCGTCACCGACTTGGCGTGCATATCGCCGTAGAGGCAGTTGTATCGGTAATTGCGGCGCAGGTCGAGGAACGTCGCCCCGTCATCGGTTGCCTGAACCGCCCGGTACGGCACGTGCCAGTGTCCTGCCCCATCGAACATCACGTTGACTTGGGCAGGCAGCTTAAAGTTGGTCTGCGTATACGCTTTGAAGGCGATCTCCGTTCGGAAGAAATAGCTCGATCCATAGATCTGGTACATCGTCGGCGCGGTTTCGAACACTTGGGGAAAGTGGTCGTCGAGGACGTGGGTGCCGGTATCCGCAGGACAATGAAAGATATCGTCGTTCTTCGTGTAGGGGTGGAGCGCCTGCGGCATCAAGGGCATGTAGGGGATCTGAGCCTGGAAGTCGGGAAAGGCAGACCATTGCTGGGGCGCCCATTTGTCGGAGGCGTCGACGGCATGGGGGAAGATATCGTCGAAGTCTCCCATGTAGATCGTGATCGCGTCGCCGATCTGCTTTAGATTGCTGAGGCAGGCGGTCTTCTTCGCAGCTTCCTTGGCGCGCGCGAACACTGGGAAGAGCAGACCTGCCAGGATTGCAATGATTGCGATCACGGTAAGCAGCTCGATGAGAGTAAACGCACGCCGCATGATCTTCATGGTACGACCCCTTACGGTTGTTAAACGGAGCAAACGATGCAGACGTTCCGCTCGCCGTGGTCTGTCGGCTGACATTCAAACGGACAGGTCGCGAAACCAGTTGGTAGTGGCTCAGTTTGCATTTTTCTCGTGGCTCCGGCATCTTGCCGGAGTGTGTCGACGGCTTCCAGCCGCCGGAAGCAGGAGCTGGAAGCTCCTGGCACACATCGCCTAGAAGGCGATGCCACATCCAAACTGACCCACTACCCAAACCAGTAACCCGGGCACGCTCTCAGGTATCATTTCGGTTTGCGCATCTACATGCGCGTCATGACGCCTGCCCAAGACTTGGACCGGGGGCGTCGAGGCACCTCCTTGGCAAAAGCAATCGAAATCAAGCCCGAAGAAAAGTTTGCGCGATCCTACGTCGACCGCCTGATCCTGGAAAAGCTGACCGAGATGGAATCCGCGGTCAAACTCGGCGAACTGGCCGATAGACTGTCCGACAAGGGAATCGGTCTCTCCACCGTTCGATCGCTTCTCGCGTCGAACCCAGACCGATTTACCTACCATGAGCGTCGCTGGATCCCGGCCGCTCGCGTCAATGGCACCGGCCGGCCCTTCGCGCAGGGGATGATGCTCGTGCTGGAGGGCTTTGGAAGCTCGATCCCCATGAGCCTGCTCATCCAGGAGGTCGCGAGAATCCGGCAAGCCGACCCGGAGGACGTCGAGAACACCGTTCGCCGTCTCGCCGAATCCGACGAGACTTTCGTCGTTTCCGGCGACTTTGTGTCGCTAACGAAGTGGAGTTTCGTTGCTCACGATGAGCCGTTCGCAAGGGCCCTGGCGCTCAACGGGATTACCGTAGCCGAGGTTGAGGAGGCCAAAGCCAAGCTCGGTTCCATCGATTGGCGAGCGGACGGATCGGTCATCCAGGCGGTGAAGAAAGCCGCACCGGTGAAACTGAAGGTGCTTGGCGCCGTCGCTTGGCAATCTATGAACAGCGACGACCCCCGCTCGATTCTAGTTTTCGATTCTCGCGAGTTTTACGCCCACGCCATCAACGTCCCCGGCTATGTTTACGCGCCGGACGGGACCATCTATCCCGAAGCCGAGGCGAAGAAATGGGTGAGCGTTGCAGTCAAGCTGGCCGACAAGCTCGCTCCCCAGGTCGACGTCGACGATGCAGCCCCAATCGAGATCAAGGGAGAAGATGCTCTTCGGATGGCGACCAAAATCGCTTCGGGCGACCAGACGGTCACGGCTACAAAGCTGCTCGAAGAGAATTACGAGATCACGCCGAGCAACAAGACGTTCCCGGACGACATAGCCAATCTGATGGCCGCCCTGAAGCTCAGCGACAAGATCGTCTGGGTCGGGGGAGACCGGTTCCAGAAGGCCGGCATTCAGCCAGACTTCATCACCGAGGTTCCCGAGCCCTTCCAGTTCGTCACGACCACGATGGTCGACGAGGAAGGAGAGCTGGTCGACGTCGAACTGACGGACGACGGCCTCAGCTCGTCGCTTCGCAAACTGCTTTCGCATCCTCTCGCAACGGACGTTCTCGATGAAGATGTTCTGCCCGCGCCGAAGACGATGCCAGAACAGCTGCGCCTCGTGCTCAAGTCGATCCATCGAGAGCTAGGCACGTTCCCGCTCGCTCAGGTCCCGACCAGCTGGTTGGCGCCGGAACCCAAGATCCAGGAAGCGGTGTTCGTCGATCCTCAGGGGCGCGAGATGCAAGTCTGGATCAATCAGAACGCCCGCCTTATGTACAACCTTTTCGACTGGTGGTTCGAGCAGCCGGTTGAGAGCGGCGCCGTGTTCACTCTAACCAAGACAACCCGAGCGAACGTCTTCGATTTCGCCTGGATGGACCAGCCCGACCCAGTGGTCTACATCTCGTCTCAGAGGATGGAGGAGCTGCGCAACATCGGCGCCCGCGCCGACGAGATGAGCACCCTTGATATCCTTATCGAGGTGATGGGGCACTGGCCAAAGGGCGCCGACTACCTGACAATCCTTGCCGAAGTGAACGTGGTGCGGCGCTCATCTCGAAGGCTTGTCGCCTCTCTGCTTTCGAGCTATCAGTGCTTCTATCAGCGCTCCGGCTCCCCGGTCTGGCACTTCGACCAGAAGAAGGTAGACCTCGGCTTCGACAAGACGAAGCGGAAGTTTGTGAAGAAGTAGGCCGGACGTGACGCGCCGGTAGCCGGTTTGCGAAACTGACGCTTACAAGAAAGTCGCGGTATACTCTGCCTCCTAACCCTTTATGGCTAACAAGAGATCGAGCAAGAAAGACCTGCGCAGAACCGCGAAGCGGACCGTGCGCAACAAGGCGGCGCGCACCGCGCTCAAGACGTACGTGAAGAAGGTGCGAACGGCCGCGACCGGCACGGAAGCGGCAGCGGCGCTAACGACCGTACAAAAGATGCTCGACAAGGCCGTTCAGCGCGGCATCATTCACAAGAATCAGGCCGCCCGCCGCAAGAGCCGCGCCGCCAAAGCCGCGAACAAGGCTCAGTAGCCCTTAGCCGGCCATCGGCGACCTGCCGTGTCCTTCCTACTTCACGCTAATCAGCTCTATTTCGAAGATCAGCGTTTGATTCGGCGGGATGACGTTCCCGGCTCCGCGCACGCCATAGCCAAGATCGGGTGGGATCGTCACCTTCCTCTTCCCACCGACCTTCATGCCTAGGATTCCGAGATCGAATCCACGGATGACCTGACCGGCTCCGACCTTGACCGAAAACGTCTGGTTTCGGTCGTGACTGCTGTCGAACTTCTTCCCGTCCGGGAAAGTGCCCGTGTAATGCAGCTCAGCCGTATCGCCGTCTTTCGCTTCTTGCCCCGTACCAACCGTTTCTTCTTCGATCTTAAGCATCTTTTTGTCGCGTTCAAGGGCTTGCGCCTTGGTCGTTAAGGATACAGCCTCCACATCGATAACCAGCGTCGAGTTTGGCGGAATGCCGTTGCCACCACTCGAGCCGAAGGCGAGAGACGACGGGATGACCGCGTGCCGCTTCTCCCCGACCTTGATACCTTCCAACGTTTGACTGAGCCCCGCCGGGAGTCCGCGCATGCCGATCACCATCTTCGCCGTCTTTTTGGTTTTGTAGGTATCGAGGAACTCGAAGCCATTGAGCAAGGTTCCCCGCCAGTTGAGCTCGAGCTCGTCGCCGGCCTTCGCGGCTTCTCCCTTCCCTTCTTTGGTGGTATTCAGCTCGACTTTCGGCGCATCACCCGGCCGCTCGATCCGCAGAAGCTCGACGTCAAAAACCAGAGTCGACTTCGCCGGGATCAAATCACCCATCGCCTGGTCCCCATAACCGAGTTCGGGCGGTATCACCAAGTGGCGCTTGCCGCCAACTTTCATGCCGACGACGCCCTGGTCCCAGCCTTTGATAACGCTTCCCGCTCCAAGCGTAAAACTGAATGGTGGCTTACCCTTGGAGGAATCGAACTGCTTGCCCGCCTTCAGGGTGCCGGTGTATTCCACCGTCACAAGGTCCTTGTCCTGAGCGGCGCGACCCTTGCCCTCGACGAGATCCTTACTCTCGAGTTTGGGGCCCTGGAGAAAGAGCGTCGCCATGAGCGCGAGAACGTGTATCGGCATTTGTATAGCGTACCTACCTCAGATTCTCTACGCCGGATCGGTTCCCAGATGTTTGAGGTTGGGAATGAAGATTGCGTAGCGCTTGTTGTTGGTGGTTGGAGACTCGTTTTTTGGTACAGTCGTCCGCCAGTTAGCACCACCAACAAACCGACATGAGCGCAATGTCAGTAAGGTGTATCCTCTACCCCGAAATGGCGCCCTCCAGCGAGCCCGTGACCGTACAGCCTGACGTCACCGTGCTCGTGCCGGCCCTAAACGAAGAGGACACGATCGGCGAAGTCGTCGATCGCCTTTTGGCCCTGCCGATTCCTATCCAGGTCATCGTAGTCAACGACGGCAGCGACGACCGCACGGGGGAAATCCTGCACTCGTATGGCGATCGAATCGTTCTCCTTACCAACGCGAGCCGCGGGGGCAAGGGGGCTGCCATCCGCCAGGCTCTGCCACGCGCCGAGGGCAAAACCGTGATCGTGCAAGACGCAGACTTAGAGTACGCGCCAGAGGAGATTCCCAAGCTGATCGAGCCCATTCTTCAGGGAGGATCGAAGGTCGTCTATGGAACACGCTTCGCCCACGGGCTTACGCCCGGAATGGCGCTCCCCAACAAGATCGTAAACCGGCTCCTGCGGACAGCGGTGTTGGTTCTCTTTGGCCAGAGGATCACTGACGAGGCGACCTGCTACAAAGCGTTCGACACCCAGCTTCTTCGAAGCATGAACCTGGAGTGCGTTCGATTCGAATTCTGTCCCGAGGTCACGGCAAAATCGTGCCGGATGGGTGAAAAGATCCTCGAGATCCCGATCGCCTACACGCCCCGCACCAAGGCGGCAGGAAAGAAGATCCGCTGGACCGACGCGCCGGATGCCTTCTGGACCCTCCTCAAGCACCGATTCAAAGGGTTCAAGTAGCGGCGCCGGTTCGGAGTCCAGCGAGGCGCATGCCAAAGTGGATCCATCCCTCGATGACCGCCGAGCGCTCGGTTTGAGCTTCTTCTGTATTTGGCCAAGGACCATGGTCGATCGTCAGACGAGTGCCTTCATCGGTTTCTTCGAACGTAAGATCGACTTGGGTTGGGTTGGTCCCGGGGGCATCGTGATCCCAAGCCCACGTAAAGCCAAGATGCCGGCCTGCCTCAAAGGCTGTATACGATCCCCGCAGATGCCAGCCTTGCTGCGGCCAGCTCAAAGCGTATGAGCCGCCGACCCTTGGCTCGACCGTTGCCTCGGCGGGCCACCACCGTACGAGCAACGAGGAGTCAACCCAGTAGTCGAACAATTCGGCGGGCGTAAATCCGCCAAAGTCCCCTTGCACCTTGATCGTTGACGGGTTTGGCGATATATCGGTCATGCAATTTGTTAGATCGCTGGCTCGGTACATTAAGTTGCATGGAGCGTCAACAATTCATTCTCTTCATCGAGCCGTCGCGCCCCGAAATGCCCCTCGGGCCGACGGAAGAGGAGGCAAGACTGGTTGGCGAGCACTTTGCCTACCTGACGCACTATCACGAGGCCGGCGGAATTGTATTGGTCGGGCGAACTCAGGAGCCGCCCTACGTCGGAATCGCGGTGTTCGAAGCCGATGACGCAGACGCCGCCCAACGATTCGCTGAGAACGATCCGGCGGTCAAGGCCGGTGTCTTCAACCTTGTTCGCGTACAACGCTACCAAGTGGCCCTGATCCGCGCCTGATGCGGTATCGTCGACGAACTGGGCGCCTCATCCCTTTCCCTTGGCCGCACCGATCGCCAAAGTGGCCCATCCCGCGAGAAAGCAAAGGCCGCCGATCGGCGTAATCGCGCCCAGCCATCGGTTCCCAGTGATCGCCAACAAATAGAGGGAACCGCTAAACAAGACGACGCCAAAAATGAAGAGCCAGCCAGTCAGGGCCAGGTAGCGAATTCTATCAGCCAGAGCGGCGACTGCCAGCAAAGCCAGGGTATGCGCCATTTGATACTGTGCCCCGGTCTGATAGATCGCCATCGATTCGGCCGATAGCCGGTCTCGGAGTCCGTGGGTTCCGAAGGCGCCAAGGGCGACGGACAGAAACCCCATGACCGCTCCCCAGACCATGAATGTGCGAGCCATGCCCTAGATCATGAGCGATGTGCGAACGAATCGGGAAGGCCGCAGAGCTGGCGTGGAAGCTTAGAACGAAGCGGGCAACAAAAAGCCCCTCGAGGCGACCGGAGGGTGGTCGTCTCAAGGGGCTGTTTGCGATTTAGTGGTCGCTCTTAATGGTGAAGTTGACCTTGTCCGTCTTGTAGGTGATCGTCCAAGTCTCGTCGGTGATCACGCCGAGCATCGCTCGCTGGTTCGAGTTCAGATCGTGGTAACTGATGTACCCGAGCTTCTCGAGCTTCTGAGTCTGTGCCGGAGTCAACGAGTCGTAGATGGCCTTCAAGTTGTGGGCGGATGATCTTGCCGAAGTTTCGGGCCCGCGCCGGTAGATGGTGCGGCCGCCGTTCCTCGCCTGAGATCGGGCCGAAGCTCTCGCCTTTGCAGCCTGGTCTCGGGCGGTTCGCCCTTCCTTCATCGCGTCGATTCTCATCTTTTCGGCTTCGCGCGCCATCTCCTCGGCGTGCTTGGTCAGCTCCTCGATCTGCTTCTCGTCGAGCGGCTTGAAGTCCTTGCCGTCAAAGGAAAAACCCTTCGAATTCGGATCGAACTTGAACCGCATGTTCTGGCCGGCTTTCGCCATTTCCTCGGCATGCTTTGTCAGCTCTTTAATTTGCTTTTCGTCGAGGGGCTTGAGGTCCTTGCCGTCGAAGGAGTAGCCCTTCGAGTTCTGATCGAACTTGAACCGCATGTTCTGGCCGGACTTCGCCATTTCCTCAGCCTTCTTCTGCATGTCCAGCATGGCCCTGTCGTCCATCTTGAAGTTGAAGTTCTTGTCCCGGAGGGTTCGCTCAAACTCGCGGAAGTTCTTTTCGTAGTCCTGCGCCCACTTTTCCCACGCCTTGGAGAATTCCTCCCAAGCTCTGGGGTCGTCGGTGTCCTTCATATTCCTGATCTTCTGGAGCGTCTTGTCGAGCATCTCCTTGTGAGCCTTCGAGAGCTGATCCAGGTTGTTGTCGCCTTTCTGGCCGTCAAGCAGCAGGGTGTCGCCATTTCCACGCGTAAACAGCTTGGGCTCGTCAAAGCTCTTGCTTGGCGAGGTCAAGCTGACGGCAGGCCCGTCAAACACGAGGTTCGAGTCGGATCGAACCTCTCCAAAAACGTCTCGCCCCTTGTGGAACACCCACATATCGCCGCTCTTTTCCCAGTGGCCCTCCCAGGCGGCGGCGAGCGCCTTCATGAGCTTATCGACGGGTTGATTGACGACGTTGATGTTGATCTTGCCGTCCTTGTTCACCTGGTCGTCTCCGATGATGAAATTGACGCCCTGATTCTTGAGCCAGTCGAGCACTTCCCGCACGGAGGCATCGCGGAACGAGACAGAGATCTTCTCGGTCTGCGCGGCGACCGAGAAATCGGCCTTTGGCAGATCAAAGCCAACATGCTTTGCCGCGGGATACTCGAAGGTCGGGTCCTGACTCGCCCCGACGATTGCGATCACGGCCACGCCTGCGAACGCAGACAACAGAATCTTCGATAACATGATTCGACACCCTCCTGCCAAGCCGACAATGCACGCCTGATGCACAGGGCCGGCATCTACCGGGCTGTACGACGACCATCTCATGCGAAGTTCCCACAAATAACCATTTGCACAGTCGCGTTCAAAGCTACTCAGGGGGCTGGCGGCAAGCTATGATCAAAGGCGATGCCGTTCATCATTGCCGCCGCTTTCCTTACTATGAGCGCACAAACCCTGCCGATTTCGATCGTTCCTAAGCCAGCGCACCTCGATTCACGCGAGGGGTTTTTCCAACTTAACGACAGAACTGCCATCTGCGCGGACGACAGCCTGGGCCAGCTTGCCCACTTCCTACAGACTTCTCTGTCGCCGGCGACCGGCTTCTACTTCCCGATCGATGGCCGTTCAGGACCGAATACGATCGAGCTTAAAATCGACAAGCATGCGGCAAGACTAGGGCCGGAAGGCTATTTCCTACAGGTCGATAAGGATCGCGTCCTGATCCACGCGGCCAACCAGGCGGGACTGTTTTACGGGTGCGAAAGCCTACGCCAGATGCTTCCCGCCGACATCTTTAGGAAGTCGAAGGTCGATCGAGAATGGCAAGTGCCCAGTGCCTACATCGAGGACACACCCCGTTTTTCCTGGCGCGGTTCGCTCATGGATGTCTCGAGGCATTTCGAGCCGAAAGAATTCATCCTGAAGTTCCTCGACCTGCTCGCCCTCCACAAGATGAACGTCTTTCACTGGCACCTTGTGGACGACAACGGATGGCGCATCGAGATCAAGAGGTATCCGAGGCTCACGGAGGTGTCCTCCAACATTGATTTCAGCCTGATGAACCCCGGAAGCGCAACTCGATCCATCAACCAGCGGCCGGGGGGCTATTACACTCAAGACGACATTCGCGAGATTGTCGCCTTTGCCGCGCAGCGGCATATCACGATCGTTCCCGAGATCGAAATGCCCGGCCACTCCAACGCGGCGATCGCCGCCTACCCAGAGCTGGGCAACAAAGTAGAGATCGCGGCGGGGGGCGGCGACACGAAGTTCATGGGCCGGTACGACAACGTGTACAACGTCGACGATTCGACCGTCCAGTTCCTGAAGAACGTGCTCGATGAGATCATGGACCTGTTCCCGAGCAAATTCATCCATATCGGGGGCGACGAGGTCGATAAGGCTCCCTGGCACAAGAACCCGAAAGCGCAGGAGCACATGAAGGCGCTCGGCCTAAAGGATGAGTTCGAGCTGCAAAGCTGGTTCGTGAAACAGTTCGACACCTACCTTGCCTCCAAGGGACGCCGGCTGATCGGCTGGGACGAGATCCTCGAGGGCGGTCTCGCGCCAGGCGCGGCCGTGATGTCCTGGCGCGGAATCGATGGTGGGATCGCGGCCGCGAAGGCTGGCCACGACGTCGTGATGAGCCCGACCAGCCATGCCTATCTCGACCATTACCAGTCGAAGCTGCAAAGCGAGGAGCCCAAGGCGATTGGCGGCTATCTGCCGATTGAGAAAGTCTATGAGTTCGAACCGATTCCAGCGGCCCTGAGCGCCGAGCAAGCGAAGCACGTCCTTGGCGGCCAGGGAAATCTGTGGTCGGAGTTCATTCCTCATCCGAAGCACATGGAATACATGGCCTATCCGAGGTTGTGCGCACTAGCGGAAACGGTCTGGTCGCCGAAGGCGAGCCGCAATTGGCCCGATTTCCAGACACGCTTGCTGGAGCATCTCGAGCGCCTCAGAGCCCTGGATGTGAACTTCAGGCCGCTAAAGGATGACCCCAAGCCGGCCGCCCAGTGGCGGGAAGGCGAGACGACGGAGCAATATGCGGCTCACGAATGGGATGTCTCGTTGTCGATCCACGGACCTGGCGACTATGACGTGATCTTCGCCTACACCTGGGGCGAGGACCGGCTCGACATCGAATGGATCGAGCTGCTCGAAAATGCGCACCTTATTCAGAGGGTCGATCATGTCGGCTTAACGGGCACAAACAACGTCGACAACATCTATCGCCTGAGTCTGCCCGCCGTCTCTCCCTCGGCGAAATACAAGCTTCGCGCGAATATCCGGTCGGATGGGGGAACCAAGTCAAACGGCGACATCTACATTCTCGCCGCAAAGTAGATCCCCATCCGTCCGCGCGGTTGTGAGATGGTTGGCTCAGGTCCCGCGACCTGCGCCAACCACTGCCTTTGGATGACAACTGGCCTAACCGCCTCGACGTCCGCTGCCGGGGCCGTTGTTGTTCCCCCCGAAGTTCCCTCCGAAGTTTCCTCCGCCGTTGTTGCCGCCAAAGCCGTTGTTGCCGCCGTTCCCACCGAATCCGTTGTTGCCGCCGTTGCCGCCTCCGAATCCGCCGCCAAATCCTCCGCCCGATCCGCCCCGCGGCGTCTTCAGGACTGTGCTGATCTCGGGCGCCAGCGAGAAGTTAGTTTGGGACTGGGAGATAATCTCGGCGATAAACATCGGATCGGCGCTCCGAGCTTTGACGTGCCGCCGGACGTGGGTGTCCGGAGACTTGGGTCCCGGTTCCTGGCCCTCTGGCGTGATAACGGGCAGCTCGCGCAAGACGATCTGGTACACGCCGGCTTCCTTTCGATAAGTCGCGTTAACCTGCTTGAGGATGTTCTGAAGAGCGGTTTCGAATGTGACTCCGTGCAGGTTCACGGTCACGGTTCCCTGAACCTCGGGCGCGACGGAATAGGAAAGGTTGACCGACTTGAAGAGGGCGCGCACGGCCTCCCGCACGTCGACTTGGTCCATGTCCATGCTGATCTTCGAACCCTTGTCGTCCTGGGCATATGCCGCGATCGTTCCACCCGCGACCATCGAAAGTCCCATGACCGAAGCAAGCACTAATCTTGTTGTTCTAACCATTTGATTACTCCTGGGGATAAGAAGACTGGCGCTCGCATGCGTTATGGTTTTTTGAGGAAACTCGGCTCTCGCGTGCCGGCAAGGGCTTCTTCTGGCGTGCGAATCCGCGGCGCAACCCGTCTCCTGTTCGGGCGGTACATCTTTTTCGAATGGTTGTTCGGGCTCTCAGAGCGACTTGCATGAATCCGGAGAACCTGGGAGAATACGGCTAAATGCGAATTAAGACATCCGGGAAGATCGTTCTATTTATCATTCTTCTTGGCGCGGCTACGTTCTGCGTCCGGACGTTCATGCCGACCGTCTGGGCCAAGATCATGCCGGGAAAGGACGAGACGAAGTCGGTTCAAGTCGGACAGATCACGCTTCCCGCCGACTACAGTGCCACCGTGGGCCAAGCTCCGCCGACGATCAACATTCCCCATGGCGATAAGGTATCGAGCGGTATCCCGATTCGCATGCTCGTTTGGGCATGGAATGCTCAGATGGGCTTGATGTTCTCGAACGGCGGACCGGACACGACGGTGGGAAGCCAGATGGCAGATCACAAGATCAACCTTCACCTCGAGCGCCAGGATGACGGCGGCAAGATGCAAGAAGCTCTCGCCAAATTCGCGACCGACCTACAGGGTGGAAACCCGGAGCCTACGGCTGGCGCCCACTTCGTGGCGATCATGGGCGACGGCGCGGGAATGTTTCTGAGCCAGCTTAACAAGACCCTATCGAAGCTCGGCCCGGAGTACCAGGCGAAGATCGTCATGTGCGCGGGCTACTCGCAAGGCGAGGACAAGTTCATGGGACCTGCCGACTGGAAGCAGAATCCTTCTCACGCGATGGGCGGGGTGGTAGCGGGAGTCATCCGCGACGGCGACTGGAACATTGCCCAGAAGTGGCTCGGGGACAACGGCCTTCGCAACAATCCCGATGAGAAAACCTACGATCCCGACGCTCTCAACTGGGTGTCGGCGAACGATTACCTGGATGCTCCCGAGAAGTACATCTCCGGTTTCTCGGAAGATCTTCCCGTGGTCCAAAACGGACGGCGAACCGGAGAGACCAAGCATGTGACCGTTCAGGGCTGCGTGACCTGGACCCCGGGCGACGTCAACGCCGCCAAGAAGAAGGGCGGGCTGGTTTCGATCGTTTCAACGAAGGAATACAAACGCCAGATGCCTTGCACGATCATCGGCATCGACAAGTGGATGAAGGATCATCGTCAAGCCGTGGAGGGTCTGATTGCAGCCATCTGCGACGGCGGCGCCGCGGTCAAGAACAGCCCCGAAGCCCTCAACAAAGCGGGTGAGATCAGCCAGGCGGTTTACAAAGAGAACGGCGCCGACCCGGCCTACTGGGTCAAGTATTACAACGGCGTTCGAGAGCAAGATGCGACCGGAGCGATGGTCGACCTAGGCGGATCGGCGGCAAACGATCAGGCCGACGCCGAGTTCGACTTCGGCATCATCCCCGGCTCAGCCGATCTCGTTGCGGCGACCTATACAGCCTTCGCGGATGTGGTTCACACGCAATATCCCAATTTGATGCCGAGCTACCCGGCCGCCGACCAAATCATCGATCGGTCCTATCTGAAGTCCGTCGCCGACTCCCGCCCGCTCTCCGGAAAGTTGGTCGCCGGCAGCGTCGAGAACACGACGAAGCCGAATGGTAGCAAATCGGTCTCAGGCGGCAGCGGGTTCCTCTCGCGACGTAATTGGAGGATTCCGTTCAACACCGGCCAGGCGAGCTTCTCGCCGGCGGCAAGAACGGTGCTGGAGCAGCTTCGGCGTGACCTGCTGATCGCCGGAGGCGCCAGTATCGAGCTGCACGGCCACACCGACAACGTGGGCAACGCTGATGCGAACATGAAGTTGAGCGAGGCTCGCGCATTCGCCGTTCAGCATTGGCTGGAGTCGGCTTTTCCGAAGAACTTCCCATCAGGACGAGTACAGATCGTTGCGGAGGGACAAACCCATCCTTTGGTCCAGAACGACAGCGAAGCCCATCGGGCGATGAATCGTCGGGTTGAGGTCATCCTGAAGAGCAGCCAATAACCGATGCCTGACACAGACAATTTCGCCGGGACTCCAACGCCGGTCGACGCTAAGCCGGGCATTGCCACCGTGGTCGCGGGTGGAACGACTCGAACGATGCACGGAGACGTCGGCCCCCGGCACCGTGCCTATAAGTGGCGGCCGCATGTGGCCGTGTTCTTGCCGAACCGGGCGGTCTCGCCGGCCACGTTCCGCATCTTAGTCGTCGTCGAGGCTTTGATCGCCCTGGTGGTTTGGTGGACCTCGCCCTACAAGATCCTGCCGCGACCGGACGAAGTATTCGATGCCCTCGGACAGTTGTGGAAGCACGAGGATCTTGCCGGCCAGCTTTTGATCAGCTTTACCGTGAACGCGCAAGCCCTGGCGATCTCGACCCTTATTTCCTTGGGTTTGGCGTATTTGACCGTTCTGCCTATTTTCCGTCCAATCGTGGCGGCGATCAGCAAGGGCCGGTTCCTTACGCTGGTCGGATTCAGCCTCATTTTTACGTTGGCGCTGCACAGCGGGCACGAAGTGAAGCTTTCCCTCCTCATCTTCGGCATGACGGTCTTCTACGTGACCAGCATGGCGGCCGTGATCGCAGCCATCCCAAAGGCGGATTTCGACCACGCGAGAACCCTTCGAATGTCGGAATGGCGGGTCGTATGGGAGATCGTCGTTCTCGGGACCATGGACAAAGCCTTCGAGGTTCTCCGCCAGAACGCCGCAATTGGCTGGATGATGCTAACCATGGTGGAAGGGATCTCACGCTCGGAGGGCGGGGTCGGCGTGATGCTTCTTAACGAGCAGAAGCATTTCATGCTTCCCGCGGTTTACGCGATCCAGATCGCCATCCTTACGGTGGGACTTCTGCAGGACTACGTGATCGGCGTTTTGCGAAGAGCGGTTTGTCCCTACGCGGACTTGATCCTGGAGAGGCGATGATGGCGTCTAGCGCTCCCTACGAACTGAAGGACTGCCTCCTCAAGGTCGACCACGTTAGCGTGGCCTTAGGAGGCGTTCACATCCTTCGAGACGTCAACGTCGAGATCAGGGACATTGTTCGGCCCGGCATGAAGCAAGGCCAGGTTGTCGCTCTACTGGCTCCTTCCGGAATGGGCAAGACGACTCTGTTCAAAGCCCTTGCCGGCCTCGACGTCCCCGACGAAGGTCAGATCTTGCTAGGTTGCGATGCTAAGCCCGTCGAGCGAGGCATGGTCGGCGTCGTCGCCCAGAACTATCCGCTCTTTGCCCACCGGACAGTCCTCGGAAACCTAGCGGTTGCAGGCCGTCAAGCGGGTTTGTCTGGCGGCGAGGCCAACGACAAGGCGGTCGCTTTGTTGTCTCGGTTCGGGCTCGGCGACCAGGCCCGCAAGTATCCGGTTCAGCTCTCCGGTGGCCAGCGACAGCGGGTGGCGATTGCCCAGCAGTTCATGTGCAGCGAGCATTTCCTGCTGATGGACGAGCCATTCAGTGGACTCGACCTGATCGCCGTCGATAAGTTATGCCATTTCATCACGGAAGAGGCAACCGCCGACGACCTACGAACGTTCATCATCGTGACCCACGATATCGTGGCCGCGCTCGAAATCGCGGACACCGTCTGGATCATGGGCCGGGATCGGGACGAAAGCGGCCAGGTCATTCCTGGAGCCCGGATTCAAAAGGTCTATAACCTCATCGAACTTGGGCTCGCCTGGAGGGAGAACATCGCCGGAACCGCCGAGTTCGTCGAAGTGGTTCGGGAGATCCGCGCGCTTTATCCGAAGCTGTAAATAGCGGATAATCGGAGGGAGCCCTTGGCTTCGCTGAACGCAAGAGCACTTTTGAACCTATCGGACGTATAGAGTTCGGCAAGACCGGATGAAAAACGAAAGCAAATACGCCACGGCATTCAAGGAGAACGGCAATTTGATCGCCGGCGCGATGGCGGTCGCGCTTGCGCTTGCCATCCCGTCGGTATTGCCGATTATCCTGGGCCTGGTCGCGGAAGGGGCGTACCTGCTTTTCGTACCGGACAGCAAATGGTACGTCAAGAGGCTGCAGGCCAAGTACGACGCCTCCATCGTCGAGCGGAGGCGGAAGTTAAAGGAGCAGATTCTGCCAACTTTGTCTCCAGCCATGCGGGACCGCTATCTGAGGCTGGAGTCCACCCGCGACCAAATCTATAACGATGCCGATCAGAACGACAGCCGCACTTGGTTCGGCGACGTGATCAAGAAGCTGGATTTCCTTCTCGAGAAATTTCTATTGTTCGGAAGCAAGGAAGTTCAGTTCAGGAATTACCTGTCGAGCGTTCTCGATGAGGTTCGCGCGGAAGACAAGGGAATCAACACGCTCAACCTGCCTTTGCCATCGGCAAAGGCAAACCAGTCGAAACCTCTGAGCCAGGATATTCCCGACGAGATCTTCATGACTCCCGAGACGAACTGGGTCAAGAACACGGTCGAAGAGATCAAGCGGCGCTACCAGGACGAACTCGACAAGATCCAAAAGTTCCTCGACACAAGTCAGGAAATCGAGCTTCACACTCAGGCCGTTCTCAACAAGCGCCACGACGTGATTCAGAGGCGCATCGAATATATCGACCGAATCGGATCGATCCTGAGCAACCTCAACCATCAGTCGCGGTTGATGGAGGACACGTTCGGAATGATCAACGACGAGATCCGCGCCCGTTCGCCGGAGCAGGTGCTCGCCGACATCGAAGACGTGGTCTTCCAGACCAATGCCATGACTTCGGCCTTAGAGGAGGTTGCGCCGTTCGAGCAGATGGTCGCGAGGCTGTCTGCCTAATTCCAAATTCAGAACTCTGAATTCCAAAAATTCAAAATGAGAATCTCCGACACCCTAAAGAAAGCTGCCGGTCTTTTCGTTGAGATCGACGAATCGCCAAATCCGGGAGCCGCGGCGCCCGCCAATCCGGGTGCGGGGTCGATGTCCGACGCCGACTTCCTCAAGCTGATGCAGTCGCAGCCCAGCCCAGCGGCAACGCCGGTGCGACCGGCCAGCCCTAGCTCGACCGCTAAGACCGTCGAACAGATCGTCAAGGATGCGCCGGGGCCGAACCTGGACGAGATCAAGGTCCCTAGCCCGACTTCCCCACAGGTTCAGGCTCTCAAGCCGGACGGGACCGTGGACTTCAAGGCGATCTATGGGCTCGCTGCCGTTTCCGATGCGCCCTTTACCGCCGAGCAGCTCCTCGACCTGCTCGCGACGCTGCCGCCCGAATTGCCGCTCGAAGCCCGTCGGCAGACCGTCAAGATCACGATCCAGGCGATGGCGAAGACGGTTCCCGTGACTCCGGAAATTATTGTGGCGGATGCCTCTCGCAAGCTCGCCGCCCTTGCGTCATACGAGGATAGCTACGGCAGACAAGCGGACGATTTTTGCGCGAAGTCTCAAACCGACATTGCGGCTCTCGAAGCTCAAATTGCCGCGAAGAAAGCGGCGATCGAAGATGCCAAGGCGAAGCACGACAAGATGAACACGGCTTGCGTGGCGGAGAGCGATCGCCTCGACGACGTTCTCGAGTTCTTCAGCCTCGACGTCGCTCCGTCGAAGTACGCGCAGTAAATCCAGCCCCGGCCCTCCCGGAGCGGTACAGGCTGCGGCATCCCTAAGGCATAATCCAGTCATGGCTATCTCCTCCGACAGCTTAGCGACCTTCTCCAAAGCCGGGATCGTTGACGGCATGTCGGAGGAACAGATTCGGTTCCTAGCCGATCGGGGCCAGGAAGAGTCCCACGCGGATGGCGAGAACCTCGTATTCACGGAAAACTCGGAGTTCGATCTCCAGCTTGTCACCGAGGGTAAATGCGAGATCAGGACCGCGATGAACGACTTGCTGTACCGGCTCGGCCCCGGTTCGCTGATCGGTGAGCTTAGCTTCCTCGATCACAAGCCGCGGAGCGCCAAGGCGATCGCCATGGGAGAGTGCAGGACCGTACGGTTTCCTGCCACCCTGCTCGACGATCTCGAATCCAACCGCCCGGATATCGCGGCAAAGCTCCTCAAGAACATCGGGCTCGTTCTATGTCAGAAGCTTCGCTCGACTACGAGGTTCGCGGAAGCAAGCTTCGTATAGCGGTTGCTTCCGCAGTGCGGCTGCTGGCTAGCCTGCCAGGATCGCGTCCATCGCCCGGCTTGTGTTGGCTACCCTAACCATGGGATGGTGGGCGTATCCGGGAATCATCTCGGCGGCGATGGGTCCCTCATAGCCGATCTCCGAGATCGCCTTCATGACCTCGGGCCAGTCCACGTCACCCTCCAGTAAGTCGACGAACCCATCGATCGTGCCGACGGATTTCCGGAAGTCCTTAAAGTGGATGCCGACAACGCGCTTGCCAAGATAGCGAAGCCACTGCTGGGGATAGCCGTAGAGCAGCACGTTCCCAACGTCGAGGTAAGCGCCGATCCAGGGCGATTCGAACTGGTCGATGAACCAGGCCATCTCCGCCGGGGAAAGCAGGAACTTGTTCCAGACGTTCTCGATTCCGAGCCGGACTTGATGCTCGGCCGCGACGGGAAGCACTTCTCGCAAGCCCTCTATCGCGTACTTGAGAACGTCGCTGTAGGGATAGATCGGTCGCTCGGGCAGGAAAAACACTTCGACCGCCCCCGGAATCGTGAGGAGAGTTTGGGCGCCGAGCCAGTGGGCGATCTTGATCATCATACGGAGATCATCCTTCGCCTTCGCTCGCTTCGCGGGATCGCCGTCCCCGAGAGCGCGATCCCAGTACAGCCCCGACGCCACGGAGGCCGTCGAGAGGCCAACCTCTGCAGCTTTCGCCCTGATCCGGCGGCATTCCTCTTCGGCCGTACCGAGATTTAGGGCTCCCGAATCGGCAATGCCGAACTCGATCCCATCAAATCCGTGCTCCTTCGCCAGCCTCATCGCCTCGTAGACATCGAGCGAGCCCTCGAGCCCGCCCGGAAACGACCAGTAGTTGATCGACTTTGTAATCATCCGCTCATCACTCATCACTCATCACTCCAAGGCTATCCTTTCACGGCCCCCGCGAGCATCGTCTCGTGGATTCGATCGCGAAAGATCCAATAGACGATCAGCACGGGCAGCATCACAATCACGAGGCCGGCGAACAGAGCGCCCCAATCGCTTTGGTATTGCTGGGTCATCGTCACGTTCGCGATGCCTTTCGGGAGGGTCCAGTTCGCCTTGCTCGGGATCAGGACCAGTGCTAGCGTGTACTCGTTCCAGAGTCCGATCGCGTTGAAAATCCCGACTACGATCAGACCCGGCCGGGCCAGTGGAAGCATCACCTTCCAGAAGGTTCCGGCGTGCCCGCAGCCATCGATCATTGCGGCTTCGCCGAGCTCGGCAGGCAATACCTGGAAGAATCCGGTCATCACGAAGACCGTAAACGAGAGAGAGTAGGCCACGTAAACGAGAACTAGCCCTGTCTTCGTGTCGAACAGATGGATCGACCTCATGAGGAAGAACACCGGGACGATCACAAGGAAGTTCGGGAACATCATCCCACCGAGAAACGTGCCAAAGATCGCGTTGCGTCCGGGAAACGGATATCTAGCGAGCACGTACGCGGCCATCGAGCCCGCTGGAAGCAGGATGAGAAGAGTCGAGACGGTCACTACCAGGCTGTTGTAGAATGCCGGTCCGATGCCGGCCCCCTCCCAGGCCTTGCGGAAGTTGACCCATTGGGGATGCGCGGGGAGCGACCACGGACTGCCGACGATCTCGTAGCCGGATTTCAGGCTCGAAACCAGCACCCAAGCGATCGGCAGCAGGATTAGCAGCGTGAACGCCCCCAACCCAATGCTTGCCAACCACCGTTTTGGAGTCATCGCGTGGCTCTGGACTTGATTTGATCAATCTCCGCGAGAACAGTTTTCAAGGATTGGAGCGACGTCTGGGGGGTGACGATCTCGAACGGCTCGCCGGACTCGAGGCGGTCGACGAAGTATTTCAGCTCAACGAAGTAGCCGCCAAGGTCAGAGATGTTCCCTCCCCCCTCCGCCGCCATCTTTTGGAACTGCGGTGCGAACGGCTCTTTGCCTTGCTCATAGATCGTCATCGGACCGCCGTCCATGATGACGGCTCCCCGCTCGAAGATGGCCCGAAAGGCCATCTTAAAGGGCGTCAAATGGGGCAGATTCCAGCCGCCCTCGACGTGGGCGACGGTGTCGCCAAACCGCATCGTCGTGAAAACGAAGGAGGGCCCCCGCTCGTCGATCGTTCCAAACGAGACCATTTCGTCGGGAGATCCGAGGATGTAGTGAGCATAGTCGGCGTCGTGAATATGCATGTCGAGAACGCCTCCTCCAGAACGCGCCTCGCTGGCCAGCCAGTTATCGCTCGACCAGGTCGGGAATTCGCCAAAGCGAGTGAGGTTGATCGAGAGCAGCTTGCCTAGCCTCTTGTCCTCAACGATCTGCTTGAGCAACGCATATTCTGGCCAGAACCGGATACAGTGGCCGATCATCAGCCTAACGCCTCGCGCTTCGCAGACTCCGGCCATCTTCTCAGCCTGGTCGGCGGTTCGCGCCATCGGCTTCTCGCAAAAAATGTTCTTGCCCGCCTCGGCCGCTTGAACTACGAACTCCGCGTGCAGGTCGGTAGGAAGGCAGATGTCGACGACGTCGACATCTTCGGCGGAAAGCGCGGCTTCGAGCGTCGAAAACCCTTTGCAGCGGTGTGCTTCACAGTAGGCGCTCAGCGTTTCGGGGTCCCGGTCGACTGCTGCAACCAACCGTGCGTTAGGCAATTGCCCATAGACCGTTCCGTGCATCTTGCCCATGAATCCGCAGCCGACGAGAACCACTTTTTGCATGGCACATTATGGGGTTGAAGGTCGCTGGATTGCCGGAGCAGCCAACCCTGCGACTCGACAAACACCGCCAAAAAAGGCAGAATGAATTCATGCGAGTAGCGACTGGGGTTGGGATCGTTCTCTTGGGAATCGGGCTTGCCGGATGCGGCGGCCCTTCCGAAGATACAAAGGTCGATGCGAAGGGTGGTCCGGCCGACGCATCCGGAACCAAAGAAGCTCCGACTGGCGAAGGCAAGCTTAGCGGCGATCTGAGTGTTCTCGCCTTTAAGGGCGGATACGACATCGATTTCTACCAACAGTCCGCCAAGGAGTTTCTCGCCAAGAATCCGGACTTGAAGATCACCGTCGACGGCTCGCCAGACGTTGCCGACCAGATCAGGCCCGCGATGCTCGCGGGAAACCCTCCCGACCTCATGTATCCCAGTTGGAAATACGATCACTGGGGCGCCGCCGAAGAGGGTCAGCTTCTTCTTCTCGACAAGGCTCTCGATTCACCCGCATACGACGGCAAAGGAACTTGGCGGGACACGTTCGAACCCTCGGTCTTGAAGCTCGGCCAGAAGGACGGCAAGCAATACGTTCTTCCCTATTTCTTCAGCGTCTGGGGTTGGTGGTACGACCCGAACGTTTTCGCGAAAAACGGATGGACGCCTCCGAAATCGTTCGACGAACTGGAGGCCCTATGCGAGAAAATCAAGGCCCAAAAGATCGCGCCGATTACCTTCCAGGGCAAGTATCCCTACTACATGATTCAAGGCATGCTGCTGCCCTGGTCTCAAGACATTGGGGGCATCAAGGTCATCGAGGACATTCAGAATCTCGTGCCCGGCGCCTGGAAGAACCCGGCGGTCCTGAAGGCGGTAGGCATGATCAACGAGCTCAAGGATAAGGGCGATTTCCAAACGGGAGCTGTCGGGCTGAGCCACACCGACTCCCAGACGGCGTTCCTGAACGGGAAAGCCGCGATGATCCCATGCGGTACCTGGCTGGACTCGGAAATGAAGAAGACAATGCCGCCGAACGCTAAGATGCAGTTCCTCATGCCGCCGATCCCTCAAACCAGCTCCGGCGACACATCGGCGCTTTGCATCGAGATCGAGCCTTGGATGGTGCCCGCGCAGGCGAAGAACCCCAACGGAGCGGTCGCGCTTTACAAGTACATGACTTCCCTCGACAAGGCCAAGCAGTTTGTTGAACAAAAGGCAACGCTGATGTCGATTAAGGGAAGCGATCAAGCGAAACTTCCGGAAACACTGGTTGTTCCCGCCCACCTTTTTAAGCAAAGCAAGACCGTTTACTCGTTCCTATTACGTCAGTGGTATCCGCAAATGGAGACCGACATCGAGGGCGCCTTAACGTCGATGCTCAACGGCCAACTCTCACCCGAGCAGTTCTGCGACCGGGCGGAGGCCGCTGCCGACAAGACGAGGAAAGACAACTCGGTTACTAAGCACAAGTTATAGTGCGGCGGTCGACCGGGGTGGGTTTCTCTATAGATCGACGCGATCCATCCAGTGTGGAATGGTGACATCCCATTGGAGTTCGGCGACGATCTTGTCCCGGAGAACGGCCTGCGCCGGCGGTTCGCCGTGCACAATAAACGTCCGGCGAGGAGGCGATTTGAACCCGCGAAGCCACTGCATGATTTCAGCCTGATCGGCATGAGCGGACAGCGCGTTCAGCTTGTCGATCCTCGCATTAACGGCGACCTCCTGGCCGTGAAGGTGGATGCGGCGAGCGCCCTCGAGGATCGTGCGGCCGAGGGTGCCCTCTGCCTGATAGCCGGTGAAGATCACTAAAGTTGACGGCTCCGCGAGGTGGTGTAAGAGGTGGTGAACGATCCGCCCTCCGTTCGCCATCCCACTCCCTGCGATGATGAACACCGGCCCTCGCATGGCGTTCAGTTTCTTCGATTCCTGGGCGTCGCGCACCATCCGCAAGCCTCGAGGCTCCAGGGGGTTTTCGTGCAGGTTGAACTTGAGCTCGGTCTCTTCGTCCCGTTCCTCGACTGAATTGGTGTAAAGATCGGTCGCGCTGAGGCCCATCGGCGAGTCGACGAAGATCGGAATGTTAGGAAGCTTGCCTTGCTCTTCGAGCTGCTTGAGATAGTAGAGCAGCTCCTGGGTTCTTCCAATCGAAAAGCTGGGCACAAGCACGACCGAGCGGTTCTGCATCGCCCAATTCAGCAGCTCCTCCAGCTTTGGCAGTACCGGTTCGTTCGAGTGAATCCGGTCGCCATAAGTGCTTTCGACGACGAGGTATTCGGCGAAGTCGACCGTCGTCGGGTCCTTGATGATCGGCGTGTCGTAGCGGCCCAGGTCTCCGGACATCATGATTCGCTCGCCGTTCTCGAAGTAGATCTCGGCGAAAGCTGAGCCGAGGATGTGGCCCGCCGGCATGAATCTGAACTTGGCGCGGCCAGGCAAATCCGTGAACGTGTCGTACCTAACCGGCTGGAAGAACTTCAGACAGTCCCGCGCTTCCTGTTCGGTGTAGAGCGGAAGGGCGGGCGAGTGGGAAGTTCCGTGCCGGTTGTGCTGTCTTGCGTCCTCCTCCTGGATGTGACCGGAGTCAGGCAGGCTTATCCTTGCGAGACCAGACGTCGCCCGCGTGCAATAGATCGGTCCGTGGAAGCCGTCGCGAACGAGCCTCGGGATATATCCGATGTGATCGAGGTGAGCGTGCGTGACGACCATCGCTTCGATCTCGTGGGGATCGACTGGGAATGGCAGCCAGTTCCGGGCCCGAAGTTCCTTGCCTCCTTGGAACAGGCCGCAGTCGACGAGAACCTTATGTCCATCGAGAGTCAGGAGATGGCGCGATCCGGTAACCGTTTCCGCCGCGCCGAGGAACTGAATGGATTGGCCCATTCACGCGAGTATGCCATGGAGTTCGGCATAGGGAGCCGGGCGTGGAAGGCGGCTAGCCTTAGCGCCTACCAGTAAGGCGGGAGGACATAGCCGTCCTTATTGAGGCGTTCGGCGCAGACGATCTCGTAGGAATCCGCTTTCCAGTTGTCGCCTTCCTTGACGAGGTGAACCGACAGGATCGGGCGGTCGGTGCCACCCCAGGCTTCTCGTTCCAGGCCGACTACCAAAGCTGTCGCCTCTTTGTCCGGGCGGTAGCCGATAATCCGGAAGTAGCGCATCGGGCCATCGATCTCGGAGCTGTAGTAAACGTCCTTGATTGCGCTCTTCATATTCGCACCATACATCCAGGTAAGTCCCTCGGTGTACGCATAGGGGATCACAAAAACGAGGGCGAAGAAGAAGAACATGGCATACCATGGCTTCGAATCTCCCTTACGGTGGATCGGGCGGAAGAGCTGAGAGACGATCGTGAGGATGCCGGCGACGATCATGCACGAACACGTATAAAACAGCAGAGTAAACATCTCTCCACGGATTCATTCCATGTTTCGGCGTCGTTCCTTTGATTCGTCGTAAGGATCGACGTGGATGACCACATGGGCGGGAGCAAGCTGGCCGGTAATTTGCTTCTCGAGCCGGTCCGCCAATTCGTGAGCCTCGACGACCGTTAGCTGGTTGGGCACGACGATATGCATGTCGATGTACCGCTCGTTGCCTGAAAGCCGGCTGCGCAAGCGGTGGCAGCTGAGAATGCCTTCGTGGTCCTTGACGATCGCCTGGATGGCCCTGACTTCCTGATCGGGCAGCCGGCGGTCGATCAGCTGGTCAAAAGCCTTCTTTGCAAGCATCCATGCGCCAAAGGCGATCCAAAATGCGAGGAGGATCGCCACCACGGGATCTGCCTGCTTCCATCCGGTAATCGCTGTGATCGCCAGGGCCGCGAGAACGCCGACGCTCGTCACGGCATCGACCCGGAGATGTTGGCCGTTCGATTGGAGGGCGAGAGACCCGGTGCGCCGGCCGATGCCCGTGACGTAAAGGCCCACGGCGACCGAACCGATGGCACTCGCACCCATCACCGCCATTCCGAGACCTAGACGCTCGGCGCCGACTCCGGCCACGAGTCGCTGAACCGAGCTGACGACGATGTACACAACGATGACAAAAAGGAGAATCGACTCACCGAAGCCGGCGAGGCTCTCGATCTTGCCGTGACCGTACTGATGCTCCTCATCCGGTGGCGCCGCCGCCGCCTTCACGCTGACAAAGGCGATCGATGAGGCAACGACGTCGGTGAGGGAATGAACGGCTTCGCTGAACAGTGCGACTGAGCCGGTCAGCACCGCGGCGACGAGCTTGAATCCGGTCGATAGGAGGTTGAAACCCAGCGACGCTGATGCGGCGCGGTGCTTCTGAGCATGAGCTGCTAACAATTCCGACAAGCTCTTGATGTTATCCGGTCGTTGGAGTGCACGACGCAAGTCCCTCCTTCCCTGCCTCCAGCGATTTGTCCCAGCCCCCGACAATTACGGGGAAGGATGCCGATCCTAAAGTCCAGCCCCGGCCAGCTCGCCATCCATGGAGGTGGCCCGCCCGCGTTTGAATCCAAACTTCCGGCATTTTCGGCCAACGTTGGAGAAGGATGTCGCTTCGCGGCGCTTGCCGAAAGCATGTTCAATGGGTCGTCGCCCACCGGTGGACTCGTCGAAGAGTTCGAGACGGCCCTGGCGGACTGGCTTGTGGTTCGGAACGTGGTCGGCTTTGCGTCCCTGCCTGCGGCGACGCGGGCGTTGTCGGCCACTCTTGGAGCCGGACGAGTCTTCGCGCCGACACTTGGCACTGAGGTCTTTGGGACCCTAAGGAACGCCACTTTCCTGGAGTGCGAGGCGACGACCTATGGAATGAGTCCGAGGGGCCTTTCTAGGCAAAAACTCGATGCTGCCGAAGCCGTGTTCGCGATTAATCCGCTCGGCAACCCTTGCGACATCTCGAAGCTGTTGGAAATCTGCGACGAATCCGATCTCCCGCTGTTTCTGTATGGACACCAGGCCATCGGCTGCTGCTTCGACGGCGAAAAGCTTGGCGGGTTCGGCCACGCCGAAATCTTTGACTTCGGCCGCGACCAGCTCATCCACGCGATGGACTCCGCCGTCGTCACGACGAACGACGACCTTCTGGCCTTTCGCCTGCGTAACATCCGATCCTCGCACCTCGATGGGATCGCTCAAGGGATGGGGGATGCGGCCGCGGCGATGGGGATCGCGAACCTCGAGGCGGCAGAAGGTTTCGCGGCGGCAAATCGTATTCGTTACGAACTCTACGGCTCGCAGCTACACGGCATCCCGGGCATCAAGCTAACCGGTCAGAGCGCCGAAAGCACATGTCAATCGATCGCGGTCGAGGTCGACCCCGGCTTAGCCGGAATCACGAGGAATTCCCTTCGGGACATCTTAACCGCCGAGCACGTGGGAACATCGATTCCCTTCGTCGATCACTCCCGGGCGGCGGCCCCGGTTGCCTCCCGGCTCGCCGCGTCGCTGCTTCAGTTGCCGTCTGGGCCGGCCGCGACCGGCGAAGCGATCGAAGCGGTTTGCAGGCTCATCGAGCTGGCGATCGTGCACAGCCTCGAGTCGCCCGATCCGTTGCAGATCGCGGCCTGATCTTTCCGCGCGAAGCTACAACGTCCCGCGAATCGCCTGTTCTCGCTCGATCGCCTCGAAGAGCGCTTTGAAGTTGCCCTTGCCGAAGCTCTTCGCCCCCTTTCGGTGGATGATCTCGTAAAACAGAGTCGGACGGTCCGTCACCGGCTTTGAGAAAATCTGCAGCAGGTAGCCCTCGTCATCGCGGTCGACGAGAATTCCAAGTTCGGCCAGTTCGTCGATGTTTTCCTCGATCTTGCCTACCCGGTCTTCGAGCATCTCATAGTAAGCCTTCGGCACCTTCAAGAACTCGAGGCCGCGAGCCTGCAGACGCGAGACGGTGTGGATGATGTCGTCGGTGCGAATAGCGACATGCTGTACGCCGGGACCGCCGTGGAATTCGAGGTATTCGTCAATCTGGCTCTTCTTCTTGCCCGCTGCCGGTTCGTTGATCGGGAACTTAACCCGGCCGTTTCCACTGGCCATCACCTTCGACATCAGAGCCGTATAGTCCGTCGAAATGTCCTTGTCATCGAAGGAGACCATGTTCGAGAAGCCAAGCACGTCCTCGTACCACTTGACCCAGACATTCATTTTGCCAAGCTCGACGTTGCCGACGCAGTGATCGACTTCGATCAAACCGATCGGATCCCCCGGCTGGTTCTCGTGCCGGAACCCCGGGAAGTAGAGGCCCTTGTATCCGTCTCGATTGACTAGGCTGTGAATCGTGTGGCCGTAAGTCTTAATGCCGGCCACCCTCACCTTCCCGCCGTCGTCTTGCAGCGTCTTCGGCGGATAGGCGACCTCGGCGCCCCGGTCGGTCGCGGCCTTGAAAGCCCAGTCCACGTCGTCGACTTCGAAGGCGATGTCCTGCACGAAATCGCCGTGCTGACCGATCAACTCCGACATCGGATGGCCTGGCCGAACCGGCGCCGAGAGAATCAGCCGCACGTCGTTCTGCTCGAGCAGGTAGTCGACCTCGTGCTTGATGCCCGTCTCGAGTCCGCAGAAGCCCGTGATCGAAAATCCGAATACGTGCTGATAGTAGTAGGCGGCCTGACGCGCGTTGTTAACGTAGTGGCGCACGTGATCGAGGCGGCGGACGGGAAAGCTGTCTTCACTCATTTGTGATTCCTGTGACTTAGATTATAGAGCGGGTGACACCTTCGGTCCATTTCTTGGCGCGCGAGTTCGATGCTAACTATCATCACTTCCCCGGCGCTTATCGAGTGATGATAGTTCCAAGTTCAAGGCCGGGACTGATATCAAAGATCGGTGGAGGTTGGGCCCGGGCGGCGAGGCCCGTGATTGTCCGTGAAAGGAGATCCCCTGCTGGCACGCATTGTGCTTCATTGATTCTGCGTGAAGGGAATCACTGTCGCTCTTACTGCTCTCGCGGCCGTTGCGGCCCACGCCGGCTCGATTACGATTGAAAGCGCCTATCCTAGTGACGGCGCGGGCGACCCGGTCAGCATCGAACTCGGCGACACGTTTTACATGGCGGCCCGGCTGAACGTCAGCGGCCTGAACGGGCCATACAAGGTCCGATTCGACCTTCCCTACTTTAGCCGCACGACCCCCTCGCTCGCTTTTCAGGGCGATGCAGTAGTCGTTTGGGGGCCGTTTCCTGCCCTGCTCGACGGGCAAATGCGGATCCAGACACGGGTTCTATCGACCACGGATGCCGTGAGCCCTCCGCTTGCGATCCAGGTCACACCAGCTCTTCCCGCCCTAGGGATCGAGGCCTTCAATCCTCAGTTTCTAAACGGATCGGTGGGAGCGACCGCCCGCCTCGCTTCTGGGTCGGCGAGCGGACTTCAATGGTTCCTCCCATTGCCGGTCGACGGAGCATGCCAACAGGAGATATCGGTCTCACGGCCGGGAACGACGGTGACCAGCATGCCTTTCTTCCAGCCGGTTGGCGCGGTCGCCGGATGCCTGAGCGTTCAGACCCAGTTTCAAGTCCAGACCTCGAGTTCGCGCGTGAATCCACAGGTCTTGAGAACCGTTGGATTCGGCGCGTACGCGAACCTGACAAGCGAAGACGCTTGTTGGCTCCAGCCGGAGACGCTCATCGAGTCCAATAACCTTCAGATTCACTACTTCGTCGCAAGCATTCTGCCGTCCACTTACCGCCAATCGATGAGCCCTTATGACGCTGCCCAGAAGCTGTTCCAGGCCGTCGTCGCCCGCATGCAATACGTCACCACGACCGCGAAACCTGACGCGCTGGTAGCCCTCAACACGCGCCAGGGAGACTGTGGCTACTTCGCCGCTCTTTTCGTCGCGGCTTGCCGCAACGCCGGCATCCCGGCCAGAGCGGTTTCCGGCTTTACGCTCGGGAACAACCAGTGGCACGTTTGGGCGGAGTTTTATGTCCCGGGATATGGCTGGATTCCGGCCGATCCCGCCTACTGCGATGCACTCGTTCCGAACGGCGCCCTGCCCGTGTATTTCGGCACGATCCCCGAACTAAACCAGCGGGCCGCAGTCTCCTATGGTTTCGACCACTCGGTTCCCGGCCACTCTATCACCATGCTGCAATCTCCGGCCGTGTTCGCCTCCTCCGGGACGTGGGTTTCGTCGGTTCAGCCGTGTTGTAGCCTCTCGATCCAGCCCTAGCCGGCGACGGTACGTTCCCCGGGCCCCCGTAATTCTCCTCCATTTGCAGGCTGCCTGAAATCGAGGTGTCGAACCCGGATCGGAAGACGGGCAGCTCACTCCGTTCTAAGCATCGTTATAATGCTTTGGTCGCCACCACGGAGCCGCAATCTTGAACCGAGCTGTTTTCATCCTTGTTTTCTTCGCTCTTACCACTGCTGCTTTATGCCAGGAGCCTAAGCGAACGCTCAAACCCGAGGATTACGGTCAATGGGAGATGCTGCAGTCACCGGCCATCTCCAACGACGGCCATTGGTTCGCCTATTCGATCGCCGTCGTCGACGGCGACGGATATACGATTGTCCGCAACGTCGATACGCCCCAAAGATGGATGACCCTTTTTGCCGCGAACCCAGTTTTCTCGGACGACAGCAAGTGGGTCGCCTACAGCATCGGCTATTCCAAAAAGGAGGTCGACAAGGCAAAGGAGGACAAGAAAGAGCTTCACGCGAAGATGGGTCTCCGAAATCTCGTCGACGGCGACGAGGTAGTCCTCGACGAGGTCCAAAGCTTTCGCTTTCTTAGGGGAAGCAATTTCCTCGTTGCGAAGCGCTACCGCGGCGCCGGCAAGACCGAGGGCGGCAGCGACCTCTTCATCACCCACCTTGCCGACGGGGCCAGCGTCACGCTTGGGAATGTTGCCGCCTGGGTGCCCAACAAGGAGGAGACCCTTCTCGCGCTCGACGTCGAGTCGGACAGCAAGAACAATGGCGTTCAGATCTACGACCCAGCGGCTCAGCGGCTTAGCACGGTCTTATGGGGGAAGGACAACATCTCGAATCTCGTATGGGCAAAGAAGCGAGACGCGGTCGCCTTTCTCAAAGGGAGCCCCGACGACAAGAAAGATGGCGACTGGAACGTCGTGATCCTGGCGACGAACGTGGCGACCAAACCCCAGGTTACTGGCTTGGACACATCCAAAATCTCCGACTTTCCAAAGAACAAGCGGATCGCCGAATATGGCGGCCTCATTATCAACGATGACGCGACCGCGATCGGATTCGGAATCAAAGACTGGCAGGATAAGAAGAAGCCCGGCAAGCCCGACGACAAGCCCGGCATCGACATCTGGCACTGGAAGGATCTCGACGTGCAACCGCGTCAGAAGAACCAGTTTCCGATCGAGAGCAAGCGAACGAGCTTATGTATCTGGCACCCGGCAGACAACGGCTTTCAGCAGGTCACCGATGAAAAGGTTCACGACGCGATCGTGCTTGACAACCTGAGCCGAGCAGTCCTCTACGATCAAACGCCTTACAAACGGCCGTCGACCAACGGCATCGAGTACGAGGACGTGTACCTGACGGACCTGGCGGCCAAGGGCCCGAGGAAGCTACTCCTCCAGAAGACCCAGTGGGGGGTGAATCCCTCCCGCAAAGGCCATTATCTCGCTTACTTCAAGGACCGGAACTGGTGGGTATACGATGTGGCGTCCGGGACGTCGAAAAACCTTACCGCCGGACTCGCGGCTCATTTCGACAGTGTCGAAGACGACCACACGGTTCCTGAAAAGCCACCGGCATCGTTCCCGATGTGGCTTGCCGACGATAAGGGCCTCATCGTCGGCACTCGCTATGATCGCTGGCTGATCGAAGAACCGAGCGGCAAGACGACGCGCCTGACCGATGGCGAGAAGGATCGAGTCCGGTACTCGCAGCTCGACGTCGAGCGAGACGACGACGGGGTGCGAATCGACCATCCGATCTACTTCGCCTGCCTCGAGGAGGAGACGAAGAAGGCCGGTTACTTTGTCTGGCGGCCCGGTTTGGGAGGCAAGCTGCTCACTGCGGACGACCGTTCTTTTGGGCAGCTTATTAAATCGAAGGACACCGATCGCATGATCTTCTCGACCGCTTCCTTCACGAGCTCGCCCAACGAGTTCGTTACGAACATGAACTTCGATGCGATCAAACCTCTGACCAAGACGAATCCCCAACAAGCCAATTTCCTTTGGGGAAAGACCGAGCTAGTTCATTACAAATCGAAGTGGGGCAAGCCGCTCGAAGGCATCTTGATTTACCCTGCCGACTACCATCCGGGCAAGAAGTACCCGATGGTCACCTACATCTATGAGCGTCTATCGGACGGACTCAACAACTATCTCACTCCGGTCGATTGGAACTCCTACAACCCGCAGATCCTGTCCCAGAACGGCTACTTCGTGCTCGAGCCGGACATCGCCTACCGCGGACGGAATCCGGGCCTATCGGCGGTCGAATGCCTCGATCCCGCCGTAGACGCCGCTCTAAGGGCGCAACCCGATATCGACGCCGCTCACGTCGGCCTCATGGGACACAGCTGGGGCGCCTATCAAACGACGTTTACGATCACTCAGTCGAAGAAGTTTGCCGCCGCCGTCGCAGGCGCGCCGCTGACCGAGCTGCGCAGCATGTACCTCAGCATTTACGGAAACACAGGCACTCCCGACCAGGAGATCCTGGAAACCAGCCAGGGCCGGCTGGAAGTTCCGCCTTGGGAAGATCCGAAGACCTACGACGCGAATTCGCCGGTCGAAAATGCCGCCAAGATCACCGCGCCGTTGATGATCGAGCAGGGCACGGCCGATGGAGCCGTCGACTTCCACCAAGGCATGTACCTGTTCAACACGATGCGCCGCATGGGCAAGCCCTGCATCTTTCTCGTCTATGAGGGCGAAAACCACGGTCTCGCGAAGCGAGCCAACCAGCTCGACTACGCACATCGCCTGCGCCACTTCTTCGACGTGTATCTAAAAGGCGCCAAACCCGATCCATGGGTTACCGACGGCGTCCCGTTCCTTAAGAAAGACGGATAGATCGCCACGCGGAGAGCCTTAGCCCTTCCTTCGAGCGCTCCCGTCGAGAAGGGCAACATTGCGACGATCGCCCTTATCGTTCTCGTAAGTTCCGTGGGCGTTCCATCCAAGATTTGCGGAGTCGAAGATAAGGACCGTGTTCCCAAGGTCGGTATGGGATTG
>CAZNUL010000046.1:0-33600 GCA_964576205.1 uncultured Fimbriimonadaceae bacterium | reverse complement strand
GGTTGGGAATTTGGGGTTGAAGGGGAAAAGCCGAAAATTGATGGGGCTGTGCTGGGCCTGGAGCAGGTCATGCGGAATCTCCCCGGCAATGCTTTGCAGGCGTGCAAGTCTGGCTGTGTTGTCCGGATCGTCTCCAGACCGGGCGGATTCAGCGTCGAGGACACAGGAAAAGGAATGCAAGAGGCCGATCTCGAAAAGCTGTTCACGCCCTTCTTCACGACGAAGCCGAACGGGACCGGGCTCGGTTTGTGCAACGTTCGCAAGATCATTGACGCCCATGGCGGCAAGCTTTCGGTTTGGTCGCAGCCCGGTATCGGCTCGAAGTTCGCAGTCCAGATTGGGGGTTCCGAGTGAGGGCCAAAAAGAAGATTCTCATCGTAGACGATGAGCCCAACATTCGCCGCATCCTGCAGGTCGCGTTTGAAAAAGAGGGCTGCTTTCCGTTCGTTGCCGAGGATGCCTATCGGGCGATGGAGATCGTCCAGGCCGAGGCCATCGATTGCGTACTCACCGATGTTACGATGCCCGGCAAGTCGGGGTACGAGCTTCTGCGCGATCTGAGGGCCTATCGGGAGAACCTCCCCGTTGTCGTGATGACGGCCTTCGGAACGATTCCTCAAGCCATTCAGGCGATCCGCGACGGCGCCTACGAGTACGTTACCAAGCCCTTCGACCTCGAATCGCTCAAGAAGATCGTGGCCAGCGCGGCAGACGGCGGCCAGGCGGAGAACGCGCCCAGTTCGCGGTCGACCAAGACGAAGGCACAGGAAGGTGCGTTCCTCGCGGAATCGCCCGCAATGAAGGAAGTGCTGGCGACCGTCAAGCAGGTTGCCGACTCCCGGGCTACGGTGCTCGTCACTGGTGAAAGTGGCGTGGGCAAAGAAGTGGTCGCGCGCGCGCTCCACAACCTGTCCTCCAGGGCTGCCAATTCCTTTGTGGCGGTCTCGTGCGCTGCTCTTCCTGAAACTCTGCTCGAGAGCGAGCTCTTCGGCTACGAAAAAGGCGCCTTCACGGGCGCACAAGGCGCAAAGGCCGGCCGATTCGAGACCGCCCATTCTGGCACCCTCTTCCTGGACGAAATCGGAGAAATCCCGATGTCCGTGCAGGTCAAGCTCCTACGCGTGCTGCAAGAGCGGGAGTTTGAGAGACTGGGGTCAAACAAGCCAACCCGAGTCGACGTTCGGCTCATCACCGCCACCAACCGGCCGCTGCAGGAAGCCGTCGACCTGGGGCGCTTCCGCCTGGACCTGTTGTATCGCCTTCAGGTCGTGGAAATCCTGATCCCGCCGCTGCGTGAGCGCGTCGAGGACATCGAACCGCTTGCCAACTTATTCCTGGCCAAATTCGCGCGAGATAACGACCGCTCCATCCTGACAATCGGCGATGCCGCCCGGCATGCCTTGCACGCCTACTCTTGGCCAGGCAACGTGCGGGAACTAGAGAACGTCATGGAGCGCGCGGTGGTTCTCTCCGCGCCAACCGACCCCGAATTAGTTCCTCGCTTGCTGCCCATGTCGCTGCAACGGGCAGCGTAAATCCTGATTGGGTCCCCGCGTCCCCTAAGCCGGCGACGATCAGCCGACATCCACGACCACCCGGAAGGAATCGGTGATACGATAAGGATATGGAGATGAACGCACCGCCGTTCTGAAGCCGGACGGCGCGGAAGCTCGTCACATACGCGTTTTCGTTGCCGTCCTTCTAAAAACGTGGCTCTGTGAAATCGCCACAAAAAGCCCCGGTTACGGGCAGGCTATCACCTCAGAGCAAACGTTCCCCTCTTCTGCACTGTGGAGGGGTTTTTCATGAAGCCGGTATGAAAGTTCTGGGATAGTCCCGGGACTACCCCAAATGAACGGAACATCGGCGCTGAGTTGAACGTTTCAACTAGTGACGCATATCCTCCTTCCCTAACACAGGAAGGAATCGAGAACCCACTCGAAACCCAACATGGACCGCCTCCTAGCCTAGGGGGCGGATTCCATTTTAGATGGAGGCAAACTCCGATTTCGGCTTGATGAGCTCCTCGAATCGGACCCTCGTTTCGTCTCCTTCGTTAGAAAGCACCCAGCCGAAAGCGGTTTCACCCCAGGGCAGTTCGAGGCGAAGCCGGTCGCCTTTTTGGAATCTGATTTCGCTTCTAACCCGGATGCCGCCCTCGGACAAGTCGATGATTCTTGCGAAGGCATTCTCGATCCGCATCGGTGAATCGGCGAGGCTCTTCCACCGCTGATAGCCTCGGCGCTCCACGCGATGGATTCGCGACGGGCGTTCGATCTCCAAACAGTGCGAATCTAAGTCTCGGGAGACGATGCGAGAGCGAAATACAAGGCAGCCCGTAGGTCCGGGGGCCTCGATGGTTACCCTCTCGCCTACCCTGAGAGGTACGAAGCTGTCGCGCTGGATGGGAGCCGAGATCTTCCAGGCCGACTTTCCCAATACCATCAAGTGGCTACGGTACACGCCGGCGGCGGCTCGGATTCGGAGTACCGAGTTCGCCGTGGGCACGAGCCGCTTTCGAGTCGAAGCGGCGGCTTTGGCATACAGCCATGACGAGATGCCGGCCGCCGCTGAGGATGCGGTGAGGAGCCAAACACTAGCCGGATTTTGCATCGCTCTTCTTCATGCCTTGCTGCTCTTCCCGAAATCGCTGCCTGGCGCTCGCACCCTGCTTTAGGGATTCGCCCAAATTGATTCGAGAATCGGTCAGCACGTCCCCGTCTCCGCTTTTCAAATAGGATTCGAGGTCGAGTAAGCATTGAGTGAGCAATTTGTATGCCAGCAACCTTCGGTTGTGGGACATCTCGTGTCCAACCGGAACGGGAAGCTCGGCGATAAATTTCGAGCGACCCGCCACTCGCTTGGCCAAATCGTCAAAGGAGGACTGAACTTCCTTATCCGACCGTTGGACCTGAGCCTTCATGTGCAGCGTCCGAATCTCGCCACCGATGGTCGTCAATCCGTCATCGAAGATCGCCGCGACAAGGCCATAACGGGACTCCGCATCCTCCGGAGCCTGCGATAGGCCCACGTCGATCGCCTTCTTGACGTCGGCATCGGCAAGATCGATTTCGCCTACCATCGCATGCGCGAGAGCTCTCAGATAGTAGGCGTCGCCGGTCGGGCCAACTGTAATCGCCTTGTTCAAGTGGTCGATCGCGGAACCGCAATCTCCCTTCGCGATCGCGACGTTGGCAAGCAACATCCGGGTGTCCGGGCTGTCCGGGGCGCGTGTAACTGCTTCGTTGAGGTCGTTTTGCGCTTCATCGGGGTTGCCCGCCTGGATCCAAGCCCGAGCCCCCAGCGATCGAAACTCGATGTGATCGGGCATCAATTCGGCCGCACGCCTAGCCTCTCGCGCCGCAACTTCCGGCTGTCCGACCTGGATGAGGATCTTGACGAGCAAGACGCGGCGGGCCACGTCCAACGGCGACGCATCGATCGCGTCCCTTAGAATACTTACCGCTTTATTCGTGTCGCCGGCCTTGATCGCAGCCGCGGCATCGATGCTCCACTTTTTGTCGTCGACTACGGGCGCCGGTGGTGTCGTTCCCGTACCTGGATTCGGAGGAGCTTCGCCCCTACCCGGATTTGGGGTCGTACGAACCGTCTGCTTAGCGAGCCCCTGCATGGGTCCGGTCGCCACCATTTCGACCCAGGTATGGGCCAGAGACTTAAGAGTGTCTTCAACCCCGTACTTGCCGACCTGAACGGCGTTGCTCCGATAGGAAGCGTCGATAACCGCGCGATCGTACTCCTGCTGGGTCATCTGCTTGGCCTTAACTTTTTGCCTCAGACTCGCCAAGACCGGATTAAGGTTCGAATCGGGATCCTTCCAAATGAGCTTCCCGTTCTTGTACAGATAACCGGCGCTGAGGACACCTCCGGTATCCCCCCTAAGATCGGCCGCAAAGACGTACTCGCACCTCAGCTTCGCGGCAACGCTAAATGCCTCGTCCAGTGAGGGCGTTTGGGTTCCCGTCCTGATCTTTCCTTCCTGGATGGCCGCCCTGTAAATCGGATCGCTGACTCCCCAAACGACCGGCGCCGCCCGTCCCTCGGATTGGAATTCGTTTGCCAGGTAGTCGCAAATGGCAGTCTCTAAAGTAGGCGCTCCCTTGGCGGGCTTAAGCCGAATGATCAGGACGCCGGGTACCGCCTGCGCCGCGGCCGCGAGCGAAATCACGAAAAACAGAATGCAAACCCTAAGCAGGGTCGTCGCGTACTTCGCCCTTACCGCTCTCTTAGCCACCAAGAACCTTGACCGCCTGCTTGCAGACATCCAAGGCATTGCTCAGTCGAGCTTTGTCGCCTCTGCCCCCATCGATGTCTGCTTTGAGCGCGTCGATAGCCCGGTTATAGGCGGCAACAGCCTCGGACGAGCGTCCCAGCTTCTCGTAGCACTCGGCGAGTCGCTGGTTCGCGGAGGCGGGGTTCGCGCCTGCGCGAAGGGCTCGCTCGTAGGACGTCGCCGCCGCCGAATAGTTCGAGATTTGGTATTGGCTCCGCGCGGTGCGCAGGAGTGCCTGAACCCCGTTGGGATGGGTCGCGGGATCGCTCGAGTCGGAACCTGACTTGCCCTTTCCGCTCGTAACCTGGATGTCCATGATTCCAGGATCGTTTTGCCTCGCCGGATTATTCTGCGTACCGGGGTCGACTACGGTCGTCACCGGGTCGGGATCTTTAGGTCCCGTCGAAGAGGCAACGCTGGGGTGGGTTGCGACCGTGTTGGTAGGCCCGCCGCGCAACTGATCCGGATTCTCAATCGAAACCCTTACGGGCGAGGTTCCGTCGTCCGGCTTTGGCAAGCGGCCATCACCACTCGGAGCGGGGAGCACCTTGCCTGGGTCATCAGCAACATGACGCTCAGGGGTACCCGGCGTCTTGTTGGTCTCGGTCGGATTGGGCGCACCGCCGGCTGGCTGGCCGGTGCCTTGCTGGCCCTGCGGAGGTCCCGGGTTGGCGACCGTCGCGGGCGGGTCGAAAACGCTACCTTTCGGCTGGAGGTTGGCGATGGGTTGGCTTGTCGTTGGCCCATCGCTGGACCGGCCGCTGCCCCGTGCAAGGACGACTCCGATCGAAATGATCAGCACAAATGCCGCCACTGCCGTGATGATCGCATTGCGTCGATCGGGAATCGCCGCAATGGAGGTACGTGCGACGAGCAGGTTCTTGAGGTCGTTAACCTTAATCTTGTCGAGCATCGAATCCGGATCGATCTCCAGGACGCGCTCATGGCACTCGAGAGCCTCCGCAACCTGGCCGAGGCGCTCATGGCACATTGCCTTGAGAGAGAGGGCCGCCGTTGACGAGGGATTAGCGAGGACGGCTGTTTCCGCAACCTGCATCGCCTCGCTGGTTCGGCCCGCGCTAAAGACCTTGAAGCCGTCGGCAATGACGGCCTCGAGCTTGTCCTTTGCCTGCTTAAGATCGTCGGCGGGTAACGTCGCGCCGCATTTTTTGCAAAACGTGCTGTCAAGGCTGTTGTGAGCCAAGCAGCTCTTGCATGAAACCATTCCGTTCATAACCTCTGCCTCGGCGGTCATTCGCCGCCTCCAAGAACGCCCAAGTCTACCAAGCCCGTTGCCGGACCTGACCGATGGGTAGTGGCTCAGTTTGCATTTTTCTCGTGGCTCCGGCATCTTGCCGGAGTGTGTCGACGGCTTCCAGCCGCCGGAAGCAGGAGCTGGAAGCTCCTGGCACACATCGCCTAGAAGGCGATGCCACATCCAAACTGACCCACTACCGACCGATGTATATCACTTTCTCCCTTCTAACGATAGACGCTAATTAGACCGGGGTCGTTTGTGGGGACGAGATTTTGTGTCCGTAGCCATCGGTCTGGCCTTGGAATCTTCGTCATCACGGGGTGGGGGGGCTATATAGTGATGACGAGAAATGGCCGCTACTTGGTGAAGGCCACCAAATGCGTCGGCCTTCCTGCATTCCGAACGTTAGCCCGCAGTGGTGGCCCTACCCCAGGCCTCGCCCGAGCCGCGCTTGGGGTAGCGACCGGGGCTATGACCGCTCGGCCCCTAGGGCCTTGGGGTCGCCGCGATCATGGGCACCCCCTCCCGACCCCTCGCAAGCGAGGGGTCACCCTCCCCCGCTCCGCACGAGAGGGACTCCTACCTCCGAGTTCCAATAAGCGGGAGGGGACCGAAACGCGGTAGATAGCGGCAACGGCACACGCCTGATTAGGTGGCACCAAATCGCGCAGGCGCATTAGACTAGGAAAGCCGTGATACTGCCATTCCTACTTGCCGCCGCTGTCCATCCAACGATCATCCCGAAACCGGTTTCGATCGACTTCCCGAACCGGTCACCGTTCGTCCTTGACTCCACAACCCAGATCCATGAGGATCGGCCACTGTTCGCCTCGAAGCTCCTGCAAGACATGCTGAGCAAGGGGGCGCACCTCAGGATCAACAAAGCTGATCACCTCCGCCTCGCCGGGATCGACTTCGAGCAGTCGAGCACCGAGCCGAAGGAAGGCTACGAACTGAGCGTCACGGCTTCCGGCATCAAGATCCGGTACGGAGACGACGCGGGAGCCCTCTATGCGGTCGAGACCTTGCGCCAATTGCTGCCTGCGGAGATCGACTCTCCCGGCGGAGTGAACCGGACACTATTCGTCCCCGCCGTCAAAATCCAAGATTCACCGCGTTTCCCGTGGCGGGGTATGCATCTCGACGTTTCCCGGCACTTCTTCCCGCCCAGCTTCATCAAGCGCTACCTCGACTACATCGCGATGATGAAGATGAACGTCTTCCACTGGCACCTCGTCGACGACGGCGGCTGGCGGCTCCAGATCGATAAATATCCCAGGCTCACCACAGTCGGTGGATGGCGCTACGGAGTTACCACGGGTTGGGACCAGGGGCAACTACGATTCGATCCCGAGAGCAGGCTGCCGAAATATGGAGGCTTTTATACAAAGGCCGATGTCCGAGATATCGTCAAGTACGCTGCCGAGCGAAATATCACGGTGGTTCCGGAGATCGAGATGCCCGGCCATGCGATGCCCGTCTTCGCGGCTTACCCGGAGCTCGGCTGCCAGAATCAGCCGCCGTCCTCCCTTCAAGGGCAGCCGCCTGTTAACGTCTACTGCGCCGGTAGCGAGCAGACCTACACGTTCATCGAAGACGTCCTTACAGAGGTCATGGAGCTGTTCCCATCGCCCTGGATCCACATTGGCGGCGACGAGGTCTACAAGGGTTACTGGCATCGCTGCCCGCGTTGCCAAGACAAGATCAAGGCGGAGGGTCTGAAGAGCGAGGACGAGCTCCAAAGCTACTTCGTCCGTCGCATCGATAAGTTCCTTAGCGACCATGGCCGGCGCTTGATTGGTTGGGATGAGATCCTCGAAGGCGGTCTCGCCAAGGGCGCGACCGTTATGTCCTGGCGGGGAATCGAAGGTGGCATCGCCGCCGCCAAGGCCGGCCACGATGTCGTCATGTCGCCGACATCCCACGCCTACTTCGACGCCCCCTACAGCTCCCAGCCGACCGAGCATGTCTACACGTTCGATCCCGTTCCCGAGACCTTGACCGGAGAAGAAGCGAAGCATGTGCTCGGTGGCCAGGCGAACATTTGGTGCGAGGGCATCCCGACGACTCAGCGTGTCGAGTACATGATCTGGCCCCGGATGGCCGCGATGGCCGAAGTGCTTTGGTCACCCAAAGCGACTCGCGACACGGGAGAGTTCATGGGCCGGATTGCGAGCCTGATCAATCGACTCGATCTTATGGGGGTGAACTACTACATTCCCGCGCCGAAGGTGCCCCTGACTGCGATCATCTACTCCGACAACGCTCAAATCTCGGCAACTCCCGATGCTTCGATGCCGACGAAGCTGCGCTTCTCCTACGGCACAGATCCGGTCACGGCCGTATCCTCCGCGTATTCGGGCCCGATCGTGATCGTCGGAGCCGGGCAGAACGTGAACTTCGCGTATGTGAGCGCAAACGGCAGAGTTGGAGATATCACCACCGTCGTTGCCCGCAGACAAGACAAAGTTGATCTGCCGAACCCGGCGCCAGGATGGGCGGTCTCGGTCTACGAGGGCGCTTGGACGAGAGTGCCTGATTTCGAAAGGTTGAATCCTGCGAAGTCGATCACCGCGACATCGGTTGGAATAGAGCCCCGCACCCGAAACGAGAACTTCGGCCTCGATTTCCATGGATACATCAAGATCGATCAGCCTGGCGAGTATCACTTCGCCCTGTCCAGCGACGACGGCTCCTGGCTCAAAGTCGGAGGCGCCAAGGTGATCGATAACGATGGCCCTCATCCCACCACCGAGCGCACGGGCAGCGTGCTCTTACCCGCGGGCTGGCATCGGATCGAAGTCGGCTATTTTCAAGCTCGCGGCGACCTGTCGCTCAAGCTCACGATGGAGGGCAAGCCCCTGGACGGATTGGTATTTCGCCCCGGGACATGAAAGTCACCCGCGAGACCCGGGCGCTCATCCTTCTGATCGTCGTATTCGTCGCGGCGGCGATCAAGGCGCCCCGGATTCTCGAGCCATCGTCGATCAGCAGCATCCTCCTATGGATTCCGCTCCTAACCGTCATGGCGGTGGGTCAGATGCTGGTGATCGTCTCGCGAGGCATCGACGTTTCGGTCGGCTCGACGCTTGGATTCGCCGGCATCGCGGTTGGGATGATCTTCCGGTCACACCCCGACCTAAACATCTATCTGGGGGCCATCACGGCGTTGGCCATCGGTGCGGCCTTGGGCCTCGTCAACGGCGCATTGGTGGCCTGGCTAAGGATTCCCGCGATCATCTCCACACTGGGAACCCTGAGCGCCTACCGTGGGCTAACCTTCATTTTCAGCCGTGGCGAACAGATTGATTCGAACAACATCCCAGATGCCGTTCAGCGCTGGTCGATCGACGGACCCGTTGCCATCCGAGGCGTTACGATCCCATGGATCCTCGTTTTCACTATCCTTGTCGTCATCGCCGGCCACCTGTTCGCCCGCCGTACCGTCATCGGCCGGAACCTGTACGCAGTCGGTAGCAATGCAGAGGCTGCGCGGATCCACGGCGTCCGGGTCAACGCCGTTACAATTCTTGCCTACGTAATTTGTGGCGCCCTGGCCGGCTTTGCCGGAATTCTGTATGCGTCCCGCTATGGGTTTGTGAATCCCGGCACCGCCGGAGTGGGCATGGAGCTTAACGTGATCGCGGCGACCGTCATTGGCGGCTGCGACGTGCGGGGAGGCGCGGGTACCGTTCCCGGCGTCGTGATCGGCTGCGTTCTCCTCGGCGTCTTGAACGTTGCGCTGGCGGTCATCGGGATCGCTGCGGACTGGCAGCTTCTGGTCTATGGTGGGGTGATCCTCCTTGCCCTCGGCCTCGATGCGATCGTCGGCCGCGCGGAGGCACATTGAATTTGGAATTGCGAATTTGGAATTTGGAGTTGGGGGTTTGGGAGTTAGGGTTTGGAGTTTTGAATTTGGAATTTGGAATTTGGAATTGCGAATCTGGAATTTGGAGTTGGGAGTTTGGGAGTTTGGGAGTTTGGAGTTTGGAGTTTGGAATTTGGAATTTGGAGTTGCGAGTTTGGGAGTTAGGGTTTAGAGTTTTGAATTTGGAATTTGGAATTTGGAATCAGGAATCCGGTACCTGGCGGCTTTTCAGCAACCAGACACGGAGGACACAAGGAATTCGATGCGGCTAAGTTTCTAGGCGGAAGGAATATGAGGCGGATCCTACACTGGCCCGAGCTTGCACCAGCTATCCTCGTCGTCCTCGCGTTTATCGCAGGAGCGCTCGAGTCTCCTTACTTCCTCGACTATCGCTACCTCCTCGAGCACACGACGCTGTTCGCCGAGATCGGATTGATGGTGATCGGGATGACGCTCGTGATCGTCTGCGGGCAGATCGACCTTTCCGTCGCCTCGAATCTCGCCCTCGTCGCCTGCCTAAGCGCGAAGCTCGCGGCAAACCAAAGCATCCCCGTCGTGGTTGTGGCCGCGTTGGCGATGGGTGGCTCTTTGGGAGCGTTCAACGGAGTCCTCGTGGCATACGCAAAGCTCCCATCGTTCCTTGTTACGCTGGGAACCCTGGCTTTCTACCGGGGAGCGGCGCAAGCGATCGCCGGCTCGGAATCTATCTCCCTGCCAGATAGGATCAAGGGGATCGATCAGATTTACCTTCCCTATCCGGTACCCCTTACCCTCGTTCTGGTGCTGTTCTTCGCGATAGGAATTGGCCTGGTCCTCCATTGGAGCATTTTTGGCCGTTGGTTGTTCGCAATCGGCTCTAATGAGCCGGCCGCCAAGTTCGCCGCCATTCCGACGGCCAGAGTCCAGTTGGCGGTCTTCGTAATCTCGGGTGTTCTGGCAGGTCTCGGCGGAGTCCTCATGGACTCGCGCTTGGGCGTCGCGCGGTTCGACCACGCTAAAGGCTTTGAACTAGACGTGATCACAGCGACAGTTCTTGGTGGGGCCAGTATCTATGGGGGGAAAGGAAGCATGCTCGGAGCAATCCTTGCCTTCTTCCTCATCTACTTCGTCAAGACGGGCCTCGGCCTCGCCAACGTCCTGGCCGAGTACCAGTTGGCCTGCGTTGGAACCCTGCTTGTCGTCGCGGTTGGCCTAAACATTGCCCTGAGGCGGAATTTGGCGACTTCGACCTGAGACCTGCCGAGCATCGAGCTGCCGGCTCCAGGAAGCGAAGCTCCATCTACAACTGAGTTTGGAGTTTGGAGTTTGGAGACATATCGGGATCGTTTTAGGGCCAGGCGACCCCGCCACGATCCGGACGAGTCGGCGGCCGACTTTGCCGGAGGCAACGCCTCGAACACCCAATAGGGCATCATTACGCCATGCCTTTCAAGCTTCACTATGCACCCCATTTCGGCATGTTCAAACACAGCGCCGGCGACGATCCCGTCGATCAACTAAGGTTCGCCGCGGACGAGGGGTTTACGGCTTGGGAAGAGAACGGGATGAAGGAGTATCCGATTCCCGAGCAGGAGCGAGTTTCGAAGGCGATGTCCCAACTTGGCATGCGAATGGGCGTCTTCGTCCCGTGCTTCGACATCGCTTGGAAGCCGTCCCTTGGTACGGGCAAACAAGAGTGGACCGACCTGTTCCTCAAGGACATCCGCGCTTCGGTGGACGTGGCAAAGCGGATGAACGCCACATGGATGACCGTCGTGCCCGGCCAGGTCGCATACAACATGGACTTGGGTTATCAAACTGCGAACGTGATCGAAGCCCTCAAGAAGGCAAGCGCGATCTTGGAGCCTCACGGACTGGTGATGGTCGTCGAGATCCTGAACTTCCGCGACCACCCGTCCCAATTCCTCACAACGGTCAGCCAGGGTTTTCAGATTTGCCAGGCCGTCGGTAGCCCGTCCTGCAAACTTCTAAACGACCTCTACCATGCCCAAATCCAGGAAGGCAACCTCATCCCGAACATCGATGCAGGCTGGACGGAAACCGCCTACTTCCAGCTTGGCGACAACCCTGGACGCAAGGAGCCAGGCACCGGCGAAGTGAATTACCGAAACATCTTCGCTCACATCCACGGCAAAGGCTACGCCGGAATTCTCGGCATGGAACACGGCGCGAGCAAACCGGGCAAAGACGGGGAGCGGGCCCTCATCGAGGCTTACCGTACCGCCGATAGCTTCTGAGCTGCGGCGACGCTTGCAACCCGCCGGGCTTTTGCGCTGTAATTGCAACCGTGAACGACATTCACGCCTGGGTTACTACCGCTAACGGATTCGACGGATTCCGCGTTATTCGCGGTCTTGGCCTTGTCCGCGGGATTACGGTTCGAAGCCGCTCGCTCTTCGGCAACATCGGAGCAAGCTTCCAGAGCCTAGCCGGTGGCAACATCACGATCTACACCGAGCTTGCCGAGGCCTCCCGGCGTGAAGCCTATGAGCTGATGATGCAGCACGCCGTCGCGCTTGGCGCTAACGCGGTCATCGCCGTTCGGTATGACGCCACCGAGATCGCTCAGGGTATCACGGAGATGGTCTGCTATGGCACGGCTGTGGTGATCGAAGCGGCGACGCCTGCCGCCTAAGGCCGAGACACGTTCGCCGGCCGGAAGGTGGACACCGCGCCCTGGCGCGACGGCCACAATGGACATTGCGTCGCTGCCGCGACGGGCTGCATTGGCAATACGTCGCTGCCGCGACGGCTACAGCCCTTCGGGCTAACTACAATGGACACCGCGTCGCTGCGCGACGGCTACAGCCCTTCGGGCTAACTACAATGGACACTGCGTCGCTGCCGCGACGGGTGGACACTGCAGACGGGTGGACACTGCGGTGGACAATACGTCGCTGCCGCGACGGCTACAGTGGACAATACGTCGCTGCCGCGACGGCTACAGCCCTTCGGGCTTCGGGCTAACTACAATGGACACTGCGTCGCCGCCGCGACGACTACAGCCCTACGGGCTCACTACTGGACGTCCTGCGGCCTAGCCCTTGCCGTTGGGGACCGGCTTACCATCGACGGTTCGCTTCTCGGTCAGCGCCTTGTCCGTTTTGATCTTGAACGTACCGTTTGCCGGTACCCAGATCTCGTCGGTCGTGGATTCGTTGTGGTACTTCACAGGCTTGCCGTTCTGGCCTTCGACCGTGAAATAGAGACTGTTTTTGCTTACCACGTGGGCGTTCCCGCCCTCGAGCTTGAAGGTCTGAATCGAATCCGCGACTTTGATGTACTTCGTTGCTTTGAACAGCATCTTTGCCTGCTGGATGAAGCCGTTTAGGTCCACGGACTTGCCGTCCAGACCCGTCGCTTTAAAGTCCGGGGTCATCAGGGCTTTGATTCCGTCGATATCTCTCTTCTCCATCGCCACTACGAACCGCGCCATCTGCTTCTCAACTAATTGTCGAGGGCTCGACGATTGCTGCGCCGGAGAAGCCATCACGAGAGCTGCGAACATTGCGAGGGAGAGCGATTTCATGTTGACTCCATCATAGCGGAAAGTTTGATTGCTTATCCTATCGACGGACCTGAGCTACGCCTAAAGATCCAAGAGCCGCGCCGCGGACTCCATATCCTTGTCTCCTCGTCCGCTCAGGTTAACGATCACTCGGCTGCCCGGCGGAAGAACCGATCGATCATGCAGTGCGGCGAAAGCGTGCGCCGATTCGAAAGCGGGGATGATCCCTTCCCTTCTTGCGACCCAGCGAAAGGCTGCGAGCGCATCCTCGTCGGTCGCTGCGAGGTATTTAGCACGGCCCGTGTCTTTAAGATAGCTGTGCTCCGCGCCAACTCCCGGATAGTCGAGGCCGGCGGACACCGAGTGGGTCGGCATGACTTGGCCATGCTCATCCTGCATCAGATAACTGAAGCTGCCATGTAAAACTCCAGGAGAGCCGGCATTGAGCGGCGCCGCATGTTGGCCTGTTTCAATCCCGCGGCCAGCCGCTTCGACCCCAATGAGCCTAACCTCTTTGTCAGGAACAAAGGCCGAAAAGATCCCCATCGCGTTGGAGCCACCGCCAACTGAAGCGATGACCGCTTCCGGTAGCCGGCCATAACGATCGAGATACTGAGATCGGGCCTCGTCTCCGATCACGCGCTGAAACTCGCGAACCATGTAGGGATAGGGGTGCGGTCCGGCAACCGAGCCGATGATGTAATGGGTGGTCCTGACATTGGTCACCCAGTCCCTCATTGCCTCGTTCAATGCGTCCTTCAGTGTCTTCGTCCCGCTGCTCACCGGGTGCACCCGAGCGCCGAGCAGCTTCATCCGGAAGAGATTCAGCTCCTGGCGCGCGCAGTCCTCCTCGCCCATGTAGACCTCGCACTGGAGGCCGAACAGGGCGCAGGCGGTCGCCGTCGCAACGCCGTGTTGGCCGGCGCCCGTTTCGGCGATGATGCGCTTCTTGCCCATCCTCATCGCTAGCAGGGCTTGGCCAATGGCGTTGTTGATCTTATGTGCGCCGGTGTGATTCAAGTCCTCGCGCTTGATCACGACGTGAAGCCCAGTGTCCTCGCTCAGCCGCTTCGCTTCGGTGATCGGTGTCGGCCGGCCCACGAACTCGTGAAGGTATTGTTCGAACTCCTCGTGAAACGCCGGATCGGCCCAGGCCCGGTCAAACTCCTGTTCCAGTTCGTCGATCGCCGGGATCAGAGTCTCGGGAACGTATCTGCCGCCATAGTCGCCGAAGCGGCCTCTAGCGTCGGGGCGGATGGACATTCGGTGAGTTTACCGACGCTTGGAATGATCCCTTGATGGGCTGATGATCCGATGGGCCGGTCTGGGCTCTCGCCGAGCCGGCCGCCGGAATGGCGAGCGTGTCCCATCACCCTCTCACCCTCTCACCCCATCAGGCCCTAATCCCCGTCCTGCTTGCTCGCCGGCCGCGTCCTCATCTCGGCCCAGGTGCGAAGCTCGTCGATCTCCTCGTGCATCATCACGCTCAACGGAACGATCGCCTTGGCCTCAGCCAAGATATCGGCGGGGGTCAGTTCCCGTCCGGCGTCGAATGCGCAGAACAGGGCTCCCACGACCACCTGTTCGATCTCCGCGCCGCTAAATCCCTTCATCGCAGCCGCAAGAGCCTTGACTTTGAATTTCTTAGGTTCGCGTTTTCGCTTTGCCAGGTGGATTGAAATGATCTGTTCCCTTTCCTTCAGATCGGGGAGATCGACGAAGAAGATCTCATCGAAGCGCCCCTTGCGCAGCATCTCCGGCGGCAGGGCGCTAACATCGTTCGCCGTCGCGATGAGAAACACCGGCTTGGTCTTATCCTGCATCCAGGTCAGGAAGGTGGCAAAGACCCTGGCCGTCGTCCCTGAGTCGCTGACGCCGCTTCCGCCCATCCCGGCGAAGCCCTTCTCGAGCTCGTCCGCCCAGAGGACGCACGGGGCTACCGATTCGGCCACGGATATCGCCTTTCGGATGTTCTCCTCACTTTGCCCCACGAGCGAGCCAAAAATACGGCCGACATCCAGCTTGAGCATCGGCAGGTTCCACTCGGCCGCTACAGCTTTGGCCAGCAACGACTTCCCGCATCCTTGCACCCCTATGAGGAGGATGCCCTTTGGCGACGGGATGCCGAAGTCGCGCGCCTTGTCGGTAAAGCTCGATGCCCGCTTGTCAAGCCAATCCTTAAGGAGCTCCATTCCACCTACGTCCGTGAGATGGTTTTGCGCGGGGTAGTACTCGAGCAAGCCAGACTTGCGGATGATCTGCTGCTTTTCCTCCAATACAACGTCGATGTCGAATTTCTTCTTCTCGACGAGCGAGCGCGCGAACACTGAGTCAATCTCTTCGAGCGTGAGTCCCAAGGCGGATTTGACGATTAGCTCTCGTTGCTGCTCGGTCAAGTTAGTGTCGACCTTGGGATTATCTTTGACGGAGGCGATCACCCGATCCAATTCCATCTCGATGTCCTGAGCGCTTGGGAGCGGGAAGTCCATGACGGTGACTTCCTTTTCAAGTTCCTGGGGAAGATTGAGGATCGGAGCCATCAGGACCAATGTCTGAGCCTTACCTCGCAGCTTGACGGCGAGGTCGCGCAGAAGCCGCACGACTCGCGAGTCCTTCATGTAGACGTGAAAGTCCTTGAGCAGGAAGACCGTGTACTCGGGGGCTTCGTGTACCTGAGCGAGAGCTTCCAGCTCGCCCGGTAAGGTCGTCGAGGTCCGGATGTTCGGGACGGGAGGGAGCATTCCCTGCGTGATGGTCCAGGTGTGGAGGGTCCGATTCAAAGGTGCGCAAACTCGGCGGAGAGCGTCTTCAACCCGCGCTTCCTCCCAGGAGGCGATGTAGACGATCGGATATTTCGCGCGAATGAGAATATCTAGCTCTTGAAGTGGGTCCATGAGTTTGTCCGGCTTTGGCGATTAGACTCGAGTGGTTCCCAAAAGCAGCAAAGCGATCTTACGCGTTGATCTGGATCATCTCATGAGCCTCGACGATGTCCCCCTCGGCGAAACCTTCCCAGCCGTCGAAGGTTAGTCCGCACTCCATTCCCATCGTAACCTCGCGGACGTCGTCCTTCAGGTGCTTCAGGGAGGCAATCTGACCTTCGAAGACAGTGTCCCGGCCTCTCTTGACCCGGCACTTGGCGTTCCTCGTGACCTTTCCATCCGTCACGTAGCAACCAGCAATGACGCCCTTGCGCCCGAATTCGAAGCGAATCCTGATTTCAACCGTGCCGAGATACTGTTCCTCGAACTTCGGCTCGAGCATGCCTTTTACGGCCGCCTCGATGTCCTCGATCAGCTCGTAGATGATCGTGTAGGTTCGAATCTCGACCTTGCGCCGCTCAGCCTCCCTCTTCGCGCCTGGCTCGGGCTTTACTCCGAAGCCGATCACGATCGCGTTCGCCGCGTTCGCAAGGAGGATGTCCGACTCGGTGATCGTACCGACGCCGCTGAGAATGATCTTGGCCTCGACCTCGTCGTTTTTGACCTTTTCGAGCATCCCGCGAACTGCTTCCACGGATCCTTGGACGTCCGCCTTGATGACCAGGTTAAGCTCGCGAAGTTCTTCGGTCTCCAGTTTCTTTCTCAGCTCGCTGAGCGTCATGCCCCGGCTCGGGGCTTCGAGCGACTTCGCATGGGCCGTCTTGGCCCGTCCCTCGGCGATTTCACGGGCCGTACGCTCGTCCACGACCGCCTCAACCCGATCGCCCGCGGCCGGCACTTCGCTGAGACCGAGGATCTCGACAGGCGTCGATGGGCCCGCTTCCACCATCTTCTCTCCGGTGTAATCGGTCATCGCCTTGATCCGGCCAAAGGCCTGGCCGACGACGACTGCGTCGCCAACCTGCAGAGTCCCCTCTTCCACCAGGATCGTGGCAACGGGTCCGCGGCCGCGCTCGAGCTTGGCCTCGATGACGGTGCCGGCCAGCTCTCCCTTCGGATCGGCTTTCAGCTCCATGACTTCGGCCTGAAGGAGGATGCCTTCGAGCAGATCTTTGACGCCATCCCCGGTGATCGCCGAGACGTTCTGCGTCATTACCTGCCCACCGAAGGCTTCTGGGACTACGTTGAATTCGGTGAGCTGTTGAAGAACCCGGTCCGGGTTGGCCTCAGGCCGGTCGCATTTGTTTACCGCGACGATCATCGGCACGTTAGCGTTTTGAATGTGCTGAATGGCCTCCTTCGTTTGAGGCATGATCCCGTCGTCGGCCGCAACGACCAGAATAGCAATGTCGGTGACCTGAGCCCCTCGGGCTCGCATCGCGGTAAAGGCTGCGTGCCCCGGGGTATCGAGGAAAGTGATCTTTCCTTCCGGAAGCTCGACCTGATAGGCGCCGATGTGTTGGGTGATGCCGCCATGCTCTCGCGAGGCGACGTTCGATTTCCGAATGTAGTCGAGCAATGAGGTCTTGCCGTGGTCGACGTGCCCCATGATCGTGACCACCGGCGGCCGCGGCTGAGCGCCGGTCGCCTTCTTCGGCTTGGCCTGGGCAACCGGCCTGGGCTTGGGCGCCTCAGCGACCCTGTAGACGAATCCGTAGCCTTCGACCAGTTTCTGCGCGACGTCGTCCTTGAGAGCAGTTGTCAGAGTCGCCATGACCCGGAATTTCGTCACCAGCGTTCGTTGGACGTCGCTTTGGCCGACAGCCAGAGCGAATGCAACGTCTCGCGGAGTGACACCCGGCTTAAGAAATACATCTTTGGAACCTACGCGTTCCATGCATTCCGCTTTGACCAGCTCGAGGGTATCGTCGTCAGCCTCGAAGTGAGTTCCATCGTGCTCGACGCCAAGTTCGCTAAGCACCCCATACACGGTGCCGGGTACTAGCTCGAACTCCTTGGCCAGATCGGCGATGGAAATCGTCATATTCGTCTTCTTTACCTGAGTTTGCATGTGCTGTTGGTTACAGGCTGGCGGTAGTCAGCCTATCGGTCGTTGGTTAATGCTTCCCGCAATCGAACTTTTTCATCCTGACTCACGGTGCTTCTGATTGCTCGCCCGAGTCGGTCCCCCTTTAGAGCTGCCTCAATGCAGTCGGGCTCGGGACAAATATAGGCTCCGCGGCCAGTCCGGTTCTTGCCGTACGTTGGGGCGATTTCGCCGCCCGGATCGCGGCTGACGCGAAGGAGAGTGGCTTGCTCTTTCCGACTCCGGCAACCGATGCAAGTCCGCATCGGGCCACCGTTCTCCATCCTCTGTCTAGGATACCCGGGCGGTATCGAGGAGGCGTGATTGGTTATCGGATCGAACCGGAGTCCTGGGTCGAACGCCCTCCCGCAAGAGAGCGCAAGGGGTCGCGACGGCAAGGGATGGTTCGCATCCTAAATCTTCCGCACCGAGACGCGAGCTTGCGCGTCTTTAGCGTAGTTAAGTCAAAGGGTGGTCTGACCGTTCTGGTCGCGGTCACAGAAGGGAGAATGAGATTGAACAAAGCAATCGTGGCGAGCCTTGCGCTCGCTCTGGCATGCCTCGGAAGCGCGCAAGTCGATCCTCAACGGGTGGTAGCAACCGTTAATGGGACCGAGATCAAGGGTGCCGAGTACTACCATCGGATGGAGTTCCTGCCCGGCGTCGGGAAAAACATGGGTGACGGATTCGCTGAGTTCCCGCCGGGATTCCTCACTCTGGAACAGCTCATCACGGAAAAGCTGATCTTCCAACTCGCCAGGGAAAAGGGCGTCTCTCCCAGTGAGCCGGAAATCCAGGCCGAGTTGGACTACCGAAAGGTCAAGAACAAGAACCTGGTCACCGACTGGCTTGCAAGCGGCCGGACGATGGCCGAGCTCATGTATGCCATTAAGTTCGATCTTGCTCAGTTCAAGATTCTTACTGCCGGTATCACCGTAACGGATCAGGAAGTCGAGGACTTCTATAAGAAGAACAAGGCCATGTATACGACTCCCGAGCAGGTGACGCTGAGGGTGATCGTCGTTCGAACTCAAGCGGACGCCGACCTCGTCGACCGCGACCTCGCCTCGGGCAAGTCGTTCGCCGACACCGCCAAGGCTCACAGCGCCGACGTGACGGCTCAAATGGGAGGAGAGTACGGAACCGTGCCCATTACGATGCTCTCGGACAACGTCCGAACCGCTCTGAAGCCGCTAACCGCCGGTCAATCCACTGCCTGGTTCACCGCAAACAAGGATCCCAACTCATCGGCGGAGGCCGCGAAATTCAAGTTTCTCCTTGAGAAGAGAGCGCCGGAGCAGCTGCAGGTGCTTGATGGCGATCTTCGACGCCAAACCCGACAGCGGATCATGATGGACAGTGGCAAGGTCAAGAACGACATTAAAAAGGAACTGAATGCCCTGCGCGCAAAGGCCAATATCGAGATCAAGGAGAAGTCCTTCGCGGATGCATACGAAAAGTTCAAGGATGCAAGCCTTAAGTCGGCGGGCATCAAGTAAGACTTGAACAAAGGCTAGACTAGGGCCACCTTGACGCGGCTTCTTTGGATCGGCGACGGGACGCCGGGCTCACTATCCCCGGCCGCCGTCGAGTTGCTGCAGAGCGGGCTTCCGCTGGTCAGGGGAGTCGAGTCTCATCCGGCCTACGAAGAACTCGAGCGCCAAGGGTACTTCCTGCAACCCTCGATGACCCCAAGAGGCGACTCGGCTGTTCTGATGTTTCCCGGCGATGGGCCGTCGCCAGGTCTGCCCCTCTATCAACTCGTCGAGGTCAGCGACCGGCTCCTCGCCCCGGGCGGCTGTCCTTGGGACCGTGCCCAAACCCATGAATCTCTCAAGAAGTATCTCCTCGAGGAGGCCTATGAGGTTCTCGAGGCCATAGACTCCGGATCGGACGAAACTCTGCTCGAAGAGCTCGGCGACCTGATCCTCCAGCCGATCATGCACGCCCAGATGAAGAGACTGAGCGGCAGATTCGATATCGACGACGTCGCGAACGAGATCACGCTAAAGCTTGTGCGGCGACATCCTCACGTGTTCGGAGATTTCGATGCCGCCGATGCCGAAGCGGTACTGAAGAACTGGGACCGCATCAAGCAGCACGAGAAGGGGGAGCCGAGGTCCATTTTGGCCGGCGTCCCAAAGGGCATGGCCTCGCTCCTTCGAGCCCACGAGATCAGCAAGCGCGCAGCCCGGGCCGGCTTCGAATGGCCGGAAATTGAGGCCGTGTTCGACAAGCTCCATGAAGAGGAGGCCGAACTCCGAGAGGCGATCCAAAGCGGCGACAAGGCGCACATCGAGAGTGAGATCGGCGATCTCCTGTTCACCGCGGTGAATATCGCCCGCTGGGCGGGAATCGAGCCGGAAGACGCGCTACGCCGCATGCTCGACCGCTTTACGAAACGGTTTATGGCGATGGAGTCGGCGGCAGACCGCCCCCTAGCCGATCTGACGCCCGAGGCATGGGACGAGCTCTGGGAGCAGGCTAAGCGAATGCGATGATTGCCGGCTCGAGCCGTCTCGACAAGCCGGCAATCAGCGGATTGGCCGCAATTTAATGCGAATGCGGATTCTTCAAGTCTTTGAGGGCGTCCTCGTCCTGAACCAGGACCTTGTTGTCGGCCAATAGTTGCTTTCGGTCGGCAGCCATCTGTCTTTGGTCGGCGTAAAGCTTCGACTTTGGAGCATTGGTCTTCTTGTCGTTAGCGATCCGCTCCTCGTCGGCCTTGATCTTGGCATCGTCCTTGCCCACCGCCTTTCGATCGGCCTTGACCTTGGCTTCCGCAGCCGCAATGGCCACCTTGTCGGGCTTTCCGTGATGATTACCCTGGGCAAATCCAATCGAGACGACGGTCAGCATAGCGAGCGCGGCATAGAGAACTTTCATCGGTGACACCTCCAAGGCTTGCATGCAGGTATACCGCAGTCAAGCACATGCATAAGACGCTGCAGACAAAGCCGCGATGCTTAGCATCCGTTAAGATGAACCGCTTAGGCTCCCTTTCAATCGTTGTTTTCGTAACGATTGCACTCGCGTACCCGCTTGGCCAGCAGATGCTCCCCGCTCAGAAGACCACCCGGGACAATCTAAAAATGACCTCGGTGGCGACGCTACTTTACCTCTCGGATTGGGACGACGTTTTGCCCCACCCTCGCGAAACGAAGAGCGTCTTTGCCGCCATTTATCCGTACTGCAAGAACGTGAAAGTCTTTCGGAGCGCCAATCCGGGCTCCCGCATCCTTTTTAACCTTTCGATCGGTGGTGTCGCCCAGACTTCGATCGAAAAACCTGCGGGAACGGTTCTCTTCTACGACGAAAAGCCATGGCCCGACGGATCGCACTTGGCTTCGTTCTGCGACGGCCATGTTAGCCTAATCTCGGCTGCTTCTTGGAAGAAGGTCGCGCAGACCCTTCATTTGAAGTTGAAAGCTACGGCAAAACCGCTGCCGAAGGATTACTGGAAGCGGTTCACCTCCATCAAAGGTCTTCCGGATTGACGGCGTTACCCTGCTGAGCTCATCAGTCCAATCGCTGACTGATTAGCTCCTGCCAACACTTTCCTGGGCAGGAGGACGGGCAGAAAAGATAACGCAGGCAAACGGAACCTGCAGCCACCTGCCTTATGAGGCTCCGGCTGCAGGTTCCGAGTAGTCTGGTTACTTGATGTCGACAGAGGCGCCGGCTTCGGTGAGCTGCGCCTTAATCTTGTCGGCTTCATCCCGGCTCACGGCCTGCTTCACCGGCTTGGGCGCGCCATCGACAAGGTCCTTGGCTTCTTTGAGGCCGAGGCCCGTGATCTCGCGAACGGTCTTGATGACGTTCAGCTTGGCATCGCCGGCCGCCGTCAGAATGACGTCGAACTCGGACTTCTCTTCCTCGACAGGCGCCGCGGCCGCGCCGCCGCCACCGCCGCCGCCAAACATCGCCGGGTTGAAACCGGCCATGGACGGAGCCGCAGTGACTCCAAACTTATCTTCGAGGGCCTTCTTAAGCTCGCTGAGCTCAATGGCCGTCATGCTACTGATCTGATCAACGATGCTATCAATGGCTACTGGCATTCTTTTCTCCGTGATTAACTAAAGTGGATGGTATGAGGGCGGTCTACTCCGCAGTCTCCTCGGATGAACTCGGTTCTGCAGCCGCTTCCGGCTCGGCAGGTGCTTCTTCGGTGTGTGCCGCTTCGGTCGGGACTTCCACGTCCGCCTCTGCGGCAGCCTGCGGCGCCTCTTCTTGCGACGCTGCTTGTGGCTCCGCCGCAGCCTGAGGAGCCTCGGGCTCGGCCGCCGCGACCGGTTCAGGCGCCTTTTCGGCAACCGGAGAACCCTCGGCAACCTTGTCCGCCACTGCTCCGATGACTCGAATCGGATCGGCGTAAAGCGACTCGATGACCGTTACAAGGTTGGTCAGCGGAGCGGCGATCGTACCGATGACCTGCGCGATGAGGATGTCTCGAGGAGGCAATTCGGACAGCGCCTCGACCTGCTTAGCTGTAAAGGCTTTGCCGCCGAAGTAGCCGCCCTTGACCACGAGCTTTTTGTTGGACTTCGCGTAATCGAGGAGCGACTTGGCGACTTGCGCCTCGTTCTCGAATACGAACGCTACCGCGGTAGTGCCGTTGTGGAGTTCAGCGGGCATATTCGCCGAATCGTCTCCGGCGGCGATGCGGAAAAGGGTGTTCTTCAGGACGTGGATCTCGCCGCCCTTCGACCGCAAGTCGCGACGAAGCTGCTGGATCTCCTTAACCTTAAGCCCGCGGTAGTCGGTAAAGACCAAACCGACGGACTTGCCATACCATTCCTTCGCCTGCTCGATTGCGCGTGCTTTTTCTGCTGTTGGCATAGGGTTCGCACCTTCCCTGAAAACAAAAAAGACCTCGCCAACGCCATGGCGAAGTCTGTAGCCGGCAACGCAGGTTCGCCCTGCGATATGCTCACGTCGAGCTGCCCGACTATTCACTTCCCCTCGGCTGGCGTCCCGGCGAATCGGGACATTACGGCTTAGCCACCTGCTGTCTTCAGAGTGTTGGCAGACTATACCCGATCTTCGAAACGCACGACGGCGTCACGCCATCGGATGGCCCTGCGCTGCGACAAGCAGGCGGTACCAGTCCTCCCGAGTGATTTCGACTTCGTCGGCTTGAATGGCCCATTTGATCCGAGCCGGATTCGCCGAGCCGACGATCGGGATGATCTTGCTCGGATGCTTCAAGAGCCAGGCGAGGGCCAGAGTCGAGCGGTCGAAGCCGTAGATCGCCGCGACGGCATCCATCTCCTCGAGCAAGTGAGCCTTCTGCTCGTCTTCGGTCGACGATCTCTCGCTGAGGAAACCTCCACCGAGAGGCGACCAAGAAAGCGGCGTGATGTTCGCGCTCAAGCACTGATCCAGGGTTCCGTCGAAGAAGCAATCGCGCCGCGTAAGGCTGATCTCGACTTGATTGACGACGAGCTTGAAAGGTAGCGCCTCTTGCAGCGTATCGACGTAGGACGGCGAGAAATTCGAGACGCCGAAGTATCGCACCTTGCCTTGCTTATGAAGCGTCTCGAACGCTCGGCAGATCTCCTCTGGGTTCATGAGGACGTCCGGCCGGTGAAGCTGATAGATGTCGATGGTCTCGATGCCGAGCCGTTTCAGCGAGGCGTCGCAGGACTCCAGGATGTGATCGTGCGAGAAGTCGTAGCGGTTGACGGTTCCCGGCGGCTCGTCCCGAAATCGAATTCCGCATTTCGTCGCGATCGTGATCTCTTTGCGCATCGACGGGATCTTTTTGAGAACCTCGCCGTGAAGGCTCTCGCAGAGACCGCGGCCGTAAATATTGGCATGATCGAACAGCGTGTAGCCGGCCTCGTAGGCCGCGATCAGGCACTCATGGGCGTTCTCCCGTTTGCCCTCCGTCATCTCCGCCGGATTCCAGGTTCCCGCGATGCGCATGCAGCCGTAAGCGAGGCGAATTGACACGATGTCGGTACCGGCGATGGGCTGGGTCTTCACCGCTCCATGTTGACGCATCGCAACCCCGTACTGCGGCGGGTCGTAACGGGAGGTGTGAATCGGCTCAAGACTCTCGCGCATCTAGCAGGCGAACTCGCCGCCGCGTATGCCGGCTATCGTGTCGCCTTGTACTTCTCGCCCAATGCCGATATCCGGGGCGGCTTTCTCTTGCTGAGCCCGCTCTTCGCAATTTTGGCCGTGGTTCTGTTGGGACCATGGGACTTCTTCGCGCGCAATCGACAGGGCCAAGTCCCTGCCCCGAGCGATCTGCAGCAACGGGTTGACCGGATATCCGAAAAGGTCGGTTCTCCGCCCATCGAGGCCCTGGTCGACGAGTCCAAGGTCCGGTCTGGCTCCGTCATGTGGTTCCTCGACGAGAAACTATGCTTTCGACTTTCGGAGTGGATGGAACTGCCGACAACGGAGCAGGACTTCAAGCTGGCGAGCGAAATCGTCGGGCACTTGCTTGACGCCCACGCTCGCGAACGCAGGTGGCTAGTAGACGTTGTCAATTACGGAACCTTTGTGGTTGGCTCGATCATCGCATGTCTCAACCTCTGGTCGATTCTCGCCGTGCAGGTGGGCGCCGCCGTACCGTTCGTCTGGTGGCTTAGATGGTACTTGACTCGTAGGACTTTGGCGACTGATGAGCGAGCAGTCAGGGCAACCGCCGATCTCGAGGGTGCGATCGCCTACATTCGAAACCGGCCCAGCGACGGATTCATTTCGACGGAGCGGCGGATCGCGAATCTCCGGACCGTGTTCGCGTCAAGCCTGTGATCCGGCCGCTTCGCCTTAGTCGGAAACCACCTCTACATCGGTTTTGTCGAAGTCGTCGCCGACGAACAAGAGAGGCTCATTCTTGTCCTTGGCAAGCGCATATGCGAAGCAGTCGCCAAAATTTAGGTTCGCCGGATGGCCTGATCCACGCCCGAAGTCTCGGTAGGCTTCACGGGCGATTTGAGCTTGAACCGAAGTAAATGGCTCGATCACAATCCCATAACTGTCTACAAAGAGGTCAAGCCTCCGGCTTGGAATGGGGCCTGTCACCCGGTCGATGACGACGGACGTTTCGAGGAATGTAGCCGCCGACATGCTTACCTTTGACGAGTCCACGATTGCGGCGGCAAGCTCCTTGGCGGCCGGCTCCTCTTTCAGGATCGCAATTACCGCGGATGAGTCGAGAATCACTTCGGCAGCCCCATCTCGTCGTAGAGAAGGTCATCGAGTTGCTCTAGGGTCATCGACTTATAAGGCTCTTTCCATTGGGCCGCGCACTCGTGAGCAATCTGTAGGAGCCTTTCGAGCTTGCGGTCCCTGTCCGAAGTGATCCGCTGCAGCTTTTCCTCGACCGCATGCTTTACCGCCTGGGTTTGGGATTCGCCGGTCTTGCGGGCCAGCTCCTCGACGAGCCGATGCACTTCCTCATTCTTAATGTTGAGAGCCATGGTAGAATTCTACCATTATAGTACACCACTCCACCACATTGTCCGGGCCAGCAGGCTACGGCAATGGCAGACCCATTGCCTTGAGATACTCTCTAAGCTTCTGAATTCGGTTCGGGGTGTTCAGCTCAACGTTGAACGGCCGCCCTCGGGCGTCGATGATCATGCCGACTCGACCGTCGATGAGATTCGTCGTTTGATCCCGGTTTCCCTTGCTCGCGTCGAACCTCTTCACAGTCACCGGCTTACCCTTGCCCGCCCTGACATACAAATTGCGGTGCGGCTCGACCGTGATTTCGCTCACCGAGTCCTCGACTTGAACGACCCGGATTTCACCGAACGGCACCGACACATCGAGGCCGGCTCCCTTGACAGTCACGCACGGTTCGCCATCCTTCCCCACGCCAACCGGCGCCACGCACGTTCCGATCCGAACGATGCAGTCCCGCTCGAAGACCTCGCGCGCCGCCTCGTAGACATGCTCCGAGAGCACGCCGAGGTGCGGCATCATGAAAATCGAGTCCACCGTCAGCATGGTGATCCCCTCGGGCTGATAGGCATCCATCATCATGAGGGCCGACTGAGCCCGATTCGGCGCGTGCGAGAGGACGCCGCCGGAACCGATGATCATGTCCAGAGCCATCATCTTGACGAGAGATTCGCCTCCGCCACCCTGCGCGAAGATATCGCCCACCGAACGCTGCTGCTGAACGCCCATGAGCCCCCGCGCCAGCTTCTTGTGATGATCAAAGGCAAGCCTCAGGGCCTCTCGAGAAACCGCGTGTTCGATCAGTAGGTCTTCGTACGTCTGCGGAATCGTCGTGGGCCGGATCATCTTGTTTCGCAGGCGGTTGCGGACCTCGGCGGGATCGATTTCGAACGGAAGCCAGCGAGCGATGTTCTCAGCTCCCGCCTCCTTTAGCACGTTGCAGATCGAATAGGACATGCCGAGATTCGCGGAAACCGTCCGGTTGTAAATCCGCTCGCCGGTCGGCGCTTGAAAGACCGAGAACACGTCCGTTGTGGCGCCTCCGATATCGACACCGAGGACGTTGATGCCTTCGTTCTCCGCATATTCCTTTAATAGCTTGCCAACCGCGTTAGGTGTGGCCATGACCTCTTCACTCGTCCACTCGAGAAGCTTCGAGTAGCCCGGAGCCTGCTGCATGACATGCTGCAAGAACATCTCGTGGATCTCGTCACGAGCCGGACCAAGGTTCTCCTTATCGAGAGTCGGCCGCAGGTTGTCGACCGCATGCAGCTCGATCCCTTCGCCGAGGACAGAGCGCACGCCGTCGCGGGCAGCCGTATTGCCCGCATAGATGATCGGAAGCTTCATGTCCCCGAATCTCGGCTTCGGATCGGCGCGTCGGACGATTTCCGCCATCTCTTCCAAATGCTTTGTCGTCCCGCCATCCGTGCCTCCCGACATGAGGATGATGTCGGGCCTGAGCTGCCTGAGACGGTCGACCTTCTGGAATTCCTTTCGCCCGTCATCGACGGCTAAGGTGTCCATCAGGATTGCGCCGGCTCCGAGGGCAGCGCGCTCGGCTGACTCTGCCGACATGGCCTTAACGACGCCCGCCACCATCATCTGCAAGCCGCCGCCAGCCGAGGAAGTGCTGACATACATGTCCGAGGCCTCGTTGGCTGCCGACCGCTGATCCGTCGTCTTGCCTTCCTTTTGAAGCCGCCAGACCCTACCTTCCTTGAGCAGTGTCCGCCTACCCTTCGGATACCCTTCGGGAACGGTCGTTTCCGTGATTTCCTCGAGCTCGGTGATGGAGTTGATCACACCGAGCGTAACGTCTTCGAATGGCCGTTCGACGGTGGTCGGCGCCTCGCCTCGGGCGACAAGGCGATATTCGCCTTTGTCATTCTTCTCAATCAGGATCGCCTTGGTTGTGGTTGAGCCACAGTCGGTGGCGACGATGCGGCGAATGTCTTCCGGCATGGGTCAGATTATGGCGCGTTGGCCGTCGATTGATCGGTTGCGCAAACAGGCACGAACAACAAACGACCAATAGCAACGCAGCCCAACTTTCGGGATTCCCTTTGCAACACATTTAATATGCGCCCGAGGCGAAGGGAGAGGCCACTCTAGCCGAAGGCGCTAACCCCGAAAACCCTCCTTGGTCAGAGGGAGTTCCTCTCCATGCACACAAAAGCCGCTTCCTTAGGGAAGCGGCTTTCGTGCGAATTACGGAGCCGAGGCTACTTGCGGCGCCGGCGAAGGAACGCGAGAAGTCCGATTCCAAGAGCTGCCATGGACGCGGGCTCCGGGGCGGCTGTGAGGCTGATGTCGTCGATGTAATTGAATGCGGGCGAGTTCCACGCCAAAACGTCAAGACGGTCGCTGCCGGTTCCGACAACGTTTGCCGTGTACTGAGTGAAAGCCGCGTTCGAGGATCCCGTGTTCACCTGACCGTTGAACGTGTCAGTGCCATTCCACTCGAAGTGGACGTCTGAGGAGCCCGCGCCTCCACCCGTTTGAAACGCCCAGAACGATAGCGTGTAGCTTTGACCGGACGTATCCGTAATGATCTGGTGCATAGCGTCGCCATCCGCCGTCAACGCGCCGGTTTGCTCCGAGTGCGTCGGCGAGTGCGCGTACAGCGTCGTAACCGACATGTAGGCGCTTTGCGCATCGATCGTCCAGCCTGTGAAGTCGCCCGTTTCAAAGTCGCCATTGACGACGAGCTGTCCAAAAGCGGCCGTTGCGAATACCGTAGCCAATCCGACAAATAAGAGCTTCTTCATAGGATCCCCCTAGCAAAATAAGGACAGGCGCCCGACGATGGGCATTAACTGCTTGTTATGCATCGTATCACGATCCAGCATCTTTAGGGTTACCGGGCACTGAAAAACTGGTAATTCGACTTGACGCCAATTCTGCCCCAAAAGGGGGTATTCCCCTGGATCAAAGGCCAGGCGCGTTAACCAAAGTGCGTCGCTGCCGCGACGGCTACAGCCAAATGCGTCGCTGCTCCCAAAGGCGTCGCTGCCGCGACGGCTACAGGCTCCAGCCAAAAGGCGTCGCTGCCGCGACGGCTACAGCCCTTCGGGCTCGCTGGGTCAAGCGACGGCTACTCCCAAATGCACCGCTGCCGCGACGGTTACAGCCAAAGGCGTCGCTGCTCCCAAAGGCGTCGCTGCCGCGACGGCTACAGCCCTTCGGGCTCACTACTCCCAAATGCGTCGCTACAGCCCTTCGGGCTCACAGGGCCAAGGGTCAGGTTCGTCTAGGGAAAAGCGGCGACGCCCACCGGCCTAGGATCATCCTAGGCCGGTGGGCGCCTCATCGGCACGCTTTGCTCCTTGCCTGAAGGGCTAGTGTTACTTGGCTCGCCGTCGGCGAAGAAGAGCGACTGCGCCAAGACCGAGGGCCACCATCGAGGCAGGCTCCGGTACCGAGCTCAGGGTTCCGCTGTATCCACCGCCGGCGTTCGGCCGGAACAAGAAGAACTGGCCCGTCGATGCGAAATTAGGGATGTTCCCGCCGGCTTCAGTTCCGTTCACTGTGCCGGGGGCGGTCACGAAGTTGACGCCGTCACCCGCGTTGATGCCGACCGTGGCCGTGTTGCCGGGAGTTCCGCCGTTCATGGTTCCGTAGCTGAAGGCAATGTCGCCGGCCAGGAAGTTAAATCCCTGGAGATTGACGGCGCCGCGAAACAGAATTGCCTGCAGATTCAAGTTGGAGCTATTCGCGCCGGAATAGTGTTCGGCATGCCAGGTGAACGCGTCATAGTTCGCGTTCGTGTAGCCGTTCATGAAGAATCCGGTGTTGACGACGTAAAGGTCGTCCCAGAACGGGGCGACCATCGCAGGGGGCGCCCCAGAGGTGCCCGGGAAGCCGACGTTCGCATAGTTACTATACGTGGATGCGCCGATCTGAACGAACCCGTTCGTGCAAACGCCTACGGTGGAAGTGGGCGTTCCGTAATATGTGAACGCGCCGCCGAGGGTGTAGCTATAGGTGGAGTCGTCGCCGGTGCCGATACTTGAACCGGCATTGTTGTCGAGAAACTGGGCGTTTGCCGTAACGGCTAGCGCACCGAGAAGTGATAGCGAATAAAGCAGATGGAATCGGCCAGGATTCATTGGTCCTCCCTCAATCAGTCAATAGCAAGCGTGCAATGCTTGAAGACATCATAAATCATCCTGTTAGTAGTGTCACTCGCAATTGTGCCAGTTTTGCGGTAGGATTGCCGGCCGCAGGCTCCTGTTCGATCTTACAGTACTCTCCGCGATAGACCATGAATGGCCCTGATCCCCTGGACCGCGGCTTCACCTTGGCCGGCCGCTTCGAAATCCTCAGCGTCCTTGGAAGAGGTGGGTTCGGCATTGCTTACCTGGCCGCAGATATCGTACGGAAAGACCAAGCGGCGGTCAAGGAACTGGCGCCTTTCGGCTGCCGAAGGTTCGAAGGAGGGCGGCTTGATTTAGATTCCGACGGTAATTCTCCTCACCGCCTTCGCCAGAGCTTCATTGAGGAAGTTCGCTTGCTTTCGAGGCTGAACTTGCCGGGAATCCTTCCAATCCGGGCAACCTTCGCCGAAAACGGGACGGCTTATTACGCGACCGACTATCTTCCTCAGGCAGAGACGCTCGAACACCTCCTCCTGAAAGAGGGGCGAATGGATTCTGCGGGCGCGATGGACATTCTGTTCCAAGTCCTAGAAACGCTCGAAGCCGTTCACGCCAAGAGGATCCTCCACCGCGACATTAAGCCGTCAAACATCCTCATTTCCCCAAAGGGCCAGGCGTACCTCATCGATTTCGGCTCGGCGAGGGAGTGGCACGCCGACGCAAGCACTCGCCACACGGTGCTCTACACTCCCGGCTACGCGCCCATCGAGCAGTTATCGGAGCGCGGGCGGCGGGGGCCTCCAACCGACATTTACGCGCTGTGCGCCACGGCCTATCGCATGCTGACCGGATCTCTTCCCGTTCCGGCGACGGATCGCGCCAACGGCGCTGAATTGACTCCCCTACGCATGCTTCGCCCCGACATCGAGCCACTTGTCGCGAGGGCAATCGACGCGGGTCTTCAGCTTCGCTTTCACGACCGGCCACAATCGATCGCCGAACTGCGGGAAATGCTCAGTAGCGTGTCCTCGGACGAGGTTTCAGATTCGCTCGAGGCATACGATGCCAAGCTCCTGAAACTGCAGCGCTTCTCGTTCGAACGTCGTCAGTGCCCGGCGTGCAGGGGCCTCCTCGAACAGCCCAAGCCGCTGAAAAAGTGGGGTTGCCCTGTATGCCGGGTAGGCACGATTCGAAAGCGCGACATTGCCGGCCGTTTGTGTCCGTCTTGCCAAGTCGGAACGCTCCACAAGCGCCCTAACGACAGACCCCTCGGTTTTTGCCCGCTCTGCCGGACAGGTCAATTGTCCCTCCGCTACCAAGGAATGCTAAAACGCCGGCTATTCCTGGACTGCCTGAACTGTCGATCCGGATTCGAGTCGGATTCCGGGGGTCTGACACTCGTCTCGGCGCCCGAGGGCCGGAACTCTCTCTTGGTTCCCAGTTCGAACCCGGTCAACTTGGAAACTTTCGAAATCCCGACTACGAAATCGTCCGAGGAATGGAGAGATATCTCCAAGCGCGGTCTGGAGGTTTGGGTATGCGATGGCTGCGACGCTCAGTTCGACCTACTGGAGGATGGAAGATGGAACCAAACGATCCCAAAGCCGAAGAAATATCGCACGCTTTATCCGGAGGAATGGGCACGAGTCGCGGCAGGACTTCCTCCAGGCGCCGGAAATGCGGAATGCGACGCTTGCCGGGCCGATTACTTTGTCGACGAAGGTCGCATCACTCTCCTCAATTCGGAGTCCGATATCCACGGTTTTGCGGCCGAGCACCTCGGCCGCTTGCTCGACGTCGAGGAAATGCGCTGGCTCGGTGTGGGTAAAGACTCGCCTCACCCCGGGTATGTCTGCGCCGATTGCGGCGCGGAGCTAGACGTCGATGGAGATTATTTGCGATTAGTTAAAACCACTCACCGCCCACTCCTGCGGTATGTGGGCGAACCGAGAAAGCTCGTCGATTGGCATCGCATTGCTCTTGGGCTCCCGGAAACTCACGAAGAGGACGTGTTCAAGACCGATGCCTTGTCCGCGATCCGGCGCGCGTATGAGTCGGGCGAGATCGGTTTCAGCTCCAATGATTTAATCGTGTGGAAGGGTCCCGCGATCCGAGAGCGCCAGAGCGGCACACTCGCCGTCGCTAACCGCGAAATCGCCTTTGGCGGCATGCTCAAGAAATGGCGGGCGCCACTCGATGCGGTTGTTGCCTCATCCGGCCATGCGGACCTTCTGGAAGTTCAAATGAGTGGCGAAGATGAGCCGCTATCGTTCCAAGTGACGCCGGTCGAGCTAACGGTCAACCTCTCGTCGGGCAATCAATCCGTGATGTTGAACGCCGAGAACCTGGCGCGGCGGCTCACGTCGGAGCTTTCACGCATCCGAGATCGAGCCTAGATCGGGGCCCGTTCAAATTCACTGTCCGAAAAAGCTTTTCAAAGTAACCGGATCGAGCTTGAGCCGGCCATTTTCGAGTGAGCGCCCGAGCCCGAGCGCATCGTCGTAGCCCCAGATCGCGTGCGGAACGCCAGCCGTGTCGATGGCCGCTCGCATCGCTTCGAACCAATGCGATCGGGAGGCAACCGGCGAAACCGGCGGGTAAGCCCCGAACTCGCCCAGGACGACCGGTACGTGGTGCAGGCGGCCCCACGCTGCGGGAGCGCCGATTCTGTCACGCAGATAGTTAGCGTCGTACCGCTGCTCGCCGTAGGAGCGCAAAGTCCCCTGGAACTGGCTGGGAACCTGATCGATCATCTGGGATACGGCTTCCGGGCTAGACGGAAATGGAACGTTCTTGAACAGCTTGGGCTGATCTCCTACCCACGAGGCGCCCTGATGAGTAAAAAAGAAAGGGTCGTAGCAGTGAAACGTGTAGATGAGGTTCCTTTCACTTAGGACTGGCATTTTGAGGAAGGTATCGATGCCGTCCCAGCTCGTGCTTGCGATCATGATCGTTCGCTTGGGGTCGATGGCCCGAATTGCCTTGACCGTCGTCTCCTGAAGCGCATACCAAACTTCTGGGTTGGTCCGGAATACCGGCTCGTTGACGAGTTCGAATACGACCTCGTTCTCGCTCTTTCCCAAGTAGTGGCGGGCCATCGACTCCCAGAATCGAACAAAACCGGAGTTGTCATGGCCGGGCTGGTCGAGTTTGAGCTGACCGTTATCGTGAAGGTCCCATAGTACGGCAATCCCAGCCTTATGGAATCGTTCGAGCGCCGCATCGATAAATGGCAGGTTCTTCGCCATGTTGTCGTAGCCAACTTCGGGTGAGATGCAAAGCCTCACAAAACTCACATGCAGACGTTTAAACTCGGCGAAGTCTTGGTCGTTCAGGTAGGTCCGGAAGTGGTTCTCGTCAGTGGGGTTTCCGAGATAGCAGAACCAGCGAGTGACGTTGACACCGGTTTTGAACTTCGACCAGAGTGACGTGGGCACTCCGTTGGCATCCTGCGGCGATGCCAGCGCGGCTAAGACGGCAACGGCGATCGTTGCGGCGCAGCGATATATCACCTTTCTACTGTATCCCCTGGAACACCGAGGGTTTCGGGCTTCGGGCTACAAGCCACCAGGCGGCTTGCCCAGCCTAGGATCCGTGACAAGCGCGTTGGCGGTACTTGCCCATAAACCTCAGCAGGGCTTTGCCAAGGACTTTGGCTTCCTCGTCCGTGAGATGAGAAGCGAAATGCTCCTGGATGGCCGCCCGATAAGTCGGCCAACTCTTCTCGCGGGCCTTTAGGCCTTCGGCTGTCAACACGGCGTAGGCAACCCGGCGGTCGGCCCGGCAGCCTTCCCGCTTGATGTAGCCCTTGGCTTCGAGGCGATCGACCAAGCGAGTGAGACCGCTCTTACTAAGGAGGACCTGGTCGGCGAGGTCGCTCATCTTCATACGATGGTTAGGGGCGTCCTCGAGAGCCAGTAAGGCGTCATACCAATCAAGAGGAATCAGATTGGACAGAGCCATCTCGTGGTCGATCTGCTCGACAAGAGTCGCATGCGCGAGCAAAAGCCCCTTCCAGGCTTCAAGACCGTGCTTCGATAGCTCCGTTGCCATTCTTGTATCTCTAATTCTAATACGCCATTTAAAAATTGAGTTGGCAAAAGTTGCTTATACAAGTATTATGGCCGAATTGGACTGGTCGGAGGCAAACAAATGAAACGGATTCTTGCAACGACGGACAATGCTTTGCCCCTCCTATTACGTATCGCGCTTGGGCTTGTGATGCTGCCTCACGGCTTGCAAAAG
>CAZNUL010000045.1:0-33637 GCA_964576205.1 uncultured Fimbriimonadaceae bacterium | reverse complement strand
GCTACTTTATCGAAGGCGTGACCCTGTCGGGTCTGGGTGGACGCTAGAAAGCCGTACCGATCACTTCGCCAGATTTGGGTGCTTCTTGGCGTAGGCGTCGGCTGTCTCCTTCGTGATCATCTCGGTGGCGAGGAGCACTTTCTTGGCCTTCGGCATTTGTCCATTGAGAGCGCTGACGGCGATGTCGACTCCCTTGGGACCCGGATCGGGATAGCTAAAGCTCGCGTCGATCTTGCCCTCCTTGATCATGTTAACGACCTCCATCTGGCAGCCGTCGATCCCAACGATGACCTTCTGAGGGGTGTTGGCATCTTTCATCGCCATATAGGCTCCGATCGCCATTTCGTCGTTGTGAGCGTAGACGGCATCGAACGGTTGGTGTCGCTGCAGGAAATTCTCCATGTACGTGCGCGCCTTCTGACGCTGGTAGTCGCAGTTGTCGCCCTTGACCACCTTAATGCCAGAGAACTCGTTCATTGCCCTCATGAAGCCGCTCGCGCGGTCCTTTGTGGGTGGGGCGTCGGCAATTCCCTGAATCATGAGAACGATTCCCTTGCCGCCGAGCTTCTTGCCCATGTACTTGCCGGCCTGATAACCGATGTCGTTATTGTCGCCGCCGACATAGCAGTCCCATTTGTCTCCGCCCACGCTGCGGTCCAGCAAGACGACGAAGACTCCCTTCGCATGGGCTTCCTCAATCGCTCTCTGAACGGCAACCGTTGCCGGGCTCACGAGAAGGACCTTCGGCCTCTTCACGAGGGCCGTTTCAATCTGGTCGATCTGGTGGCTGGGATCGTCGTTGGCCTGCTGCTCTTCGAACGACATGTAGCCCTTATTCTTCTCCGCTTCTGCCTTGGTCTCGGCGTCGAAGACCTGACGCCAGGGATCGGCGCTGTTAGCCTGGGAAAAGAAGACGAGCGGCTTTTGCGCCGAACTCGCGTCTGGGGCCGGCAACGATGCGCTGCTCGAAGCTGCCGTGCCGGTGGATGCCGGGGTCGCGGCCGGGGTGACGCCTGAAGCGGGATTTGTCGACGTGGCCGAACCGTTCGCAGGTGGCGTCGCGGTTCCGTTGTCGGCCGCTGCGGGAGCGTCGTGACTACATCCGGTAAGTATGGCAGCGAACAAGGCGACAGAAAGAAGCGCGGCTCCGGACTTCATGCCGCGATTGTAGCATCTGGACGATTCTCGAACAACGAGGAATCTAATTGATCCTCGGCCGCTCTGGGCCGAGTTGACTCCGCATGTTTGTGTGACGTTTGGGGTTAATCTAACACTTCGACACTCCATCACTCCATCGCTCTCCCCTCCCCCTCCCTCCAATGCTCCAGATCAGCTTCCGCCGAATAGAGATGCAAAAGCTGCATCCCCTCACGATCAGTCGGGGCACTCAGGGCTCCTCCGAAAACCTGTTCGTGTTCGTCACGGATGGGACGTTCACGGGTATCGGCGAGCTGTCTCCAGCCACGGCGTCCGACTGGACCGCAGAGCGAGGCGAGGCTCAGCTTAGAGAGTTCTGGAACGCAAGGTCAAGCTTTGAGCAAGCTCCCGCAAGCTTGGGAGGAAATGTCCCAACCTCGCCTCACACCCTCTGGCAGGAGATGAAGGACGCCGGCATCGACCCGCCCGCGATGGCGGCGCTCGATACGGCTCTCTGGGACCTTCTTGGCAAACAGGCGGGAATGCCCCTCTATCGTCTCCTCGGGCTGCCCAAGGAGCAGGTGGAAACCAGCATCACGGCTGGCCTGAATCCGCCCGAGGTAACGCGGGTGCGCACAGCGGAGTTTCTCGCAAGGACGGGAGCGAAATGCCTGAAGATCAAGCTGGGATCGCCGAACGGTACCGATTACGACCAGGCGCATTTCCTCGCTGCCGCCGAGGCCGCCAAACCCTTTCACCCGAAGCTGAGAGTCGATGCGAATGGAGGTTGGGATGTGCCGACGGCTCGGATGATGATGAAGTGGCTTGCCGAACGCGGCGTGGATTACTTTGAGCAGCCACTCGTCGAGGGTGCGGAAGGCGACTTGCCGGAGATCTTTCGGGATCGCCCGGCCCCAATCTTCGTGGATGAGTCTTGCCGGTTCGCCACCGACGTCGTAAAGGTTGCCGGCTGCGTCGACGGAGTGAACTTGAAGTTGATGAAATGCGGCGGCATTACCGAGGCTCTGCGGATCGTCGCAACGGCAAGAGCTCACGGCTTGAAGACGATGATCGGATGTATGAGCGAGTCTTCTGTCGCGATCGCGGCGGGCGCGGCAATTGGGGCCTTGTTTGACCATATCGACCTTGACTCGCATCTGAATCTCAATCCGGATCCCGCCTACGGCGCACCCATGATCGATGGAAGGATCGTGCCTACCGAAGCGCCCGGGCATGGCGCCGGCTTGGTGGAGGACTTAAAGTAATTCCTACCGACAAAACACCAAACGGGGGGTGTCATCCTGAGAGCCGCAAATGGACCCCGACAAGGGAGGGGGGCTTTTGGCGGCATGGAAGGATCTGCCGACAATCGGCTATTGCTTTCGAGCGCAACGGGATACTGGCTTTAGATCCTTCAATCGCATTCTTCGCTCGCAAGCTCGCTTCGGATGCGTCTCCGGATGACATTCCAAGGTTGGGTCGATGCTGAACCGCTCGCAAAAGCTCGCCATTTACATGGAGGGTTCGTCCGATCAAGATACTGGAAAAATGGGATTCGGCGTCCTGCGCTACTCACCGAATCCAATTTCCTGCGTGATCGACACGAAGTTCGTCGGACGGGACATCGCGGATTTTGGTCGCTCGCCAAGATCGGCGCCGATAGTCGGCACGATCCGGGAGGCCGTGGACATGGGCGCCGAAGTTCTCGTGCTTGGGATCGCGCCGCCGGGCGGCCTGATCCCATCGAGTTGGTACGGGGCGCTGGATGAAGCCGTCGACTGGGGTCTGAGCCTGGTCAATGGTCTTCACGACCTCCTCGCACCCCGCTATCCAAAGCTGCGACCTGGGCAATGGGTTTGGGACGTCCGAGTCGAGCCACCGGGCTTGGGCACCGCCTCTGGCTTAGCCGGGAAGCTCAACAACAAGCGCGTGCTGATGCTCGGCACCGACATGGCGATCGGCAAGATGACAGCCGGGTTGGAACTGCAAAGGGGACTGATTGAGAGCGGCGCAAAAGCCGAGTTCGTCGCAACCGGCCAGATCGGCATCACCGTGACCGGCGCGGGTATTCCCCTCGACGCGATCCGCGTCGATTTCGCGGCCGGCGCGGTCGAACGCGAAGTGCTCCGGTATTCCGACGCCGACGTCGTGATCATCGAGGGGCAGGGCTCTTACATCCATCCCGCCAGCACGAGCCCGCTGCCATTGACTCGAGGCTCCTGCCCGACCCATATCGTGATGTGCCACCGCGCCGGCCAGACCGCCTTGAGGCGGCATCCCGAGATCCCGATTCCACCTCTGCGCGACTTCATCAGGCTCTGCGAGGACGTCGCCGAGGTTTGTGGCATCTACCCCAGGCCGAAGACAATCGGGATCGCTCTTAACACATCTCATCTCGGCAAGTCTGAAGCTGGGGACGCGGTGAAGGCTACCGAGGACGAGCTTTGCCTGCCTTGCACCGATCCGGTCCGTTTTGGAGTTGGGCCCTTGATCGAGGCCCTGAGATGACGTGGCGTCCACCTTCCGGTGGGCAATCCCTTTGGTGGGCAAGTCCGAACCTATCGACCATCTGAAGATGGACGCCACGGCAAACGGTATACTACCGTCTATCCCACCGCTTCGCGCGGCGGCGGCATTTACGAACATGAAAACGAACGGCAGCCTCATCACCGCAAAGAAAACCTGGCGAGAAAAGGTTGGACTCGCCGAGATGCTCAAAGGCGGCGTCATTATGGACGTCGTGACGCCAGACCAGGCCAAGATCGCCGAAGACGCGGGAGCGGTCGCGGTCATGGCCCTGGAGCGTGTGCCTGCCGACATCCGTCGCGACGGCGGGGTTGCTCGAATGAGCGATCCCGAGATGATCCTCGGGATCAAGGCTGTTGTCGATATCCCGGTCATGGCGAAGTGCCGGATCGGCCACTTCGTCGAAGCCGAGATACTGGAAGCCCTCGAAGTCGACTTCATCGATGAGAGCGAGGTGCTCACCCCGGCCGACGAGGAGAACCATGTCGACAAGCATGCCTTCACCGTCCCCTTCGTGTGCGGATGCCGCAACCTGGGAGAGGCCCTCCGGCGCTGCGCCGAGGGCGCTGCGATGATCCGAACCAAGGGCGAAGCCGGCACTGGAGACGTCGTCGAAGCTGTGCGCCATATGAGGACGCTGATGGCGGAGATGCGCCGGGTTCAAGGTGCGCGGGAGGATGAACTTTACGTTCTCGCCAAGGAGCACCAGGCTCCGCTCGAACTGATTCGCGGAGTCCACGAAACAGGCAAGTTACCAGTACCCAACTTTTCGGCCGGGGGCATTGCGACGCCCGCGGACGCCGCGATGATGATGAAGCTCGGCGCGGAAACCGTCTTCGTCGGCTCGGGCATCTTCAAGTCGGGCAATCCGGCCAAGCGCGCCGTCGCGATGGTCGAGGCGGTGCTTTTCCACAAAGAGCCTAAGAAGCTCGCAGAAATCAGCCGCAACCTTGGCGAGCCAATGGTCGGGATCAGCGCCAGCTCGCTTCAGGAGAAGGAGCAGTTGGCCGTTCGCGGCTGGTAGCGATCGGCGCGAAACGCACTAAGCCCTTACCAGGTCGGCTTCGAGCGAGCCGCGCTCCCCTAAGTCCTGTTTGAAGTGGATCCTCGATCCGGAGGAATCCACTTTGAACGTTGGCACGCCCTCCTTGCCCGGCGTGTTGTCGAGATTTACGGAGAGGTTGTCGCCGTCGAGCGTCCACTTTCCTGACTGGGCGCCACCGGGACCTCCGGTGGCTGCGACGGATCCATCCCCTTTGAAATCGAATCTGACCGGTGCGAGGGTCGTCCCGAGCCCAGTCTCCGCCGCATGGAGCATGGGATTCATCCGCACGACGTCGGGAAGGGTCAGCTTCGCGCTGGCGGTATCGAACTTCCAGGTGCCGGCGATCGAGACCTTTGAGCCCCCGCAACCGGCGAGTGCGAGACCAAGGAGTGTGAGAATCCAAAGCCGATGCATCACGGCCATGAGTTTACGCTCGTTCTCGCTGAACTCAGTCGCACAGCAGATATCTGACTAAGACCTAGGCCTTCACCATATCCATCTCGGCCGATATTTGGCCCCCTTGAACGAGGTGGATCTTGGTGCCATCGGAATTGACGGACACGGTAGGTGCATTGGAACCGGCGGCGGGAAATATCACGCTGAGCTTGTCGCCGTTAAGGCTCCACTTTCCGTCCAAAGCCGAGCCTCCCTCCGTGCTCGTTAGCTTCGCAGTACCGTCTTCCTTGAGCTCGAGACGGGTCGACTCGACTCCCTTCTTGATCGCGGCAGCCACCTGAGGATTCGACTTGAGCTGGTCCAACATCGGTGACTTGAGCGAGGTTGGGTCGATCTTCCAGGAGCCTACGAGCTTGGCTTTAAGGCCGCCGCAGCCGGCGAGCGCCACGAAGAAAACCAGTGCGAAAATCCAAAGGCGTTGCATGAAGCCTCCCTCCCCGCGCTTGCAGGGCCTGGTGACTGTACGCTGTCACGCGCTCATAGGATTCGGCCAATTGGGTTATATTTGCCTTGATATGTGGAATCCTTCCCGGCCGCGCATTGGCGCATCGCTTTTTATCGCTTTCTTCGCCTCTCAAGCTCTTGCGCAGGAGGCCCCCGTCGATCAGCGCGATCCGATCATCACCCAGCGGATCGTCCAGGAAGGCAAATACCACAGCGGGATCATGCAAATCCTTAAGGAGCTGACCGATAACGGACCCCGCCTGACGAGTTCGAGCGGACTCGAGCGGGCTGAACAGTGGGCCCTCGCCAAGTTCAGATCTTATGGTCTTTCCAACGTCCATCTCGAAAAATGGGGCGAGTACCCCGTTGGATTCGACCGAGGCAAATGTTCGGGCGCGATGGTGGCTCCCATCGCACGTGACTTCGAGTTTACGACCCAGTCTTGGACCGAAGGCACTCACGGCCGCAAGCAAGGTCAGGCTGTCTACGCGCCGACCACGATGGATGAGTTCAACAAGGCCAAGTCCTCGCTTAAAGGCGCGTGGGTGATTTACAAGTCCGCCCCGCCTCGCCCTCCGCGGCTGCGCCCCGGCGAGACCCCGCCCGCGCCAACCGCTGAAGAGAAAGCGGCCGCCGATTTGCGCACCGCCATCGCCGGGGCAGGCATCCTTGGCGCGGTCTATCCCAGCCGCAACGAGCTCTGCGTGACATCGGGCAGCTATCGTGACAAGACTTTCGACAAGCATCCGATGGACGTCCAGATCATGATTCGGAAGTCCGACATGGATGCGATCGACAAGTACCTGGGCGCGGGCAAGGCGGTCACGTTGGCCTTCGATATTAATCACAGCTTCCGCCCCGGTCCGATCTCAAACTATAACGTCGTCGCTGACTTGCCGGGAAGCGACAAGCCGGACGAAATGGTCATCGTGAGCGGTCACCTCGACAGTTGGGATGGCCCCGGCTCTCAGGGCGCGCTCGACAATGGGGTTGGAACCTCCACGACCGTGGAAGCCGCTCGAATCCTAGCCGCCGTTCATGCCAGGCCTCGGCGCACGATCCGCTTCATCCTCTGGACCGGCGAGGAGCAAGGCCTCTTCGGTTCGCAAGGCTACGTCCGGGATCACAAGGCTGACCTTGACAAGATATCGGCGGTGCTCGTCGACGACGGCGGCACTAACTATCAAGGCGGCTACGTCGGCCTTGCCTCGCAGCAGGCGATGATGGAACAGGCATTTGCGCCGATGAATCTGGCCTTTCCCGATATGCCCGAGAAATTCGTCGCCGGAGCTTCGATGCCACGCGGCGGAGGCAGCGACCACGCCTCGTTCAACGCGGTCGGCGTACCTGGATTCTTCACGATTGAAACCGGACGGTCGAACTACCAGCTAGTGCACCACACTCAGAACGACCGCTTCGACATGGCGATCCCAGAGTATCTCGTTCAGTCGGGGACGAACCACGCGTGCGTATCCTACTATCTCGCCTGCGCGCCGGCGATGTTGCCAAGGCAGGGGCAAGCCGCCTCCGGCGGGGGTCGCTAGGCGCCCGGACCCTGGCCCCTGGTTCATCGTTTGTTCACTCCGGTCGTCTAACGTATAGAAGACACCGGAGTGTGAGATGAGATTCGTCCGACTAGCCTTTGTAATCGCGACCTTGCTCTGCCTCGGAGGGTTCGCGCTTGCCCAACCGACGACCCCGAGGCAGAATGGCCGGCAACAACAGCGCGCCGCCGCGTTGATCCAAGGAATCCTGGATGGAGCGGCATCCCAATCCGATCCCACCCAACTCGTCTTCCGCAAGGACGTCCAACACGACCTCCTCTTGGAGCTTGCCCAGCGGGGAACTTTCGACCGGCTTCACGATCGCCAGCAGGCCGACTTGCAGCAAGCCAGGATGCAGAATCGTCGCAATCCCGTCGCGGTTAGCGACCTCCAGGCGCAACAGAAGAAGGAGACTCAGGCAAAGATCGATGAACTGCTCACGAGTCGACAGAAGGCGCGGCTGGCTGAGATCGCATGGCAGGTCCAAGGCAATCAGGCTCTCTTCGCAACGGACCTCCAAAAGAAGCTGAACCTGTCCGACGAGCAAAAGACCAGGATCACCCAGATTAAGGCCCAACGCGACCAGCAGATCGCGGAAATGCAGGCGAACGCGTCACAAGGCACTGTCGTGTTTCAGGAGGTCTCCGCTCAGTTCGAGCAGGTCCAATCCGATACCAACGGCGCTCTAAGCGAAGTCCTGACTCCCGAGCAGTCGGACCAATTCAAGAAGCTCCTGGGGCCGCCCTTTAAGGCTGGCTAGTCCTCATCGTTCGGCAATTTGGTTCTGACTTCCAATCAGGGGAATCAGGACATCACTAGCCCGCGCAGCGTTGCCAAATCGGACGCGTGTCCGGAGACCTCGGTCTCCAGCAGCATCGGAGTGTTGGCAAAGCGAGCGTCGTTTACGAGGAACCGGAACGGTTCCAGACCAAGCTCGCCCTTTCCGATGTGCTCGTGGCGGTCGACATGACTGCCAAGGCCCTTCTTGCTGTCGTTAAAGTGGAAGACCTTTAGCAACTCGAGGCCGATCAGATTATCGAAATGCTCAAAAACCATTTCGTAGCATTCGCGGGTTCTGATCTCATAGCCGGCGGAGAAGATATGACAGGTATCCAGGCAGACGCCTAGTCTGGGCGGCCTCTTGCAGAGATCGAGAACTGCGGCTAGCTGCTCGAAAGTCGCCCCGAGAGCCGAACCCGACCCCGCCGTCGTCTCCATCAGCAGCATCACTTCGGGCGGCGTTTCGTCCAGGAGCCTAAGCGTCTGTTCGGAGACTACTTTGATCCCGTACTGTTCGCCTTGGCCCTTGTGAGAGCCCATGTGACTCACCACATAGGGGATCTTGTAGGTGCCGCAGCGGATCATCTCGCCCTTGAGTCCGTCGTAGGACTTCTGCCTGATATCCGGCTCTGGGGCGCACAAGTTGACGAGGTAGCTGTCGTGGCTGACGATATCGGTGAGGCCGGTCTCCTCACGTGCCCGGTTGAGATCGTCGATCTTGTCTTGGGTCGCGCTCGAAGCTCGCCACATCTGTGGGCTGCTCGTGAAGACCTGGACCGCTTCCGCACCGATCGACTTTCCCTCGCGCAGGGCATTCCCGAGCCCCTTCGATGCCTTCATGTGCGCGCCGAGTAGTCCCATGTCCCTATTGTGATGGAAGGGGAGGGAGCTGATGGAAGGGTTGGCGCCTTTGTCCACACGTTCCCAGTTCGGGTAAACCTTGCCGCGAATGGGCCAATACCTTGCCTGCTTCAAAGCCTACGACGTGCGCGGCAAGGTTCCGTCGGAGCTGAATCTCGAAATCGCCTACGCCGTCGGTCGCGCTTACGCGGACCAGACGGGAGCGAAAAGAGTCTGCATCGGCTATGACATCAGGCTGAGCGGGCCCGACCTCTACAAAGCGATCGCGAAGGGGCTAAACGATGCCGGCGTCGACGTCGTGCACCTCGGGATGATCGGCACCGAGATGGTCTATTTCGCCACGGCCTTCTACGGCTATGACGGCGGGATCATGATCACCGCGAGCCATAACCCGCCCGAATACAACGGGATGAAGATGGTGAGGCAGGAGTCCCGCCCGATCTCGGGCGATACTGGCCTGACCGACATCGAGCGCCGCGCTTTCGAGAAGAAGTGGGAAAGAACCGGGCAGGGCAGCCAAGAAGACAAGGATTGCTATCGCGACTTCGTTGGCCACTTGCTGCGCATCGTTCCGCCGGGCGATCTCAAAGCCCTCCTCGTTCTCGCCGATCCCGGCAACGGTTCGTCGGGTTTGGCCCTCGATCAGCTGCTTCCGGACCTTCCGCTGAAGGTCCACCAGATCCGGCATAAACCGGACGGAGGTTTCCCGAACGGCGTTCCGAACCCGATCCTCGAAGAATCGCGCGCGATGACGATCGAAGCCATGAAATCCGCGCGCTACGACTTCGGTGTAGCGTGGGATGGCGACTACGATCGCTGCTTCTTCTTCGATGAGCACGGAACCTTTATCGAGGGTTACTACATCGTCGGGGTCCTCGCTCAGGCCCTTCTTCACGAAGATCCGCAACAGACGATCATCTACGATCCGCGCCTGACTTGGAACACCCTCGACATCGTGAATCGCCTCGCGGGACGAGCCGTCGTGTGCAAGAGCGGGCACGCGTTCATCAAGGAGAAGATGCGGGCCGAGGACGCGGTTTACGGCGGCGAGATGAGCGCGCATCATTACTTCAAAGCTCATTGGTACTGCGACAGCGGCATGATCCCATTCCTCTTGATCGCGCGGCTCGTCAGCAAAACCGGCCGCTCGCTACATGAGTTGGTCAGCGAGATGATCCGTAACTATCCCTGCTCGGGCGAAGTCAACTCGACCGTCGCTGACGTAAAGTCGGTTCTCGATCGAGTCGAGAAGCAGTATTCGGACGGCAAGATCGATCACCTGGATGGCGTGAGCGTCGAATTTCCAACCTGGCGCTTCAACCTGCGAGGATCGAATACCGAGCCGGTGATCCGGTTGAACGTCGAGACCCGCGGCGACGAGGCTTTGATGAAGGCGAAAACCGAGGAGCTCTTGAAGCTCATTCGGGCCTAACGGTGGTTTCGCCGTCCCGGCGATTTCCCCGATCCGGCGGGGCGCCGGAACCACGATCCTGGTTGCCTCCCGGCGCTTCCGTTCGCAAGATGATAACAGGAGGGCTCACCCTGCGTCAGACCCTAGATGGTGCAAGATTTCGTCGACGCGGCATACCGGTGGATCCTCGAGACCGCGAATATTCTCAAGCAATTCCTGCCTCTGATCGTCTTTGCGATTCTGGGCGGCGCTGCGGTGTGGCTGGCGTATCGCAAGATCGATCCCGAGGGTCAGGCTGGCTTTGCCCAGCGCATTAGGTCCGTAAGCGGCAGGATTGGCGCCCTCACTTTGGTGGTTTTCGCGACTCTGATCCTCAGCGGCGTGATCGTCGAGGCAACCAAAACGGTCGAGACGAGGCGTCAGACCATCCAAGAGGCCTCCGCGAGTCGAAGACGTGAGCCGAATCTGAGCGGCGTCGTTCAGTTTGCCCCGGCCATCGCTGTGATCGAGGACAAGACCTACACCCGAACTCTCACCCTTCCGCCCGACTTTGCGACCCGAGTCGGCGCCGAGGGGATCCAAGTTCTCTCGCCCTACCTCCAGGACCCCTCGGCAGAGAACGTTCTCAAGCTCGTCGATAGCTTCAAACGCTCGGGTCAAAACGTGATATTCACCCGCGAGCTGACCCGCCGCGACGAACTGCCCGTCGCTGCCGATGGCGCGGACATCGAGATTGGCTTCCAAGACGAGGGCGCGCCCAGCGGCCGCCGCCACTATAACGCCGAGTTCAAAGGCGAGTTCCGGTTTAAGAATCCGAGGGCCGAGACCGCTCCAATGCGCTTCGTGTTCGATCTTCCGGAAGGCGGAGGAACCGTCCAGGAGTTCTACATCGACATCGAGGGCAAGCGGGTCACCGAACCGGACGAGCGCGGCCAGTATGCTTGGACCGGGCAAGTCGCGCCGGGAACACCGGTTTTGGCGCACGTTCACTATCGGGTGAGCGGAGCCGCTCAGTTCGACTACCGGCTCGGGAGCGAGCGGCGGAGGATTGGCGACTTCCACTTGACTACCACCAGTTCGCAGGAGCCTAAGTTCTCGAAGTCGGGAATCTATCCCTCGTCGATGTCGGGCTCGAGAGCGGAGTGGCGCCTCAAAGACGTGCTGACCTCCCAGGCGATCTCCCTTGTGTTTCCGAGGGCGGACCTGCAGTCGCAGCTTCTGGACAAGACCCTTGCCATGCTTCCCGTATCCCTGTTTCTGTTTGCGCTCGCCGCATTGGTGTTGACGCCGGCTCGCGCATTTTGGGGTTCGGTGGCCTTCGGAGTCGCGCTGCTGGCGATTCCTACCCTGTCCGCTTACACCGCTCCTCAAGTCGCGACTCTGGCCGGAGCCGGCCTCGCCGCTCTCTCGGGCGGATTGGTGCTGCGAGAGCTCAAAGGCTGGGTGATTTCGATTCTCGGGTCAGCTCTGTCGACAGTCTTCTTGACCGTTGAGCACGGCGGCTTGGCCGCCTGGGCCATTGCCGCGGTGGCGTCGACTTGGCTTGTGATTCGGACGAGCCGAGACAATGCGGCCGGCTAGTTCGTTATCTTTACGAGGTGCATTCATCCACGCAAGGGATCAGAAAGCCCAAATCGTTGCAAGCGGGGGCTAGGCTGAGGCTGGTTTCTCCGGCGTCGCCCATCGCTCCGGAAAAGGTGCAGGCCTTTGTCGCGTTAATGGAAAGCGCGGGATACGTGGTCAGCATCGGCGAACATGCTTTCGATTCCGATTTCTACCTCGCCGGTGCTGACCGGGCGAGGGCGCAGGACCTGCAAGACGCATTCAGCGACCCCGAAGTCGACGCCGTGATGTGCACGCGCGGCGGTTATGGATGCGCGAGACTCATGCCACATCTGGATTTGGGCGGGATTGCCGCCTCCGGCAAGATGTTCCTCGGATTCAGCGACGTCACGACGCTGCACCTGGCTTTGAATCGCCGAGGACTGCCAACGATCCATGCGCCGATGGCCATCACCTTCAGTGTCGAGCGAGAGCCGTGGGTGTGGCAGTCGTTCCTAAATGCTATCCAGGGAGAGAACCCAATTGTGCCGGCGGCCCCGGTAGGAACCATGATGACGCCGGGCCAAGCCGAGGGAGTAGTGACCGGCGGCTGCTTGTGCTTGCTTACCGATAGCATCGCCACCCCCGACCCGCTCGACTGTCGAGACCGGATCGTGCTGATCGAGGACGTGGATGAAAACCCGCATCGGGTCGATGCGATGCTCACTCACCTGCGCCTCACCGGCATGATTCAGCGGGCCGCCGGCATTGTTGTCGGTGAAATGACGCGAACGGACGAGAAGGCGGACGAAAGCATCGGTCCGAAGCCATGGCGCGAGATTGTGCGAGACCGGCTGGGGGGCTTGGACGTCCCGACTATTGTCGACTTCCCGTTTGGGCACTGCAAGAACATGCTGACTCTTCCGCTGGGAATCCGCGCGCGCCTGGATGCAAATGCGGGGACGCTGTCGTATCTTGAGTCTGTGTGCGACTGACATTTCGCGCTCATTCGCCGAATCAGGGTAACCACCATGAGACGATTCTCTTTCCTGCTGCTACTTCTCGCTGGAGTTGCCGGTGCGCAGGTCTGGGAAAAGCCGATTGCGCCCGGGCTCGTGTACCGGATGGAAATCGATACCGCCATTCCCCGAGTCATCCATGCTCTCAGGTTCACTCCCGGCTCGCCCACGAAGGCGATGACCGATCTCGCGGGTCATACGGTTTATGCCGAGACCGCGGCGAAAGGCTGCGAGACTGTGAGCCAAATGGTCGCGGAGCAGGGCGCCATTGCCGGGATCAACGCCAGCTTTTTCCCTTACACCGGCGATCCCATCGGATCGATGGTGCGATCCGGCGAGTTGGTCAGCACTCCTGCTGTCAATCGGGCTTGCTTTGGTTGGACGAACGAAATCGGATCGGGGGCGTTTGGATTCGCCAGCTTTCAGGGTTACTGCGAAGTCGCCGGCACTTCGATTCAAATCGACAACGTCGATGGTGAGTGCCCTCAGAACGGCATCACGCTCAACACGGAAACCACCGCGTTCTCGCTCGCAAAAAGTCCGAACGTCCATGTCTTCATCCGCATCGACAAGGCGGACTTCAGCCCAAACGGCACAAGCACCGGGGTGGTCCAGAACATGACCGCCGACGAGGTGAGCGTCGCCGTTCCGAAAGGTTTCGCAGTCCTCGTCGCCCAGGGCAACAAGATCGGGCAGGTCACGTCCTTGCGTCCAAACGACAGGGTTACCATCCGATTCCAGTCGGGCGGTTTTGACTTCTCGAAAATCGACCAGCTTGTGAGCGCGGGGCCGTTCCTGGTTCGCAACGGCTCGATCGCGCCGGATGCCGACATCGAACGATTTCGCGACGACTTCACGAAGCAGCGGCATCCGAGGAGCGCGGTCGGAAAGACGGCGGCGGGCGATGTTTGGTTTGTCGCGGTTGACGGTCGCCAGCCGACGAGCGACGGCGCGACGATCGCGGAACTCGCGGAAGTGATGCTCAAGCTCGGCTGTCGCGATGCGATCAACCTCGACGGCGGCGGCAGCACCGACATGAACATCCTCGGTGTCACAATCAACCGGCCAAGCGACGGATTCGAGCGCCCCGTTTGCAACGGGATCTTCTTCTTCGGCCCCAAACAGCCAAAGAGTCAAATCGCCGTAGTGATCGACGGCCCCGCCACCCTTGACATGAACGGCACGCTGACCCTTCACGCCGTCGAAGGCGACAAGCCGGTTCCAGATGCGGACGTACTTTGGAGCGCCCAGGGCGGCGCTTGGATCGACCAAGGCGGGCTTCTAAAGCCGGTCAAGCCGGGCATCGCTACCGTCAGCGCTTGGGTTCACGGTCAAATCGTCACGAAACAGATCATGGTGACCGGAATTCCCCCGAAGCCGCGCGCGAAACCCGCCAGTTCGAGGGCCGGCGACCGAGGCGGCCGCAAGACGGGCGGCGGCTAGCGGCGATCGGCCCATAATCCTTTGCCCCACAGATTCCAATGTATGTCCCGAACTACATCCCGGCGCCGATCGAAGTCCCGGGAAACTTGACGCAAGAGTCGTATCGCGCTCGCCTCGGGTTTGTCCGTCGGGTTGCGGTCTTGCACTTCCTCAGCCTGATCATGATCGGCGGGCTGTCGACGATTGCCTTGCCCACGCTCCCATTCCCCGTTCTCGCGGTGTCGATCGGTGCCGTGCTGCTGATGCTGTCGATGGTTCGGATCTCGATGCGCGCCACCCGCATGGATCAGATCTTTTCCTTGTGCCTGTTTCCAATTCTCGTCACGCTGCTGGCAACGGCGTTTCGCACCCTCGATCGCTCGGGATGGCCGGTATGGGGCATCCTCGTAGGCGCGGCCTGCTCAGTTCTGTACGCGCTCTGCTGCGGACGGGACTTTAGCTTCGTCGGCCAGTTCTTGATGAGCGTCATCGCTTCCTGCGTGGCGCTCGCCGTCGTCGCCATCTCGATCGGCATGGACACTCATCGCGCCGCATTCCTCCTTGGCGCGAACAGCAGCTACCTCTTCTATCTGGTTTACGATTCGGCCTCCCTGCTTGCCAGACGCAGGCTTGGAGAAGAGGCGGCGGCCGTGATCGACCTCTATCGAGACGTGTTTAATGTGTTCGGCTACCTGGTTCGCGTCGCTCGTCACTGGCGTAAACACAAAATCTGGGCGCGATAGGGTTCGACGTGGCGTCCACCTTCAGGCGGGCGGATCCCAGACCCAAGTCATCCTGCTGGCGCCCTGAGGCGCCGAAGGACCCCGGATTGAACCACAGCCTCAGCGCGGGAAAGGCCCGCAACGTGGCGTCCACCTTCAGGTGAGCGGATCCGGCGGTAGACTTCCCCAGGCAATGATCCCGATTCGCGACAACCGAATCACAAAGGCGCTGCCGGTTGTCACCTGGACGATCATCGCTCTCAACGTCCTCGTTTACCTATGGGACCGGCAGGGCCACCTCGTTGGCCCGAGCATCACCTTCGCCGATCTGGCGATGCGGCCCCGCGACGTCGTCATGGCCGTTCGAGGAGAGGAGCCAAAGTTTGCCCTCGTCACGATCCTGACCTCGATGTTCATGCACGCGAGCCTCCTCCACATCGTCGGAAATATGCTCTTCCTCATGGTCTTCGGGCCCGGGATCGAGGCCGCTTTGGGGTCGCCTCGCTATGCGCTCTACTACTTCGCGTGGGGAGTCTCGGCCGCAATGGCTCACATATTCGTCAACAGTCACTCCCAGATCCCCGTCCTTGGCGCATCGGGCGCAATTGGCGGCGTCCTCGGCGCCTACTTCTTGCTGTTCCCGGGGAATAAGATTGAAATCTTTGTGCCCCTGCTAGCGTTTCTAACCTTCGAGGTGTCGGCCTGGGTCTTGTTGGGATTGTGGTTCGTGTATCAGATCCTCGCGCCCCAGCAGGGAGTGGCGAACTGGGCACACATCGGCGGATTCCTCGCGGGGATGCTGACCGTCCTGGTTATGGGCGGGCGGTCCCAAATCCTGAAGGGACGCGAACACGAATTTGAATATGAATTGTAGATGGGCGGTATTGCGGTGTTGAGGTATTTGGCGGCGAGGACATGAACCCGCCCACGATCCCTCGCTGGCTTCCCGTCGCGATCCTCGTGACAGCGTTGCTGTCACTGCTCTCGATCTCCTACCGCTATCGAGTCGAGGAGCGGAATCGGGCCGTTAGCATCGCGGTCGAGTACGAGACCATCGAGTCCTTTGCTGCCGCGCAGGGAAAGTCGATGGACGAAGCCCTCCTTCAACTGAAGGCGCAAGGGCTCGGGTCGGTGGTTCTGTCCGAGGAGTACGTCGTCGACATGATCAATTCGGGCCACGGCGACCTTCGCTCTGGCCTCTTCGTCGTCGATCAACAGGCTGACCGGGCGCGGCTCATGCGTGCGTTTGGAATCCGCTTTCCGCGATTCATTGCCGGCCGCTTTCCGAGCGAGAGCGTTTTTGCCCTAGACTTCCGCAGCCTAAGTCCAACCACGATCCGCGCTACACCGGTAGGCCTCAACCCCGACCAATGCGCCACGATCAAGAAGGCCGGCCTTGCCATCGTCGCCCGAATGGCCAATCCGCCGGGCGTCAGCTCGAACTACGTCAGGCAGACGCTCGATTGGGCGCACGAACTTGGCGCGACGATCTTCCTTCCGATGGGCGACCAGGTCCTCGGCCGGCGCGAAGCCCTGAAGGACATGACGGACGAGCTGGAGAAGCTCGGCATGCTGTATGCGAGTCCGGAGTTCTCCAAGCTCGGCGGCGACGAGAACGTTCTCCAGATGGTGCCGGCCAGCGTCGTGCGGCTTCACTCGGCTCAGGCGGCCGAACTGGACAAGCTGCGGCCCGACGAAGCGGTCGAGCGATACTCCCTTGCGGCGAGAGAGAGGGGGATGAGGGTGCTCCTCGTGAGGCCGTTATCCTTTGCCGCGCCGACCCCACTCGCTTCACTTGACGACTTCATCAGAAGGATCGATAAGGACTGCACCAACCAGGGACTGGAGAGGGGGACCGCTCATCCGTTCGAAGACCCGAAGGTTCCGACCTGGCTCTTCCTGCTAATCGGCCTTAGCATCGTACCGACCGTTTATTTTGTTGGGGCGACGTTCGTCAGGAACAGATCGTTGCAGATCGGTGTGCTCGTTTTGGCGACCGCGATTGGGGGTCTTGCCGTGACCCACCATGGCCGGCCCTATACGGCACTGCTCGCCGCGATCGCCTTCCCGATTGCAGCCTTCATCGTATTGGATTCGATGAAGCCGCCGGCGAAGGATCCGTGGCTCTCGACCATTATCCTTTTCGTCGTCGTTTCCCTGGTTAGCGTCGTCGGTGGATTGGCCGTCGCCGGCTTACTCAATGAGCTGCCCTATTTCATTCGGGCAGCCCAATTCGAGGGTGTCAAGCTTGCCGTCTTCCTTCCGATCGCCGTCGTCGCCATCTATTTCCTGATGCGGGGAACCGATCTGAAAGCTGCCTTCAAGAATCCGATGACCTGGGCCTCTGCGCTTGTTGCGATCTTGATTCTCGCCGCGCTCGCATTCATGTCCAGCCGGACTGGCAACGACAATCCGGCCGGAGTTAGCGACCTCGAGCTCAAGATGCGATTCCTGCTCGATCAGATCCTCCTGGTCAGACCTCGCACCAAGGAGTTTATGGTTGGCCATCCGCTCCTGGTTATCGGGATCGGGATGCTTCTGGCAGGCAGACGACGAAGGGAAGAGGTTTCGCCCGAAGGGCCGGAACCCCCTGCTCTCTCCTCCTCCGGCGCACAAGCCATCGCCGCAAGAGGAGGGGGGCTGACTGCCGCCCTATTCCTCGCCGGAGGCGCGATCGGACAAACCGACGTCGTCAACACGATGTGCCACATTCATACGCCGGTTGTGTTAAGCCTCATGAGAGTTGGCGTTGGAATGGTCGCTGGCTGTATCATTGGTCTGGCGGTGTGGGCGGTCGCTAAGCGATGGCTCCCTGCGGGAGACTAATACCACTTGGCCCACTTGGTCTTATCTGGCTACTTCGGTAGCGGAAACATCGGCGACGATGCGATCCTGTTGGGCCTGATCGCCGGCCTCGGCAACACCAGCCATCAACTCACCGTCCTGAGTGGTCATCCCGAAGAGACCTTCCGGCTCTACGGCCTGCGGTCCGTTCCCCGCAAAGAGATGGACAAGGTCAAAGACGCGATCGAGAGCTGTGATGCCCTGGTCTATCCGGGGGGGAGCATCTTCCAAGACGTGACGAGCTTCGCGAGCGTGGCCTACTATTCCCAACTCGTTAAAATTGCCAAGTCAAGGGGCAAGAAGGTGATCCTGCTGGGCCAGGGGATTGGCCCTCTAAAAGGCTTTCTCGGCCGCCGAGCGGCGGCTTCTGCTTTTGCTTCCGCCGACGTGATCGCGGTGCGCGATCCCCAGTCGGTCGCGACCCTAAAGGATCTGGGTGTCAAGGCGCATCCCCGGGTGACCGCTGACTCGGCTTTCTTGCTGCCGGCGCCGAAGGTCGACGAAAACCAACAAGGTTTCAACGTCGGCAATATGAAGTCGGTCGGAATCTCGGTCCGGCCCCACGGCAAGAACAAGGAGATCATCCAGCTTTTTGGCGAGCTGACTCGCCTGCTCTTCCAGAACAACTTCATGCCGGTTCTGATGGAAATGGACAAGAACAATGACGGCGAGCTCATCCAAGAGATTGCGAAGGCCCAAGGGGGCAAGATTCCAGACTTGAGGAAGTTGCAGACGCCCATGCAGCTCCAGCAGCGCCTGTCCCGAATGGACGCGGTGATCGCGATGCGGCTGCACGCCGGCATCCTCGCGACGACGGTTGGAATCGCTCCTCTCATGGTCAGCTACGACCCGAAAGTGTCGGCCTTCGCCAAGGTGCTGGACGTAGGCGCCGCGCCTTCGGTCGAGGGGCTGACGGCTCAGCGCCTCTTCGATATCTTCATCGAGCATCAGAAGTCGAGGGAGCGCAACGAAAAAATCGTCGAGAAGAGGTTGCCGGAACTCAGAAAAGCCGCAATGGGGAACGTGGAGCTTCTTGAACAGGCGCTTCGCTAGATCCGACTCTCGAACTGGGCTCTCGATATTGGACTCGACGACCGGACCGAACCCCGCGCTCCCAGGCCAAAAGTCCAAATTCCAAAATCCAAAATCGTCGCGGCCTGCCGGTACGTTCTTGGTCTGCCTCTCCGCGACCGCCTTCGGAACGTATTCGCTCTTCGCGATTCTTGGTCACGACGCCGGCATCGGCCCGATTTCCCTCCTCTACTACCGGTTCACTCTCGCCGCCCTGATTCTGGCTGGGTCCCTGTTCGTTGTACCGATTTCGCGTCGAGGGAATTCCCGTCTTGGTGGCGACCGCCCCGCCGTCGACGCGCTGTTATCGCCGGGCGTCAAGTACCTCCAGTTGATCGGCCTCGGCGCCCTTTACGTCGGGCAGTCGTTCACCTATCTGAAATGCCTCCTCGCCAGCGATCCGATCACGGCTTCGCTTCTCCTTTACCTATATCCCGCGTTCGTCACTGTCGCGTCCGTCCTGTTCTTGCGCGAAAGGCTCACTGGCGCCAAAATCGTAGCCCTGGCATGCGCCATCTCGGGCTCCCTGCTGATCCTGGGGCCGGTGCATCAGATCAACGCGATGGCGGCGATCTACGGGCTCGGAACCGCCATCTTCTATGCCGCCTACCTGGTTTGCGGTAAGTCCGTACTTGTGGGCATCGATGCCCGCGTCGCCGCCCTCGTGATCATTTCGACGGCGGCGGCGACATACGGTATCGCCTCGATCATTGCGGGCTTCGATATTCCCTCGGCACCATCGGGTTGGATCGGACCGATTGGCCTCGCGATCGTGGCAACCGTCATCGCGATCAGCGCCCTCCTGGCCGGCCTTTCGCGAGTGACTCCCGTCGAAGCCTCGTCCCTTTCCGCGCTCGAGCCTCTCGTCTCGACCATCATCGCCGTCCTCTTTCTCGGCACCCGGCTTCAAATCTGGCACGTTGCCGGCGGCGCCCTTGTTATCGTGGCTGTGCTTGTATTGGCGCGGCGGTAGAATCGGTGAACTTGGAAGCGCCTCACCTGAGCGTGGTCGTCCCCGCATACAACGAAGAAGTGCGCCTGCTGCCCACGCTCGAGCGACTTCACGAATACTACGAATCGCAAGCCTATCCGTACGACGTCGCCGTCGTGAGCGACGGCAGTACCGACAGGACCGAGTCGATCGTCGCGGAGTTCGCAAAAGCTCACGCGAAGTTCCACCTGATCGCCTACAAGCCAAACCGTGGCAAAGGCTGTGCCGTGCGGACCGGCATGCTGGCGGCCGTCGGGGATCTTATTCTTTTCAGCGACGCCGATCTGGCAACTCCCCAGGAGGAAACCGAAAAGCTACTGGCGCGGATGCATGGTGGCGCAGACGTCGCGATCGGCAGCCGGCCTCTCAAGGAAAGCAAGCTGGAAAAGCACCAACCCTGGTTGCGAGAGATGCTCGGAAGGGCCTCGAACAAGCTGATCCAGGCCCTCGCCGTCCGGGGCATCCATGACACCCAATGTGGGTTCAAGATGTTTACAAGGAAGGCTTGCCAAGACATCTTCTCGCGATGCAAATTGGACGGGTTCAGCTTCGATTTCGAAGCCCTCGTGATTGCCCGCGACCTCGGCTATCGGATCGACGAAGTCCCGATCCGTTGGTTTCACCAGGAAGGATCGAAGGTGGTTTTCTGGCGAGACTATCCGAGAGCCCTTCGCGATCTCATCGGACTTCGTTTGAAGGGAAAAAATCGGCGGCTGCTTCGTAGCGAGCCGGCTGAAAAGGTGAGTCGGTGAGTCGGTTGGTGGCCTCCCACGGCTGGACTTGCGGATCCGGCCACGATCTCACCGTATCATCCGTCTCTCCGACTCAACAATGAACCCATCTGAATACACCCGGATGTTCGAGATGGAGGATCGCTATTGGTGGTTCGTCGGGCGCCGCCGCATCGCTCTAAAGCTTTTGGATCGCTTTCTCTCTCCCCCTCTCGCTCCAGGAGGCGCAAGGGAACGCAAAAGCCAAATGCTTTTGGACGTTGGCTGCGGGACCGGTGTGGTTCTCGAGGAGCTCGAAGATCGCGGCGAACCGATCGGCCTCGATATGAGTCCGTTGGCCCTCAGCTTTTGTAAGAGGCGCGGCCTCAAACGGCTCGTGCGTGGAGATGCGACCGCGATGCCGCTTGGAGTGGGACGATGCGAGGCTATCGTTGGGCTCGACGTCTTCGAGCACATCGAGGACGACGGCCGGGCATTCGTGGAAGCATTCAGAGTTCTTGAGCCAGGAGGAATCCTCGTGATGAGCGTGCCCGCCTTTCAGAGCCTCTGGGGACCTCATGACGTCGCGCTGATGCACTTTCGCCGCTACACACGCCTGATGCTTCGAGATCGATTGGTGCGCGCCGGCTTCCAGATCGAACGGCTGAGCTATTCGGTCTTTTTCCTGTTCCCGATCGTCGTCGTCGTCCGCTTCTTCGAAAAGCGCCGAGAAGGTCCAGCCAAAGCCTCGCTCGTCGCCCTGCCGGGTTGGATGAACGCCCTGCTCATCGGAATCCAATCGCTCGAGGCATCGCTTATTTCGCGGTTCGATCTTCCTTGGGGCAGCAGCCTGATTGCCGTGGCGAGGAAGCCGGAGTGAACTTGGAATTTGGAATTTAGAATTTGGAATTTGGAATTTGGAATTTTCCGATCATAGATGAGCGCTAAGTCTGAAAGCCAATGGTCCGAACTCCAAACTCCAAACTCCAAACTCCAAACTCCAAACTCCAAACTCTAAACTCAAAATTCTAAATTCCAAATTCTAAATTCTAAATTTCCATGAATTACCGAATCGGCTGCGTCCCCTACCTGAATGCCAAACCTCTCGTGCGCCTCTTCGAGGACAAGAAGGGCGAGACGCCCGTCGAGGTGGTCTACGAGGTTCCATCGCTCCTGCCTGAACTCCTCGCATCCGGAGACGTTCACGCCATCATGGTCTCGTCGATCGAGGCCCTCAGGGTTCCCGGCAAGCGGGTCGCCGACGGCGTTTCGATCAGCACTCAAAAAGAAGTTCTCAGCGTTCGGCTGTTCAGCAAGGTCCCGCCGAGAATGATCCGGTCGGTCGCCTTCGATCGCAGTTCCATGACGAGCAATGCTCTCGCGCAGGTGATCCTCAAGGAACGTTTCGATCGGGCCATCGAGGGCGAGCCGATGGACCCCTCCCTCGAGGCGATGCTCGAGAGCCACGACGCCTGCGTGATGATCGGCGACAACGGAATGCGCGCAACCGGCCACGGCCTCCACGTTCTCGACCTCGGCTACGAATGGCGGCGGCTCACTCGCCTGCCGTTCGTTTGGGCCGTTTGGCTCGGCGACGAAGGCCTAACCCCCGAGCTGTCCATGTGGCTGTACACCGCCGCCCTCTACGGGCTCGCAAAGATGGATCGCGTCGTGAAGATCGCCTCGGAGGAGACCGGCTTTACCCCGCTCCAATGCGAAAACTATCTGAGGCGAATCATGGACTACTCGTTCGACGAGCCCCACCGGCAGGGCCTCACCGAGTTCGGCCGCTTCCTGTACAAGATGGGGATCGTGAGGCCAACCCACTTCCCGGCGATCGTCGGCGCCGACTTCTCCGCGGTCGAGGCGAGGGCCCAAGCATTAGTGCAAGCCTCTTGAGCTCTTAACCTGGCCTTAACTTTCCGATAAAACTCCCTTAACGAACGACAGCCTTACTGGTTGGGACCATGCGCCGACGCCCTACATCCTACGCTTTCACCTTAATTGAGCTGCTCGTGGTCATCGCAATCATCGCGATCCTTGCAGCCATCCTATTCCCAGTCTTCGCTCAGGCGAAGGAGGCCGCTAAGAAGACGGCGTGCCTCAGCAACACCAAGCAAATCGCTTTGGGCCTCTACATGTATGCCACCGATGCCGACGACAACCTCCCGAACACAAGCTGGGAGCAGGACCCCGCCGGGTTCATGGGCGGGATTTCCTATAATCCCCAGAACCCGAACGGCACCTATCAGGTCCACTGGTCGTTCCTCATTCAGCCCTATATCAAGAATTGGGGAATCTACGTCTGTCCCTCCGATCCAATCCCGGTGAAGACGGATAATCCGTGTCCCAACGGTCTTGCCGACGTCGGCAAGCTCGATGGCAGCGGTCACATGTACTGCGACTGGGCAGCCCAGACGAACAGCTACATTCCGATCTACAACGCGATGCCGGCTCACGACTGGAACGTGGTGAACTTCAGCCAGTTCGACCAGGTTGCGAGCCAAATCGTCGTCGGCGAGCACCGAAACGACACGATCCCGGCCAACTTCCACAAGGGAACGAGCGGATTCTATACGTCGCAGCCCTGCCCGCAGTGGGCCCTCGTCCCCTATCCGCCCGCGGCCGGCCAATACAGCTACTTCCCAACCCAGGTGGCTCTGACCGAGTACGCGCTCGCGCTATCCCAAGGCTTTGGAAACAGCGCGATGTTGTTCAAGAACTACGACATTCTTCGGGTGGCATGGGATCGCCACACGGGCCAGCAGAACGCTTGCTACTGCTATGCTGACGGACACGCCAAGGTTCGGAGCCTTGCCCAGACCCTCAACCCCAATGCCTACGAGTACGGAACCAAGTGGATTCCCAACTCGGCTCCTTGGAACTCGCATCCTTGCTCCTAAGCTGATTCGCTTCGGAACTTCACGAAGACCACCCGAATCGGGTGGTCTTCGTTTTGTTTGGATTGCCTACTGCTCTGCGTAGATGTCCGCGATGGCCGCGGTAAGATCGTCGATCGGCAGAGTTTCCAGGTTCGACAGCACGACGACCCCGAGCCGGCGGTTCGGCACGTAGAGAACCGAGCTTTGGAATCCCACCCAGGCGCCGTCGTGACCCACGCTTTGTTCGCCACGGAAATCGCCGAGCACCCATCCGAAGCCGTAGTCGGTCGTCGAGCCTCCGAGAAGTGTTGCCGGTGTCCAGGATTGCCTCAAAGAATCCCGGCTCAGCACCGAACAATTATCGAGAGACATGAGCCACGAAGCCATGTCGCGCGCGGTAGAATTCACGTTGCCGTCTCCATAAATGCAGTTCACGGCCGTGTAGTCCATGTCGACCGTGTCCGTGGCCGTTCTATAGGAATGGGCACGTGCGGCCACGGCCTGCTTTCGCTCGTCGACGAGGACCGTGTGAGCCATCCCAAGCTTGGCGAAGATCGACTCCTTTAGGAACTCGGACAGACGCTGCCCCGAGGCCCGCTCCGCCACCTGCCCCAGCACCACATAGCCGGAGTTGCTGTAATCGAAACGCGACCCCGGGGCGAAATCCAACTGAGGCGCCTTGGCGAGCAGCTTGACGATTTCCGCGGCCGTCGGCTCGTCGGGAAACGGTTTTGCCGTCGAGGGTCGAGACGCGAGACGCGGGAGCCGCCCGCTATCCGCGAGTGCGCACAGGTAGTCGGGCATTCCCGAAGTGTGGTTCAGTAGCTGCCGAATCGTGATGCCCGCGGGGGGGCCGGAAAACGCAGGGCACGTCTTGCATAGCCGATCATCCAAGCCCAGTTTCCCTTTTTCGGCAAGCAGCAAGATCGATGCCGCCGTAAAAGGCTTGGAATCGGAGGCGAGGTCGAATGCGGTATCGGGCGTGATCGGCTTTCGAGCTTGGACGTCGGCTAGGCCGTAGCCTTTCACAAGTTCGATCTTGCCTCCCTTGACGACGGCTACCGCCGCCCCCGGTGTCTCCGTATAAGGCGCGAAGAGGGCGTCGACCTGCTCCGCCTTGGACGTCGTATGTGGGGCACAGTCGGACAGAGCCATCAGAGGGACCGCCAACGAGGTAAAAAGTAGGTTCTTTCGCAGCATCGGTTCTGGGGCTCCTCGCTCATTCGCACTTATTAGACGACGTTTCGAAGGGTCTGCCTCAGCCGGTCGCGCGAGTATATCTGCCGATCGGATCGGGCTAAGCTGGAAATCGATGCTCGCGCTCGCATTGCCATTCGCCATGATGACCCTTCAAAATCCGTGGACCCCGGATCGCGTCCTTCACGAACCGAACCTCGACAAGTACGAATCTGAGTTGATCCAGTGGTTCGGAGGGGAAAAGGCGGTCATGAGCGGCGCCGACGCCAAGATCGCCGACCTGACGGTCGCTTGGGCGATTGATGCGCCTGAAGGGGCGAGCCAGGTACGGGTCGTCGGGGATTACGGCCCCAGGTGGCCCGACCAATTCGGCGCCGGAAGATTTACGGTCAAGCGCGTAGCTTCGCCACTGAACGTAGCGCTGCGTCGGGTCGGGCGAGGGAATCTATACGTGGGTGCGGCGAAGCTGGTGGAGGCCGACGCCTACCGCTGGCACTTCTCGATCGACGGCAAAGAGGTCGGCAATAGCCGCGATCTGGAGGTCTACACGATGCCGCCCGAGTCGAAACCCGATCCAACGATCCCGGCCGGCAAGCTGGAGCCGCAGCCCAAGCTTCAAAGCAAGATCTTCGGTGGGACCAATCACGACTGGTGGCTCTACACGCCCGCCAACTTCGACCCGGGCATCGAATCGAACCTGATGGTGTTTCAGGACGGACAATGGGCCCACAACTACGCGCCGGTCTATTTCGACCACCTGATCGCGAAACATGACCTGCCACAGACTATCGTGGTCTTCGTAACCCCAGGAACCTTTCCCGACGGCAAGTCCGACCGGTCGCGCGAGTACGACAGTCTCAATGACATGTACGTGCGGTTCCTCCTCGAGGAATTGCTGCCTCCGGTTGAAGCGAAGTTCAAGATCGCGAAGGACCCGATGCGGCGTTGTGTCGCCGGCCTCAGCTCGGGAGGCATCTGCTCGTTCACCACCGCCTGGCAGCGTCCGGACAAGTTCGGCCTCGTCATGTCCTGGATCGGCAGCTTCGCGGATATCGCATCCGGTCCGACCTTGCGGGAAGGAGGCCACAACTATCCCGCCTTGATTCGGAAGACCGGAAACAAGCCAATCAAGGTCTTCCTCCAGGATGGCGCAAACGACCTCGATAACGAGCATGGCAATTGGCCGCTTTCGAATTATCAAATGGCGCTTGCTCTGGAATGGAGGAAATACGACCTGATGACGGTCTGGGGCAACGGCTTCCATTCGGACCGGCAGGGTCGGGCAACCATGGCCGACGCCTTGCGCTGGCTCTTCAAGAAATGACGGTGATGGGCTCCGGCCGGTCGGAACGGGTAGATGCGCCGGAACTGGTACGATCCCGCCATGTCCGATCATCCTGTTATCGGTCACGTGCACCTCAAGGTATCGGAGCTTGAGCGCTCAGTCGAGTTTTACTCCGACGTGCTCGGGATGGAATTACAGCAAAGGTATGGGCACTCGGCCGCTTTCTTGTCCTATGGCGCCTACCACCACCACCTAGGCCTGAACATTTGGGAGTCCATGGGCGGTTCGCCTCCTCCACCGGGTGCGACCGGTCTTTTCCACCTTGCGATCTTGTATCCCACGCGCAAGGCACTCGCCGCCGCCTTCTCTCGTGTGATCGAGCACGGCATCACGATAGACGGCGCCTCGGACCATGGCGTGAGCGAGGCCATCTACTTCCGCGATCCAGATGAGAACGGTATCGAGATTTATCGGGACAGGCCGGAGACGGAGTGGCCGCGAAAGAACGGCCAACTGGCGATGATCTCCGAGCCGCTCGACCTCGAGGGTCTGCTCGCCGAACTCGCCTGACGGTTGTTCGGCACTGACTGCTCAGGATTGACCTGCGCCTTACTTCCAAACATTGCTCCAACCTCGATCCATGCGGAACGCGACGGCGTTTGGACCCCCGAAGGCGAGGCGGCGGGTAACCGGATCGCTCGTAACCGTGTAAGTCATCGACTTGCCGCCGTCCGACGGCGTGAATTTGAGTTTGCATACTTCCGAGCCGGCCGGAACGTTCTCGAGCAAAGGGCTGCCTTCTAAGTTCTGGGAAATTCGCAACTCGTAGCGGCCGGTCGGGTGAGTCACAAAGAAACAAGGCCCGCTGCTCTTGCGCTCGTCCAGATTCTGATGGCTGTCGGTGAATTGGTAGGACCCGTCCTTGCGCAGCTCCAGATTGCCCATCCAATACCGGGTTCCGCGTGTTGGAGGTGTCGTCATCTCGTAGCTGTCGATGACGTTCTGGTCGATCCGGTTATGGGTTTCGATCAGGGACACGCTCTTGCCACCCGCAACAAAGGACACACCGGCGATCGGGTTATAAGTGACGCTGCCGCCGGCAACGTCCCATTGCTCGATCCGCACTCCCGATCCAACCATGCGTGCGGGCTCGCCGAGAGCCTTGTGGATGACCTTGCCCGCCTCGGCCGGCCCCTTGCCTTTGAGGCTCGACGCAAGCTGCTTCACCGCTTCCGGAAGCGTCGAATCCTGCATCGCGAGCGAGGTCGCACAGATCGCGACGAGGGAGATCATCAGGGCGAGGCTGGAGGGCTTGGAAGTCATGACCTTGCTATGACGGCCCGAACTCGAACCGGTTTTGCGAGATGCAAGACGACGACAAATAATGCAAGGCGCTCACAAGGGCTTTAGGCGCGCTCAACGCTGCCCGGCGGGATGCATCGCCTGCGATGGGCCTAGAAATGTTTTTGCCACAGTCAGGGTTCCGCGCTGCCGGATGTCCGCGCTTGACGAGCCGACCATGACGTCGAACTTCCCGGCCTCGACGACCCTCCGCATGTTTGTGTCCCACATCGACAGCTCGTCGAATCCGAGATTGAAAGTAACGTGCTTTGTCTCCCCCGATCCCAGGGGGACTGCCTTGAATCCCTCCAGCGCTCGCAACGGCTGAATCACGCTCGCGACTTGTTGGTGAGTGTAGAGCTGAACGATCTCGGTTCCCGCGCGTGAGCCGGTATTGGTGACGTCGACCGATACCGTGAACAAGGGCGCGGCGGCACTTTGACGAACCGGAGCGGAGTTGATAACGAGGTTCTTGTAGTCGAAAGTCGTGTAGCTGAGACCGTGGCCAAAGGGGAAAAGCGGCGCGCCGGAGCTGTCGACATAGTCATAGCCACGCCCCGACGGTTCCCAATTGTAGTAAAGCGGGGACTGACCCACCGACTTCGGAAACGTCATCGGAAGCTTTCCGCTGGGATTCGAATCTCCGAAGAGGGTCCGCGCGATCGCGTCGGCGCCTTCTTGCCCCGGATACCAGGCGTCGAGGACCGCGGATACGCCCTGGTCCCAACCCTCCATGGTCACGGGAGCGCCGGCGACAAGCACGACGATGACCGGCTTGCCTGATTCAATAGCCGCCTTGATCACGTCCTCTTGATTTCCCGGGAGCTTCAGATAAGCCCGGTCCTGACCTTCGCCCTCGCGGATTCCCGCGAACACGATCGACAGATCGGCGCCGAACGCCATTTGTCTGACTTGCTGGAGCAGTGAATCGGTGGCGCCCTTGATCCGCCAACCCAACCGCACGGAAGCTTGTCCGCCGTTTTGGTAGTACTCGACTTTGATCGCAGTCTTCTGGCCCTTGATCAGCGGGACGAAGCCGCTGACGGTCTGCGCTGGATGGTCGCTCCAATCCTCGGCAATGAGCCGGCCGTCGACATAGATTCGGATGCCGTCGTCGGCAGTGCCCGCGATCTCGTATTCCCCGGTTTCCGGCGCGGTCACGAACCCCGTCCAACGGACAGAAAATCCTTCGCGTGGGAATCCTTGCGCCGGCGAACGGCTGTCCCAGTTAAAGCGTATCTGCCGGTCGACTCGCGCGATCTTCGGCGAACCCGAGAAGTTCATGTTATCCCAGTATTCGGCCTTAAGCCCGGCCTCTCCGGAGTCGGTTTGAAGCGCGCTCGAGGGAACGAGGGGAAGAACCGCCGAACTGCCGATCGAGCACCCCGAGACGAAGTCGAATGTGGTGGAAGGCGAACGGTCCTTTAGGCCTTGAAGGATGCTCTTGCGACGCTCCCTGTTGCCAGTCCCGCTGTAACCGCCGAGTGGTACCTGGTCGTTCGCGAGGTCGCCGAAGACGGCAATTCTCCGGATGGACGATGACAGCGGCAAAGCGTGCTTGTCGTTCTTCAGGAGGACCATCGCCCGCTCCGCGGTTTCACGAGCGAGCGCCGTGTGTTCGCCGTTTGTCGCCTCGGATGCGGCCCGGTCGGGATCGACGAACGGATTCTCGAACAGCCCGATCTCAAACTTCACTCGGAGGATCCGGCCTACGGCCGCGTCGAGAACCTTCTGGGAGATCAGCTTGTGGCTAACTGCATCTTCCAGACCCTTGCCATAGATGTACACGCCGGGATGCTCGGCGTCCATTCCGGCATTGAGTAGGGCCGCCGCGCACTCTTCCTGGTTGTTGACCACATGGAAACGTTCCCAGACGTTATTCGCGGCTCCCCAGTCCGAAACCACGTATCCTCTGAATCCCCAGTCGCCTCTCAGCACATCGGTCAACAGCCAATGGTCGGAAGCGCAGGGGACGCCGTTGACCGCGTTGTAGGAGCACATTACGCTGCGCGAGCCGCCTTCCTGGAAGCAAGCCTGGAATGGCTTCATGTAGATGTCGAAGAGTGATCGGAGGGAGATCTCGACGGCATGGCTGTCCCGGCCACCATCCCAGAGATTGGCCACGTAATGCTTGGGAGTCGTGACCACTCCCGCCTTCTCCAACTCGCTCACGAAGGCGACCGCGATTCGGCTGGTGAGCAAGGGATCCTCGCCGTAGCTCTCCTCCATGCGACCCCACCGCGCGTCGCGATCGACGTTGATGACCGGTGAAAGGACCTGCCGGATTCCATTGGCCCGATTCTCAGAAGCGATAGCCTTGGAAACTCGGCGGATGAGGTCCGGATCCCAGGTTGCGGCAAGGGCGATCGCTTGCGGAAAGCTGACATGCCCGTTTCCGATCGGGCCATGAAGCGATTCCTCGTAGGGCATGAACGGAATGCCGAGCCGCGAGCCCTGAGCTTCCTTTTGCCAGGCGTTTAGCGTCTCGGCTAGCTGTCGGGGGGTTTGTCCGCGAAGCGGATAAAGTGGGATGAACCCAAAACCGGTGGTGCGCAGTGGTTTCTCGAAGACGTTGCGATTGCCGTCGCTGCGAAGCTGCGCGATTTTCTCCTCGGTCGTCATGCGCTTGAGAAGGTCCTGAACCCGCAGTTCGACCGCGAGTTTCGGATTCCTGTACGGCGGGGTCTGTTGGGTTGGAGGCGAGAGGGCGATCAGCGAGAGTGCGACGAGGCAAATCACGTGCCGCAGGTTACCCATGAGCATGCAACGCAAAGAGCCCCCTCCCGCTTCGGGAGGGGGCGGTGCCTGCCATGGGTCCGTCGGGAAGGTACGAACCGGGGGAGGGTCCCCGCGTCGGGAGGGGTTGTGGGACGGCTATCCCGGTCCGGGAGGGGCTGCGGGAGTCAGCAGCGGCAGGATCAGGGACGCGAAAAGCACGGGTAGGACAAGGAATTCCAGGCCATCGACAACGAAGTCTGCGGCCAGGCCGAGAACCGGTAGGAACAGGCCGAGCAGCGCCTCCAAGGGCAGCTCCAGAGCGGTAAGCACGCCTGTCAAGGCGACTCCGATCGCAAGCGCGGCTACCTTCGACTTCAGTGGCACGTGGTGATCCCGCAGTCGAAAGCCGAATCGGAAGTCGAAGAAGCCTCCCGGGCGCGAATGGTGAGCGACCGCCTTGTGGGCCACTCGCTTACCAGCTTGACGAAGCGAGTTGTAGAGCACGACTTAGGCTTTCGACGCGAAGGGCGCTCGGGCCGTTGCAAGGATGGGCCCAACGCCTAGGCGGCCAGAATCGAGTCGAGCTCAAGCAGTTCCTGGGTCGTGAAGCCGGTTCGCTCAGCCGCCTTTACGTTTTCGATGATCTGTTCGGGGCGGCTGGCTCCGATCAGCGCCGAAGTCACTCGCAGGTCACGCAACGACCAGGCAAGGGCCAATTGAGCCAGAGTCTGGCCGCGTTCCTTCGCACAGCTGTCCAACTTCTTAAGTTGCTCGACTCTTTCCGGGGTCACTGCATCCTCATTCAGGAAACCCGACGGCTGCTTGACCCGGGAGTCCTCGGGGATGCCATTCAAATACTTGCCGGTCAGGAGACCCTGCGAAAGAGGGCAGAACGCAATGATGCCGACACCCATTTCGCCGCACACTGAACGAAGATCAGGCTCAATCCATCGATTGAGCATCGAATAGCTCGGCTGATGGATAACCGGCTTGACGAAGCCGTTGCGATCGCAAACCTCGAGCGCCCGCGTTGTTTGATCGGCGTTATAGCTGGAGATCCCCGCGTAGAGGGCGCGGCCGCTGCGAACGGCGGTATCGAGGGCGCCCATCGTTTCCTCCAAAGGAGTCTCCGGATCGAACCGGTGGGAGTAGAAGATGTCGACATAGTCGAGCTGTAGCCGCTTCAGGGATTGATCTAGCGAGGCTAGCAAATACTTCCGCGATCCCCATTCGCCATAGGGTCCCGGCCACATCCAATATCCGGCTTTGCTGGAAATAATCAGCTCATCCCGATAGCCTTTGAAGTCTTCCTTGAGGATGCGGCCGACGCGGGTCTCGGCCGCGCCGGCGGTGGGTCCGTAGTTGTTGGCGAGGTCGAAATGGGTGATGCCGAGATCGAAGGCCGTAAAGAGCATCGCCCTCGCGTTCTCGTGCATCGAGGCCTCATCTTGGTGCCTCGCCGCATCCGTTCCCGGGTCGCCGAAGTTATGCCAGCAGCCGAGGGAGATCGCCGGCAGCTTGAGGCCGGACCGTCCGCATCTGCGGAACCAACCCTCGGGGACTCGATCGTAGCGGTCGGACGCGAAACTAGGCATCCCGGTCAGCATACTTTGACGGTGGCGGCCACCTTCAGGTGGGCGGATCGCAACGTCCCAAAGAAAGGCGTTACGCCCGGACTTTCTCTTTCTCTCGCACGACGGCTTGAGCCGGCAACTCCGGCCGCGTCATCTCCTGTTTGCCGCGTTCGATCGTGGTCATCACCTTGCCGACCACATCCTCGAGCTTGGTCAAGACCTCGCGTGCATAGGCTTCCGCGCCGCGCCGCATCTGCGTCGCGTCCCGCTCGGCGGCGTTTCGGACTTCCTCGGACTGCGCCTTGCTGAGCTTGAGGATCTCGCTCTCGCCGATCATTTGCTCCTGCTTGAGACGGGCTTGATCGATGATTCTCTCGGACTCGCGGCGAGCTTCAGCCACGATCCGTTCGGACTCCTTCTGGGCACTCTCGGTCGTCTTGCTCGCGTCCTCTTTCGCGCGGTTCATGATCTGCTCCGCGTCGCGGACAGTCGCCGCCGCCGCCTTCACCTCGTTGGGCAGCGAAGCGCGGATCTTGGTGATCTGCATGGTGATCTCATCTTTGTTGAGACCCCAAGTGACTGGACCGAAATGCTTCGGCTTGTCGACGACGAGAGTGTTGAGATCATCAAGAATGCGGAGAACGTCCATTTTGTCCTAGAGTGCAGCTAAGCACGGCCTTGCCTATTGTGGCACCGACCTGCCGAATTCGCGGGTGCTTGATTATTGCGGAATAAAACGTAGCGAGGGAAGTTCTGGGGATAACAATCCACCGTTAGGGGATAACTGGCCTAGAAGCGCGGGCGACTTGCCCGCAGAACTCTGGAATTATCTTTGCTAGAGAGTCTCCGGGCCCCGCCACCGGCGGCTCAGAGCGGCCCCAATGATCTCGGCTACCGGAGGAGGCACGAGCTGGGCGTAATCGCCGCCTAGGGTCGCGACCTCCTTGACGATGCTGCTGCTAAGGTAGCTGTACTCCCACGTGGTCATCAGGAAAACGGTCTCGATCTCGCTACTAAGGCGCCGGTTCACCATCGCCATCTGGAACTCGTATTCGAAGTCGGCCGTCGCCCGCAGTCCGCGGATGATAGCCGTCGCCCCGGTTGAACGGACGTAGTCGACAAGAAGCCCGGAGAACCCGGCGACGCTTACGTTCGCCAGGTGAGCGGCCGACTGGCTGATCGCATCGATCCGTTCCTCGGGTGTTAGCAACGGGCTCTTAGATGAGTTTCGCCCGACCGCGACGACGACCTGATCGAACAAGTTGGCAGCTCTCTCGATCACATCGAGATGCCCGAGGGTGGGCGGATCGAAGGAACCCGGATAGACGGCGAGCTTCATGTCGGCTGACTCATTGTAAATGAAGTTGGCGATCACTTGCGTCAAGCCCATTGCTTCCGCTACTTAGTCGGTTGTTTATGCGCTTGCAATCAAGAGTGAAAATGCTTGTATCGGTACTGGATTGGGTTTATAACACTTGCGGAGGGAGAAATGAAATACTTTCGCTTGGCCGTGTTCGCGCTGCCGATCGGATTACTGATGCCCGCGATTCCGATGGGCGCCGGTTCGATCCTTGACTCCGACGGGGTTGTCGCCACTGGCGACGGACTCAAAACCGTAACTTGGGATACCCAAAAAGGAGAAGTCATCCTTCGTGTCCCCGAAGACGCATCCTCTCGATCCGATTTCACCGGGACCGTCGTCGCTGAAGGCAAGGGCGCGACTCAAGCGGAGCGAAAACGAAACGCCGATGAGCTGAATGGCCAGGTCATCGACATCCAAGGACATAGGACTCCGATTGGAGAGAAAATCGTCAAGGTTGTCGCAACGGGCGGCGGAGCCTTTTTTACGGCCATGTTGCTGGATCGAGGCGGCCACCACGGGAGACCGACGAACGTGAATTACGACCAGTCGATCCCTTCCGAGCCGCGGCCGGCGACACCGGAGCCGGGCGACTTTGGCGTGCCTCGAGCTGGAACGGACAATCATCCTTTGGTCTTCACCGGTCCATTCGACGGAAACTTCACAACGTCCAAAGCGGCCTTCGACGGCGAGCCACTGGTTCCAATTGCCGAATCGAATGGGTCGAGTATTTTCGAGGCGCCGACCAAGATCGG
>CAZNUL010000044.1:0-34021 GCA_964576205.1 uncultured Fimbriimonadaceae bacterium | reverse complement strand
CCGATCCGCCATCGACATCTTCATCGCTGTCAGCAACACCCCGTCCGCGATCATGGCCGAATACGCCCGGATCACTGGGTACCCGGAGCTTCCGCCTCTTTGGTCGCTCGGCTATTTGCAATCACATCGCACGCTCGCGGATCGAGCGTCGGTGCTCGCCGAGGCGAAGACCTTTCGCGAGAAGCGGCTTCCCTGCGACGCCATGATCTTCCTCGGAACCGGCTTTTGCCCAAACGGCTGGAATGTCCGAAACGGGTCGTTCGAATGGAACAGCAAGGTCTTTCCCGACCCTCCGGCGATCATCGGGGAGCTCCACGAAGCCCACTTCAAGGTCATTCCTCACGTTGTCATCGAAGCGAGAAATCTCCGTGGCTCAGCACGGGACCATTTCGACCGCGCCAAACCGAACCCGGAGCAGGCAGCTTCCTATTGGGATGAACATCGTCCGGACTTCTCGACCGGTATCGACGGCTGGTGGCCGGATGAGGGCGACTGGCTTGACATGCCCGCGCGTCTAACTCGGAACCGCTTGTATTGGGAAGGGCCCCAGATCGACCGGCCGACAGAGCGGCCCTTTGCCTTGCACCGCAACGGAGCTCCTGGCATGCAGCGTTATGCCTCGTTCCTCTGGTCCGGCGACGTGTATTCGCGTTGGGAGACCCTGCACAATCAGATTCCGATTGGGATCAATTCGGGGCTCAGCGGGATTCCCCTTTGGGGAACCGATATCGGCGGATTCGTGCCTACTCCGGAGTTCACCGCGGAGCTTTACTTAAGGTGGTTCCAGTTCGGAGCCTTCTGCCCCCTGTTCCGCTGCCATGGCCGGAACTGGACTCTTCGGCTCCCTTGGGGGTGGAACACGGGCGATGCCGGCCCGCAGGAAGTTCGAGACTATCGAGGTGCGGGGCTCCCGGACCCGAGTCAGCTTCATAACACAACGGTTGAGCCGATCTGCCGCAAGTATCTCGAGCTTAGATATCGCCTCAAGCCGTACCTTTACAGCGTTGTGCGCGAAGGAACTCGCACCGGTCTTCCGATCATGCGGGCCCTCTGGCTCCATTACCCGGACGACCCGAAAGCCGTAGGGCGCGGGGATGTCTATCTGTGGGGCCGTGATATCTTGGTGGCGCCGGTATTCGAGCAAGGCGCGTCGTCGAGAACGCTCTATCTTCCGCACGGATCCTGGTATGACTTCTGGACTGGGGGGCGGATCGAGGGTGGCCGCGAGATCAGCCGCGCCGTCGATATCGAAACGATGCCGCTCTATGTTCGGGCCGGCGCAATCATTCCGATGGACCCGGTCCGGCAATACATGGATGAGCCGGTGTTAGCCCCGACCGAGTTACACGTCTATCCGGGGGCGGGAGGATCGTTCCTGCTCTATGATGACGATGGGCGCTCGTTCAGCTATCGCCATGGAGACTGGATGGGCGTTGAGATGGCGTGGAACGACGCGCGGCGACAGCTGAGTTTGCGGCTGGCAAGAGGATCTAAGCTCCTCGGCCGGCGCAAGTTTAACGTGCATGTGGACGGTCAAGTCCGTGAAGTTGAATTCGACGGCCATCCCAAGAAGCTCTCATTTGATTGATCGAACCAAACTTGTCTGCCAAAGCCGCAGGCGTTGGCTTGTCGATAAGAAGTCGACTCGGACTGTGACAGGGGAATAATTTGGCGCTACGGTCAGGCAGTGAGAGGGCTAGGTAAGGCTACGTGATGGTACAGGTTCTTTTCTGCCTTGTTGCTGCGGTTTCGCAGCAGAATAGTGAATCGATCGAGCGGATACTTCCGGCCGACCGCACAGCCATTGAAGAACTGTGCATCCGACGCCTCGTCTCTTTGGCCCCAAAGCCTTCCTCGGACTACCGAATTAATCTGAACGAGGTTTACGATCCAAAAGGCGAGGCGTATGTTCGCCTGTTCCCAAGACTAAAGGATATCGGCAAGCCCGTGCATGCTTCGCCCGATGCGTTAGGCGGCAACGAGGGCTCAATCAATTTGTTCGTCGGCTTGGGCGATGGCATCGATGCCTCGCACGTCTTCGTTACTGCGAATGTGCAAGGCTACAGTTCCGATAAGTTTGGCCCCTCTACTATTAGAGCGATCGTGGAGAAACGGCAAGCAAGATGGGCCTTTTCCAAGAGGGCTTTCACAGGTGGACCTGCCCGGGCAATTCTTCGCGGGCTCTTGGATGTGCTACGCCGGGATTGGGGGAGTACGCCGGTGTACGTAGGCGATTGCACAACGCCCGGAGATTTCGAAGACGCGGCTGGCGACGCTCCCTTGGACATCATCGCGTATCTGAAGAAGCGGAGGGTCCGGGCGGCTCCTCTGTCGCGCCAACCAGCCGAGCCTTGGCCATCGAGCTTCATCTCGGTCAAGTTGAGCTACGTTAACCGGTTGAGCTCAGCAAGTGCCTACCTCGTAGCAACAGTCGAATACTATAATCCGAAGAATCGGGAAGAAATCGGCTCTTGGACGGGAACGTCAACCGCATACCTGGCCACAAAGGAAGGATCGAAATGGCGTTACCATGAGCGCTTCAGTTGGTTCTGGCCGATCTGAGCAGTTACGCGCGCTCCTCGGGAAAGAGCCTACGGGTTTCCGGCTCGCTGCAAACGAGGGGCATTCGATTGCCGTGCACAAGGAGGCGGCTCGATCGCGGGGAGCCTCGACGGGCGAAGCCAGTAGAAGGGCGTTGTCAACAACGTTCACCTCAATGCTCCCTTGGCAGGCGACACGAATAAGGCGCCTGAACACTCCATCAAACGAAACCCAACTTGCTGGCTGCTCAGCGTCTTCGCATTCCAAAGGTACATGCGCGACAATGGAGCCGATCCCGGTCGCTTATATCCGCCTCGCCACTCGCGAGTCATCGCCAAGAACTGCCTGCCGGAAGGTGATGCGTCAAGGAAGAACTCGTTGTCAACAGGGTCGTAGACCCCTGTCCTAAGATTCACGAGGCTCACGTAGGCTTCACCGCCGCCGCTCGTCTCTCGAAAATTCTCGAGGATCGCTAAATCCGGTTTCCACGGAAGCCTCACGGCTCGACGACTATAGTCCGAGGGCCCCGGGTCGTGCTCGAGGAAGGACTCTGGGGCAAGGCTGTTCTCGAAACCCCTTGCGTGCATCTCATGTCGAATGGGGGGTCACGGGGTTCGAGGTTAATCGCTCTGCGAAAGCGACCATCCGATCCCAATTCGTCCACTTGGTCGATCGACCGGTCGTCCGGATCGACCAGAAATAGGTTGTCGTCCACCCACGCCGTTGCTGAAAAATGAGTTCCCGCATCGCGGGAACTGCCCGACATGAGATCAACCACCCACAGGCGATTGCCCGAGTAGACGAGAGCCTTAGATGCGCTTGGGCTGAAGGCAAGCCGATCCGTGTCAGGTCCGTCAAATCGTTTAACCGTGCGCCCGGACGCGTCGGTCAAGTCGTAGCGCGCATTCGGCCACTTCGAATTCGCAGAGCGCAGATGAAAAGGGGTGGGCGACAGCCGTTCTAGGGCAGAGTTGCGATTCGGATACCCTCCTTCATCGCCGAACACCAAATCTTCGTTTTTCAATCTGCGGCCGCTTGGATCGACCGAGAATAGCTTGTTCGAGTCTCGCCAGAAGAAGATCCGCTTCCCGTCCGGCAATAGGAACGGGCGCAGATCTTCCTGGTTCCCAAAGGTGATCTGGTGGATTCCGCTGCCGTCCCCTCGCATTCGATAGAGATGCGCGGTACCGCGTGGATAAAACTTACCGTGACGCTCGATGAAGCGTCTGGCCGAGAATACGATATCGTTGCAGCCGGCTAGGCTGGAAATTGAAAGTAGTAAGGCAGCAACAACAGCGCGCGATTGCATCCCGATTTGAAGGACGGCTTGACCCGCGCTGCGAGTCGCGATTTTCCCCTCCACCAGCTCAGGACGGCGGGATGAACTTCCCGCCCTGCGAACTCATCCGGTGGCTCGAGAATCAGATCCTCGTCATCACCTATAGGCACCAGCCACTCAGTGATGACGAAAAGCCCATCGCCCTTAGGGCTCGGGGTCAATAAAGAACTTCTGCGAAGCACTGGCAGGGGCAGCAGGGCTCGAACCCGCGACCTGCGGTTTTGGAGACCGCCGCTCTACCAGCTGAGCTATACCCCTGCGCGGGACGGTCTAGGATACCTCGGGGGCAACACGGGCACTTGCGAGCGCCCGGAGGCGTTCAATGGAAAACCGTGCGTCATCTCAGCCAAAATGTGCCTATGCCTCGCGCATGGCTTCCCTTGATCCTATCTCTCCTCCTCGTAGGCTGCGGTCCGAAAGTATGGCAGATCGGCGGTGTGCCGACACGCCCGCTCAGGAACGTGATCAGCCTCAGTCCGAGCACGACCGAAATCGTCGGCATCGAGATTCAGCCGAGCCCGATCAAAGGACGGACATCCGCATGCAACTATCCCCAGAACGTTCCGGGACTGCCGGTCTACGCCAACGTAAAGCCAGACTACGAGAAGCTTAAGCTCGCGGCGCCCGATCTCGTCGTATACGATGCGATGCTCTACTCGCCGGCGGATATCGCCAAGCTCGAGGCCACGGTTGGGAAGGACAACCTCTTCGGGTTTCATGCGACGACCATCGACGAATTTGAGATCGAGCTTCGAGAGTTCGGCCTGCGCGCCGTCTCGCCGATGACGATCTCGCAATACATCGATAAGATCAACCAGCAGCGTTCTTTGGCTCAAGCTTCCCTGCCTGGTACGAAGCCAAAAGTGGCCGTCATGACCGGCGACTTGATCGCGGGCACGAAGAGTTTCCAAGCGGACGTCGTCAGGGCTTGCGGAGGCGAACCCGTCGGGCCCGACTCGGATCGTTTCATGCCGTCGAACCCGGAGTCGATCCTGCAGAGCAACCCCGACCTCGTGATCTTGGCCGCAGACATCAGCAAGTTCGAGGCTGACAAGGAAAAACAAAAGAGGATCCTTGTCGACACCGCCAACAAGTTCGTGGTCGATCCTCGATACCGCTCGACCAAAGCCGCCGCCGCGGGCCAGGTTTATCCTGTCGATGGCGACATCCTTGTCCGGCAGGGCGCCCGAGTGGATACCCTGATCTCCGACGTTCGAGCAAGAATCCAAAAGTGGGCGTCGAAGTGAGCCGGGCCACGATCGGAGTCTTTGGCGGCTCGGGATTCTACAGCCTCCTGGAAAACGTGCGCGAGGTCAAGGTCGACACTCCCTACGGTCCGCCGAGCGACTCCTACTTCCTCGCGAGTGTGAACGGGAAGAAGGTGGCGTTCCTGCCCCGGCACAGCCGGACCCATTCCATTCCTCCGCACATGATCAACTATCGCGCGAACGTCTGGGGAATGCGATCGCTCGGGGTGGAGGCGGTCATCAGCCCGTGCGCGGCCGGTTCGCTTCAAAAGAGCGTCGCTCCTGGCAGCTTCGTCGTGTGCGACCAGTTCGTAGACCGTACGACCGGGCGGAAAGATACGTTCTACGATGGCCCCATCGTGACTCACTTGAGCCCCGCCGAACTCTACGACCCGACCTTGCGCCGGCTGGCGATCGAGACGATTCGACAGCATGGCATCGAATGCCACGAGACTGGCACGGTCGTCGTCATCCAAGGGCCGCGATTCAGCACCAAGTCGGAAAGCAAGTGGTTCCACGATCAAGGTTGGGAAGTCATCAACATGACGCAATATCCCGAGGCCTACCTCTGCCGAGAACTTGGGATGGCGGTTGTGAATATCTCCCTGATCACGGACTACGACACCGGAGTCCATGCCGGCGCCGAAGCTGTGAACGCCACCAATGTGCTGGAGGTCTTCAAGTCCAATTCCGAAAAGATCAAGCAGGTTGTGCTTGACCTGATCGGCAAGTTTCCCGCCGACCTCTCGACGCTGAAGGCGCGAGAGGCCCTGACCTACAGCCGCGGCGATGGGCACGCGGTGTCTTCGGAGGATATCCGGCTTTACGAGTTGTTAGATTAGCCAGGCGTGAGACGTGGGGCACGAGGATTTCGTACCGACACCCCGGTTGTGAACGTAGAGAAATTAAGCCGGAATGCAGTGTCACGTGTTAGGATGAACCGATGACGTCCGAAGTAAAGAAGTCGATCCGTGCCGCGACCGGCGTGTTGGCATGCCTCGGCGCGATGAGCTTCGGCGCTCTTTGGCGCGATCGCCTCGAGATGGGCAATTCACCTCGGGGGAACGTTTCCCTCGGCGACCTCGTCGCTTCGAACTCGGCGCACCCCGAGTTGCCCGAGTCGAAGTTTTTCCAGGACATCTTGCAGCTCCTCGAGCGAAAATACGTCGATCCGATCACCGACGAAACCAAGCTCGCGGACGGCGCCGTTCGCGGCATGGTGGCGAGTCTGGGCGACCCCAACTCGCTCTTCATGGATCGCGATCAATTCCGCGTATACAGCGATGCGCGCATCGGCAAGTATGAGGGCATCGGCGTCGCTTTGGTCCTCACCCGAGACAAGCCGCATGTGAAAGTTCAGGTAAGCGGAGGCGACGAATCGGCGGACGCCGGCTACCGGCTTCCCCGACTGATGGTGGCGGCCGTCGTCCCCGGGAGTTCCGCGGACAAGGCCGGGCTCAGACCTGGGGATTGGGCCGAGTTCGTGGACGACCACTGGATTCCGAACAGCGAGGCCCTCGACAGATTCAAGGTCCTGACGGATCAAGTCAAAGATCAGAAAGCAAGTCCTGCCGAATGGTTGAAGATGCGAAAGCTGCTCCAGGATGAATCGGAAAAGCACATCCTGCCGATCAGGGCTCGCGACCGCCTCATGATGGGTAAGTCGGGAGAGATCAGAAGTCAGTGGGTGCGGGACGGCAAGCCGATTGTGCTCACCCTAAAGCGCGGGGAATGGACGATGCCTGGTTTCGAAGTCCAAAAGGATGGCTCGATCCGGCTCACCTTTGTCGCTGGATCGGCCCAATTCCTTGCCGAGGCCCTGCGAAGCAAGAAGGAGGCAGTCCTCGATCTTCGCAATAACGTCGACGGCGATTTTGATTCCATGCTGGCTTGCCTCCGGACCGTGGCCCCGAATGGAGACTACGGCTACCTAGTGACTCACAAGGATGAGAAGCCGTCGCCGCTCAGCGTTCAGGACGGCTCGAAGGAGAGGCTTAGGCTCACGCTCCGCGTGGATCGAACCACGAGGGGCGCCGCCGAGATATTTGCGCTCGCTCTCTCGTCTCGAGGCATTGCGAAGCTGGACGGGTCGGAAACCGCCGGCGATCGATTCGTGACCCACTGGTACGCACTTCCCGATGGGGCCGGATATTCGCTGGTCACGGGAGAATATCGAACCCACGCCCCGTCGGGAGTCGTAGCGAAGGCCGATACGAATCCGAACTCGCTAACGAATCGGGTCGGCCAAAAGCTTTACGGTTCTGGCCCGGTAGTCGACGGAGGCAAGCGATGAAAGCCGCCGCCTTTATCGGTTCCCTGCTGCTCCTCTTTGCCCTGGGATTCGGCTGGCGTGACATTCAGGCTTCGAACGGCACGGGAGCCCTGCGGGCTTTCGGACAGCTCCTTGGCTTGTCTAGTACCGCCCGACCCGCCCCTGAATTGGAGTTCAAGCAAACCTACAACAGGATCGAGACCTCTTACTACAAGCCGGTCAAGCCCCTGGAGCTCAAGTACGCGGGAATCAGCGGCATGATGGCCTCGCTAGGCGATCCTCACACGATGTTCCTAACCCCCCGGGTCGCCGAGCAATTCGATATCGATACCAAAGCCAACTACGTAGGCGTCGGGGCCAGGCTCACGCCTTTCTCGACCAACGGCGAGGTCGTGGGCGCCCGAGCCGTAGTTGTCTTCGAAGACGGTCCGGGTTACGCCGCCGGCCTGCGCCGCGGGGACATCATCGTCGGCGTTAACGGCAAGCCGATTTCCGGGCTCGAGATCGACGATATCGTGGCGATGATCATGGGTGAGGAAGGCACGACCGTAAAGCTGTCGGTCCTCAAAGATGGGAAGGGGAGCCCGGTTCCTCTTTCGGTGCGGCGCTCGCACGTCGTGACGCCCACCGTCGAGTCGCAGTACTTCAAGGATTCGCGGGTCGGCTACATCTATATCCAGAGTTTCTCGGCGCCGACTGCCGAGCAGTTCGACAAGGAGCTCGAAAAGGTCGAGCGAAATCCCATCAGGGGCCTCGTTATCGACGTTCGCGGAAATCCCGGCGGATATCTGGAAACGGCGGTCGACCTTCTTTCGCGTTTCAGCCCCGGCAAAGTGGTCGTCGGCATGAAGATGCGCGACGGCACGATGAATCACGAGTACACAAGCCCCGGCCTGCGCCATACCTTCGACTATCCCGTCGTCGTTCTGATCAACGGCGACTCGGCCAGCGCCGCCGAGATCTTCTCCGGCGCGCTTCGCGACTATGGGGCCGCGACGCTCGTCGGCACCCACTCGTACGGCAAAGCCTCCGTTCAAGAGGTCTACGACTTCAAAGATGGCTCCAGCGGAAAGATCACGATCGCCCGATATTTCCTGCCCTTGGGGTCCGACATTGGCCGGAAAGTCGACGAGGACGGCACTTATTTGAGCGGCGGGCTCGAGCCGGATGTTAAGGTCGAACCCGCGGAGATTTTGCCGGACGATCTCGCGCCAAACCGCAAGAACCGCTCGAGCGACTTGCCCGATCCCGCACTCGACAACCAACTTCGCCGGGCGATCGAAGTCGTCTTGTCGAAGGCGCGCTAAATGACCCGGTCCTATAATCCTCCCCATCGGGCACTAGAACGGCCCTCCGGCAAAAAGCTAGCGACATGTTGGGCTCTGGGTGCAGGCGCTTGCCTTTGCGCGCCGCAACGGTGGCCCTACACCAACATCGTTGATATAATCGGGCATGCGGAATCCGCTGGCGGGATCGAAATGGCTACTGGGGCTTATGCTAATTGCCGGCTGTGGTGGAAACACTTCGCCTTCGACTCTTGCTGCATTCTCGTGGATGGACGTTCCGCCCAACTGTTCAAGCACTAGCGCACTTGGAGTGAGTGCCGACGGCAGGATCGTTGTGGGTTATGGATTCGACTCCAGGATCTCAGATGCCGGCGAACTCATACCGGCAATATGGACGCCAGAGACTCAAGCCCTTCCCGGCTTTGGTCCCTACGCGGGGCTCGTTTCAGCCGGTGCAAATGCCATCTCAGCGAACGGGGTGGTCGTGGTTGGCGCGTGCACGTCTTTCTATCCCACATCGACGGCATTCCGGTGGACCAAATCCGGCGGGATGCAGGATCTTGGATCACTAGCATTCGGTTCGAGCATGGCATTGGGGGTTTCGGCCGACGGATCAACCATCGTGGGCCAGACGAGCCTGCCGTCGGGAGGCTATGGAGCCTTCAAATGGACTGCGAAGGGAGGAATGGTCGATATTGGCAATATCGGCGGGTTGGCTGGTGTGACGACGGCGAACGGGGTGTCCGCGGATGGCACCCGGATCGTCGGCGTGTCGAACGGGCATGCCTTTCTGTGGACGGCGGCAACTGGCATGACAGACCTGGGGTACGAGCAGGGGTTTGCGATTTCGGGAGACGGCTCGACCGTCGTCGGTGGCCTCCCGTTCGGCGATCAGGGTCATGCCTTCAGGTGGACGTCAGGGGGAGGCCGAGTCAGCCTGGGCGAACTACCTGGCGATTTCTACAGCGCCGCTTTGGCCGCGTCCGGCGACGGTTCGATTATCGTTGGATGGTCTCAGCGGAGCGGCGCGAAGGCGGTCATTTGGACGAGCACCGGCATCGAAGATCTAAACGTCAAGTTTGCAAGCCGGATACCTCCTGGGTGGGTTCTGGTGTCCGCAAATGGGATCACCCCAGACGGTCGCTACATAGTCGGCTCCGCGTACGTGGGCAATAACGGCCGCGGCTTCAGGCTGTACTGCGGGCCCTAGCCCCATTCGATCTCTATTCAGTCCCAGCACTGGGAACCGATGTTGTAATAGGCGTTAGGATTATCACTTGAGTCTATGAGGCTCAAGTGACTTGACGAAATTACAAACGAATTAGGTATAACTCAAACATGTCCAAGACGGTAGGCATAGATTTAGGTACGACGAACTCGGTCGTTGCAGTAATGGAAGGAGGCGAGCCGGTCGTGATCGCCAATGCGGAGGGCTCCCGTACGACTCCCAGCGTCGTCGGTTTCAAAGCCAATGGCGAGCGGCTGGTTGGCGTAACCGCAAAGCGCCAGGCGGTTGTCAATCCCGAAAACACGGTTTCATCCATCAAGCGCTTCATGGGTCACAAAGTCAGCGAAGTTGAGGATGAAACGAAGCGCGTCAGCTACAAAGTTAAGGCCGGCAAGAACAGCCAGGTAACGGCCGTCCTGCCCGCACTCGGTAAGGACCTGACTCCCGAAGAGATCAGCGCGATGATCCTCCAGAAGCTCAAGACCGACGCCGAGGCTTATCTCGGCCAGCCGGTCACCAAAGCGGTCATCACGGTTCCGGCGTACTTTAACGACGCCCAGAGAACGGCCACCAAGAATGCCGGCGAGATCGCCGGTCTCGAGGTCTTGCGCATCATTAACGAGCCGACGGCCGCGTCGTTGGCCTACGGCCTAGACAAGAAGGCAAACGAGACGATCTGCGTCTTCGACCTGGGCGGCGGAACGTTCGACGTCTCGATTCTCGACGTCGGCGAAGGCGTCTTCGAGGTTCGATCGACCGCGGGTGACTCCCACCTCGGCGGAGACGACTTCGACAACAAGGTCGTCGAGTGGTTGACCAAGGAATTCAAGAAGGACCAGGGAGTTGATCTCGCCGCAGACAAGGCCGCGTTGCAGCGCCTGCGCGAAGCGGCCGAGCGAGCCAAGATCGAGCTGTCCAGCCAGATGTCGACGCAGATCAACCTGCCCTACATCACGGCGGATCAGAGCGGGCCGAAGCACCTCGATTATTCCCTCACCCGGGCCAAGTTCGAGGAGCTCACACACGATCTCATGGAGCGTGTCAAAGGGCCGTTCAATCGCGCCCTGGAGGATGCAAAGGTAGAAGCCGGCAAGCTTGACGAGGTGATCCTCGTCGGCGGGTCGACCCGGATGCCCCAGGTCCAGGAGCTGGTTAAGAAGCTGACCAAGAAGGACCCGAACCGTTCCGTGAATCCCGACGAAGTCGTTGCCGTTGGCGCGGCGATCCAAGCCGGCGTCCTCGGCGGCGAAGTGAAGAACATCGTTCTCCTCGACGTGACCCCCCTTAGCATGGGCGTCGAAACCCAAGGCGGGATCTTTGACAAGCTCATTGATCGCAACACGACGATTCCGACGAAGAAGAGCCGGATTTATACGACGGCATCCGACAACCAGCCGGAAGTCGAGATCCATATTCTTCAGGGCGAGCGGCCGATGGCTCGCGACAACAAGAGCCTCGGGCGGTTCCATCTCGCCGGTATCCCACCGGCACCCGCGCGCGTGCCTCAGATCGAAGTTACGTTCGACATCGATGCCAACGGCATCCTGAATGTCACCGCTCAGGAAAAGGGGACCGGCGCGAAGCAGTCGATCACCATCACCGGATCGGGCAACCTGAACAAGGACGAAATCGAGCGCATGGTCAAGGAAGCGGAGCTGAATGCCGAAGCAGACCGCCAGTCCCAAGAGCTTGTCGAGCTTAAGAACAAGGCCGATAGCCTTGCGTACCAAACCGAGAAGACCCTGCGCGAAGCCGGCGAGAAGGTCGACCAGGAGCTTCGCGGCGTGACCGAGGAAAAAATCGCAAACCTACGCAAGGCCGTGAGCGAAGGCGATCAGGACACCATCCAGAAGGCGTACAACGAGCTGGAAACCGAAAGCCACAAGATCGCCGAGATCCTCTACAAGAACGTGGAGCAAGCGGCGGACGAGAGCGAGAAGGTTGGGGCCGGAGTCGGCGCGACCGACCATGCTCACGAAGACGTCATCGACGCCGAGTTCAAGGAAGAGAAGTAATCCCGGCCGCTGACAACGCAACCCGGCTTAGAATTACCTAAGCCGGGAGCAAGAATTCGTCATCGGCGGTCAAAGAATGGACCTCGGAGATTGACGTATGAGAATTCGACCAGTCGTCTTGTTTGCCCTATTAGGGCTCGCCCTGCTGGCTCCGACCCTGGCAGGCGCCCAGTTCTTCCGTGCCACCTTCTCGCAGCCCGGCTTCTATTTCTCGGTTGGTAACGGCCCCTACTACGCGCCCTATTACTATGGCTACCCAAGCTACTACGGGTACCGGCCCCGCCGGTTCTATCGTGTGCATCGGTGGCGCCACGACCGCGGGCTGCACCGCGGATGGTTCAAGCATCGCCGTTGGGAAGACGACTGAGATGAAAGTTCCCTGAAAGGCACGCCTCTTGGCCGCGGAACTGAAACCCGAATAGTAGAATGAGATAGGCGCGCCGGCTTCGCGCCTTGCTCTGGAGTCAAAAAATGCTCACAACACTCGTCGGAGCGATGGTCGCTACGTCCGCCGCATTTGGTCCCCCGGCATCCGGGTTGAACGTCGGCGATATGGTGACTCCGTTCCATCCCACTCACGTCACCGGCCCCCTCAAAGGGACCGACGCCTGTCCTCCTTGAACTTACGGCATGGTGCCGCAGGTCCAGGTCTGGATCAACAACGACGACCCGAAGAACGTCAACGCAATCGTTAAAGAGCTCAACGCCGGAATCGCCGCCAACAAGAGCAAGCGGTTTATGGCCTTCGCAATCTTTGTGACCCCTGCCGGCAAGACAGTCGAACCCTTCTTGTCCGCGATCGAAAAAGAGACCGGCGCCCACGATATTGCGCTCGCCTACATCTCGCCTCAAAGCCGCAGCCTCAACGCCTACAAGGTGAACATCGCGCCCGAAGTCAAGAACACGTTGATGTTCTACGTCGACAAGCGGGTTGTGGTGAAGGAAGTCAACCTCGTCGCCGACGAACAAGGCATCGCAACGATGAAGGCCGACATCGCCAAGATTACAAAGTAGGAGTAGCGGTCAGCGTCCGAACTAGAACGGCAGATCGAGACCGGTTTCCTTCGTAATGGCCTCGACGCGCTGCGCGCGCATCTCGGTCGCCTTATCGAACCCGTCTCGCACGGCACTCACGATCAGGTCCTCCAACGCCTCGAGATCGTCCGGATCGACGACGGACTTGTCGAGGGAGATCTTCACCAATTGGCCGGTTCCGGCGACGATCGCCTTAACCGGTCCCTTGTCGATTGTAATTCGCTCATTCGCAAGCTCGGCCTCGAGGTTCTGCGCGCGCGCCATCGCCTGCTGGGCCTTCGCCAAGGCGCCGCCGAATCCCTGTCCGCCGAATGACTTTGGAAGTTTCATTTGGAGTTTCCGTTTTGGCCGAGAATCTCGGTTGCGAGCTTGTGGAGAGGCTCGCCCTCAAGCGGCAATTCTACCGCCTCCGGCTCGGGCACGCCGGTAGGCGCGCCATTCTTGTTAACTACGAACTCGACCGCCCAATCCGGGCCAAATCGAGACCTCACCGCCTCGATCACACCGGACTGCCTCTTCGGAACGCTGACGACCCACTCGTATTCGAAGTTGCTGGCGAATTCGATCGTGAGAGTCTGGTTCTCGACGTGACCCACCCGCGCGCCCGCCAGGCGCAAACCCATGGACTTGGACATGCCGGAGAGCTCCGCCACGACATGCTTCCAGGTGACCTCAGCGCTATCCGCGGAGCCCTCGACACGAGGGCTTTGTTCCACTGGCTTCGATGCCGGCTTCGTAACCTTCGCGGCTGATTCGGCCGCTTCCGGCGTGGCCGCCTCCTTGACGACGGCATGGGTCGCGGTCCCCGCCTTCGGCCCAGCCTCACCCGCAGCCTCCGTGGCGATCCGGATCAGCTCCGCTTCGAGCCAAATCCTGGGCAGCGAGACGTCCCGGATCGCCTTGTGGGCCTCGGCAATCGAGCCGCGCAGCCAGAGAAGGTTCTCGCGGCCGATATGGGCCGAGGTCTCAAACAAGGTCGCCTCGCGGGTCGCATCGGCAGATGACGGGTCCACGGTATAGGCGGCTCGTGTCAAGTCCGAAAGCCGGTACATCATCGACTCAAGAACGGCTCTCGGATCACGACCCCGCCTTGACACGTCCTCCAAAAGCTCGAGAATCTTGGGCACATTCGCGTGCCGCATCGCGATCAAGATGCCGTCCACCGTTTCTTCCGACACCAACCCGAGTTGGTCGTAAACGTGCTGCAACGAGATCCTGCCGTCGCTGGTTAGCAGCGCCTGCTCCAGCAGGGTCAGGGCATCGCGGAATCCGCCGTCTGCCATTCTCGCGATCGCCGTGAGTGCGGCCGGCTCGGCCTCGCCTCCCTCGGAAGTCAGAACGTAGCTCAGTCGCTCGACGAGATTCTGGAGCGAGGCTCGGTGGAACTCATATTTCTGGCATCGCGAGCGGATTGTCGGAGGCACCTTGTTGTACTCCGTCGTCGCAAGGATGAAGATCACGTGCGGCGGAGGCTCCTCGATAGTCTTCAGAAGCGCGTCGAAGGCCTTGTTCGACAAATCGTGGACTTCGTCGATGATAAAGACCTTGTAGCGGCAGAAATTCGGCGCGTACTGGACGTTGTCGACGATCGTGTCACGCACATTGTCGACCCCCGACTCGGATGCCGCGTCCAGCTCGTAGACGTCGACGCAGTTACCGATCGTGATCGACCGGCACTGTTCGCACTTGTTGCATGGTTCCGGAGTCGGGCCCTTTTCACAGTTGAGACATTTCGCCAGTAATCGGGCCGACGAAGTCTTGCCCGTCCCGCGCGGCCCCGTGAACAGATAGGAGTGCGCGATCTTGCCGGAGCTCACCGCGTTCTGGAGCGTCCGGGCGACATGATCCTGTCCGATCAGGTCGGAGAAGGTCTGGCTCCTGTATTTGCGGTAGAGAGAAAGGTAGGACAATGTGAGTCGGCAGAAGGGGCTCCAAGCCGGGAATGGTGCGTCGCACAGAGAATCGACTTACCGTTGCTGCCTTCCGGCCCTGGCGGGGTTCACCGACCTGCTGCCGCGCAGTTCCCGGCGGAGTGCTTTGATCTTAGCACTCCGCCGAGCCTGGCAAGGAGCCTGTTCGTGATGACCTGATGACCTGATGAGTTGATGGGCTGATGATCTGATGCGCGGGTCCTCAGGTCTCAGGTCATCAGCTCATCAACTCATCATGTCATCACTTCTTCGGCGCCGGACCCGCCGTCTGGGGCGTGCCTCGAAGCGATGGAATCGCGATCGTATCCTGGTCGGAGCCATTGGCGGCCGACTCCAGGTAATTCTTTGTCTTGACGACCGGAACCTTGTCGGCCCATTCTCCGTGCCGTTTGATCATGTCTTTGCTGAGGTCGAGCGTCGTGTAGAAGCATCGAACTCCCTGCCGTCCGGTATCGACTCCAGCCGGATCGAGGTCGGTCCTCAGGAAGTTCTTATCGGTCATCCCCTCGCCGTTCCAGCTGAACTTGTCTTGGATGTGCGGGGGCGCGCTTCGCGGGTTGTAGTAGAACTCGACGACGTACTTGTCTCCCCGGAAGGGATACATCGTCGGGTCCTTGCTCATGTCGATCTTCTTGTTGAAGTGTTGGTTCCGAACGTACAGCGTATCCATCATGTAGGTGGAATCTTTGTCGGGATCAAGGCTCACATCGTGTTTCTTGTCCCACATGACGCCGCCGGGGATCAGATCGTCAAAGCCTTTGTCGAAGTCGGCGTCCCGGAGAATGACTTTGATGCGGGTTCCGAGCGGGAGGACATTCCAAGTCCCCTCGAACTTCAAAACCATCGCGTCGATGACACTGACCTTGCAGCTGAAACCGACATCGAACGGCGGCTTCGTGTCGTAATTGCCCTTTTCGTAGGACCCGTCTTTCTTTTGTTCGGCAACGTATCCGCGCTGAACCATCCGCACGAGCAGCGTATCGAGATTGTTTTCGATCGTGTCCGCTTCTTGGTGGTTCTGGTAAGCGGGATTGGCCGCTAGCGTCTTCTGAGCGCTCTCATAGAGGTCGTAATAAACGTCGACCATCTTTTCGATCTGGCCGCTCCGCTCGTACGTTTTTGCGAGCATGTTCCTTCTCGCCGGCGGGATGTCGTTGTCTTTCGCGTGGTTGGCCTTGTACATCCATTCCAGGGCCTTGGGATAGACGTCGTCGACCTTGTGGAACCACATCCAGCCGGTCTCAAAGTAGAGCTCGTACGTGTTCGGATTTTGCCTCGCTCCTTCCTCGCCGAGGGCGATGGCCGTCGGAAGGTAGCGCCGATCCGACCGTTGTTCCTCGTCCGTGAAGTTGTAGCCGATGTGCCACATTCCGGTCGCATAGACGTCGATCTGGTGCGGATCGAGGATCGTGACGAGCCGGATGATAGGAAGGATCGCGTCGTAGTTGCCGTCGTCGAAGAACGAGTCGGCGCGAACCCAGAGGATGCCCGCGACCATCTCGCGGAAGCCGGCAAGGGCTACCAGGAACTGAGTCGGATCGAGGCCGTTGCCGACCAGGTTGTTCGGCGCATAGTTCTTTTTCCAGGTCGGCCAGAGCACGCCGCCTTGGAGGGCCGCCTGGCCTCCCAAGAGGATCGCAATGACCGCAAGTAAGACGGTTCTGCCCTTTCTCATAACTAAACTTCTCTACGGTCGAAAATCAGGATTCCCGCGACCAACAGGATGCCGATATAGATCGCTCCGTAAATCGCCGCCTGGACGTAGTAACCGCTTTCCGAGCCGATCGTCGACTGCGGATTGATGATCGGATTCTGAGTATTGAACATCGCGAAGTTCGGCAATATGATGTTCACGACCTTCGCCGCCGTCTTCGTGATTCCGGGAGTCCGGTTGTTCTCCTCGAGCGTCTTCAGGAACGGAGCAAAAAGCGACCCGAGTAAGTAGATCCCGCCGGCGAGAAAGAAGTTGACGATCGGCGATACAAAGGTCGAGAAGAAGATCGCGACCGCCGCCAGAAGACTCATTTGCACAAAGTAGAGAGCCGGGGCTTTGGCGATCTCCAGGGCCTCTCGAGCGTCTTGCTGCATGTACATGAACACACCTAGCAGCACGGCCGTCATCATCGCCATCATCAGCCCGAGTGCGAGAACGGCGCCCAGGTATTTGCCCACGAGAAACTGCCATCGCTGGACCGGCTTCGAAAGGATCGTGTAGATCGTTCGCCTCTCGATCTCGTTCGGGATCATGTAGACCGTCAGAACGATCGCGATGACGGCGCTTGTGAGCTGGATGATTCCCAACATCATGCTCTTGAGAACCGTCAGCTCGGAACGCGCCGAGAGCACGCCGAGGCCGGGAGCGATGATCATGAACAGAAGGCCGATGAGGAGGATGATCAGCAGGACCTTTCTGCGGACCGCCTCGCCGACGGTCGTGGAGGCTATGGAAAGGATTGACTTCACTTGGCTTCTCCGTTGGGGGCCTCGGGCTTCTGAGTGAACGGTTTCACGCTGACCGCTTCGACGAAGAGATCCTCCAGGCGCTTCCTGCGCGGGACGATGCTGATAATCCGGCCCTTCTGATTTCGGACGGCGTCGATAACTCCGTTGGGGTCGGCGTCCTCAGGTACATCCAACAGCCAGCCGTCGGGAACGGCTCGCACCTTCCCGTCATGCATCTTGAGATCGTTCAGAATTGCCTCCGACACGCCGTCGGCGATGATCTCGATTCGCCCGCCCCGAAGGAGCTCGGTCAGCTTGCCCTGCTTCTCGATAATGCCGCGGTTGATGATGGCGACGCGATCGCAAATCAGCTCGACTTCGCTAAGCTCGTGGCTCGAGATGAAGACAGTCCTTCCCTCCTCGCGAAACCCGAGGATGAGGTCTCTGATCTCGCGGTGGGCGATCGGGTCGAGGCCACCCGTAGGCTCGTCGAGGAACAGCAATTTGGGATCGTTCAGGAGGCTTTGGGCAAGCCCGATCCTCTGCTGCATTCCCTTGGAGTACTGCAAGATCGTCTTGCTCATGTCCCGATGAAGGTTGACCTTCTCGAGCAGCATGAGGAACTTCTCTTTATCGTTAATCCCGAACAAGGAACCGTAGAACTTCAGCAGTTCCATACCGGTCATGTGCTCGTAGTAGTAAGGTCGCTCCGGAAGGTAGCTAATGACCTTGTGAACTTCCATGTCCCCGATCTCCCGGCCGAGGACATAGCCTTCGCCGGACGTCGGGTAAATGATGCCGAGCAGCATTTTGATGGTCGTCGTCTTGCCGGCGCCGTTAGGTCCGAGGAATCCGAAAATCTCCCCTTCCTCAACGGTGAGGTCGAGATTGTCGACGACGTCTATCTTTCCAAGACTGCGGGATTTGTAGCTCTTGGTGAGCTTTTTGGTCTCTATGGCAGCGGCCAAAGGCTTTATTCTCCTCCGAGGGGGATACCGTCAGGCACGAATTATACCTACGGGTCCTGTTAACGCCTGAAGACGTGTATTGGAGCCCGAAACCGGCAACATTTTTTGCTTTCTTCCCGATAGTTCGGCGCGATCCCGATTGTTGCTTTGAGAACCGCAAGAATGTGTGACCGTATTTGCACGAGATGGGAAGATACTATTTCTCACTAGCCAAGACGCCGAAACGCTCGTCGACGCAATGCGCAGAAGCGTGAGGCCTTGGTGGAAGCCTTGTGGGAACGTGCTTTGCTCTCCTTTCAGCGTTCCCACATTTTTTTGCGTTCCTCGCCGTTGATTCAGGCTAGCCGACCCCGTATGGTCCCCCGCGCTGGAAACCAGAATGCGCGTCCCGCCTCGTTTTCTTCTCCTTTCTTTCCCCATTTGCCCGGACCCGATCCGTGTACGATAACGAAAATGAAGCTCTTCCGCCCAATCTTCGTCCTTGCGTCGCTTTCGCTGGCCCTGCTTGGCCAAGCCCAGCAGCACCTGGTCGACGTGGTCTACGGCCACAAGCTCGGAGTCGCCCTCACCATGGACGTCTTCGAGCCCGCCAAGCCAAGCGGAATCGGTGTGATTTGGTTCGTCAGCGGGGGCTGGTTCTCGAGCCACGACCAGGTCAGCCCTACCATCGCCAAACCGTTCACCGATCGCGGGATGACCGTTTTCGAAGTCGTCCACGGCAGCCAGCCGAAGTTTCAGATTCCCGAGATCATGTACGATGTCAACCGGGCTGTCCGATACATTCGGACCAACGCCGCCACCTGGCACGTCGATCCGATGCGGCTCGGAGTTAGCGGAGGCTCGGCAGGCGGACATCTTTCGCTGATGATCGGTGCTTATGGTGGCCCCGGGCAAGACGCGGCGAGAGATCCAGTCGACCGGGCAAGCAGCGAAGTGGAAGCGGTCGCCTGCTACTATCCGCCGACCGACATGGTCAACTTTGGTTCTCCGGGCCGCGAGCCGTTTCGCGAAGGCAAATATCGAATTTTCTGGCCTGCCTTTGGGTTTAACGACAAAACCTCCGACGAGGAAATGGCCAAACTCGCGAAGCAGTATTCGCCGCTCTACGGGGTCACCGCAAAGATGCCGCCGACCTTCGTCATCCACGGCGACAAGGATGATCTCGTTCCTCTCCAGCAGTCGATGATCCTCATGGATAAGTTGCAAGAGGTCGGCGTCCCTCATAAGCTTGTAGTGAAACAGGGCGGAGGGCACGCTTACGCAGGTTGGAACCAGGATCTTCCCCAGCTGGCGGACTGGTTCGAGCGGTACCTTGCGAAGAAGTAATGCTGAGCCGCGCCCGCGCGCTTGGAATCCGGATGGCCTATCGGCGGCTGGGAAGCCGCTGGGCAGAGGCACTCGCGCGCAACTCGATTTGGCCCTTGCCGACTGCCCGAAAGGGTGAAGCCGGCTCGTTGTTCATCCCGGAGCTGGGGGTTCCGATTCCAGAACCGAATCGGATCGCCTTGGAATTACTTCAGTCGATTCGGCTTGCCACCGATCTCCACCAACGCGGCGGTGGGAATTGGACGATCGAGCCCGACTCTTTGCGGCTTGACATCGATGAGATCCAGCTGCGTGTTACCAACCACTCCGACATCAACATGCTTCACGAGATCTTCGTGGAAAGGGTCTACGCATCTGGCGAGGCCGGGGCCATGCTCGTCCTCGACGTGGGCGCCAATGTCGGAGCGTCGGCCCTTTATTTTGCGAAGCACTACCCTGCCCAGGTGAGGGCCTATGAGCTGGTGCCGAGCACGTTTGCGATGGCACAGGGGAATCTCGAGGCTAACCGTGATCTCTCCGCGTCGATCGAACTATTCGACTTCGGGTTGGGGGATCGAGACGTAGAGCTCGAGATCAGGTGCAATCCCGCATTTCGACCGAGCAACTCGATCTATTCGACCGCTAACGAGGGCCTTACGGAAAAAGTGAGGATACGCGATGCCGCGCCGATTGTCGCCAAGGCGATCGAGGACCTGGGCGATCGCAAGCTGGTTCTCAAGTTGGACGCGGAGGGCTCCGAGTATGGCATCCTAACCCGGCTGGCCGCGGAAGGTCTTCTCACCAGAGTCGACCTCCTATTCCTCGAATGGCACCGAGTTCCGGGTCGGGATCCAAAGGACATTCGGGCGTTGCTTCAGGGCTTCCGTTGGTTCGAGCGCGAGCATGCCGAGGCGCCGGTAGGCTTTATCACCGCCGTCCGGGTTTGATTTTCGCAACATCGGACAAGGCATGGCGCCTTCAGTGGCTGTACATTCTTCGCCATGGCACATTGCACGGTATGTCACATTGAATACAAGTCCGAAGACCTGAAAGCTTCGCAGCGGTTCTGCGAACAGGCGTTCGGATGGGAGTTTCGCTCCTTCGGCGACGACATGGTCGTTTTCAACACCCCGGAGGGCCACATCGGTGGGTTCGTCAAGGGAGCGCGCCCCCAAGGTCGCCCAAGCCCGGAAGTCTCCTACCGAGTCGACTCCGTCGACTCTTTCGTCCAGGCAGCGACGCCGCTGGGCGCGTCGATCGTTACTGAGAAGCGGCCGGTGCCGGGAGTCGGTTTTTATGCGAGCATCCAGGCGCCCGACGGGAACGAGTTCGGCCTTGTCGAGTTCACGGATCGGGGATAGGCGTTGCCGGATTGGAGAACTGGAGTGATGGAGTAGTGGAGTAGTGGAGTGATGGAGTGATGGAGGGCCTTCTAACAACACTCCACTACTCCACTACTCCATCACTCCATCACTCCATCGCCCCCAACGCCCCAACGCCCCAACGGAGGTATACTTCGACCTCCAAATACACACGAGTGTGGCTGCGCGGCCAGGTCTCCGGTAAGCCGGGGTTAATCGCGCAAATCCAAGCCGGCTCGGAGGAACAACCTGGAGGAAATATGGCAGCACAGCTCAGCATGAAGGAGCTGCTCGAAGCGGGCGTCCACTTCGGCCACCAAACGCGCCGATGGAACCCAAAGATGAAGCGATTCATCTACGGCGCGCGGAACGGCATCTATATCATCGATCTTCACCAGACGATCAAGATGTTCGAAGACGCCCTCAACTACGTTCACAAGGTCGTCGAGGATGGGGGCTCCGTACTCTTTGTCGGCACCAAGAAGCAGGCTCAGTCCGCAATCAAGGAAGCGGCTCAGCGGTCCGGCCAGTACTGGATCAGCGAGCGCTGGTTAGGCGGACTGCTCACAAACTGGAAGACGATCCAGCTTCGCGTCGGGCGACTCAAAGAGCTCGACCGGATGGAGGTCGAGGGCTACCTCGATCGCCTTCCCAAAAAAGAGGCTCTGATGCGCCGCAAGGAGCGAGCCGAGCTTAACCGCTTCCTGGAAGGCATCCGAAACATGAACGCGATGCCGACGATCATGTTCGTGATCGACCTCAACAAGGAGTCGATCGCGGTCGCCGAGGCCAAGAAGCTCGGCATCCCGATCGTCGCCGTCGTCGATACGAACTGCGATCCCGACCTCGCCGACGTGATCATTCCCGGTAACGACGACGCGATCCGCGCGATCCGTCTGGTAACTCAAAAGGTGAGCGATACCATTCTCGAGGCGCGGCCACTCGACGAGAGCCTCACCGAAGGAACGCTTGCCGAAGGCGAAGAGATAGCGGAAGAGGAAGAGGGAACCCAGATCCAGTTCGGCGCAGTCGAGGAAGAGCTGTTGAGAGCATTCGGCGGAGACGAGGAAGAGTAGATCGGAATGATGGGCCGAAAGGCGCGTCGATTGCCAATGGTCGGCCATTGATCAGGCGATGAGGACCGGAGTTGGCTTTCCCGACGAGGACGCCGATCGGCTCAAGGCGATCTTCGATGCACCGATCGAAGCGTGCGCGGCGGCGCTCGCCGATTCAAGTGGCGATTACGAGCAAGCGAAGAAGGTCTTAAGAGAGAAAGGATATAAGCAGATGGCAGGATTTACAGCAAGCGATGTCATGAAGCTCCGGGAGGAGACCGACGCCCCGATGATGGAGTGCAAGCAAGCGCTCAACGAAGCCGAGGGCGACTTTGATCGTGCCAAACAGATCCTGAGGGAAAAAGGCAAAGCCCAAGCCGGCAAGAAGGCCGGCCGAGCAACCTCCGAGGGCGTTGTGGCGGTCAGCGCGTCGTCCGATGCGAAGACTGTCGGAGCTGTGGTTGTCGAAAGCGAGACCGACTTCGTGGCCAAAAACCCCGACTTCGTTGCGATGGCTCAAAAAGTTGCCGACTACGTGCGGGATAACGGCGGCTCAGACGCACCGATGGAGGACGCTCATCTGAAGGAGATGGCGGGCGACATCGTTGCCAAGTTCCGCGAGAACATCCAGATTTCGAAGGCCGTGCGAATCACTTCGGACCAGCCGATCGCTACGTACGTTCACTTCGACAATAAGAAGGGCTCTCTAATCCTATCCGAGGGACCGGGGGCCGGCACCGAGCCGATTCGCCAGGTAGCCGTGCACGTCGTGTCGGCGCCGCCTGAGGTTGTCGCGAAAGAGGACCTGAGCCAGGAAAAGCTCGAGCGCGAAATCGAGATCGAGACTCAGCGCGCGATCAACGAAGGCAAGGAAGCAAAAATCGCGGAGAACATCGCGCGCGGGCGGGTCAACAAGGAGTTCGTCAAGAGAGTCGTGCTTCTGGAACAGCCCTTTTACAAGGACCCCAGCAAGACGGTCGGCCAGTTCCTCTCCGAGGAGGCCAAAGGCTCAAAGATCGCCCGCTTCGTTTACCTGGCTGTCGGCCAGGGTTGAGACTTGGGAGTGCGGCGCGCAGGCGCCGCCCTCCAACGGCCGACGATGGGTTCTGATGGCTGAGCTCAGAAGCCAGCGTTGGGCCGCCGACATTCCAACTCCGCCGGGTCTCGATTCACTGATTCCTGATCAACTTAAGTCCAGATACCTTGCCGTCCTCGAAGAACGCATTCAGGGTCTCAAATGAAGTCTGGCCGCCGCCAAAGACCCAGGTGAAATCCTGCTTGCCAAGTTCCTCACCGCTTTGAGGCTTGCCGATCGCTGCTACCACGTCCTCCCTCGTCATACCTAGACGCAGTTTCTTGGATAGCTCTCTTTCGACGTTGGGCTCGGACTCTACCTTCGAAACCCGCCCATTCGCAAGCCAAAGGACGATCGTTCCGTCGGGGCCCGGATAGGCATCTTGTTCGATGGCCCAAGTTGAATCGTTGCCTGCGCCAACCGTAACGGGTTCCCCGAATCGGCGGACGAGTTCGTCGCGATTCATGCCAAGTCTGATCTGGCTAAGGGTCGGAGTTGCCCCGTTCCCGCAGCCGAGAACAGTGTCTGCCAATGCCGTCACAAGAATCAGTTGCCATAACGTGCCAGTGGCCACGATCTTAGTTTCGCACGAGACGCCACTTAGCCAGCCGCATCAGCCAGAATAGCTTTCGGCGGAGCCGCCTTTCACCCGCATATGGTGCGGCAGATCGTACAATAGAACTATGAGCGACGTTGTTCGCGAATCGGTTGCCGCTTACGGAGCTCCGCTCCGAAAGATGACGGTGCGCGAATACCATCGGGCCACAGAGAAGGGGGTCTTCGATTGGCAAGAGAAGCTGGAGCTGATTCGCGGTGAGGTCGTCGTCTTGAGTCCCCAGATGAACCGTCATTCGTCGGCAACTTACCGGCTGGTTAAGGCTCTCGAATTGGTGTTTCGGGACGCAGTTGTGCGCTGCCAACTTCCTTTGCACCTGGACGATATGAGCGAGCCCGAGCCCGACGTGCTAGTCGCCGTGGGACCGGCCATCCGGTATGACTCGCGTCATCCCGATGCAAGCGATACTCTTCTCGTCTGCGAGGTCGCCGATAGCTCGCTCTCGAAGGACCGTAAGCTGAAAGCGCCTTTATACGCCGAGTTCGGGATCGCGGAGTACTGGATTCTAGATCTCACATCGAATCGCCTGGAGGTCTACCGAGATCCGGTGCAATTGGCGGATTCCAGGTGGGACTACTCGTCGGTCGAAACTCTGGCTGCTCAGGGTCAGATTGCTCCCCTCAGGGGCAACGGAAGTGCTATGCCGGTCTCCAGCGTGATCCCGACTTGATGCAAAGTGGCATCGGTCGGGCCGGGCGGGTGGGTGCTTGCAAGCGGATGCAGAGCGACCGGGCATATCTCCATTTGGAAGCGATTGCTTGGTGTCTGAGAGACTGCTTGGATTCGATTTGCACTTCGGCGGCGTTCTGCAACATCCCCAGCCAACCTCGCGGTAAAAATCAAGGGGTCCTGCTATGAGTGTCTTGATCGCTGTCTTTGCCGCCTCCATTTATGCCAATTCCGCCGGCCCCGTTCGGATGATCACGGACGAGGCAAACTCCGTCCTCGAGATCCTCGCGACGGAGCAGCGTGGTGAGCCCGCCTCGGACTCCGAGTGGGCCAAGCTGTTCGCTACCGATGGCTACCGGCGTCTGAAGGCGCGCGAACTCGGGATGAAGCGGAAGTTCGAGGACGATGACTTCAAGAAATTCGTCCAATCGCCGGAGTTGGTCTCGAGTCGAACCGCGCTGGAAAAGACACTGCGAGACTGGACCAATGCGGACGTCGGCAAGTGCCGCAGTCGAGCCCTCGCCTATCTCCCTAAGGGCGCCGACATTACGGCGAAGGTCTATGTCCTGATAAAGCCCCTTCACAACAGCTTTGTTTGGGACGTGAGCTCCGATCCGGCGATCATGCTCTATCTCGAGCCGGGCAAGTCTCAGGAGTCTTTCGCAAACACGATCGCCCATGAAATGCACCACATTGGCTTCGGCCGCAGTTGCCCGTCGCCAGAGTTCGACAAGTGGGTCGAAGCCCAACCGGAGCCTAAGCACATCGCCTACAACTGGCTCGGCGGATTTGGCGAGGGAGCCGCGGTCTTGGCGGCGGCCGGCGGGCTCGACAATGAGCCCCAAGCATCCGCCGACAAGACGGTCAGGGATGACTGGCAACGTGGGATGACCCACCAGCCAGACCAGTTTCACGAGGTCGAGACGTTCTTCCTCCAGATCCTCAAAGGCGATCTCAAAAAGGATCAGGCAAGGGACAAAGGGATGACGTTTTTCGGCATCGTCGGGCCATGGTACACGGTCGGCTACACAATGGACTCGACTATCGAGCGAGCCTTCGGCCGAAAGCGCCTCATCGAGTGCTACCGCGATCCTCGATTGATGCTGCCCGCGTACAACCTGGCCGTGAAGAAGCTCGGATCGAACTCGCCACTTTGGTCGGATGAGTTTCTTGCCGCCATGAAATAGGCGCCAGTCCGGTTGGCTGGACCTCCGGTCCTGGCTGCCGACGAAACTGAAATTCCCACTTGCACGCGCGAAAAACCTGTGATATGATGCCATATGAACCGCTTCATATGAAGCGCTTCATATCACAATGAGAACAAAGCTCAAGGATGTCGCGGACCGGCTTAATCTATCTCCCGCCTTGGTGTCGGGCGTCCTCAATGGCCGCTCCAACGTATGGGCATCGGAAGAGACCAGGGCCCGTGTCTTTGAGGCGGCTCGGGCACTCAATTATCACCCGAGCACATCGGCCCGTGCCCTAAGCCGGGGCAAGACCAACTCGGTCGCTCTCGTCTACCGCCGGTTGGAGGGCCTCAACTACCGCCTCGCCTACACCGGCTTGGTCGACGCCTTCTCTGCCGATCTGCAAGCACGCGGCTACGACCTCATGGTTTCGAACTTCGCGACCGAAGAGGAAGTTCTCGATCACTTAGGGCGGCTGGCCAACGCAGGCTCGTGCGACGCAGTGATCCTTTGGGGAAGGGAGGCCGACACCGTCCACCAGGGCGAGCTGCTGGAGTCCCTTCGAATGCCGTTCTTGGTTAAGGGCCGGCATGAGGAGCGTCATCCGCAGTGGAGCCAGCTCGATTTCGACCACGAGTGGATGATGGCCAACTCGTTGGAAAGCATCGTCAACCTCGGCCATCGCCGCCTTGCATATCTGGGCTTCCCCCATGACGAAGCCTTCGTCCACGCACTTCGACGCGGATACGTGGAGAGCCACCGCCGGATCCTTGGTTCGGAGCCTGACCCCATGTTTCTCGCGGAGGCAGAGGATGAGGTGGCTCCGAATGAGGCACGGATCGAAGATTGGCTCAGCCTGCCCGAAGACCGGCGGCCGACGGGCTTCGTGGTTGGGGCCGGCAACCATGCCTGGCACGCGCTCGAAGCTTGTCTCGCCAGAATTGGGCGCTCCCTCGGATTCGGACCGGAGAATTTCGCCGCGGCGGGAATCGCCTCCTACTACTTCACCCTGATGTTCGGTCAGGCGAACGCATATCAGGGAATCGAAATCGATCACCTTGCACGCTTCGCCTCGCCGGGTCTTCTCGACGCGATCCTCGGCGGAGAACAGACCAGCCACATCCATAGATTTAGACCACAAATGAGCCTGGCGCCGACCCTCGGCTTGCTGAGCCATGGCGTGGCTTTCGTCGACTCATCCGATTTGCGAGGGACTCAGTGAGTTCTCGCATACACCTCGTCCTCGAGCTTGCCGATCGGCCGGCTCCAATCCGGCGGACTAAGACGTCCGCGATTCTCTTATGGGGGTCATTCCAATGACGGGCAATCTGACAAAGCGTGCTTTCACGCTCATTGAACTCTTAGTCGTGATCGCAATCATCGCGATCCTCGCCGCAATTCTATTCCCGGTCTTCGCGCAAGCGAAGGAGTCCGCGAAGAAAACTTCGTGTCTTTCAAATGAAAAGGAAATTGGCCTCGGCGTCATCATGTACCTGACGGACAGCGACGACGTCTACATGATGGATCAGTACTGGGCGTGGGCCGATCCGGCGCCCCAGGTTCGATGGTTCGACATGGTCTATCCCTACATCAAGAACGGGACCAAGTTCACCTTTAATAACCGAGCGAGCGGGCGGGGCGGAATCTTCCACTGCCCAAGCACCTACGACCAGGAGGCTCTCTACGGAGTCCACAACTGGCTCTTTCCAGATGGTGGAAATGTCCCTTGGATCAATTCGCCAAACACGCCTACCGTTAACGCCTCGCAGATCGATACACCCGCGGACCGGATCTTCCTGGTCGAGAAGGGCCTCAACAAGGGCAACTCCAGTTGGCTTCAGTTCATCGCGGACGAATGGGGTTGGGTCGATACCGTCGGAAATCCAGCCGGCTCCATCGATGGCCACCACTGGGATATCGATCAAAGCATCAACCGAGACTGCGATTTCAGCCCATCCGAGGCGTTCGATCCGACCCAGTGGAACACCTACGCGCAATGCGGCAGCTTCCCGAGGTATCGGCATGCCCAGGGTTCCAACATGGTCCTTGCTGATGGGCACACGAAGCTCTTCAAGCGAGGCGCTGTGAAGTGGTTCGACCACGTTTACATTTCCGGCGTGATGCCGACGCCTTACTAAGTCGCGACCTGGATGCCCGGATGGTTGGCCTAACCGTCGAAGCCATCCGGGGGCATCCAGCAAGTTTTGAGGGGCAAATGAAATCTACGAAATACTTCGCGCTTACATCCGGGGCGCTGACGGTCGTGATGGGAATTGTCGGCTGCGGCAGCTCCGAAGCACCGGCAGCCCACACTCCCGCCGATGCGGCGACTATCCAGGCTCAGGCCATCGAGAACAATCCGAACATGCCCCAAGACCAGAAGGACCAGGTCTTGGCGCGGATCAAAGGACAATCGGCAATGGCCGACGCCTTGACCAAGCAAAGCAAGCGCTGATCCCGGAGGCACCATGCTATCGCTCGTTAGCGCCTTGACGATCTGCCTGTCCACCGGCCATGCCGCGACCAATGCACCGACTCCGACGGTGATGGTTCATTACATGCCTTGGTTCCAAATCAAGGAAGCGAATGGAAAGTGGGGCTGGCATTGGACCATGAACCATACGGACCCCACCCGCTTCGATCACGGGCGGCAGGACCTGGCGAGCCATTACCGGCCCCTTCTCGGCATGTACGACTCCGGCGACGAACAGCTGATCGATTGCCACGTTCTCCTCATGAAGTTCGCCGGTATCGACGGCCTCTTTATCGATTGGTATGGCGATGCCGACCACTTCGACTACGCAGTCAACAACCGGAACTCTCAACGAACGATCGAGGCGGCGATGAAGGCCGGCCTCAAGTTCGCCCTCGTTTACGAAGACCACACAGTCATCGAGCTTCTCAAGGCCGGCAAGCTATCGAAAGAGCATGCTGTCGCCGACGGCCACCGCCTGCTTGATTCCATCCAGGATCGGTGGCTGCGGTCGCCCTCCTATCTCAAACGCGATGGGAAGCCGGTGTTTCTGGTGTTTGGTCCTCAGTTCTACAAAGCGGCGGATTGGACGGAAATCTTCCGGGGCTTGTCTCCCAAGCCTGCGTTCTACACCCTTCACAACACGGTCGGCGCCGCCGTCGGCGCCTTCGATTGGCCCTTGCCGCAAAAGGGAACCTCCGGATGCGCCGCGGAGCGGGAGGCCTTCTACGATCGAGCAAAGGTATGGCAGGACGCCATTCCCGCCGCCTATCCTCGATTCCACGACTTTTATCAGGAGGCCGGAGCTATGCCATCCTACGGCCACGTCGAGGACCTGAGCGGCCAGACCTACGAGACAACCCTTTCGCGCGCGCTTTCGAGCGGGCGCTCGATCATCCAGATCGTTACATGGAATGACTGGGGCGAGGGAACCGTTGTCGAACCCTCGATCGAATTCGGCTATCGCGACCTCGAAACGACGCAGCGCTTGCGTCGCAAATTTGTAGGCGCCTTGCCTTATTCAGCGAGCGACCTTCGCCTTCCCGTTCAGCTTTACGAGCTGCAGAAGAAGAATGAGAACGATGCCGGCGCTCAACGCCGACTCAACCAAGCAACAGATTTGCTATTCCGCGGACGGCTCAGAGATGCCAAGGCGATCCTGAACGGCTTTCACGATCGACCCTCGAAAACTCAGACCTAATCGGGGGCCGAGCCGATGGATTTGTTATGGCCATCGATAACGGATTGCGACTCTCCGATTCCGTGAGCAACTAGGGCCGACACGGATTCGGCGCAGGCCTCGATCGCCTCGTCGATCATCTTTCGCTCGGCTGGAGGAAATCCGCCAAGCACATGGTCGATCCTTTCTCCCGTTCGCCCCTCACCGACCCCGATTCTGATCCGAGGATAGTCTTGCGTTCCCAAATACTGGATCAGCGACTTGTGTCCGTTGTGGCCACCCGCTGATCCCGACTCCCGCAACCTCAGCTTTCCAAGCGGCAGATTGACGTCGTCGGAAACAACCAACACGCGTTCGGGCTCGAGGCCATAGCTGCGAGCAAGTGGCGAGACTGCCTGGCCACTCAGGTTCATGTAGGTCAGGGGCTTAACCAAGCAGACGGCGGCCCCTTCGATAATTCCGATGCCAAATCGAGCTCGATGCTTGCTCTTGTCGAGCTTGATCCGGTGCTTCCGGGCCAGCAGCTCGATCACGTCGAAGCCGACGTTGTGCCGCGTGCCGGCATACTCGCCCCCGGGGTTGCCGAGGCCGACGATCAGCCACTCAGGTTGAAGGTCGGGCTTTGGCTTCTTCCAGAACAAGCGATCACCTTAGTGGCAGGGCTTGTCCTGCTTTGCTCGCAGCCCGTAGCGGCCGGGGCTGTCCTGCGGGCGGCCGCTGACCAATCGGTAGCGGCGGCACCGTCCTCCGGGGGTCGCCCGCTCCCGCGTTTGGATTGACCCGGCCCGTGCCAACCAGAAACAGGATCAGAGCTCCGAGGGCAAGCCGATACCAAACGAATGGCGTGATCCCTCGCTTCTGCAGGTACTGGATGAAGTAGGCGATCGCCGCGTATCCGACGATGAAAGATACGATCGTCGCCACGATCGTCGGGCCCCAGTGGACTTGTCGCGCGTTGAAATCCGCAAGAGACTCGCCGGCTTGCTGAGGCAGCTTGCCCTCTTTGATCGCCTTATAGCCCTCGTAGAGGCCGGCGGCCGTAACCGCCGGAATCGAGAGCAGGAAGGAAAATCTCGCGGCGGCGACCCGGTTGAAGCCAAGGAAAAGCGAGCCCGCGATCGTGCTCCCACTCCGGCTCATGCCCGGGACAAGAGGCAGACACTGCCACAACCCAACGATGAGACCATCCTTAACGGTTACATCCTCTTCGGTCCGCTTCCTCGTGCCGAGCTTCTCGGCAAGAAGCATCACGAGGCCTAGCCCGATCAGCGAGACCGCGACGATGTTGAGCGAGCGGAAACCGTGCTCGATCTTGTGTTGAAGCAGTAGAGCCGTTGGAATGACGGGAAGAGTGCCGATGAAAACGGCCCATGCCAGCCGGGCCTCGACCTTGTCGTACTCCTTCTTTCCGGTCAGGCTGAACCACCAAGCTTTCAGGGCCGGGCCAATATCCTTGCCAAAGTAAATCAGGACGGCCAAAACGGTGCCCAGTTGGATGATCGCGGTAAATGCCGCCCCCGGATCATTCCATCCGACCAACGCGGGAAAGATGCGCAAATGTGCCGTACTGCTAATGGGGAGAAACTCGGTAAGGCCCTGAATGATGCCGTAAACGATGGCTTGAACTATGTCCACATGTGCTCCTGCGGCGTGGAAACGCCTAACTCCTTGGCGATCACGTATCGGATCCTCTTCGCCGCATTTCCGTCGCCGTAGGGCGAGACAGCTTTTGCCATCCGCTCAAAAGCGACCGGGTTCGCGAGCAGCTCCGTTGCTTCGGCTACGATCCTGGCCCGATCGGTCCCGACTAGTTTAGCCGTTCCGGACTCGACCCCTTCGGGCCTTTCGGTCGTGTCTCTAAGGACGAGGACGGGAATACCGAAGGCGGGCGCTTCTTCCTGCACGCCGCCTGAATCCGAAAGGATGATCGTGCTCCGCTTCATTAGCTTCACGAACGGCGCGTAATCCGGTGGCTCGATGAGTCGGATCCTCGATTGGGGACTGCGTATTGCGGATTGCGAGTTATCCAAGACTCCGGCGAGAGTCGTTCGCACGTTCGGATTCTTGTGCATCGGGACGACGAGAAGAATGTCGTCGAACTTTTCCAGGATTTCGAGAGCGGCCCTTGCGATCTCTTCCTGTGGCGCGCCCCAGTTCTCCCGGCGATGAGTCGTCAGAAGCACGACCCGTCCCTTATGTTCTGGATACCACTCTTCGCGAGAGACCTCAGCCGCCAACCGAACCGCATCGATCCCGGTGTTTCCGGTGATGTATATCGAGTCAGACGCCTTCCCTTCTCGCCGCAAGTTGTCGGCCGCCCATCGGGTCGGCGCCAGATGAAGACTCGTGACAAGGCCCGCGGCCCGTCGAGTGAATTCCTCGGGAAAGGGGTTGTCGATCGTGTCGGTACGAAGACCGGCCTCTACATGCGCGAACGGGACCTGGCGGTAGAAGGAGGCGAGCGCCGCCACAAAGGTAGTTGTCGTATCGCCTTGACCAACCACCATCTGCGGATTTACTTCCTCGAGGAATGAATCGAGTCCCTCCATGGCCCGCGCGGTCACTTGCGAGAGGGTTTGGCCGTGCTGCATGATCTGCAAGTCGCGGTCTGGCTTCAGATTGAACGCGGAGAGGGCCTGAAGGAGCATTTCGCGATGCTGGCCAGTCGATACGAGAATCGTCTCCAAGTCACCCCCGTAGAGCCGTAGCTCGAGAACGACCGGGGCCATCTTGATGGCCTCGGGGCGGGTTCCGACGACGCAGACGACTCGCGGCTTGGATGACATGTGGACCATTTACCAGACGTCTCCCAAGGTGGTTTCGCCGTCCCGGCGATTCTCCGGCGAGACGCCGGAACCACCTTCGCTACTCATACCGCTTAATGACGATGAAGACCACAGTCCCGCAGAGCAGGAGCGCCGCTGCATAAAGCACGAGAACGGTTTGACGCTGGCTGAGCCCCTTGCTCAGCAATATGTGGTGGACGTGCCGCTTGTCTGCCTGTGTAATCGGCACGCCACTGAGCTTGCGCCGAATGACAACTTGGGCGGCGTCGATCAGGGGCACGCCGAACACGCAGACCGGAATGATCATGGCGATCGTCGCGGCCGTCTTGAATGCGCCGACGATGCTCAGACAGGCAAGCATGAAGCCGAGAATGTATGCGCCACCCGTCCCCATGATGATCGTCGCGGGGTTGTAATTGTGCCTGAGAAAGCCCAAAGATGCGCCGGCGATGGCGGCAGCAGCGATGGCAATCCGCGGCTGTTCGCCCCGCGTTGCGCCGGCCACATGGCCCTCCGTATATACCGCGATGATGACGAGGGTCGTCGCCGCAATCGTTGCGATGCCAGAGGCAAGGCCGTCAACCCCGTCGATCGTATCCATGGTCTTTGTGATCACGAAAATGTAAATCGCGGTGAGGGGAATCGCGAGATAGGCGAGCGAGATGTGTTCGTGGGTCAGCGGAATGCCGAACGACTTGATCTGAACAACGCCGAAGCGGCTGGCGAAAAACTGAACCCCGACGCCAGCGCCGAGAAGAAGCAGGAGCTGAATCTTCGCCGAGTACTGGTAAAGATCGTCCAGGGCCCCGACGAGGACGAGCACGGCTCCGATCAAAGCGATCCCGATCAGGTAGGCCGGATAGGGCGAGCCGAGTGGAAATGCGAAGGGCAGCACTGCGGCCAAAGCAGCGACGATGCCCAGGTAGATCGCGATGCCGCCCCAACGCGGCAAAGGCTCCTTGTGAACCCTACGATCGTCACGTTTCGGATCGTCGACCGCGCCTTTCGCAAAGGCCAATCTGCGAACCCAAGGAGTGAGGAGGGATGTGACGATCATCGCGATCAAGCCGGTCACGGCTGGATAGAAGAATCCGCCGCCCGTCACCACTCCCGCTTTAGCGATCAGATCGGTCAAGTTGCCCTATTAGCTCCAACAACCACATGCGATCAACGCTCGATCGTCAAACCGCGAGTCCCAGTTCCACCATCTCCAGACGGTCGTCCTTGTATCGAAGAACCTCGATATGCCCGTCTCGGAACAGCTCCTTGCTGAATTCGTCCGGGTAGTCGCCCTCATAAATGACGCGAACAATTCCGGCGTTGATGATCATCTTCGCGCAGTTGTTGCACGGTTGGCACGTCACGTACATCGTCGCTCCATCGCAAGATACGCCGATATTGGCGGCCTGCAACAGGGCGTTCTGCTCGGCGTGGAGCGACCGAATGCAATGTCCCGCCCGCATGCAGCCGATTGGCCAGTCGGACGACGGCCCCTGTTCCGGGCAATGGGGAAGGCCCCTCGGGGAGCCGTTATATCCCGTGCAAACGATCCGCTTGTCACGTACGATCAAAGCGCCTACGGACCGCCGCGGGCAGGTGGCGCGAGTCGCGACCAGATGGGCGATCTGTATGAAGTAGGAGTCCCAGCTCGGGCGTTCCGGCATTTCTTGATTATGAGGAAGCAAATCACGAAAGACGGTGGACCTTGAGCCAAAAGGCCAAACCGCGCGGATCGCCGCGTCCCCGACAATCAAGGTCGCCTTAGCCTTGCCCTCCGTGTCGCGGCACGCAGCTTGAAATCACCAACGTTCGATTGTCTTTGCGCCGTTGTACAATGCAATACGGCTCGAAGGCGAGCCGCCGGGTCCGCGGGAAGGGTTTAACCCAGCTTCAATCTGTCGAAATTGATCGCACGTCCTTCGTGCATGCCCGTTTGCGGACCCCGGGCGAGGCATGGAGGAAAATGGATAAGAAATTACCGGCTCGCCCCAATCTGGAACCCCTTCCCAC
>CAZNUL010000043.1:11450-34841 GCA_964576205.1 uncultured Fimbriimonadaceae bacterium | reverse complement strand
GCGTTGAGGCGTTGGGCGGTGGGCGGTGGGGCGCTGGCGGATTTTGTCATCCCGAGGCACGAGGTATCTCCGATCTCACCAGCCCGCCGCCGGGGTATTAGGTGTTGGGTATTGGGTCCGGCTCTTCGGCGAGCATCCTGTTGAAGGCTGCGCGCACCGGGCTAACGATTACGGCGGGTTCCGCGTCGTTCATAAGGTGAGAGCCTTGTCATTCGCTTCGCTATGCTTCGTTGCCGGGCTCGCCCATGCCGACCGCTTCGACGATTTCGTCACGGCTAAGATGCAGGAGGAGAAGATATCCGGGCTCCAGTTTGTTGTCGTCTACAAGGGCAAAGTGGCGATGTCGCGCAGCTATGGCCTCGCCGATGTCGATGCGAAGAAACCGGTCACGAAGGACACCTCATTCGAGATCGCTTCCGTCAGCAAGCCGCTTGTCGCGACGGCAGTAATGATGCTGATCGAACAAGACAAGGTCAAGCTGGATGACCCGATCGGCAAATACGTAAAGGAGATGCCGCTCGCCTGGATCAACGTCTCCGTTCGAAACCTGTTGAGCCACACGTCCGGCATTCCCGAATATCGCTCCGGCGAATTCTACATTCGGCATCGCATGGAGGAAACGCCATTTACCGAGATCACCAAGAACATGGCGACCGACATGGTCTTCGACGCAGGAGATCACTTTTCGTACAGCAACACAAACTACGTGCTGCTCGGCAAGCTCATCGAGGGGGTTACCGGCAAGCCGTACACAGATTTTCTAAAGGCGAATATCTTCGAGCCGCTTGGCATGTCCGCGACGGGATTCGTCGGGTCCAAGGAGCACTGTTCGGGATACACGGCGCTTACCCGCGGATTCGCGGCAAACAAGGATTGCTCGCTCGCCTGGGCAGGACCTGGGGCATCGATCGTATCGAACGCCGAAGATATGGCCAAGTTCGACGGGGCTCTCGATTCGAACAAGCTCGTAAAGCGCAGCACTTTGGTCCAGATGTTTCAGCCGACGCCGACGAAGCTAGGCGTGATCGATTACGGGCTCGGGTGGCAGGCCGAGAAGTTCAACGGCTCGGTTGTCGGAATGCATGCGGGAAAGATGAACGGCTTCTCCTCGATGTACATCCGGCTGTTGAACGAGCGGATTAGCGTAATCCTGCTCAGCAATTCGAGCGATATCGACGGTAATGTCGTGACCCGCGGCATCTTGAGTCTGTATTTCCCGGAATTGGCCAGTGCGCCAATGACTCCCATCGTCGATGAGGAGCCTGATATGACTCAGGTCCACACTCAGATCATGCGGGACATCGCGGCCGGCCATCCCGATATGAGCGTCTTCAGCGACGACTACAAGATGCACGTGTCCGAAGAAAAGCTGAGAGCGATGGGCTCCGAGCTTGCTCGGGGCGGACATATCCGCCCACTCCAGGTGATCAAGCGGTATACAAAAGGGAAGTTCGAGGTTTACGCCTACGTCATGAGCCAGGGCCAAGCTCAGCTCTTGGTCACATTCTTTATGGATGCGAAGGGCAAAGTGGCCGGACTGACGATCGCGGCGCCGTAGCCGGCGATAGCCGATTCTCGTTTGAAAGAGCGATGACTTGACCGGACTCCTGCGGCGAGCGCCACCCGACAATCCCCAACCATCAGCTATCATCCCTCTCGTGCGGCTCGTTAAGGCGATTCTCTTACGATTGCTTTATGGCGTCCTGAGCCTGCTTTTCATCAGCTTCGTCACCTTCATCGCCGGCTATTTCGCGCCGGGCGACGCCGCCGTGATGCTCTCTGGAGAGAAGGCCACGGCGGAAGCGGTCCAATCCAAGCGTCACGAACTTGGACTCGATCGTCCATTCGTCGTTCAGTATGTCGACTACGTTTGGCGGGCCTCGCACGGTGACTTTGGCGACGACTGGTTTGGCATGCACGAGCCGGTGAGCCGGAAGATCGCTGAGCGATTGCCGACGACCGCCAAGGTCGCGATCCTCGCGATCGTGCTGGCCGCGCTGGTTGGGATCATGCTTGGGACGGTCGCCGCCATCTATCGTAGCCGCGGCCCGGATTCCGCAATCCTCACTTTCAGCACGCTCGGCGTCACGGTGCCGAACTTCGTACTCCTGCCAATCCTCGTTTACCTCTTCTCAAACACGTGGAACTCGCTACCCGGCGATTACTTCGGAGCTTCCAAGTTTCCGGACTGGAAGCTCTACGTTCTCCCAATGGTTGTTCTGGCCGCTCGCCCTTCGGCCCTGCTGACTCGACTCACCCGCGCAAGCCTCATCGACACGATGCAGCAGGAGTTCATCAAGACCGCGACCGCGAAGGGAGTTCCGTACGGTCGCCTCATCTTCAAGCACGCGCTCCGCAACGCGATCCTCCCGGTCGTGAGCGCCATCGGAGTCAATTTTGGCTATCTTCTGACTGGGTCATTTGTGGTGGAGCGGGCCTACAGCCTTCAGGGCCTTGGCAGCCTCGCGATCGAGGCCATCAACCAGCGAAATACGCCGATTATCCAGGCGACCGTTCTCATTACGGGAGCAATGTTCATCCTGATCAACCTCTTGGTCGATCTAATCCTGCCCCTTCTCGATCCGCGGATTCGGGAGGCCCAGGTATGAGCGCGCGCTCGAATCTGAAGAGCGGTCGCTACGTGATGCTTTGGCTCGGCATCCTCTATTTGGTCGCTTTGCTGCTGGTAGCCATTGTGGGGCCCATGATCCAGGACCCCGTTAAGACGGCGAAAGCGGAATTAGTGCAGGATCCAATCACCCATGCCCAGGCGATGCATGCCACGTTCCTTCCGCCGAGTTCGACACATTGGTTGGGAACCGACAATTCGGGACGCGACGAGTTCGCCCGGGTTGCGAAAGGTGCGCGAAGCTCCCTGACCATCGGCATCATCGTCGAACTCATAACCCTGGTTTTGGGCGTTACCGTCGCCGTCCTCGGAGTCTACGCCCCCAAGTGGATCGGCTATCCGCTCATGCGCCTGACCGACGCGATGTTCGCCTTTCCGGACATCCTGCTCGCGATTCTCTTGATCGGGATCCTGCAAGGCGTGCAGCTTCCCCCGGGCAGCATCTGGGCCAGCCTCTTCGCGCAAGGCTTCATCCCCGTGATCGTCGCCCTTTCGATTACGGCCTGGCCAGGGCTGGCGCGAATCGTCCGCGGCCAGCTGGCGTCACTCAAGGATCGGGAGTTCGTGGTTGCCGCCAAAGCGAACGGGGCTTCGACCGCATACGTCGTGATCAAACACATCCTTCCTCAGCTCTGGGGGCTGCTGCTCGCGATCTGCATGGTCGATCTCGCGGGCGTGATTCTGGCGGAAAGCACGCTTAGCTTTATCGGGATCGGGGTTCAGCCGCCGAATCCCAGCTGGGGAAACATGATCGACAAGTCTCGCCTGGACATGAACTCTCACCCGACGCTTCTATGGTGGCCATGTATCGTTCTGAGTCTTACGATCTTCGCCCTGAATTTTGTCGGCGATGGTTTGCGGACTCTCACCGATCCCAAGACGAAGTAGCCGGTCCGGAAAGGAACAGGCCGAGCGCGAAAGCTCAGAACGGGTGAACCAGGATCGAACCACTGGCTGCGATCTCGACCCAACCCGCTATTGGAGCCAGAATTCGGCAAGCGTCAATTTTTGCCTGGAGTTCCCTGATTCTCGCCTGCAAATCAGCGATCCGCCGCTCCGATCCCTGAATCGCCTTCTGGTCGACGAACACTTTAACGGGGATTGGGGGTAGCGGCTCCTCGCGAGCGACCAGCGGCTTGCGATGCATTCCGATTTTCATAAAACCGGACTTGGTGCCGACCGGTGGATTCGTTGCCTTGGCTTCCGCGGGCGCCGGTGCTGCGGGTTTGGGTTGAGAAACTTGAGCGGTTGCCGCCTTAGCAACCGAGTCATCGGCAGTCTTGAGGTCGGCGGTGGCTCGATCCAAACCACCACGAACCGACTCCTGGTCGGCCTTTGCCTGCGTGAGAGCTTGCTCCGCTGCGGCAACTTCAATCTTCAGGTCGTCGAGAGCTCTCTGGGTCGATTCCTTCGCGGCGAGAAGTTCCTGAGAACGCTTTACGCTGATTACCCCGGCGTCGAGAAGCTCCTTTACGCTGTCCGCCTTCTTAGCCGCTTGGGTCGCATCCACTTCGGCCTGCCCCACCTTTGGCCTGAGGGCGTCTCGCGCTCCTTGGGCGTCGGCTAGCGCTTTGGTGGCCGCGTCGAGGTTCTTCGTTGCCTTGCCAAGGTTCGCTTGGGCCTTCATTTGCCCAGCGACGGCCGACTGATAGGGATCGACGGCCGCGACCTTAGAGTCCGGCAGGGCCGGCTTGGTGCTGGCAACCACGGGAACTGAGGGCACCGGGTCTGGCACGGGGAGGGATCTCGGCAGAAATCCGGAAATCGCGGGCATTGCCGTCATTGGCTGAATGGCGTTCTGCGACTGGATTTGAAGGGCTTGAAGCTCGGCTTCCGCCTTTTGAAGGTCGGCCTGCAAAGCGCTCGAATCCAGCTCGCCGAGCAGCTGACCCTTGAGAACGTTATCGCCGCTGCGGACAAATACCTTCGCGACCTTCCCGGTAACCGCAACGCTCACCGGAAGTTTGCCGGAAGCTGTGGCGCGGTCGAACCCGGGGTGCGCGAGGGCGAGGGCAAACGCCATCGCTGCCGCTCCCACCGCGACCGTCGACAAAATCGCGACGCTTAGCCTGGTTCTCTCTCTCATGCTAGCCACTGATTCTACGTTTGCTGGACGTCGAACCTCAGCCGTTGGGCCTAGGTGCGGCCCAACCGGCTAATTGCCGATGGGCCGAGGAGTTCGACCAGATATAGCGGACCGACGTTCCGCCAGGTCAGGCGTCGGTGTCGTGTGCAGAGCTTGGAGTTTGAGTTTGGGTTTGGAGTTTGGGGTTTGGAGTTTGGGGTTTTGAATTTGAAATCTAGGATTTGAGATTTGGAATTCGGAGTTTGGAATTTGGAATTCTGAGTTTGGAGTTTGGGGTTTGGGGTTTGGAATCTAGAATTTGAGATCTGGGATTTTCTTCAGGTAACCACTGTCCGAAAGCCAATCGGCGAGGCGTTGTGGCCAGGTTTTGACCGACGCCAGTTTCGATCGATCGCCCATGTTAAATCCGTGACCGCCCGAACGGAGGATGTGGACCTCCATCGGAACTTTGGCCTTCTGATACTTCGCCGCGAGATCCATCACGGCGTTTTTGTGGTCGTCGTCGCTCGCGACTAACGCGAACCCAGGCGGCGCGTCGCCTGGCGCCTCGCTCGGGATACCGAGCGGTCCCGGATATATCCACATGGCGAAATCGGGCCTCTCGTTTTCGCGATCGATCGGATCGGTGGCGCCGGGCTCGCCTCGGCCGGGACCAAAAGCTGCCGCAGACAGGTTCTCGCCCCCGGCCGAAAATCCGAGCATGCCGATGCGCTTCGGATCAATGCCCCATTCCGAAGCGCGATAGCGGATGAGGCGCATGGCGCGATAGGTGTCGGTCTTGGTGTCGTCGAAATCCAGATTCGACCCTCGATCGCGAAAGAGCCGGTATTTGAGCACGAAGGCCGTCACTCCGAGCTTGTTGAGAAACTCCGCCGGTTTCCGACCCTCCTCATCCACGACGAGCTCGCGATGTCCTCCGCCTGGGCAGATCACAACGGCTGCGCCGTTAGCCAAACTTTTGGAGGGAATATAAACCGTTAGGCAAGGGTTGTAAATGTGCCCGATCGACCAAGGATTTGGCTTGGTCTCGGGCTCATTCCGCCTCGACTCGGATCCCGGCGCACCGTTCGGCCAGAGGTAGACGACCTGGTTGGCCTGGGCAACCGTTAACATTGCGATAAGGGGAAGCATCCGCTCGAAGCTACCACAGGAATGATGATGAACTCCCTCAGCCCTTCGCGCCGGCCCGCGACTTAATCGCCGACTCCGTTGCAGCACGCGCAGTCTTTGTCGCGATGATCCCGTCTTCCGCGGTTGGCATCTCAACGTCGTTGCCGTTCAGCCTATCGACGAGCGCCGCGTACATCCGCGGAAAGTCTTTCTCGCTCGATCCGGGAGCCGTAATCGTCCCCTGTCCGTGGCGAACCTCGAGCAAGTATCCATCGCGATCGTAGCGGATCACGCCCCCAGTGCCGATGAGCTCATAGGTAAAGATGTCGTGTGGCTGTCTTGCCGTATGGCCGTAAGCGTAGCTGACTTCGACCGTACTGGTCGCTCCGTTCTCGTGGAACATGTGAAGCCAAGTGTGATCCGGCGCCTCATACTTGCCGATCCAAGCTCCCGCCACCGTCCAATGGGATGCCTTCGATCCCAGCCACCACCGAGCGAGGTCGATCTGATGGACCCCGCAATCGACGAGAGGGCCACCCTCTTTCATCCGCCCCGCGTAGTAAGGGCTCTCGACCCATTCTCCAGTCGGCGATTGCCTGAACTCGCCGTGCAACCCCCAAATGTAAACCAGCCTTAGAGCTTTGATCTCACCGACAACCCCATCGTCGACCCAACGCTTGATCTGTTGGGCAACGGGGCTGAACCGATAGCAGAATCCGACGAAAAACTCCCTTCCGGCCCCCTTCATCGCGGCCACCATCTCTTCGCCTTCGAGATCGTTCATGGCGATCGGTTTTTCGCACATGACGTGGAGGCCGTGACTTGCCGCATCAAAGACGTTCTGCCGGTGGGCCGGGGCCGAGGAGGTCACCGCGACGACGTCGAGTCCGGACTCGAAGAAAGCATCCGACTGGGTAAAGGGCGTTCCCCCGAAGCGCCGGGCATACTCCTCGGCTCTCCCCGGAACCGGATCGCATAGAGCGGCTAGCTCGAGTCCAGGGGTTGCTGCAATCGCGGGTAAGTGGCCAAACTCGGCGACGCTGCCGCAGCCGATCAGGCCGATCCTCACGATTTCGGTTTTCGAGTATCGGGTTTCGGATCGCCCAATTTGGACTTGCCGGTCTGGATGCCAGGTCCGCTAATCGAAGTGTTTGGAAAGTTTGCGGGTAAGTCCTCGAAGCCGGGGTAAGCGCTCGTACCCGGCAGGGCCCCCGTCTCACCCGGCAGTGATCCCGGAACCTGGGTGCGAGTGTTTGCAATCTCGCCTAGCTTGCCGGTTTCCGTCGCATCCCGCGGGTCAGGCGCGTTGTTATCGGTCGCATAGCTCTGTCGCGCGACCAATCCGCCGGTAGCGCCCGCGATGCCGCCGAACGCGTACGGGTCGCCCTTATCCGGAGGAGTGGTCTCCTGGTTGCGGAAAAGGGTGTTGTACGAATCCAAGTCCTTGAAATGCGGCACGCATCCTGCCAACGACAGACAGCCCAACAAAATGACAAGTCTCTTCATATCCATGTTCGTTCCGACAACCGGCAACCAACCACTAATAACTAATATCGACGGCCTGCTCCCTGCCGGTTTCGCTGCTCTTATAGAGTGCATCAAAAACCGCGTTCAGCACTAGCCCCTGCTCGCCCGGAACTGGAGACGGTTTGCCGTGCACGATTGCATCAACGAATGCTCGGACCTCGTCCACGTGGGAGGATTCCACTTGGGGCACGTTGGCCGGCTTCATGTTAAAGAGCTGCTTGTTGTGCTCGGTGTATATCTCGATCGGATCGTTGTCGTAAACCTTGATCAAAGCGCCGGACTTTGTTCCATAGAGCTGGGTTTGGAATGGATTGCCGTCCATGTTCCCCATGAAGGAGCTTTCCAGCGTGATCACAAAGTCGTTCTCAAACTTGATCAGGCCGACCGCGAAGTCCTCGACGGTGAACTTGCCTCGATCATAGTCACCCATCCCGTTCCATAGTTCCGGGTTCTTGCCAAGGATGTCCCAGGTCTTCCCGCTGGCGCTGATGGGTTTCGGATATCCCATGAGGTAGAGCGTAAAATCGAGGATGTGCACACCGATATCGATAAGCGGGCCGCCGCCCTGCTTTTCCTTATCGATGAAAACCCCCCAGCCAGGGACGCCTCGGCGACGAAGAGCTTGAGCGCGAGCGTAGTAGATGTCGCCCATGCTGCCCCCATCGATGTACTGCTTCATAAAGCGACACGCGGCCGTCCAGCGATTCTGCAAAGCAACTTGAAGGATCTTTCCGCTCTTCCTTGCGGCGGCGCACATCTCCTTGCACTCCGCCGCGTTCATCCCGAGCGGCTTTTCGCAAAGAACGTGCTTGCCCGCGTTCAAGGCGTCGACCGTGGGCTGCATGTGATACTTGTTTGGAGTCGCAACGCTGACCGCGTCGATCTCGGTATCTCGAAGCATCTCGCGATAGTCGCTGAAGATCTTTCCCGGTCCCCATTTTTCCGAAGCCGCCTTCGCGACCTCCGGATTGACGTCACAGAAGGCGACCATTTCGCAGAAGTCGGACATTGAGGCATAGCCCTTCATGTGGACTTGCGAAATGCCTCCCGTGCCAATGATTCCGATCTTGAGCTTGTTCGACATCCTGTTCGCGGATGAGATTACCGCTTGCCGGATGCGTCATGTCCTGCCCGTCGTCTGTCACGCAAACTGCGGGCGAGTCGCTCGCGCTACGGCTAGACGCGCTTGGGATGCCTTGTGGCCAGCAACGATCCTCCGACTGCGATCAATGCCATACCGCCCCAAAACACCAGCGACGGAACCTCCGGAATCTCGCCCGGAATCGTGTCATAGAGGTTTTCGAATGAGTGCGCGGCAACGAAGAGCAGCTTCACGCCGGCCCACCCGACAAGCAGGTAAGCGACATTGTCGAGGCGGGGAAACTTCTCGAGCGCCCGAATAAAGCCGTTCGCTGCGAAGCGCAGCAAGACAATGCCGATGACCGCCCCGATAATGACGACCCACAGCTTGTCGGAATGACGGACTGTGTCGACGACTGCGATGGCGACAATCACGCTATCCAGGGCAAAGGCTGTGTCGATCAGGTTGAGGTAGGCGACAGTCGGCCAAAAGCCAAGTTGCCTCGGCGGCTTGCTCTCAGTCTTGCCGCGGGCCTCGAGAAAGTGCCTGATCGGAAGGGCCAGAAGATAGATCGCTCCCAAGAGTTGGAGCCACCAGAAGTGGATGATAAAAGCGGCTAGGAGGATCGCCGCGGTCCGCAAGGCGAACGCCCCACCCAATCCGTAGAAAAGCGCCTTCTTCTGAAGGGAATGATCGAGGTGGCGTACAAGGATCGCCAGAATGAGAGCGTTATCGGTTGAGAGGAGCCCCTCGAGCACCACGAGGAACGCAATGGTTCCAAGGTCTGCGATCTGGACGGACTGACCGAACATAATGAAGGGAAAGGCGTCGTGGCTCACCTGCGCCATTCGCCCTAATCATGTCGTAGAAAGCACGGACCTTGCTGAGTCCCCGGTGCCGACGCAAAGAACCAACAACTACTAGCGATGCCAACCTACGTTTACGAATGCAGCACCTGCAACGATATCTTCGAAGTGGAACAGAGGATCACCGAGAACGCCCTCGATGAGTGCCGGTGCGGGTCGAAGGGAACTGTCAAGCGCCTCATCCAGCCGGTCGGAGTCATGTTCCGCGGCGCCGGATTCCACATCAACGATTACGCTTCGTCGACCGCGCCTGCTGGCACTCCCGACAAGGTCGCCGAGAAAACGGAATCCTGTACCGGTGACCCCGGCTCGTGCGCCTGCAGCACGAAGACTGACGCCTCAGCCGGGCCTACTTCTTAGGTTTCACGGCCGGCGCAGCCGTAAGCGCGTCCGTAAACGCCCTGAGCGCTTCGGGCTTCGAGGGCACCTTGATGGTGCCCTTCTTAATCGCCTCCGCTTCTTGGTTCACCTTGGCGAGCGCATCCTTGGGAAGCTTGTCCTTCGTATATTTCATCTCGCTGAGGCCGACCCCTCCCGCTTTCAAGTCATAGACTTTCGTCCCGGCGGTGAACTTGTCGGTGGCGACGTCTTTGATCGTTTGGTAAACCGCTTGATCGACGTGCTTGATCATGCTTGTCAGCACGTTCCCTTGAGCTAGATAGTCTTGGTCGCTGTCGACCCCGATCGCATACTTGTCATGCTCTTTGGCGGACTTGATAACCCCAACTCCGCAGCGGCCGGCCGCGTGATAAACGATGTCGGCCCCGCCGTTGAACAGGACATCCGCCGCCGCCTTGCCCTTATCGATGTCATCCCAGCTATCCGTGTACTTCGAAGGCAGGAGTTGAGCTTTTGGATTGGCGGTGACCAGCCCGGCCGCATAGCCGGTCTCGAACTTCTTGATAAGGGGAATCTCCATGCCGCCGACGAATCCCACCTTGTTGGACTTTGTCGTCAATCCCGCGAGGTAACCGGCAAGAAAGCTGCCCTGCTCCTCTGAAAAAACAAGGCTCCGAACGTTGGGCTTGTCGACCACCGCGTCCACGATCGCGAACTTCGTGTTCGGATACTTGGCCGCGACCGTGGTCAGGGCGTCTTTCTGGGTGATCCCGATCGCGAATACGACGTCACAGCCGGCTCCGGCCATGGCGTTCAAATTCGTCTCGTAATCCTTGGCTTCGCGACTGTCGACCGTTTTGATATCGACGTCGACGTCCTTTTTGGCGAGCTCAGTTCCATTGAAGGCGCTATCGTTGAACGACTTGTCTCCACGTCCGCCCTTGTCGAAGACGATCCCGGCAAGAACGTGACGTCCCACCTTCCCGCTCGGTGCCCGACCAACGCCTCCCGGCTGAGTCGGGGTGTTCAGGTCGTTCGACTGCTGCGTGTTTCCACCGCATCCGCAACCCACGATGGTAAGAGCGGCGGCCGCCGTCAATGCCAAGTTATCGAGCTTCAAACCGTAACCTCCACCCGAACGGGTAAACTGCTCCAATTATGGCCCATCCCGGGCTGCGGCCTTCCCCGCGTTGCAGCGCCCGGAAGCGGTGTTCCGTTTTCGGTCGAAAAAGACCGGAGCCGATGTTACATCTAGTCGAATCTGAAACCTAAATATGATCACCTGCCAGCTTACGAAGCTTGAAAGCGCCCTCGACCAGCTCAAGAAGTCCTATCCGAAGCTAAAGCCCGCCGACGCCGCTCTGCTTGTTTCTGCCCTCACCCTCACCGGGCGGCACGCCCTCGCGGTTTACGAAGAGGAGCACTACACATGGCCCGAAGACTACGAAAAGCTGACCAAGGCGATGATCGTTCAGCTCCAGCAGGTTCAAGAGGGCATCGAGAGCTCCACGCCGAAGCGAGCAACCAAATCGACGGCCGAGGAAGAGCCCGTAAATGTCAACGTCGGCCTGGCGCCAAATCTGGCTGCCGGCGAAAAGTTGCTGGTGGACCGTAACGACCTGAAGGCACTGCTGAGCGAGGTCCTGCAGAAAGGCGTGGAATTCGTGTACGCGGGAATCGATATCGGTTGGCAGTGGGCCCTCGACCGCGCGAACTGGTCGACGATCGCCGAGCAGGAAATGAGCCGGCGAATCAAGATCAAATGCACCTTCACCGAGGGCGCCGTCGGCGTGGAGATGGGCACTGCTGGACCGAAGAAGCGGGCGAGCAAGAAAGCCGCCGCGGCTGCCGTCGAACCAGAGCCCGTTGAAGAACACGAGGCCGAACCCGAATCTGAGGAAGCGGCCGTCGAATAGGATTCGCAGGACTATCCGTTCGGATTGACTTCGAGCGATAGGTCTCCGGGCTTTCCCTGCGAGTCAAGTGTTTTGAAGCTGACTTTCGCGGTGAAGTTTCCTCGCAGCTCCACGACAGAGGGCGACCGAGGATCGAGAAAAGCGTCGCCGCCCGGCGTCTTCAAGGCCACTCGCCCGCGGTCCGCAAAATTGGCCGAGTTCGATTGGATTCGCACCTTTGAGAGCAGTTCCGCAACGACCGGCGACGAGTAGTCAAGGTCGGCGGTTTCTCTCGAGTCGATCGATGAGAACGCGGCCTTGATTGTCTTTCGATCGGCCCCGCGAAGAATCTCCGAGTAGATTCGCATCGAGGATTTGCGGTCGACCGCCGGATCGTTGCTCTGCGGATCGGAAGCGATCTTTTCGGCCAGCAGGTTGAGGGCTCGCTTCCTCAACTCCTCCGCGTCGAGGTCCAGGACATAGCCATCTTTCCCGTCGATGAGTTTGCCGCCGCCACTTTGGGCAATGCAGGTCAGAAACTGCTTTTCGTCCATCTTTTCGGCATTGATAGCAACGCCGTATTTTCCTAGAAGCCAGTGAACCGTAACCGGCTTGGAAAATGGCGATCGAGCGAGCGTTGCCGGATCGAGCCGCTCAGCCCCGACCGTGTGAAACGTGACCTTGCCTTCTGAGACATCGACCCCTTGGACCGTCTTCCACGCCGGCCCGAGGGCTCCGAGTCCTACCTGAGTGGGAGCCATCCGCTCCGGCGGCAGCATCTCCTCGCCAAAAACGAGTTCGGTCGAAGACATCAGATGCACCTTGGCGTTCATTCGGATGTCGAAAGCGAGGTCCTCAAAGCTCTTCGTCTCGTAGTCGAACTTCTTGACGTACTTGACGAATGACTGAGCGATGAAGACGTTTCTACCCGTCGACTTTTCCACGCTCGCGGTCAAATCGGCTGTTGAACCGCCGGGAAAGCTCACCAGCGAAAACGCGAGAACGATCGTTGCAATCATGAAGGTTGGACGCCCGAGACCGGAGCTCCATAACGGTCGATCATCGCGCCAAGGTCGGTTATCATCTTGCCAATGCTTCGCCTTCTCGTTCTCTCGAGTCTGGCTCTCGCCACCTTGACCGGGCCGTCTCAGCGCCATCCGGGCGTCGTCAAGAAGGCACAGCCCGACATTGTGGGGACATGGATGGCCGACCCGCGCTCGGCGCCCAAGGGAGCTAGGCCGGTCGGAATCGCGATGGAATTCAAGAAGGATGGCGTCCTCGCCATTCGGGGTCCCGAAGTGAACGCGGCGGGAACCTATCGCGTTCAGGGGAACACGGTCACGATCACGATTGTCAGCCGGAACGGGGTGGCCCAAGTCGCTAAGCCTGCCCAAAGGAACACGATGACGATCGTCGACAATGGCAGGGCCCTGGTTGCCGACTCGGGAATCAGGAAGAATGGCAAGGTCGTCATGATGAGACTGATTCGTGCTCTGAGTCCGAAAGGGCCAACCCTGGTACGTCCGAAGCGCGACCACCATGGTTGATGAAGACTGTGACGGCACTAATCTTGGTGGCGTTGACCGGGCCCGGCCCCGGTCAGGACAAGCTAAATCTTGTCGGCACCTGGGTGGTCGACGAAGCGAGCGCGTCCGCCGTCCCGATGTCCTCGGATTTCAAGGTCACTTTTCGAAAGGATGGGACGGCGAGCCTTACCGCCTTTGGAACGAAAGGGACAGGAACCTATCGCATCATCGGAAACAAAGTGGATATCCGGCTTACAAAGACGGAAGGCTCGCGCCTAGAGCATTCGGCGCTCGGCGTCGTTGCAGAAGGCGGTAAAGCCCTCCTATTCGACACCGGTGCGGTCAAGGGACCGAGGCAGGTAAAAGTGCGATTGATCCGCGAGCCGCACCGATCCAAGGGTCATCTGTAACCGCAACTCTTCAGGGTTGGGCGATCGTCTAGATCACCCCACCCAGTGCTCCAATCCTAACTCCAAATTCCAAACTTCCAAATCCTAACTCTAAATTCCAAATTCTAAATTCCAAACTCCTTACGGCCTGCCGAGTTTCTCCCACAGGTAGCGCATGATGGTCGCGAAGACGTGCGGCCGTGACGTGTCCTTCCCAATCGAATGATCGTCCCGCGGATAATAGCGAAGGTCGACATATTTACCGTTGTCGATGAATCGCTGCACCATCCTCGCGTCATCCTGAAAAAGCACGTTGTCGTCGAGCATTCCGTGGATCATCAGGAGGTTGTCCTTCAGGCCGCTGGCGTAGGTGATCGGCGAGGTTTTCTCATAGATCTTGTCCTTGTCGTCCTTCACCAGTCCCAGGCGCCGACGGGTGTACCACTCGTTGTAGCTCTTCCAGTCGGTCACGCTCGCGACTGCGACGCCGGTGTCGAAGACGCCTGGTTTGGTCAGCAGGGTCATAAGAGTCAAATAACCGCCATAGGACCAGCCCCAAATGCCGACTCGATCTTGACGGACGAATGGCAAGGTGGCCAGGTATTCGTGGGCTGAAACCGCTTCGTCGGCATCGATCAGGCCCATCTTGTTCGAATAGCCGCTGTTAAAGTCGCCTCCATATCCCCACGAGGCGCGAAAGTCGACGAGCAGGACGACCATGTCGAGCTGCATGGCGGCGTAATTCTCGAGATATCCACCCCACTGCTCCTTCGCCGAATTCGCATAGATGTTCGAGATGAAGGCGGGATGTTTCTTCTTCTTGTCCAGCCCCGGTTTCGTAACGAGAAGGCCGTGGATCGTCGAGCCGTCCTTCGCCTTGAAAGTGACTTCCTTGAAGTTAGCCCACGAGACCTTCGCGAAATCGGGCATCTGAGAAGTCGTGAGCCTCTTCGTGTCAGGCTCAACCGAATAAAGTTCGGCGTTGATTTTCCGGCTTGCGGCGAGGCTGGCCATCTTCGTTCCATCCCAGCTGACCAAAGGCGATGCCGTGTCGTCGAATTGATTCGGGATCGAGTCGCCGTCCGGAATGACGACATGCTGGGTGATCTTGCCGTCCGGCTCGATGATCGTGATTTCGGTGCTGAGCGGGGACCGGGAAAGAGTCGTCAGGATCAAACGATCACTATCCCGGGGTCGCATCAGAGAGGCGCAGTCGTAGTTTTGCGAAAAGACCTTTTGAAGGTTCTTGCCGTCCGGATCAATCTGCATGATCGAGCGATATCCGAACTTGGAGTCGATGATGTCAGTCCCGAAGACGATGTGTTTCGAGTCGCGCCGCCAAACTAGCGGACGCCAGTCGGGAATGTAGTTCTTCGGCGCGCGTTCACGATAGGCGTCGACTTTCTTAACGGTGGCGGCATCGGCGACCGAGATCGTGAATTCCTGGAAATCATCCTTGATCCATCCGATCGCTAGCGACTTGCTGTCGGGCGACCAAGTGACGTCCTTCACCCATAGGTAGCGCGGTAGGCCTTCGACGAATCTAATCACGCCCCCGTCCGCGGGAATGATTCCGATTTGATTGTCGATATTGAGATCGCCGTTCCAGTCGCGCTGGATGTTCACAACGGTCGCACGGTCCTTGCTGAAGTCCATCATCACGTGATGGCCTTCCTTGGTGGCATCGGTCCACAAGACAGTGATGAACTTGCCGTCGGGTGACCATTCGTAGCCGTTGATCGAAGTGTTGGCCTTGGAAACGAAGGTCAATTGCTTGATCTTGCCCGTTTGCCGGTCCATCCGAAAGAGGTTGCCGCTCTTGAGATAGCCCAGAAACTTGCCGTCGGGCGAGTATTCGAGGGAGCCGACTCCCTCGTTCGCGTCGAACAGCGGCTGGCGGTTGGAGCCGTCAGGATTCATCGTCCAAGCCCGGCCCTTGTAAGAAAACAGGATCTCCTTGCTATCGGGCGACCACTGATAACCTCCGGCGCCCGAATCGTAAAGTTCTTGCTCCTTCTTGGCTAGCTCGTCGCGACTGTCGTCTTGTCGCGGCAAGTCGGAGATCGAGCCGGACTGAAGGATCATGTGCGGCTCGCCCTCGGGAAAGTCCATCTCCCAGACGTCGAGCTTGCGCTCCCCCGTCTTGTTCCACCCGAATACGATCTTCGACCCATCCGGCGACATCGCCGGACCGGACGGCGACCGACCGTTGATCACCGGGTATTGATAAAACCTTTCGAACGGAATGCCGTTCATCTTCGGCAACTCGAGCTGTTGGGCTCGGACGAACAAAGCGCAAAGGGTGCAAACGATGGTGACAAGCGGCTTCAAGTGTTTGGCGACTCCTGTGGAAAGCGGACAGTGTTTACCCGACGCCAGAACATACGTAAGCAGAGCTTCTGGTTTACGCCGGGGAGTCGGCGATCCCCGAATTCTGACGGGGCCCCGGCATTTCTGAGGAATCGAGGCAGTGACCCGGAACAAATCCAAATCTGAATCCGTCGGACCTGGCAAATTGTGAGGAAAACGTGAAGTTTACGGCAATTGCTGCAGGCGATGGATTGGCGCTGATGGCAAGAACCTCTTAGCGGTTGTGAAGCAGATTCTGCCTACCGAAATGGCCTACGCGGGAGAAACCATGAAACTAAAGCACATCATTTGGCTCGTCGCGCTCGTTGTCGCTGCATTGGGTTGCGGCGGCGGTGGTGGCGCCGGTCCATTCGTTGCGGGCGGCCCAATGTTCATGACCGATAGCTTGGACAATCACGCCCATGTTTGGATTACGATCAAGCAGGTTGTCTTCTCAAGCGCTTCGGGCAACGTTACTGCCTACTCGGATCCGGTTGGGACGACGATCGACCTGAAGACCCTGCGAGACAATAGTGGCCGCAAATTCGCGTACCTGACCGCCGTTCCGTCCGGAACCTACACCGGTGTGACCGTGACCGTCGACAAGACCGTCACCATGTTCGACTTGGGAAATTCAACGCCAATCGTTCGCGTATTTGCCGGAAACAATGGCTCGACCGCTGATCTTACGATGGCATTCAGCCCTGCGAAACCGCTGGGGCCGGGCATCAAATTCGCCTTGGACTTCGATCTTGCCAACTGGAACGACGACGGAACCACGATTACCGGCAATCCGTTCCTCGGGGACGCCAGTAGCGATTCCGGCATCGACGATCCGAGTAGACATGAGCATGAGCAATACGAGGGAGTCGTCCAAGCGCTTGCCGGCACGGCGCCCACGCAGTCCTTCAATTTGGTTCGCGGCGAGCACATGGTCGCCGTAGTGACGACCGCCCAGACTGTGATCTACAACTCCGACGGATCGCCTAATCCCAACTTGGTTAATGGCGGTCACGTTCATGTCCGCGGTGCGTTTGACACCACTCAAAACGCGATCGTGGCCGTCTCGATCAAGATCCAGCTCGGCAACGACGACCATGAGTCCCCGGTAGTCGAAGGCACGGCCTCCAACATCGATACGAGCGCTTTCACGTTCGTCGTCACGATCGCGGAAGCCGAGGATTTCACACCGTCGTCCACAACCGTGAACATCGCTACTAACAGCTCGACCGTGTTCGCAGCCCATTGCGGATCGACGATGACCCAGGCCGACTTCTTCGCCGCCCTTGCGAACGGCAGCCAGGTCGAAGTTGCGGGAACCTACGATTCGGCTTCCAATACGATCACGGCGGCGAGGGTTCGACTCGAGGATGGCGGCGACGGAGGCGACCACAATTCGCAGGTCCAGGGACCGAGTTCGAACATCGTTGCCGCCGCCGGAACCCTTGATATCACCGTTCACGAGTGGGAAGGTGCAAACCTTTCGAGCGGCGCTACGGTTCACGTGGTAACCGGTCCGAGCACCGTGTTCAACGAGGGTGCGATGAATCAGGCCCAATGGTTCGCGGCTTTGGTCTCCGGCCAGAGCGTCGAAGCCGAGGGAACGTTTGACGCCTCAACGAGTACCTTGACCGCCACAAGCATCAAAACCGACCACTAGCTTCCGCGTACCGTACATACCCCACTCCCTGCCGGATGCCTCGGACCGGCAGGGAGGCCGTTTCTTGAGCTTCGAATGAGAGGGAGATCTCCTCCCGACCAAGAAAAAAGCCCCCGCGGTTGGGTCCGCGGAGGCAATGAGGAGAGGTTTTGTTTTTGCGATTGGCAACGGTCGCTAGCTGACCAGCAAGGCCTCGCGCCGTTCAGTGTATGTGTGAACCTTGTTGAGCACGTGCAGCGGTCCGGCGTTTCGATTCCAGACCCCGGCCTCCTTGCCCATATACGTGTAGTAGACCATCGCTCCGTCCTTGGTCTTTGCCCAGCGTGGATTACCGGGCCCGCTGAAGAGGATGACGTACATTCCGGGGGGGATATGGACCTCGTCTTTGAACGCATGGGCGGTGTCGCCCAGATCGCCAGAATCAACCGCGCATTCGCTCAGAACGACATGCCCGCGCAAGGTGATCCGCATGGATCCCTGGTTCTGTAGAAGAACGAACTCTTGTTCCGCGAAAGCGTTTCTCTGAACCCCGACGATGCGTAACACTCGGCTTCTCTCCCTCCTGACGAGAATCATCATGACGCGAAAGATCGGGGATATGGGCCGGTGACGACCTTTTTCGGAATGTCTCGCAATTATCTGTCTTATTCGCCCGATTGTTCACCCGTTATCCACAGCAAGCGTGCACAAGAGGTGGGAACCGATGGGGTGGCGCGACACACCGCGGCCGCTAGGCCGGCCTCCATCCGTTCCGAACGGTCACTCTCCGATGAGGACGATCTCGGGCACCTCATCGAGGTCGGCCTGCCGGCGCTCGTAGAAGTGAAGCGCGAACTCCTTAGACTCATGCAGCGCGGCCACAAAAACCTTCAGAGCTGCCTTGCGTCGATACCAAGCCCATCCTTCGACGACCATTGGTTTGTTATCCGCCGTCATCGTGCTCCCAACGAGTTCGAGGGCGTACGACAGCGGGCACAGCCTTCTATATAAAGGAAAGTAGCTGCGCAGGGGCGCCGCCGAAATTTTTCCGATCAGCTCCGCGATACCGACGCTCGTCGGTATGGGCAAGCGGTGCGCTACGTCCCACCGCACGTGCTCCTCGACCATACTTCGCCAGATCTCAACCATGGCGAGCACTGCCTGCTCTTCGTTGTCGCTTGCCGTGATCATCAAGTGATGGGCGGCCGCAACCCCGATCATTCCGTATCGGAGACCTAAGGCGAGCGTGTAGCCAGACCCGCGCAAGCCATCCGCACTCGGCAACCGGTACTCAACGCACCGCAGCCCCAGCGCCAACGTGGTGTCCACTCGGACGTCAATCGGATCCATTTCTCGACCTTGAGTAAAGGCTCAATCATAGTGACCGTCCAGACGGGACCAAGGTTCGCTCCTCCCGAGGAAATGCCTTGCGGTACGGGGGTGGCTTCTTAACATAGTTTTCCACACAACTGAATAACTTTGCGGAGCGGATCGCAAGATTCGCCACGCATGCGAATAGGCTCGAAAAAAAGTTGTGGAAAGTTTCCGTAGAGCCATGTCCACCTGCAGGGGATTAGGCCGATTCGAGCCTGATATGGACTGTCTACAATGTTTAGTCTTAACGAATAAGGTTGTCCCAGCTTATCCACAACCCCCTGTGGAAAAGAACTAAAAAAAGTGCTTGGCAAGGCGAAAAGGGACTGGTAATGTATTCATGCAACCGCGGAGGACGGATCGAGTCCTCCGAACCGGGAAACCGGAAGATCGAGATCGCATCCTCTTGATCCGAGAGCAACCGCATCGCTCCCGAGGACTTCGGGAGGGCCCTCCGGGGCCGAGGCCGACAGGATAAAGAACGTCGCCACTGGATGCAAATGCAACTGAACGCGACACTCGCAGGGTTCCTTGGACCAGTATCCCAGTGAGCGTAGCGCCGGAGAAGCAAGGATAGTTTCCGGAATGCATCGGGAAGTTGTAAGGCTCGACTTGAGCCGCGTGGGTTCGTCCCTGTGGCGAAGGTCTGAGAGCAGAGGAGCTTGCTCCAAAGCTTTCTTGAGCCACTGAGCGGCGGCTGAGGACTGGCAGAGCCCCTCGCAAGAGGAGTTCGCGCCGATCCAAAAGCCAAGGCTCGGCAGCTCCGAGCAAGGAAACTTGCCGCAAGGCAGGCTTACTTACCAGGAGTTTAACGCGCCGTGAGTGCGAGCTTGCTCGCTTCCGGCGCGTTTCGCCGTTTGCGGGACAAGGCGAAAGACCTCAACGCCGGCCGGCTGTAACGCCTTGATCAGGCAAGGATGTCGAGCGTACTCGCCGACAATTGACTATCGACGCGAGCCAAGGCTCCGGCCACTCCCATCATGAGCTTTGCGGAAGACATGTCGAAGGACGCTTGGATGTCGCCATCCAAATCGCCCGACGCGATCGATGAGGCCGCTTGATCCATTTGCGTGCTAGCCGCCTGCAGGGCGGCCAGCACCGAAGCACTCAATGTCGTGGAACCGGCGATCGACACAGCCCAATCATTGGACGGCAGCGCAGTCTCTCACCTGTTAGATTTAGGAGTTTTCCTCGACCGAAATCAGGATCGTCGACTTTCGTTCGAGCTTGGCAACCGTGATGGTCACGTGATACCCCGTGCTCGTGGTTCCGTCGATCGAACCGAGCTCGCCTGTCAACAGATAGGCTTGAGACGCCTTGATCTGATTCTTGTACCAATCGGCGATCAGGGGCACGGCGTCCCGAGACTCCAGGGTTACCTCGATTTGGCGGTTCTTCTTGTCGGCCGACTTGTAGGCGAGATTCGACCCCTCGCTTAGCGTCGCCCCGGGATAGATTGGGATGCCGTAGGCGGCAAGGTTCACGTCGCCGACCTTCTCAACGATCGGTGGCTCTTTCTTCGTCGCCGCGTTGTCGGAAATAAGCGTGTCCGCCCGAGCAGTCTTGTCGACCCCGGAAGCGGGAGCCGAGACTCGCGGATGGTAAACCACCTCGTTCGAGCAGCCCACAGCCGCCACGACCACGATGGCGACCACAGAGCGAAATACAGAATCCCTTAGCGACATGGTTTTAAAACAGTCTGGCTTCTTCCGGCCATGCCGGTCGAAGATGAGATACGAAGCGGTTAACACAAGAGACGTACCGGTGAGCCTATGCGTCCGAAATGCTGGTACCTCCGACCATTGGAAGCGTGGATCGCACCTGCTTCAGCCGCGCCCCAAGTTGATGCGTGGCGGGAGCCGGCCGCCCTCGTCAGCACCCACAACAGCGATTAAGGTTGAATAGCTAGGGATGGCGGTCGAGCGTAAAGCATTCAAGCGGGTACTGATCAAGCTGAGCGGCGAAGCCCTCGCAGGCGAAGCTGGATTCGGCCTCGATCCCAAGGTTCTCAACTACATTGCCAGTGAGATCGCGGCCGTTCATCGCGAAGGCGCGGAAACCGCCCTTGTCGTAGGTGGAGGGAATTTCATCAGAGGCCAAGAATTCGCCGCCGAATGCGGAATCGAGCGGACGGTAGCCGACCAGATGGGCATGCTCGGCACCCTGATGAACGCCCTTGCTCTCCAGGGAGCGATTGAGAAGGCCGGCATTCAGACGCGGGTTCAAAGCGCGATCAGCATGTTTCAGGTGAGTGAGTCCTTCATCCGGCGTCGAGCCGTGCGCCACTTGGAGAAGGGTCGCATCGTCGTTTTTGGTGCGGGCACCGGCAACCCTTACTTCTCGACCGATACCGCTGCCGTTCTGCGGGCCCTGGAGATCGATGCCCAGGCCCTCATTAAAGCCACCAAGGTCGACGGCGTTTACGACAAGGACCCCCGGAAATATTCGGGCGCCACTCGCTACGAGACCCTCGAATATAGCGAGGCGATCGCCAAGCGTCTGGCCGTGATGGATCAAACCGCCTTCACCATGTGCCGGGAGCATAAGCTCCCTGTCATCGTGTTAGACTTTAACGAACCTGGCGCCCTGGTCCGAGCCGTCATGGGCGAGGTCGAGGGCACTCTCGTAGGAGGGGAGTGAATGAGCACAGAATCCATTTACAAGGACGCAGAGCACCGGATGCATTCCGCCATCGAAGCAATGGCCCACGACTTCGGAACGTACCGAACCGGCCGCGCCTCTCCGTCCGTCCTCGAGCGGGTCCACGTCGAATATTACGGGGTCGAGACGCCGATCAATCAGATTGCCAACGTCAGTGTTCCGGAGCCACGCCAACTCCTGATTCAGCCGTACGAACGCAACATGGTCGGCGTGATCGAGAAGGCGATCATGAAAAGCGACCTCGGCATCAATCCCACCAACGACGGCACCGGTATCCGCCTGAACTTTCCCCAAATGACGGAAGAGCGCCGGCGCGACATGGTCAAGCAGGTCCATACCCGCACCGAACAGGGCCGGGTCGCCATCCGCAACGTCCGGCGCGACGCCATCGAACACGTCAAGACCCTCCAAAAGAACAAGGAGATCGGCGAAGACGATCTCAAAGCGCAAGAGGCCCGCATCCAGAAGCTGACCGATAACTTCGTCCATCAGGCTGACGAACTCGGAAAGAAGAAGGAGACCGAGCTGATGCAGGTTTAAGAACTCGGCGTTACGGCCCCACGGCGTTTCGGCGTTGGAACCCTAGTCGTAAGTCTCCAAGCCCTGGCTGGAAAACCCTCCAGCATCTTAAATGTATAGCGAACGTAACCGACACCAACCAATCGAAGAGATGGACGTCTTCCTCATCTATGAGGAGGTGGCCTCTTGGGTGTGGATGGAAGTTCACAAGTGGGACTATATCGATCGCGACACACTTGGCAAGCAGCTGATTAGGTCTGCGGACAGCATCAATGCGAACCTTGTTGAAGCCGACGGAAGGTTCTCCGACAAGGAGGCTGTCCATCATTTCTACATTGCTCCGGGGGCAGCAAGAGAAACGAGGCTGCATCTTCGCCGCGCCAGGGATCGTGGGCTGGTGGATCGAACCGAAGCGAACTCGAACCTGGAGAAGCTGACTCGAGCCACGAAGCTTCTGAACCTGTTGATTCGCTATCGAAAGCATGGACTCGTCGTCCGCGAAAGTGGTGAGGCAGAGGGCGATCCTTTCGCCGAGGAACTCAGTTAGTGGTACGAGGAGAACGCCGAAACGCCGCAATGCCGCAACGCCCGGACGAGTTGACGCCGCAACGCCCTAACGCCGCAACGCCGATTCAGAGCAAAGCGATCTCACTGGGCGTATCATTAGAGGCGCTTCCGACCCACGTCGCCGTCATCATGGACGGGAACGGTCGATGGGCCAAAAAGAAGGGGTTCGCCCGTTTGCTTGGCCACCGCGAAGGATATAAGACGCTTCGCGGCGTCCTGCTCAACGCCAGCGAGTTGGGCATCAAGTATCTGACGGTCTACGCCTTCTCCGCCGAGAACTGGCGCAGGCCGGAAGACGAGGTCAAGGGCCTCATGAAACTGATCGAGCAGGCCGCTCGCGACGAGCTTCGCCTGATGCATCAGAACAACGTGCGAATCCAAGTGGCCGGGCGAATCGACGATGTGCCGGAGGGTCTGCGAACCGCCCTCGAGCAGGGGATCGAAACAACCAAGAACAACACGGGAATCACGTTCACCTTGGCGATAAACTACGGAGGCCGCGCCGAGCTAGTCGACGCTGTGAAGCAGATTGTGGTGGAGGGGATCGCTCCGGGGGGAATTGACGAGGAGACGATTTCATCGCACATGTACAACCCCGATCAGCCAGACCCCGATCTGATGATCCGTACCGCGGGCGAGATGCGCTGGAGTAACTTCCTAATTTGGCAGTCCGCTTATACCGAGCTTTACGTCACCGACACGACCTGGCCCGAGTTCGGCGAAAAAGAGCTACTCGACGCAGTTCTGACTTACCAAAAGCGCACCCGCAAGTTCGGCGCGGTAGTTGAATAAACCCCTCCTCTTGCGACGATGTTTTGTGCGTCGGAGGAGGAG
>CAZNUL010000043.1:0-11440 GCA_964576205.1 uncultured Fimbriimonadaceae bacterium | reverse complement strand
GGAGGGGCAGGGGGCGGCGGTTCCGCATCGCTCTCATTGCTTCCAGAGTCGTTAAGAGTCGCTGGCGGGCGCTCTAACAATCGGAATCTGGCTAATCCAGCCCACGTAGCTATAGTGAATCGGTATGCCATCTCGCGACCTTCGCTATGCCTGGGCGGAAATCATCAATCCGGTAGATTACGAAACCCACATGGCCGCGATCGGACAGGCTGAGGCGAACGCCTATTTGATCAAGGACCTGATTGAAGCCCACCCGCTGCAGCCGACGGCGCGCCTCCTCTTCGCGGGCGCGGGGACCGGGCAAATGTTTGACTACGTCTCACCAGAGTTCTTGGCCGACTACCAGGTTACGTTCACCGACATACGCGCCGAGTTCCTCGAACACTTGAGGGCTCGCATCGACTGTAATGCCTTGGGCTTCGAGACGCTGGTCGACGATGTCGAATGCCCGCGGGTCGACAAGGCGGATGCCGCTGCCCTTGTGCTGGTGTTGGAACACGTCGACTGGCCAAAAGCCCTCACGGCGCTGACTCGCATCGGCGTCGAGCGTTTCTACTTGATCATCCAGGTCAATCCCGCGGGGATGCAGGATGCGGTCGCGCCTACGCGGGTCTTGCCGAGAAGCCTCGCCCAAGTCTCCCAGGAGGCGAAGCCGGAGCTTCTTTATCCCGATCAATTGGAAGGGTTCATGATACGTCTGGGCTTCTCGGTGGAGTTGAGAGTCCCTATTCCGGTTGCAGATGGCAAGACGATGTTAGGCTTGGTCTTTGTCCGGCGAGAACCGGCACAGTAATTTCCTGTCCATCGATTTCCCGACAGACGGCTAGTGCCAGGCTCCCCATACTCTCAATAAGAGCAACAGGCTCTCGGAGAAACCATGCTTACCGCACTCGTGTTCACAGTCGCCGCGACTCTTGACTCGCTGCCTCCTCTTCGCTGCCCGGCCACTCTCGAAATCATCAAGGGAGCACCCGCGGCGTCTTTCGAATACGCAGGCGCGGTTTTCGGCACCTGCTGCGCAGGATGCAACAACACCTTCCAGAAGGAGCCGCAGACCCTGATCGCGAACGCGATCAAGGCCAAGGTGACGGTCGGAACGTTCGAATACGATCCGATTACGGGACTCAAGATCGACGCCCCGAAAGCGAAGGCGTTCAGCGACTACAAGTCGATCCGGTACCTATTCGCCGATGTCGCCGAGAAGAAGACTTTCGACGCCGCTCCGGCCAAATTCATCGAGGACGTGAAGTCCGAAGCCTACTTCTGCCCGATCATGGAGCAGGACGTGACCTCGAAGGACGCTGCGGGATACAGCGATTACAATGGCGTTCGTTACTACACTTGCTGCACGTACTGCGTCAAGAAGTTCCGCGAGGACCCCGCCAAGTACGTAGCCAATTCAGCGAAGGCGATCAAGCCATTGGCTGCGGTTGCCGTTAGGTTCGGCGGCTAGCGGGCTGGTTTTACCTCTGCGCGTATAATTTAAGCTGAGACCAAAAAATGCTCACATCTGTGATCGCTGCCATGTCAATCGGCCTTGCAGGCCTTCAGGCGCCCCTTCACTGTCCCGCGACGCTGGAGGCCGTAACGGGCAAGCCGGCAATCACGATGGAGTACGGCGGAGCCCTCTTCGGGACCTGCTGCGGCGGATGCGACTCGCCGTTTATTGCCGATCCCAAGGGCCTGATCGCAATAGCGATCAAGGCAAACAAGACGGTCGGAGCCTTCGAATACGATCCGATCAGCGGCGTCCGGATCGACCCCGCGAAGGCTGCCGGCTTCAGCGACTACAAGGCGATCCGCTATTATTTCAAGTCCGCCGACGAAAAGAAGAGCTTCGACGAGGCGCCGGCCAAGTTCGTGGGTGACGTCAAAGCCGAGGCATATTTCTGCCCTCTGATGAAGTTCGAAATGGACTCAAAGGATGTCGGCGGCTACGTCGACTACAAGGGCGTCCGATACTACCAGTGCTGCGAAAGCTGCGTCAACAAGTTCAAAGCCGACCCAGCGAAGTATGCGGCTAACGCGGCCAAGGCCGTGAAGCCATTGGCCGCGGTCGTCGTCAAGCGGTAAGTCCCTTACCCAGAATCAGTCGCATTCCCAATACCAGGTGCTGCCGGTGGTTGGATCGACGGCGCCAGACTGGTCGCCCGCCATGTCGATACGTTCCGCATCGAATTGTCCCGAACCGGTGATGTGTTTGGCGTGACAGTCGCTAAAGATGATGACGCCTCCAATCGAGTCCCATTGGCGGTAGTAGTTGTAGGGCGGGTCGCAGTCGTAGCCGTATTCCGCGCATCCAATGTCCTGTCGCCGGTCGAAGAATGAGAACATCTCATCTCGCATGATTCGGGTCTCGGAAGGAAACTCGAACGAGGTATCACTGACCGACCGGCTAGTCGTGTACAGATTGTTGTTTTGGCTGGATTCGCCGGCCGCCAGCGTATAGGCGCACTGAGTGAACCGGTAAGAGCTGCCGTAAGCCTTCCAGTAGCTGTCGGCCCCGGGAACATCGCTTGCCAGGAACGGTCCTCCGACGTCGAGTGGATCCTTGAAGACGTCCTTGTTCTTGCAATACGGAAGGATCTCGACTTCGACCCCCTTGTGCCCAGCCTGGCCGGCCGGTGGCTGGCTGTTGTAGGCGTAGAAGATGGGCATCTGATCGTCGACATCGGCGAGATACATCTTCACCGCCATCGAAACCTGGCGAGCGTTGCTGATGTTCGCAGTTCGCTTTGCGGCCAGCTTTGCCTGCGCGAAAACTGGGAAGAGGATCGCCGCGAGGATCGCAATGATCGCGATGACTACGAGAAGTTCGATGAGGGTAAAGGCGTTGCGGCGTTGGCGCTGTTCGGCCCTACCCCCTGACAACGAATCGATGTTTTGCGTGGCGATGACACAAGCACTCTGCGCGCAGGTTGCTTGAACGCCGTAGCGCCGTAACGCCGTAACGCCCTTGCAAATAGTTTGCATTTTCGAATCTCCTAATGCGCTAAGAGCCAGCCTTCGCGGATTTGCGAACGTGGCTCCCGTTTCGGAGTCGCGCTCCACAATCCCTACACCGGTATTAGCCGGATCAGGTTCTAGGGGTAATCCTTTCGGAACTCTCAGCCGCTTTGCGGCTCCCCCTGCGGGCGGTTCTTGCTTTTATTAGTCTACCGAAGTAAGCCATTTGTCGGCGAACTGGGCAAAACGGCCACGCGGGCTTGGCAGATGAAAGTGCTCGAGATCCAGCGACCGAAGCGCGTCCATAGCACTTTCAACGATTGATCGTGGGTCCTTCCACTTCGCTCGTACCTCGCTCAGTTCCAGGATGCCCTTCCTACAACCGTAATCGTCCGCAAAACTCGGCGAGGGCCTCGTCCACTGGCCGCATTGTGGCGACTCCCAACGTTTCGAGCTTCGCCATCCCAAGCACGCTGTACTTGGGCCTCGCAGCCGGAGTCGGCCAATCTTCGGTTCGGATTGGCTCGACCTCACAGGGGCGTTGGGTCCAAGCCATGATCGACCGTTCGGCGAACTCGTGCCAGCTCATCGCCTCGGGCCCGACGGCGTGATAAATCCCGGGGAACGCATTCTTCTCGGCCAAATCGACGAGCACCCGAGCCAGGTCGGCTGTGTAAGTCGGGCAACCAACTTGGTCGGCCACGACCCGCAGCTTCTTCCCGGCGAGGAAGGCTCGGATCATCGTTCGGGGAAACGAGTTGCCGTTCGGGCCGTATAGCCACGCCGTTCTCACTACCAAGGCGTTGGAGTGGTTCTGAAGAACCGCCTCCTCGCCGTCGCGCTTCGTCCGGCCGTAGACTCCCAGGGGATTCGTCGGCGCGTCCTCGGCATACGGCTCGGTGGCCGACCCATCGAATACGAAGTCGGTGCCGATATGGATCAGCTTTGCTCCGTTTGCCTTCGCCGCGCTGGCGACGTAGCCCGCCCCGATCGTATTGATTTCGGTCGCCTCGCGGGCCTCGGTCTCAGCCTTGTCGACCGCCGTGTAGGCCGCGCAGTTGACGATCCAGCCGAAGTGTCCAAGCTCGCCGGAAGCGATGCGAGCCATAGAGGTCGGCTCGGTGATATCGAGATCCTCGGGCAGAGTCGCTTCGACCTCGTGGCCGCGGCGGCCGAGTTCGGAAACCAGGTCGGTGCCGAGCATGCCACTTGCGCCAAGGACTAGAAATCTCATCGAAACATTAGGCTATCCTAATCGCCTATGTCGATCGCGTTCGAAACCGAGCGGCTGATCGCCCGCGAATGGGAGGCAGAGCGCGACGCTGCCCATGCGTTCGAAATGTATAGCGATCCGGAAGTGATTCGATTCCTCGGTCGGGATCCCAAGCCAGTTCCTACTCTTGAGGAGCAAATCGAGCGGCTGCGAGCCCGCAACGCGGTGGTCCGCGAGGCCGGCGACGGAACCGGGTTTTGGGCCCTCGAAATGAAGGCGTCTCGTGAGATTGTGGGTACGGTTCTGGTCAAGTGGCTGCCAGATGGAGACGGAAAGTCGACTAGCGAACTCGAAGTTGGCTGGCACCTGAAGCGCAAGCATTGGGGTTTCGGATTCGCGAGCGAAGCCGGTACTGCGGCAACCGGTTACGCGTTTCAACGGATCGGCCCACCGGTGGTCTACGCGGTGGTGTTTCCCGAAAACGAGCGATCGATGGCGGTAGCGCGCCGGATTGGAATGACCCACGTCGGTCAAACCGACCGATACTACGGTCTGACCCTGGAGCTCTTCCGGCTGTGTTCCGATCAGGCGGGCGCGAGCTCAGTCGCCAATTCGTGAGGCTCCGATTTCAGTTCGGCGTCAGGAAGCTCGTCCTCCAAATGCCTGAACTTTGGGAGCGCAAATATGGCCAGCGAGGCTATCAAGGTGAGAAACCCGGAAGCCACGAACATCGAGCGAAGCCCGGCGCCCGGCTCGGATGACAGGAGCCCAAAAGAGGCGCCCGTGAGCCATGCGGCAGGATGATGATTGGGCTCGAACACCCGGTCGGCGAGCGGCCCGGCCAGACCGAAAGCGAGCGGGGTCATGAACCAGGCGAACATCCGGCGCACCGCGAACACCTTGCCTTGGACGTCCGCGGGAGTCTTCCTTTGCCAAATTGCCTGGCTGCAAGCGTTCACGATGGGGGCGCTTACCATCATGATAAAGAAGCTGGAGCTGATCGACGCCACGCTCAACGGCAGGAGCATCAGTAGCGAAGCGGGGAAGAGGATGACCCCAAACAAGAGAATGCCGTTGATTTTCCGCTTTGGGCCTCCCCAAGCCGCCATGAGCGCAGTACCAACCAGCATCCCGATTCCAGCGATGGACTGCACGAACCCTAGCGTCTTCGCGTCCCAACGCGAAAGAACGATCGGGCCGGCGAGCGTGTTCGAAATCGGAAGAACCAAGTTGATGAACATGAAGTAGAAAAGGAGCACCATCAACCCTTGCCTGGCAAAAACGAAGCGGAAGCCGTAGGATGCTTCACTCCAGAAGCTTTGCTTCGCCTTTACGCCTTCCTCGGTTGCAGCGGGCTGCGGAACCTGGCTGACAAAGGTCATGACAATGGCGAAGACGAAGGAAGCCACGTCCGTCGCCACTAGCCCTTTCAATCCAAGATAGCCGTAAATGAAGCCGCCCAGGATTGGGGCGAGGATCATCGACCCGGCGTCCCCGAATTGAAGAAGTCCGGTGGCCCGGCCCAACTGCTCCTTGGGAACCAGCAGAGAAGTGGTCGCCGAGAGAGTCGGCCACATGATCGTATTTGAGATTGAGCCGGCGGCGGCGACGACATACACTTGCCAAAGCTGAAGACTGCCGGTCGCCAGGATGGCGACGAGCAACAGGCTGAAGACGCCGGCGAACGAGTCGGCGAACAGAAGCATCTTCTTGCGGTTCACTCGATCGACGAGAGCGCCGAGGAAAGGCGACAGGAGGATGCCGGGAACAGCCGACGCCATGAAGATCATGGCCATCGACGTGACAGATCGCGTGTTCTGGAAAACCCAAACGGCGAGGCCGAAACCGGTCAGCTGGCTTCCAAGTCCGGAGACGGATTGTCCGAGCCAGAGTCTAAGGAACGTCGCGTAACTCTTCATGAGGATGGTTAGGTGAAAGCTGGTGTGGGCTATTCGGCTGGAAGTGTGAATTAGGGAATGCCTCGCAGGCCGAACTCACAATCCAGAGACCCGTCTGGCTGTGGAAGATAGCGCCTGGAAAGTGATGCCTGCAGTCTGGGCCAGAATTGGGGGCTTTAGACCTACCGGGACGGAAGTTTGCCGGAACCCGAGTTACGGGCTAGTGAAAATAGCTCGCGCCGTTGATATCGATCACGATCCCGCTCAAGTAATTGGCGTCTTCGGACAGGAGAAAAGAAGCCGCGGCGGCGCAGTCCTCGGGCGTGGCGATGCGGCCCAGCGGGATCGAATCGATAATCTCCTGCTTTCTCTGCTCCATGCCTTCCCGGGCCATGGCCGTCTCGACCCACCCGGGCGCGATTCCGAAGACACCGATTCCCTTTGGCGCCAATTCCATCGAAAGGCTTCGGGTCATATTGATGATTGCGGCTTTCGAGGCGGCATAGAGGGCGGCTGCGCTCTCGCCCTTGAACCCGACGCGGCTGGCAACGTTGACGATCTTGCCGCCGCCGTGCTTGGCAAAGTATCGTCCTGCCGCGCGCATCAAAAGCGTAGGAGATTCGAAGTTAACCGCAAAGGTGCGATGGAGATTGGCCGCGAATGCGGCGTCTCCCGTGCCAAGAAAATCGAGAGGCATATAAACCCCGGCATTGTTGACCAGAGCGTGAATCGGACCGTCCTTCACCGCTTCGGCGAAAAGTTTTGTCGCGGCGGCGGGGATGCTGAGATCGGCGTCGTAAACGCCTGAGCATCTCTTACCAAGGCGCATCCGAACCTTGTCGGCATCAGACTTTTCCGAGCTGTAGTGAACCGCGACGGACCAGCCATCGTTCGCAAGGCGCAATGCGATCGCGCGCCCGATCCCCCTGGAACTGCCGGTGACGAGAACCCGTCGTTCTGCCATGAGTGGATTGTACTGGGACGGCCCGGCGAACTGAGCGGCGACTCGGAAAGGGCATCGAGTATCGCACCGGTAGGCGGCAAACCATTACAATAGGAAGCAGCGATGAGATCGGCCCGAACGCTAACAGCCCTCAGCCTCCTTGCAGGCATCGTGATTGCCTCCCTGGCGATCAACCCCCCAGGTCGGCCGTCGGACAGTGGGGATGCGCCTGCCTCCTCGGCTCCTCCTATCTCCAAGGTGAACTACGCCGACCATGTTGCGCCGATCATGAACGCACATTGCATCGAGTGCCACCGGCCCGGCGAGGTCGCACCATTCTCGCTTATCGGCTACGAGAATGCTAAGAAGTGGGCGAAGATGGCATCCAATGTGACCCAAACCCGGCAGATGCCGCCGTGGAAGGCCGCGCACGGATACGGCGAATTCTATGACGAAAACCGTCTCAGTCCGATGGAGATCGAAACGCTTAAGCGGTGGGAGGCTGCCGGAGAGCCGCGCGGCAATCCGAAGAGGGAACCGTCGAGCGGAAGGATCGGAGGCGAATGGGCGCTCGGCAAACCGGACGTGATCCTCGAACCGGCTCGGGAGTTCAAACTGGGACCCGAAGGCGCGGACGTTTATCGCAATTTCGTGATGGATTACGATTTCAGCACCGTGGCTTGGGTGACGGCGATGACCGTCAAGCCCGGCAATTCCAAGATCGTTCACCATTTGATCGCCTTCCTCGATCGGACAGGCGGGGCGGTGAAGCGAGAGGCTCGTCAAACGGATGGGCAGCCCGGATACGAAACCTTCGGAGGTCCAGGCTTTCTGCCGTCGGGAAGCTTGGGCGGATGGGCTCCCGGATTGCGGCCGCGGATGACGCCCGCGGGAACCGCCTTTAAGATCGAGCCCGGCACTAAAATCGTCCTCCAGATCCACTACCATCGCTCGGGAAAGGAAGAGACCGACAAGACGCGAATCGGCCTCTACTTCTCAAAGGTCCCGGTAACGGATGAGATGCGCCTCGACTGGATGCTGAACCCGATCATCCGGATCATGCCGGGAGAAAAGGATCATCGCGTCGCCCTCACACGTTCGATTCCTAAGGACGTGACCCTTTACTCGGTCATGCCGCACATGCACCTCGTGGGCAAGTCCATGAAAGCCTGGGTTGAACTTCCAGATCGCTCGGAAAAGCCGCTAATCTTCATCGACCACTGGGACTTCAACTGGCAGATGGCCTACATGCTCAAGCAGCCGATGCACATTCCGGCAGGATCGAAGATCCATGTCGAGGGCTTCTACGACAATTCGAGCGGCAATCCGAACAACCCGAGTAATCCTCCGAAGCTCGTTAAATTCGGAGAGCAGACGACGGACGAAATGTTCCTTCTGGTCGCTGCCTATACCCTCGACCGAAAGTAGAAGCCCTCGATTCCCCCGCGATTTTTCCTGGCACTCTGCCGGAGAAAAACCTGCGTGCCGATGATCCTTATAGGAATGTCAGCACGGAAGCTGGTTTATAAGCTGATGGTCTGCGCGCCCGCCATTTTTATGGCCGGGCTGGGAGTTCACGCGCGGACGATGGAGAGCGACTTCGACTTCGTTGCGAACGACACCGCGACCGAGTCTCGGATACAGGCTTATGTCCCGTTTGTTCGCGAGGCCGCGGATGTCATGCCATCCCGAAACCCCGCAGTTTGGTCGGGTGTCGCGCGTAGCGTTGCCCGCGATTGGGCCCGCGCTGCCGAAAAGTGCGATCTTCGGCCCCTTCATCCGATCTCTTACGATGACACGAGTTCGGACGGTGTCAAGAGCCAAGTCTTTGAGACGGAAGCAAGAATCGAAGTGAGCCTGCGGAGGGCGGTTGCCGACGACTTACAGCGCAACGACCTCAATGCGGCGACGGCTGACACGGTTCTCATCCTCAGACTCGCGAACGTGCTGAAGTTGTCCGATTTTGCGAGCATGTTTACCGGGGCGGCCCAACAGCGCCACGCCCTTCAAGTCATCGAGCCCTACATTGGCATGCTTAGCAACTTGGATCGTAAGGCCCTTGCTCAAGAGCTCCCACGACTTTCGGTTAGGCGATCCACGACAGAGGAGATGGTCGTCCGGTCGAAGCAGCTGTTCCTCACCTGGCGAAAACGCACAGCTTGCGATCCACTTTCAATCGAAGACACCCAGATTCTGAGTGACATTCCCGCGCTTGTGAACGGCGACCACATGGTCACGATGGAGCAACTGAGGATGCGGCTCCTTACTCTCGGGGACGACAAGCTGCCCGAGTATTGTTCGGCTCTAAGAGTCGGAATCCTGTCTCAGGATCGGCTCACTAAGACAGTCGAAAAGCTCAGCTCGCAGCTTGCAAAGTAAAAGAGCCCCGCGTTCAAGCGAGGCTCATCTCCTTTCACCGTTGCAAGTTGTGTAACGCCTATCGCTGATACTTGATCTCCAAGGGGCCGCTGGCGATCGAAGTGACCGAATAGTTGGGTCCAAGTGCTTTGCTCGCTTCGCTGACCGCGTCGGATGACGCGAATGCCCAACTGATCCGCTCGCTAGGCCTGTTCGCATCGACCGTAACCGGCATTTGGAAGTACCCGGCTATCGCATTGGCGAATTCCGCGATCGTTCCATTGCCGTGGCCGTTCGTCAATCTGGTGCGTCCTGGAATGGCGACGTACGTTGCGCCAAGTTCCCCGGCGATTTGAACCTTGAAGACGGCGGCTTCGGGCCTGCTGTTGGACAGAACCAGCGGTTGGTCGCCGATCACGGAGCGGCTCACCACATGGGTCTGATCCGACACGATCACCGTCTTGCCGGGCCTCTGAAGGTCGAGCGAAACGCCTTCGCTCGTCACGGAGATCTTCGGCGGAGCCGGAGCTACGAACGCGCCCGCCGCCGCAGGTCCCTGTCCCCGATTGTTAAAGGCGAAGATCGCTCCAACGATGGCCAAAGCGCCCACGCCCGCGAAGGCCAAGCCGCGGAGCCAGGTTCCCCAAACCGGTGTGGCATTGCGCTTGCGCTCGTAGAGATGGCGATCTAACCGAGCGGAAATCTTGTCATGGAGATCGCTGGGGATCTCGATCGATTCGAACTTCAACATGTCGAGGTCGCCCATCGCGCGCACAAAGGATTCGTACTCACGCTTCACGTCTGCGTTCGACTTGAGATGCTGCTCCAGCGAAACGCTGAGGCCAGGCTCGAGCGTGCCCTCGTAATGGGCTGAAAAGAAATCTCGGGCTTTCTCGTTAGTCATCGTTGTTTTGCCCTCCCTAAGCGGAAGAGCTCGGTATCAATAAGATTGCTGTTACGGTTGAATTCTAGGGCTGCCAGATTCCCCGGCACCCGGCTCGCACTTAGAGACTGGATCACGTCCTGAAAAGTTCCTGATCTTTCATCAGATAGTCTCGAAGGCTTAGCCGGGCCCGATTGAGCCGGCTCTTGACGGTCCCAATTGGGAGGTCGAGAGCGGCCGCGATCTCTTCGTAAGTGAGCATGTCGACGTGATACATAACGATCATAGCCCGCTGATATTCCGGCAATCGGTTCACGGCTCGTTCCACCCGTTCTTCACGCTCGATGCGCTCGCTTTCGTCATGAGGCGTTGGTCCCGGATCCTCGATCTGCCTCTCGATCTCTCCTTCGCCGATCTGCGACGGAACGTCGAGCGGGGAAGTCGGTTTGACCTTCTTGCGGAAGTCCAGGAAGCAGTTGGTCAGGATCCGATACAGCCAAGTGCTAAAGGTGCTCTGCCCCTTAAACGTACCGATCGCGTTGTACACCCGGATAAAGGCGTCGGCGACGACGTCGGACGCTTCCTCGGAGTTCCTCGTTAGGCGAAAAGCATATTGGTAGGCCTTGACCTCATGCTTCGTGACCAGGGCATCGAAAGCGGACCGGTCGCCCCCTTGAGCGCGCCGGATCAACATGTCGTCGTCAAAAGTGCGTTGGCTCATTAGCCGCTCATCTTTCCGAGCCGGTTCAAAGGAGTGCCAAACATGCGTGCCATTTTGTCGGGGATCACCGTGAGCTAAGCAAGAAACGGGTCTTGCTCGCTAAAATACTGATCATCCACAATCCTGCCGATCATATGGAAGGCGTGACTGATTATAGCGGACCGGAACGTGTAACGCCCGCCACACCCTCCCCAAGCGCCCCCTCGCGAACAACTCGCCGGGCGTTCACTGGCTTCGGGGTCGTGCTCCTCTTCGTCCTCTGTTTTGTTCTGTTCTTCCACTTCAATTTCACGACCGTCGTCGTGTCGGGCCAATCAATGCTCCCGACGCTCCGCAACGGGAAGAAGGTTCTCGTCAGCAAGGCGTACTGGCTGGTCGGCAACATTCAAGACGGCAACATCGTCGTGATCAAGCAGGGGCCGGGCCGAGGAGATTACATTATCAAGCGAGTCTACAAAATGGCCGGTGAAACAGTCGA
>CAZNUL010000042.1:0-35065 GCA_964576205.1 uncultured Fimbriimonadaceae bacterium | reverse complement strand
GGGTGGCGGGAAGGGCGAGAAGGCGAAAATGGAAGGCCGGGTGCGAAAACTCAGGCAGCAGATCGAGACCACGGATTCGACCTACGATAAGGAAAAGCTGCAGGAGCGGCAGGCGAAACTTTCGGGCGGTGTCGCCGTCATCAAGGTCGGCGCCGCGACCGAGACGGCTTTGAAGGAGAAGAAGAGCCGGATCGAGGACGCTCTGAACGCCACCCGGGCGGCACTCGAAGAGGGCATCGTTCCCGGAGGCGGCGTGGCCTTATTAAAGGCGGCGAAGGCTCTCGATGGTCTCAAAGGGCTGACCGGCGACGAGAACATTGGCGTGAAAATCATCCTCAAGGCGGTCGAGTCGCCGATCCGAACGATCGCCGAGAACTCCGGGGCCGAGGGCTCGGTAGTGGTGGAGCAGGTCAAGCGTGAGGGCAAGGGCTTTAACGCGAGCACCGGCGTGTTTGAGGACCTGATGAAGGCCGGCGTCGTCGACCCGACGAAGGTCGTTCGCCAGGCCCTCCAGAACGCGGCTTCGATCTCGGGGCTATTGCTCACGACTGAGGCGATCGTCGCCGAGATCCCGAAGGAAGAGGACGAGGGCCACAGCCACTAACGTAGCGCTGGCTCGACCCAAATTAAGCCCCGCCGTGAGGCGGGGCTTCTTCTATTTAGGGTGCTTGACCGCGCCCACAATGAAGGTGCATATGCAGTTGAGAAGGGACCATCCGGCTGAGTAGGCTACGATCAATGGTAGCGCTTGCTGTTAGGCTCACGGTCGCATTCAAAGACCAGTTGTGACGAACTCGTGAGTGACCGATCAATGTTGGATACCGGCGCTAGCGTCGGCTTTTGGCAAGCGCTCAGGTCTGAGTCCGATCCCGGACAATCGCATTCTTGCTATTATTCTGCAATGATCTTAATTGGTCCCTCTAATTGAGGTCTAGTCTGGATATTATCGGGGACCTAGATCGCGATGTGGGTCACGTCACTGGCTCTATGCGCGCATTCAGGAGTAGAGAGATTGCCTAATACGTTCCGAAGAAACCGCAAATTAGTGCTAGACGCATTGCACGATTCGACAAATAACGATGGTGGCGACGATGTTGCAACCTTGACCAGGAGTTTCCGGGCGGATCCGGAAGGCGCGTCGGCAGACGACAGCATCAACGTTGGGTCCCTAAAAATTGGAAGGTGGTACGTCGACCCTGACAAGCCAAATCAGTCGGAAAAGCGGGACTTATGGGTGCGGCTAGTTACGTCGCTGGGAAACAAAGATGCGGCCGATCCGGGCGGATGGGGTCGTTCGACTCGAGTCCGGGAGCTACAGGCGATTGCCGAAGAAGCGACAGCAGGCGGAGGCCAACAGTGATAAGCATCAAGAATGAGCGGTCGGCATTAATGGGACTGTTTTTTGGTCTGGCTGCCGGGTGTAGCTATGCCCAGTCCACGGCGACTTTTGAGATCAATGCGGGATACACGGACAGTTTCATCAAGGGGGTCAATAGCCAAAGTTATTTCAACTTGAGACTTCGGGGAATGGATTTGATCACCCAGGGTACCAAACCCCAGTTTGCGACACACCTAGATCTCGCTGGTGATCAGACCCAGAAGCCAACGAACACGGACTGGCTGATCTCACTTGAGAACGGGTCGCTAAGTTCTGGCGGTCTCCTCAAGGCGATAGTCGGCAAGAAGCTGGACCTACCGGTGTTCACCAACCTTCGCGGATCAGCATATTTCGGTGGCAGCAAAGACTTCAGAAACCTTACCTATGCAGTTGGACTGGAGACACCGCAGTACCCGGTGCCCCTTTTCAGCGGACTGCCGCAGGTAGCCAACTGGTTAGCCGTAGGCGTGCAGGCGCAGAGGTCGGATACCAATAGCGGCGCGAGTCATACGGACACCGGCGTGCTTACAGTGCGGGCGTTCGTCGGTAAGAATCTGGGCGTACCGAGCATAAAGAGTCGAGAGGCCCGCGTTCCGAAGGCTCAAGTCGATAAGCTCGTGGCGGGCTATCTAAAGTTGGCGCCGAGCGCCGCCGAGGGCAAGAAGATCGCCGACGGGCCACACTCGTCTGGGGCGGAGTCGATCATAGCAGAGGCTTTTCAGGAGGGGGTTGGTGGTAACCCAGACGCAAGCCTGCAGGACTGGAAGGCCGCGCTAGCGAAGGTCGTTACGAGCGACGTGGCCGAAGACTTGGCGACTCCCGTTGTAGCTTTGTTCTCCGAGTACTCGGGATACTCGACGTTCGCCGGAAAGGTGGTGGGCGACAAAGCTAAAGGCCTCTTTACTGCTTCAGCCGACTGGTGGTTGGTTCCGGCGAGGGACGACATGTTCCTTCGATTTCGATACGAAAACGGATTCGAACGAGCGGCCCCGACCGAGCGCAAGAACCACCTGATCATAACGCTGGGCTTCAATTTCTGAACCTGGCGACGGCGTCGGCGTTAGAACCGGAGGCGGTAGCATGGCGGCTCAAAAGGGGTGCCGCAGGCCAGTCCGTGCCCATCGTCTCTCAGTATCCGAGCCTTAGCAGACGGTTTCCGGACCAGGCGGTCAACCGCACCGGCGGTTACAACGGAGCGCCCGTCACTTCGGATCGAGCCGGATGTTCGTCAAATCGATGAAGCGAGAGGTCTGGCCTTGCAGCTTGAACTTGCTCACCTTGGCGGGGTTGACACGAAGGAAGATCGAAGACGAACCGTCAGGCGAGGATGAGCCGTACGAGTTGGGAGACGTGTACTTTCCCCAGGACTGTGGCTGGTACGGCTCATTAGGATGGTTCTTCATGTGCTCCGCCATCGCCTTCTGGTCTTCCATCATCTGCTTGCGATAGTCTTCGTTGCTGACGGGATTCCCCTTGGCGTCCACCCATTGGATCGGCTTTCCGGAGGCGTCGAGGGCCATTAGGCTCACATTCACGGGGTGCTTACTGGTTCGAGTTGATTTGACCTTCACCGTCCAGGTCTTGAAAATGGTCTGGCCTGGGTTGTTTATCATCCTCATCCGTTCGTCGCCACCTTCTTTGATCGAGACGATCGTGTGCGTCTCGCCGCCAAAAGGGGCGGAGGCGCCGGCGCGGCAGTCGATTGTCTTGTCCTCCTGGACCGGGATCGTGTATTGGATCCGTGCCGTCGTTAGCAGAACCGCAGGATCTTCGGTTACCGATCGCAGTTCGTGCCGAATTTGCGGCTCCCCGCTGCGAAAAATCTGCGCCCGGTCGTCGAGGTTGGCAAAGAACGCGCTTCCGTGGAACGGATCGGTACCTGCCGACTCGATGGACAAGTAGCCTTGATTGGGGCCGCCGATGATCTGCGTCGTCTTGAAGACGATGACCCGGTTCTTCTTGCCGTACTGGATGGTGATCGAAGCTCCCCAGTTGGAGGTTTGAGACGCTTGCTTCTCCAGGGAAGCTTGTATTTGTTTGGCCAGCGCCTCATTTGGGCTGCCGTCGACACTCCAGCACCCGATGTTGTCTTCGCCGATCTTGCAAACGCCTTCTACTTCGACCTTATTTCCCTCGGGGGTGGAGTAGGAGGTTCCCTTGATTTCGTCGGCAGCGGGCCTTGCCGGCATGGTCGAGGCGGATCGGGCCGGTTTTGTGGCGCTCATCGCCGGCCTTGAGCTCGCAGCCGGCTGGGTCGAACTTGGAGTTGCCGGCGGGTTTGTAGCGGAACCCGGCGATTTGAGGTCGGCGACATCCGGGTTTGATTTCGCGCCCGTTCCGGCGGCCTGCTGACTGGCCGAAGGCTGCGATTTATCCGGCGACGACGGCTGGTCCGAGGCGACGGGCGCCTGTCCGCATCCCGCGACTACAGTCAGTGCTACAACAGGAACCCATTTGAGCGAGAGATTCACGAAACCATGATAACGCGTTACGCCGCGCTGCTTATCTTCATCCGACGACAGCTGAAACCAAACTCCGAGCCTTGAGCGTTATATACTCATGTGATTGAGCGCTGACGTGTATGGCTAAGGACTACTACAAGACTTTGGGCGTGGCTCGAAATGCGGATGACAAGGACATCAAGTCCGCCTACCGAAAGCTTGCTCGCAAATACCACCCCGACGTCAATCCGGGGGACAAGTCGGCAGAAGCGAGGTTCAAGGAGGTCAGCGAGGCGTACGACGTGGTTGGCGATCCCGAAAAGCGCCGTCTTTACGACCAATATGGCGAACATTGGGAGAACGCGGGACACTTCGCGGGCGGCGTTCCCGGGCAGGACTTCGAGTCCAATTTCGGCGGAGGCGGTTTCGAGTCCATCTTCAGCCAATTCTTTTCTGGTGGGGCGGAAGACATCCGGCAAGGAAGGGGGCGCTCCCGAGTCAAATTCGAGGATCTCGAATTCGGCCAGCCGAAAGATGTCGAAAAGGCGATCGAGGTAACCCTCGAGGAGGTCGATTCGGGAAGCAAGCGGGTGCTCACCTACCAGACTATGGACGCCCAGCGCACGATCAGCGGGATCAGTACCGTTCCCACCACAAAAAAGGTCGAAGTCACGATTCCGGCGGGAATTGCCGATGGGAAGAAGCTTCGAGTGCCGGGAAAAGGCGTTGCCGGAGTCAACGGGAAGGCAGGCGACCTGTACCTTACGGTGAAATGGTCGCCACACGAAACGTTTAAGACGGTCGGCGAACACCTCGAGGTCGAGGTCCCGGTCCCGTTCACGGTAGCCGCTCTTGGAGGCGAGATCGCCGTTCCGACACTCCGCGCCAAGCTTAAAATGAAGATTCCCGGAGGGACCCAGAGCGGTCAGACCTTTCGGCTCAAGGGCCAAGGAATCACCAAGCAAGGCGGCGCCAGGGGCGACTTGATGGCGCGGGTTAGGATCACGGTGCCCAAGGAGCCGAGCGAAGCCCAGCGAAAGCTTCTCGAGCAGCTTGCCGCGATGGAAGGGAGTGCGGCTTGAGGTCCAGCAACCAGCCCGTCTACATGATCGGGGTCGCCGCCGAGATGTGCAGCGTGCATCCTCAGACCTTGCGCCAATACGAGCGACTCGGCCTGGTCGTACCCTCGCGAGCCGGGGCAAAAAACCGTCTTTATAGCGACGACGATATCCAGCGAGTTCGCCGGATCCAACGGTTGACTCAGGACATGGGTGTCAACCTAGCCGGAGTCGAGCTGATCCTGCGCCTGCTCGACGACATGGAGGACATGCGCCAGGACATGGAGCAGAAACTGCGCGAATACATTCTGGACGCCGAACAACGGATTCAGCAGATCATGACTAGCAGCAACGTCCCGTTGCGCAAGGATGCGACGCTCCTGCCCGTCCCCGACATCAAGATCAAGCCGAAGACGGCCCTGTAAGCTTTGCGGTTAAATAACCTGCATGGCATACGGCTGGGAAGGGAAGCAGATTAAGCTCGTCCCACTGGATTTGGACAAGCATCTCGAACACGCGGTGCGGTGGATGAACGACCCCGAGATCACCCACTATCTCTTGATCGGCGACCTCCCGATCACCCGGATCGCCGAGCGTGAATGGATGGAGGCGCGAAGCAAGGGTGGAGATACGGACGTCGTGTTCGCCATCGAGACCTTGCAAGGGAAGCACATCGGGTTCACCGGTATTCACGCCATCTCGTGGAAGGACGGGACGGCGATCACGGGAACGGTCCTAGGCGAACGGAGCGAGTGGGGCAAGGGATACGGATCGGACTCCGCGGCTACGCGCAGCCGCTACGCGTTCGAAGTGTTGGGTTTGCGAATGTTGTACTCGTCCGTGCTCGACGGCAACACTCGGTCTCTGAAGATGCTCAAGCGAGTCGGATACCAAGAGTACGGCCGCCAGCCAAGAAACCACTGGAAGCGCGGCAGCTATCGCGACGAGATCCTCGTGTTCCTCGATCGTGAGACCTGGAGCGCGAACAACGCGAAAGGGAGCGAGGAGTCGGGACAAGGGGAAAAGAGAGATGAGCAATAGGAACACGGGAGGAAGGACGTCCACTTTCCTTGCTATCCTCCTTCTGACCCTGGTCGTAGTCGCAAATGCGGATCGGCATCGGGCTCCGGCTATGCCGCAGTACCGGACGAATCTGCTCGACTATCCCTCGGTGCAGAGGGAACTCGGACTTACCAACCCAGTGATTCAAAAGGTAGGGAAGATCAGGGCGGACTCGGTGAGAAGCCAGCTAAGGATGATCTCACCAACTCCGAGTAATCCCACCCAGGCACGCCCGTTGAATGCCGATCAGGCCCTGGAGCTGATTCGCAAGACGGATCAAGCGTTGCTTGCCCTTCTCAGCCCTACGCAAAAGGGCAGATTGAAGCAGATTGGACTGCAGTACGCGGGAGTGCTCGGACTCTTCGATAACGATGTTGCTCAAGTTCTTCAGATAACCTCCGCTCAAAGAGCGAAGCTCCTGCAGGCGATCAAGTCGAGGAACGAGGGATTTCAGAAATCGTTTTCAAACCTCATGGGCAACGGCCACATCATTGGTCGCGACCCTCAGGGAAACATGAAGAAAATCACCACAGCCCAAATCGAGCTGCACAACAAACTCGTTTCGGATGCGACCGCGATTCTGACAAGAAGCCAGGTGTCTGTGTGGCATCAGATGGAAGGGAAGCCATTCGCGATCAGCGCTCTGATCGGCCCACGCGAGGCGCCGTCAATCAACGTGAAACCCGGAATCCGTCGCTGATATCCCACGATCTTCTCGATGGCGTCTCGGCGACGGCGAGTGCCACCGACCCTTGAGTTTGATCTGCGATCGCCGCGATCTCTTTTGGGATCTCTGGATCGGGCAACCAACTTGCGAACTCGCGACCGAGGAAGCCGGTATCGAACGCGCCTCGCTCGAAGTCTCGGTGTCGGAGGACGTCGAGCAGGTAGGAGATATTCGTTTTGACGCCCAGTATGTGGAAGTCGAGGAGTGCCGATTCCAGGCGTTGGATCGCCTGTCCGCGCGTTTCGCCGTGGGCGATGACTTTCGCGATGAGAGAATCGTAGTAGCGCGGAATCTCGGCGCCCAGCCCATAGCCGGTGTCGACCCGAGTGCCTGGGCGCTTCGGCTCAGCCCAAGCCACGATCTTTCCGACGCTCGGCATGAACCCGGCGGCCGGATCTTCCGCGACAATGCGAACCTCGATCGCATGGCCCTTGATCGCGTTTCGATCCCCCTTCAGCAACGGTTGAGCTATCTGGAGCTTCTCGCCGGCGGCAATTCTCAGTTGCCACTTCACGAGGTCGAGTCCAGTGATCATCTCGGTGACCGGATGCTCGACCTGGAGCCTCGCATTGACCTCGAGGAAGTAGAACTCCCCGCCGGCTTCATCGAACATGAACTCGACGGTGCCCGCGCCCTGGTAACCGGCGGCAGACACGAGCGATTCGACCGCACCGCGCATCTTGGGCCAGACTGCCGTGGCAGCGTCTGAGTCGGCAAAAGCGGCAGAGGGGGCTTCTTCGATCAGCTTCTGATGCCTCCTCTGGATGGAGCACTCGCGCTCGAACAAACACGCGACGGCGCCGTGCGAGTCGGCCAGCACCTGAACCTCGATGTGGCGAGGCCGCTCGATCAGTTTCTCGACCATCATCGCACCATCGCCGAAGGCCTTGAGCGCCTCGTCCGAGGCGATCGAGAACTCTTCGTCGAACATTGCCGGATCGCGGACGATCCGCATCCCCCTCCCGCCGCCTCCCGACGAAGCCTTCAGCATGATCGGGAAACCGATCCGGGCGGCAGCTGCCCTAAGTTCGCCCTGGGAGGCGCCGGGCTCGAAGAATCCCGGGGTAACCGGCACGCCTACGCTGACCGCCAACTGCTTAGCCTCGATCTTCGAGCCGAGCCGGCGCATCGCCGAGGCGGGCGGTCCAACGAAGATGATCCCGTTGTCGGCGCAGGCTTGAGAGAACTCGGCGCGCTCGCTGAGAAAGCCGTAGCCGGGATGGATCGCGTCGGCTCCGGTCTGTTTGGCAGCGCCGATCACCTTGCCCATGTCGAGATAGCTGGCCGAAGGCTCGGGATCTCCCAAAAAAACTGCTTCGTCGGCGAGGGCCACATGCATTTGATGCCGGTCCGCATCGCTGTAGACGGCGACGGTACGAATGCCCATTTCGCGCGCGGCCCGGATCACCCGCACCGCAATCTCGCCCCGGTTCGCGATCAGCAGCTTCTTCAGCATGAATTGAAGAGAATACCGACGAAGAGGTATCTCCCTGTCCGGTGGGCCACAACAACGGTCCGGGGCGATCTTACGTCTTGAATAGTCAGTCCAACCGATGACGTCTGACGGCTCAGGCTCTCCACCCGTGTACCCTTCCGAATCACCTTCGGCTTCCGAACCGGGGGTGCCTCCCGTTCACCCCTCGCCACCGCCTGACCAAGTCGCTTCGGAGACCGAACCACCTCATCGCAAGAAGCAGCCAAAGGGAATCTGGGTGGCGATTGTTGCGGCCCTCGCCGCGATCGGCAAGTATTTCGCCGTGATTTGGAAATTTCTCCTGCCGATCGTCAAATTTGCGAAGGCCGGCAAGATACTCCTGACGGGTGGAACCATGCTCCTCAGCGTCGGGGCCTATGATCTGATTTTCGGCTGGAAGTTCGCGGTCGGCTTCGTGATTTGCATATTCATCCACGAGATGGGGCACGTCGGCGACACACGTCGACATTCAGGAGCGGATAAAGGCGCGGCGCGCGGCGCAAGTTACATCGCTCTGGTAGCTCTAGCGCACTTTAAATCTCGTTGCAGTCCCATCTACGTCCGAGGACTGGTTTCATCCTCCTTTCACCAAATCTGAGTTAGAATCGGCCTGATGGCACCCATCCGCTGCTTTGCCGGTCTTGGCGTCTTGGCCGTTGGAAGCTTGACGCCGGCCCAGAACGCCTCCATTCACTCGAGCCCGCCACCGTCTCCTTCCGCCGTGCTCGAAACCGAGGCGTATCTCTCGCCTCCGCCCGAGATCATGCGCCTGGTCATGGCCCCGAGGTGGGAGAACATCATCCCGACCGACCTCAGCCCGGACCGCACAAAGTTTCTCGTGACCCTTACAAACGGGATGCCAACTCTTGCCCAGCTCGGTAAGGCCCACAAAAACCTGGGTGGATTCCAGGTCGACACTGTCGCCAATCGCTCCCGCAACGTTACGATCAGGGAGGGCGCCGGGCTGCGCTTCGTCGACGTGAAATCCGGCAAGACCTGGGATGTCGACGTGCCCAAAGGCGCGGGAGTGAGCGGCCCGAGCTGGTCGCCCGACGGAACCTTGGTGGCCTACATCGCCGACTTCGAAGACAAGAGCTTGATCTGCGTCGCGGACGCAAAGACAGGCAAGAGCCGGATCCTGTCAAAAGAGCTCCTCCTTGCGACCGAGGTGACGGGGGTCGAGTGGACAGGCGACAGCAAGGCGCTGGCGGCAGTGTTCATCCCCTCAAAGCGAATGGCTCTACCGGCGCCCGCCCAGGTCGCTTCGGAGCCGAAAGTCCGAGTTGGCGACGCCACCAAGCACCGATTTCGAACCTATCCGAGCCTTCTCGAAAACCCTACCGATATGAGGCTGTTCGAGTACTACACGACCGGTCAGCTCGCCCTGGTCGACGTCAAATCCGGAAAGGCGCAAAACGTCGGCGAGCCCGCGATGATTGAGTCGGTCAGCCCAAGCCCGGATGGAAAGTATTTCCGGGTGCGGACGGTTCAGAAGCCGTTCTCATATTTGGTACCGGTCAGCAACTTTGGCTCGAAGGAAGAGGTTTGGGATTCAGCCGGTAAGGCACTGGCCGAGCTTGACACGCGCAAATTGAGCCTCGGTGAGGCCCCACCGACGACTCCTGGACCGGGAACGACTCCTGGTGGCCCTCGGGGCCAAGGCGCGACGGCCAACGGCAAACGAAACATCGCCTGGCGGCCGGATGGCCAGGGACTGAGCTACGTCGAAGTCGAACCACCGGCACCTCGTCCCGATCAAGGCACAGACGGCCTTGTCGCAGACGACGAGCAAGGTCGCCGCGGCGGACAGGGCGGACGACTCGGCGGAGGAGCACCCCAGGACAATCGCAAAGACCGGGTCATGCAATGGCTCGCGCCCTTCGGCAAGGACAGCGCCAAAGTAATTTGGACCGCCGAGGGACGTATTGGCGGCGTTCTCTACTCCCAGGATTGCAAGACTCTCTTCGTCAGCGACACGAAGGCCGGACTGAATCGCACCTATGCGATCTCGCTTGACGAGCCCACGAAACCCTACGTGATATCAAGCGCCCGGCCCGACGAGTTCTTTGCCCCGCCGGGAAACTTGCTTTCTCATCCTGGACCCAACGGCCAATCTGTCGTAACGGTTAGCTCCGACGGATGCGTTTTCCTTTCCGGCACAAGCTACAACCGTCTGCCGCGAGACAAGGCTCCTCAACCGTTCCTCGACAAAGTTGCGATCAAAACCGGCGACAAGAAACGCATCTTCGAAAGCAGCGACACGTCGTACGAAACGATGAGCGCGGTTCTAGACGACGACGCCCATCAGCTGGTCATCATCCGCCAGAGTCCAGTGTCCGTTCCAAACGCCTTTCTGCTCGATGTCGGAACCAAGGCGGCGACCCAGCTGACTCACAACAAGGATGTGACCCCGGAGCTGACCGCTTGTCAGCGTTTCGTCCTGGACGTGACCCGGGTGGACGGTTTCAAGTTTCAGGCGAAGGTGACCCTGCCAGCGACCTGGCACAAAGGCGACAAACTGCCGGCTATCTTCTGGTTCTATCCAGCCGAGTTTGCAGACCAAGCCGCCTACGACCGAACGCTGCGCACCTACAACAAGAACGCCTTTCCGACTGTGAGCGGCCAGTCGATGGCTTTGTTCACGCAGCTTGGCTATGCCGAGGTCGAACCCGATGTCCCGATCGTCGGGCCCGATGGGCAGATGAACAACAACTATGTCGCCGATCTCCAGAACTCGCTCTATGCGGTGATAAACAAGCTGGACGAGGAGGGGATGGTGGATCGCAACCGGATCGCGATTAGCGGTCACAGCTACGGAGCTTTCAGCACCGCCAACGCGCTCGTTCACACTCCCTATTTCAAGGCCGGCATCGCCGGCTCGGGCGACTACAATCGGTCGCTGACGCCATTCGGCTTCCAGAACGAGCAGCGCCAATTCTGGGACGACCGCGAGCTCTACCAGGAGATGTCGCCGTTCTGGTACGCCAACCAGCTCAATGGAGCGCTTCTGATGACCCATGGGATGGAAGACCAGAACATCGGCACGAATCCGATCAATTCCGAGCGGCTCTTCCAGGCTCTCGACCAGCTCGGCAAGCCGTGCGCTTTGTTCATGTATCCCTACGAGGACCATGGCCAGATCGCCCGCGAGACCGTTCTCGACAAATGGGCCCGGTGGGTCGCCTGGATGGAAAAGTACGTAAAGGGTGACGGCAAGTAGCCGGCGCCCTTACATCTTTTACTAGCTAGTTCTGGTGCCAGCTTATTGCGACACCCCGCGATTTGCCAGGATGAAAGTGCGCCGTCAACGGAAAACAGGTTCGTGGAGGTAGGGCCTAGCCCTATACAACGGATGTATCTGGTGAGTGTATTAGACGACCAGTCGGTGATTGAGGCGAGCTTGGGCGGCCGCATCGATCTACTGGAGATGCGAACTTTTGCGGATGACCTCGAAGAGTTGTTCGAGGATAAGAATGGCCAGCCTTTTTATTTGCTCCTCGATTATTCGAAGGCCGTCGGATTCGATGCTCAGACGTCGATGGTTCTGAACGAGCTTAAAGAGAAGGCGCTGGAGTTCGGCGCGGCAAAAGTTTTCTCGGTTCCGCAGGAGGATACTGAGATCGAGGATCATATTTCGGCGCGGATGCAAGAGGTTCTGGAAGGAAAGGAAGAGTTCCTGGTATATGCCCACCAGGCCAATTTTGTTCCGTTGCCCACGCAGGCGATCGCACGCGCAGCTTAGCGGCGAGTTTCCTGCTCCGCATCAGGGTCGGTGGCGTGTTTGCGCCTCCGGCCCCTTTTGCGCATCGAGATCCTCGGGACTCAGGGGGCAATGCCCCTTACTCTCGTTAGGGCCGGGCCACTGAGCGAGATCCCTCGTGCCTCCTGATGACACAGGGGGCTCGGGGTGACAAAAAGCCTAGTGGGCCTCGGCTCCCACGTTGCCACCGGTGCCGCCGGCGCCGGCCAATTTTGGATCTGGCTTGAATCTCGGGTCGTCCGGGTTGGCCGGTGAGACGGCGTACCCACCCTCGACGTTTGCGGGGGGCGTCGAGTACACGTTCCCCTTCGTATTAGCTTGGAAGGGCTTTGCGGGAGTCCCGTTCTGGTTTGTCGCGCTGGTTTCTTCATCCGAACCCTTGCATCCGACGAGGCAGAGCGAAGCGACCAATCCGGCACAGGTCATGAAACGGACAGCTTTGTTCAAAGGATTCTCCTTGTTCAACGTCCATGGCTCCCGCCGGGATCGGCGAGAGCCATCGGGTTATCGATCTACCACTGGATGCAGGGGTCCTGAAGGTTCATCTTCAGGTGGTTTGCATTGAGGTCAAGCCAATACATTCCTGTGTAGAAGTTGAAGTTGGTGCATGGGGTCGGATCGTTCGGGTTACCGAGCAATGCAACCGTCTTGTACCACTTCGCGTGGCCGTCGAAGAAGGAAACGATCGAGCCACCGTTGTGTCGATCGGAAAGCGGAACGTAGTAAGCGCCGCCGGAGCAGGAGGGACCCTGGCAAGGACACATCGTTCCGAGCGCAGGGCAGAAGTTGTCGACCGAGTCGTTTCGGGCCAGGTAGCCGCGATAGAGCTGGGCAGTCGGGCCGGGGAACGAGGACATGAACGCGACGGTAACGGTCGGGGCACTCATGCCGCTCTCGTTGGGAAGATTGAGATAGTCGTCGGCGGGGGTGGCGCCGGGAATGTACCAACCTTCCTGAGTCATGTTCTGGCCGAAGGGCAGGAGGCCGCGATCGGGCCAAGCCGACGCGAAGGCGGGCTGCTGCTCATACTTTGCGCTGGGTGCGGCCGGATCCAGATAGACACCCTTATTCTTAACGTACGGATACATCAGGCCGGACCAGATTGCGTTGGCGTCCGTGTACGGAGCCACCGGGCCAGTCCGCGGCGATGCCGCGTACCGCGGGATGACGTAACCATCGAAGTCCGTCATATACATGAGTTCGGAAAGCATCTCCTGCTTGCCGTTGCTGAGCGCACTGGTCTTCTTCGCCGCGGCCTTTGCCTGGGCGAAAACGGGGAATAGGATTGCCGCTAAGATGGCGATGATCGCGATAACGACGAGAAGCTCAATGAGCGTAAACGCTCGACGATATGTGGCCATTAATAATTCACCTCATATGCCTTCCAACATGGAGGGCAGTGTGCAAATTGCACTTGTTAAGTTAATCACGCATTTGCGCAAAGCTCAATAGTTTCGTTCAGGATTCGTTAAGAACCGAACTTTTCGACAGAATTGAGACGACGCGGGAGGTGGGGTTGTTGCCCGGGGTCTTCGAGCAAGGGTAGAGGTTTGTGCCCAGAATCGAATGTAGTCGGCCGGTTTCGGCGCCGCTTGGTCAGGCAGGGTTGGCTGCCGGACTAGGACTTGAACCTAGAACCTCCTGGTTCAGAGCCAGGCGCTCCGCCAATTGAGCTATCCGGCAACGGCTCATCATCTTACCATCTCGGAGGCTCGTAATCGGCTCTGGGTAGTGGGTCAGTTTGCGCTCTGCATGGCTGCGGCGTCTTGCCGTAGTGTGCCGACGGCTTCCAAGCCGTCGGGAGCAGGAGCTGGAAGCTCCTGCCACACACCGCCTGCAAGGCGATGCCACATCCAAACTGACCCACTACCCGGCTCTGTCATCCTGACGCCTGCGCCTTCTCGATGCGCGCCCAGGAATCGCGCAACGTGACCGTCCGGTTGAAGACCGGCCGGTCTTCAACCGAATCCCGGTCGACGCAATAATAGCCCTGGCGCTCAAATTGGTACCGAGTACCAGGCGCCGAACCGATAACGCTCGGCTCGATCCGGCAGAACGAAACCGTCACCGACTCAGGATTCAGGTTGTCCAGATAGGTTTGGCCAGGCTCGACCTCGTCGGGGTCGTACTTTGAAAACAGGTGGTCGTAGAGCCTCACTTCGGCGGAAACCGAATCCGGCGCGGAAACCCAGTGGAGCGTTGCCTTCACCTTTCGTCCGTCCGGGGAATCGCCTCCCCGGGTCAGAGGATCGTAAGTGCACCGTAATTCAACGGGTTCGCCGTTTGCGTTCTTGACCACCTCCTCACACTTGATGAAATAGCCATACCGCAATCTCACCTCGCGGCCGGGCGCCAGCCTGAAAAACTTGGGTGGGGGCTCTTCGCGAAAGTCATCCTGCTCAATGTATAGCTCCCGGGAGAATGGAACCTTACGAGTGCCGGCGGATTCGTCCTCAGGGTTGTTGATCGCATCGACCATCTCAACCTGCCCTTCCGGATAGTTCGTCAAGACGACCTTCAGCGGATTCATCACGGCCATGACGCGCTGAGCGGTTCGGTTCAAATCCTCTCGGACGCAGTCTTCCAGAAGGTGGAACTCGATAACGCTATCGACTTTGACTCCGACCCCAACGCGGCGGGTGAACTCGCGGATCGCTTCGGACGTGTAGCCGCGACGCCGCATCCCGGCTATCGTTGGCATCCGGGGATCGTCGTAGCCGCTCACGTAGCCGCCGTTAACAAGCTCGATGAAGCGCCGCTTGCTCATCACCGTGTACGGCAAGCTCAGGCGGCCGAACTCGATCTGCCTCGGGTGATAGATCCCAAGCTCGTCCAGAAACCAGTCGTAGAGCGGCCGATGGATTTCGTATTCGAGCGAGCATAGCGAGTGGGTGACCCCTTCGATCGAATCCTCCAGTCCGTGAGCCCAATCGTAGCTCGGGTAGATGCACCACTTGGCGCCTTGGCGGTGATGCTCGGCATGCCGGATTCGGTACATGACCGGGTCTCGCAGGTTCATATTGGGCGAGGCCATGTCGATCTTTGCGCGAAGGGTCCGCGCGCCATCCGGGAATTCGCCCGCCCTCATCCTCTGCAGGAGATCGAGGTTTTCGTCGACCGGGCGGTCTCGCCAGGGGCTGTTCGTGCCCGGGCTTGTCAGCGTTCCCCGGGTCTGGCTCATTTCCTCGGCCGAAAGGTCGCAGACAAACGCTTTCCCTTTCTTGACAAGGTCGATTGCCCACTGGAACATCTGGTCGAAGTAGTCGGAAGCGAAGTAGAGCCGGTCGCCCCAGTCCGCGCCGAGCCAGCGCACGTCCTCGATGATGCCATCAACGAACTCCTGTTCCTCCTTCTCCGGGTTCGTGTCGTCAAACCGCAGATTGAAGAGGCCGCCGAACTCTTGTGCGATCCCGTAATCGATCGAAATCGCTTTTGCGTGGCCGATATGGAGGTAGGCGTTTGGTTCCGGAGGGAAGCGCGTGTGAACGCTCGTGAACCGCCCGGCTTGCAGGTCCTCACGGATTGCATCGCGGATGAAGTCGCTCGGCCCGGTAGTTGGCTCGCCGGTTTGCAGGTTCACGGACACGTAGGAAGGTTACCTTTCCGAATGCCCCATGTGACCCTGGCCCGAAGTGCTTGAGGCGCGGCGATAGCCTGTCCTCGGGCTTGCCTTCGGGACGAGTAGCGCCAAACCCGGCAGCTTCCGATCGCGACTTAAGAGGCGTCGAACGATGACTCGTCGCCGAAGCTTATGGATCATCCTCACGCTGGTTCAACTTGCGGCGCGCTTGTGCGCCGCCCAGGAGTCGAAGGTCATTCTGCATTTTCCACGGGACAACGGCGTCGTCTACGGGCGTCCCCATGTACTCATCATCTTCGACGTCGTAGGGACCTTTCAGAGCCTCGTGCTCAAGCTCGATGGACGGCCAATTCCGCCATCGGTTTTCACCTTCTGCAAGATTTGCGCGGGCAATCACACGGCGATCCTCACATCCGACGTGCCTTGGGGCGCCGTCGACGGTCGCCACGTTCTGACGGTCGAAGCCGAGGCGACGGGCGGGAAAGAGATTGCGATGGCAAGGACGTATGTGGTGGACAGTTCGCGCCCATCGCTGATCGGCCTTTCCGGCCACGTTCTCCTGCCCGATGCGTTTGCCGCGGATGATCGCTCGGTGATTTTCGGTGGAACGTTGGGCGATCGGCGGCCGCGAGAGTTGGGATTCGCGGGCGCGGCGATCCGCGGACCCGTCTCGCTCGAGGCGGTGGGAGAGGCGGGCGCCGGCGGGTGGCTGTCTTGGAAGGCTCCGGTCGTCCTCTCACCCTCATGGGCACTTGCGGGAGGCGAGTCTTTAGGTCATCCGTTTGGAGTGCTGAGTTACCGGACGGAGCCGGCGAAGCTTGAGATCAGTGCGGGTACCGGCTCAGGAAGCATGCCGCGTGCTTGGCTGGGCGCCTCTTACGTGTTCACGGACCTGACGCGGAAATCGCCATCCAAGGGGACTTTGGCGGACCTCCTTGCCGTCTCGGAATTGGTCGCCTTGGTCGGGGAAGTCGACGATCGCGGAAGGATGGATATTGGAGCGACGTTGATGCACCCCTACGGCTGGTCTGCCGGGCTCTACCGCGTGAACATCGGCTCGCCGGGCGGCTGGAGGTTCTCGTTGACCTATCGGTTTCACGTCCGGTGAGCCTAGGTGAACGGGACGAAGAACCACATCTTCGCTAGAGACGTGCCTGATAGTTTGCGCGTGTCCCCATGATATCGGTGAATCACGATCCCTCAAGAAGGCTTTGCGCAAAGTAAATCTTGTATAGATGTTACTAACGACGTAGCATATACGGTATGGAGCCATCTGAGTCCATCGCAAGCGAGGAATCAACCGTCGAGAGTCCTCAAGAAGAATCCGTGAAGGGGGAAGCGGTCATTCAGATGCCCGATCCGGAAACAGAACGCGGTGACGGCGTGGCGTCAACCGAACCCGAGCAAACAGAACGGAAGGTAGAAAGCGACCTGCCTGGACTCAGCATGCGGTCCGACCAGCCTTTGGACGGCGATGAGGGAGACGTTCTTGGCTTTACTGTCTATGCCGACGCGTTATCGCGAGTCATTCAGCATTCCGAAACCGAGACTCCATTCGTCCTGGCGATCAACGCGCGTTGGGGCGGCGGCAAGTCGTCGCTTGGCCGCATGCTGAGGTACCGGCTTACTAGGTTGCGGAAGCTGGAGGGTAGGCGACCGTATGTCGTTTGCGAGTTCAACCCCTGGATGCATGACGATGCGGTTAGCCTGCGTACTTCGCTCGCGGCCGCGGTGGCCCGGGCGGCGGACGAGGCACGGCCGTTCATCCTGCGGCGTGTTCGCCCAATATCGAGCGTCTTCTTGAGCGGCGGTAAGCGACTCGCAATTTTCCTGCCCGTTTACATCGCCGCCATGCTTGCCATTTGGGGCGTTCTCTTGTGCTGGAACTACCTTGACGAAGATGGCTACCGAGCGGCGCTCAATTCGGTGAGCGGCTTTCTTCGAGGGATGACCCGTGGCCAGAACGTCTCCCAGACGCAGACGGTTACGAGCAGTGCTCTCGCCGCAGTTCTAAGTCTTATCGCTACCCTCACGTCGAAGCTTGGAACGGTCGGACGTGCGGTTTCCAAATTCGTATCGAATCCGACCGAAGCGTCGAACAAGGGGGGCCTTGATGAGGTGCGGAATCAATTGGGCACCCTCATCAAAGAAGCTATCCCGTATTCGGATCAACGCTTCGTCATCTTCGTCGACGACATCGAGAGGTGTTCGCCTCCAAAACCCATTGAAGTTCTAGAGTCCGTGAATCAGTTGATCAACCATCGTGGAGTGATCGTAATCCTTCTTGGCGACATGCCTGCAATTGCCGCCAATGCCGGGTTGAAATATAAGGACATCGCGAAGGTCTATAACCCCGATAACTTACGAATCGATGAGGAATCTGCGGCCATGCGGCTATACGGCTACCGCTATATGCAGAAGATCGTTCAGCTCCAATTCGATATTCCTAGCAATGTGGCAATTCCATGCAGCGCGTTAATGGAGGCTGAGCAAGTCCAGCGCGAAGAATGGATCCGAAACGCTGCTCGTGACGCCGCCAGGATTCGAAGGTCGAGTGCCAAAGCGGAGGAGCAGGCAACCGCTCAGGCGACTCTTCTTACTTCGATTGCGCAACCGTTTTTCGCCGCCAAGGCCGCGCTTAACGAGGCCGGCGACACAAAAAAGGAGTCCGTCGTAGCTGCGCTGAGAACCGCTAGAACACTTTACGTCGCCCTCGCCGTGCTGCAAGCTTGTGGATTCGCCCTGCTTCTGACGGTGGCTGCCACCTACGGATCTTCGAGCGACTATCTCCAACATCACCGATTCCGGTTTCTCTGGGCGGGCGTCTTTCTGATTCTTGCGTCACCCCTTGCCGCCATCGCTTACAGGGCGGCCCGTGACGAAAAGTATCGGGCATCGTTCATAGCCGCGACTAAGCGAGTTCCCTACGCCGTCTTCAAGCTCTTGGCGCCGACCTTCGCATTCTCTTACGAACAGAGCAGGCTTCCAAGAAGGGTCTTTGAAGGCAGTTCGAAGGTTTGGCTCTTTCTCCTCACCGTTGCCCAACTGGCTCTCGCTGTCATGTTCGCGCTGGGACTAGTCGTCTTCGTAATGGAGTGGAACGACGGCTCAGATACCTTTATTCCCGGACGCTTCGTTGCCTGGGGCTCGCTGGTCACTTCGTGGCTCTGGACTGGAGCGCTCGGTTGGATGATAAAGCGGGCATTCGAATCCGTTGTACGCCGGCATCTCGAGGAGAAGATCGCCGACTTTGCGAACACCCCGGATGCTTTCGGAATGGATTTCGAAACTGCGAAGGAGCGCATCGTCGAGGCACTTGAAAGGTTGAACCCGGGCCTGTCGGATCGACAGCAACAGGGCCTTCGCTCGGCGGTGGACCGTTCCGGTTCGTTCTTCGGATTCTTCTTCCGTCGCAAGACTCAAGAACGCATCATCGGCAACAATGCCGAGATCGGAGAGGCCCTTGCCGCGGGATTGCCCCACTTGCCGCCATTGCCACGCAACGCAGTTCGCCTGACTAATATCGTGAGGCTGATGGTCTACGTTCTGAGGGTTAGGGATCTGCTTCCGCGAGCTGTCTCGCCCGCCACGGTGGGGAAGTGGTCGGCCTTGAGCGAAGGATGGCCCGACGTTGCGGACCGGCTGTTGCGCGATCCCAGACTCATGCGGGATATCGAGCCTAATGGAAGTCCAACCGATGAGAACTCCGTTCAACGCGTGATCGCTCGCGAATTCACCGAGCATCAATTCGACGATCGGCTTCGTAGGCTGTTGGCGAGCCCGAACTCGTTGAGTCACGTCGTGGCATGCCTGGCGAAGCAGGCAATCTAAGCAGCAAAGTCCTAGGTTCCTTTCATAAGTTAATATGTTTTCATGCGGTTCCGACACGCCTGCATCTCAGCCCTCGCCTGCCTTTTCCTGGCCTCATCGGCGGGGGCGCAGGTCACGTTGCGCCTTAAGCTTAAAGTTGGTCAGAAGCTCGCCTATTCGGCGCGAACGCAGACGATGAGTAACGGCGGACCGGCCGCTACCGCGGGATCTGGCGCGACGGTATCGATGTCGATGTTGGTGACCGCGCAATCGGGAAAGGGGTGGTCGGTGACCCAGAAGGTCGACGATCTCAAAATGGACAAGCCTACGGGAGCCGCCGCGGGCATGGATACGAGCCGGTTTGCCAAGCAGATCGTGGGTCAGACCAGCACGATGACGGTCGATGAAACCGGTCGAACATCCGCCGCTAAAGCCGGCCTCGCTTCGCAGATGCTCGGGCAGTCATTGTCCAGCAGTCTCGGTTTCATGGGAGTCGTTTTCCCGAGTGGTCCCGTCCATCCGGGCTCGACGTGAACCGAGACCTTGGACTTGACTTCGATGTTTGGCCAATTCGGAATGTCGAAAGCTTCCATCACCGGCGGCAAGATTCCGGTCAAGTACACGCTACGCTCAATTGGCACGCTTGGATCAAGGCGCATCGCGACGCTCGACGTCGTCATGAGCGGCCAAATGAGCATCAGGAGCGCCGCTAAATCCAATGGGCCCGCGATGAGTCTATCGACGACCATAAGCAACAAGATGACCGCCGTCATCGATCTCGCCACGGGAATTCTTCAGAGTGCCGAATCTTCCGGCACGACCGTGACTTCCATGAATCAAATGAGGATGAACCAGCGGATTACATCGAGCGTCCGGCTGAAATAGTCGGACGAGATGGCCCCCGCGCAGCAGCCATAATTCGTCAATGCCGGGTGCGATCCATTTCCCGTTATTTCTCCTCTCTTGTCTAATCCTGTCGGCCACCCCGGGACCGGCCACGATGTACCTACTGGGACGAACCCTTTCGCAGGGACGGACGGTCGGAATTCAGTCCGTCCTCGGGGTTTCGACGGGAACGATCGTGTACACGATCCTTACCGCGGCCGGTCTGTCGGCCATCCTCGCAGCATCGGCGACCGCGTTCACGGGCCTAAAGCTCGCCGGCGCGGGTTATCTCGTTTTCCTCGGACTCAAGACCATATTGACGAGATCGGGACATGCCGGGGAGAAGGAAACCCCAAAGAAGGGTGGTAATCCGTACTTTCAGGGACTCGTCACCCAGGTCCTAAATCCAAAGCTGGGCGCATTCATGATCTCATTCTTGCCCCAGTTCGTCGACCCCCTTGCAAGGGGCACGGCACCGTTTCTCGAGCTTGGCCTGGTGCTGGCTCTCGTGGACACGGTCTGGTATCTGTCGCTTGTGACCGCCTCCGCCAAAGCCGCTTCGGCCATCCGCCGGCACGAAAGGGCCCTGGCGTTTTTCCAAAGGTGGGTTGGGTTGGTGTACGTCGCTCTTGGTCTGAACTTGCTTCGGGCGCGGCGGACACCCTAGATCGCAGATGTCCGAATTCCCGCAACCGAACGAATTGCCGGTTCGATTGGACATGCCGGATCCCCTCATTGGGTCTCACGGCCAACCCCTTGTTTCACGTGAGGGGTGGCAGGCACGGCGGGCCGAGATTCGGGAGCTGATCCTTCATTACTCGGTGGGCTCGATGCCGCCGGGCGAAGCGGTGGAAGCGTTCGCCGGACCTCGGGCGGAAGTGCCTTCGTCATCCGTTTCCTTCCAGCTGGTGAGACTGGCGATCGGCCGGGGCGTTGAGTTCGAGGTTGCGGTCTTTCGCCCGCGAGATGCCGAAGAGCCGATCCCGACCCTAGTGCATCCTTCGTTCTTCGTGACTCCGGGAGTTGAGGAGTTGCCTCCCGATGCCGAGCGCTCGCTCGGCTATGGCCGCCTGGGCTCGCCCGATCCGGGTGCGGCTGTCGAACGGTTGTCCGCCATTCTGGAACATGGATTTGCGATCGTGACCTGGAATTACCAGGCGACGGCAAGCGATCGATCCGACAACCGTTCGTCGGGCTTACTGGCCGCGTATCGAGAGCACGATTGGGGCGCGATCGGGGCGTGGGCCTGGACGATGCAGCGTGTGGCCGACTGGCTCGCAACGGAGCCATGGGCCGGTCCGCTCATCGCGACCGGCTTTTCGCGCCTTGGCAAGACCGCTCTACTCGCGGCGGCCCTCGACGAGAGATTCGCCCTATGCGCGCCGATCGCCTCGGGCTGCAACGGTACGGGGGCCTTCCGATTCAACGGTCCCGCGAGGACCGGGAAAGAGGGGCTCGAGGAGTACACCTCTGTGTTCCCCTATCAAGTCGGACCCCGGCTGCCCCTCTTCGCGGGAAGCGTCGAACGGCTGCCGTACGATCAGCATTGGCTCATGGCTCTTGTGGCCCCGCGTCCCCTGATCTCGATCGAGGCGATCGAGGACGAATGCGCGAACGGATATGCGATGAAGCAATCCTGGTACGCGACGAAGCCGGTTTACGACTTACTCGGAGGTTCCGAGTGCCTGGGAGTCAGCTTCCGGGAAGGTCGTCATGACCTGACCGACGAAGACTGGACTGCCGTTCTCGACTTCGCCGATTGGCAGCTGCTCGGGAATGCAGTCATCCGTCGCTTCGACCAGTTTCCTCCGGATGAACGTCTGCTCGCTTAGGCCCCTTCTGTGCGGCGGCCCGAGTCGGAGACCCCGTGAATCGGGGTGCGGTTGTATCGGGCTAAACTCCGCATGGGCGCATTTAAATGAACGACGTTAGCCGCAGAACGGTGCTGAAAATGGCTGGGGGCGCTACCCTCGGGCTTGGTTTCCCAGGCAAGATCCTCGCGATCCTCGAAGACGGGACGCTGGTCCTTCAAGACCACCTCGTCCCCGCCGACAAACACTTGAGCGCCGAGTGGAAAGCCTCGCTCTTCGCGAGAGGAAGCAAGGACGTCTGGACCGGCGAAGCCCTCGACGCAATCGGGATGCCGATCGGAGGTATCGCCACGGGACAGCTGTACCTCTGCGGAGACGGAACCCTCGGTTGTTGGGAGATCTTCAACGAGCACCACTTTCAGGATTACGGCGACACGAGCTATGCCAAGCGCAAGATCCAACACCCGGTCAAGTTCGGCTTCCGGATCGGGATCGGCGAGTCCGAGACCATTCTGAGCAAAGATGGCTTCTCTGCGATCTCTTTCAAAGGCGAGTACCCGATCGCGGAAGTCTCTTACCGCGGCGGGCGCCTCCCGATCGAGGCGAAGATGGACGCCTATTCGCCGTTCATTCCCCTGAACGCAAAGGATTCGGGGCTGCCGGCCACCATCTTTGAAATCGAGATCGTTAACGTCGGCAACGAGACTTATCGGGGCGGCAGCTTCACCTGCGATCTCGAGAACGCGTGCGGCCGAAGCGGGGCGACCCATCCGGGGGATCGCCGACGACACACTCGCGCAATCCATGGGAACGGCTTCACGGCCTTCACGCACACCGTCGATCCGGCAATGGACGAGTATGGCGAGGAACGCAAAGACGCACGCCCCGACATTCTTCTCGCCGATTTCGAAGGTGACAACTACGGCAACTGGAAAGTAGAGGGAGTTGCGTTCGGTCCCGGACCGGCGAAGGGAACTTTGCCCAACCAGAATCCCGTTCGCGGATACGTCGGCAAAGGGCTCGTTGACTCCTACTACCAGGGTGACGACTCGCTCGGCACCTTGACTTCGCCCGAATTCACGATCGAACGCGACTTCATCAATTTCAAGATCGGAGGCGGCAACCACCCGGGTAAGACCTGCATCAACCTGATCGTCGAAGGTAAGGTGGTCCGGTCATCGACCGGCCTCAACGACGAACGGCTCCTCTGGGACACTTGGGTTCTTCGCGATATCGCCGGCAAGAGGGCGCAGATTCAAATCGTCGATCAACAGACCGGCGGCTGGGGCCACATCAATATCGACCAGATCGGCCAATCCGACCGGATCGCCTCGCGGCCCGACCTTAACACCCGCCATGGTGACGCCAATCGGGATACCGGTTCGATGACGGTTGCTCTGGTGGGAGAGGGGGTCGCAGGTGCGTTCGACAACTACGAGCTGAGCAACCCGTTCGCGGGCAGCCTTACGATGGCCCTGGGCGACTTCAAGCCGGGAGAGAAGCGCAAGGCCATTTTCGTTTTGGCATGGCATTTTCCGCACCACCCCCGGGGCCGGAACTACGCCAACTACTTCAAGGACTCAGAGGACGTCGCCCGGTACGTGGTAGCAAACTATAGTCGGCTGAGCCGCGACACCAAGCTTTGGCGGGACACCTATTACGAATCGACCCTCCCTTACTGGCTCCTGGACCGCCTCCACTCCACGATCGGCAATCTATGTACGGGGACAACCGAATGGTGGAAGTCCGGCCGCTTCTGGTCATGGGAGGGCGTCGTGTGCTGCTCCGGCACCTGCACCCACGTTTGGAACTACGAGCACTCGATGTCGAGGCTGTTTCCCGAGCTTGAGCGAAACATCCGGCACAACCAGGACTTTGGGGCCGGGTTCGACGAAGCCACCGGCCTCGTCGGATTCCGCAGCGACCGTGCCTACGCCGCCGACGGCCAGTGCGGCACCATCCTCAAAGCTTATCGCGAGCACTTGACGAGCCAAACCGGCAAGTTCCTGAAGGATCATTGGCCCCGGATCAGGAAGGCTCTCGAATACCTCATCAAGCACGACGCCAATGGTGACGGCATCATCGAGGATTCCCAACCGAACACCTACGATATCGACTTCTTCGGCGCCAACACCTTCGTTGGCTCGCTTTACCTGGCTGCGCTCAGGGCAGGCGAGGAGATGGCGAAGGAGGTCGGCGACGTCGAATTCGCCACTCAGTGCGCTTCGATCTTCCGGCAGGGCAGCCAGGCGACGATGAAGCGCCTCTGGAACGGCGAATTTTTCGTTCAGGAAGTCGACGAGTCCAAATACAAGCAGTACCAGTACGGACCCGGCTGCTTGTCCGACCAGCTTTTCGGTCAGGGCTGGGCGCATCAGGTCTCGCTCGGCTATCTCTATCCAAAGCCCGAAGTCGTCAAAGGGCTTCAGTCGATTTGGAAATACAATTGGGCGCCAGACGTGGCCGGTCAAAACAAGCGTTGGCCGCCACAGCGCCCGTTTGCAGTTCCCGGCGAAGCCGGGCTGTTCGTGTGCACCTGGCCGAACGGCGGGCGGGAGAAAGAACCGGTTCTTTATCGCGACGAGGTCTGGACGGGCAACGAGTATCAAGTCGCCGGTCACATGGTTTGGGAGGGCCTCGTCGAAGAGGGCCTTTCAATCTGTAAGGCCGTTCACGAGCGATACCATCCGGTCAATCGGAACCCGTACAACGAGGTCGAATGCAGCGACCACTACTCGCGGGCGATGGCTTCATGGGGGGTCTTTACCGCCTTGCAGGGGTTCACCTATCACGGGCCGAAAGGCAGGATCGGCTTCGCTCCAAAGGTAACGCCTGAGGATTTCCAGGCCGCGTTCACCGCTGCCGAGGGTTGGGGAACGTTCAGCCAGAGGATGTCGGCCGGGGTGCTGACCGCGTCGCTGCATCTGAGGTGGGGCCGTTTGGTGCTCACCGAGATCACGCTCGCGGACGGACGGGCCGGAAAGGTCGACGTTCTCGTCGACCGCGTCCGCCGCAAAGTAGACGTGGCCGCCGGCCCTGCCGGCGTGCGGGTCGACTTCGGCTCGCCTCTCCTCCTCCGGGCCGGCCAGACTATCGAAATACGAGTGGGATAGTGGCAAAAAAGAAGCAGCCCAAAGCCTCCGGCCCGGCCGCGCCACCGCCGGTCCCGTTCACAAGACCCCATAGCGACAAGGTCCGGGAGAACAAGAAGGAGAGCCGCCGGCGAGCAAAGGACGAAGCAAAGGAGGGCGAATGAAAACCGAACTCAGCCAAGAGCAAATCGATGGTTATCGCAAGGACGGCTTCGTCGTAATCGATCGGTTTCTCGATGCCGATGAGCTGGCACACTGGCGAAGATGCACGGAGGAGGCGATTCGAATCAGAGTTGAGAAGACGCCTTACCTCCATAACCAAGGCGCTCCCGACGACTTCTACGCCCAGGTCTTCCTTCAGGCCCTGAAGCTCGCCGAAGTCCATGACGGCATGCACGACATCATGCACGATCCTCGGCTCGGCAAGCTGGCCGCCAATCTCGCTGGAGTAGATGGGATCCGGATTTGGCACGACCAAGCCTTGATCAAGCCTCAGTTCGGCAACCCGACCGGTTGGCACCTCGACAATCCCTTTTGGTCGTTCTCGTCGAAGGACGCGATCTCGATCTGGGTTGCCCTCGACGACGCGACCCTCGCCAACGGGTGCCTATGGTATCTGCCTGGAACCCATAAGCAGGGCCGCTTCGAAGTCACCGATATCGGAGTGAACCAACGCGATCTGTTCAAGCAGTATCCCGAGTGGCTCGAGATCGAATCGGTGGCGACGCCCTTTTCTGCAGGCTCCGCTGTCTTTCACAATGGCCTTACGGCGCACGGCGCCGGCGCCAATATGACGAGCCGTCCTCGACGGGCGATGACTTGTGCCTACATGCCGGATGGTTGCACGTTCAACGGGAGGCGAAACGTGCTTCCCCAGGCCTATCACGATTCTCTGAAGATCGGCGATGTTCTCGACGACAACGATGCCGTGCCCCTGATCTACAGAAAGGGCTGAGGAACGGTCTGCTGCCATTCCTTAACGCTAAGCTGTTGTGCGAATCGCAAACCACTGATAGACTTTATATCGCGACGGCGCTTGAGGAGAGCCGTAGCGAAAGCATGTCGCACGAAGACGCGTCCCGTTCGACGACGAGAGCCCAACACGGGGTTTTGGACCTCGAACGCCTCTCCGAACGCGAACGACAGGTGCTCGGCTTGGCGGCGGCGGGATTTCTCGACAAGCAAATCGGAGTCGAATTGGGAATCTCTCTCAATACCCTTCGAACCTACTGGTCGCGGATCAGAGTGAAGACCGGTGAGGCGCCGCGAGCAGCACTTGCCGCCGCCTATGTTTCGCACGAGCTCAAAAACGAGGGCGCCGAGCTGGAGGGTCCGATCCAACATGAAGGGTGGATCTACGACGTCAAGACCGGCCTCGCGATGGCCTCCGATGCGGTTAACCGCCTGCATGGACTGGAATGTGGCGTGCCGCATCCAAGGGATAGCTACCGGGCGATGTTCCATCCCGAAGATTCCGATAAGGCGATTGCGGCGATGGACGAGGTGATCGAAGGCAAAGTGCAAACCAACCATTTCAAGCTGCGAATCGTGGCGCCGGATGGCATCCACACAACCGCGCTGACCGTTCACGGAGTGCGCGATCGCCAGGGGAAGGTCTCAAAAGTGATCGGGTACCGGGCACGTGTCAAGGATTGGAACCGGACGGAGCCCGGAAAGCCGAAGGCCCCGGACGTTCGGGTCGGGTTCTGGGCGAAGAAGCTACGATCGGGCCAGTTCATCGTTCCCGACGACGAGTTCTGCCGGATCTATCAGGTGGAGCGCAAATCGCCGACTCTCGATCGGGACATCCGCTCCCGCTACCTTCCCGAGGATGCCGAGCGCGCCTATGACTTCATCGATGAGGCCGTCGTTGCGGGCCATACGAGGGCTTCGCACGACTTCCGCCTGGTGTTCCCGGACAGTTCCGATTTGTGGGTGCGACTGGAGTGCTTTATCGAGAGCGACGACGAGGGTCCGGTTCGGGCGAACGGAACCGTGTTGGCGTTCCGGTAGGTCTTGGGGTTCCGGACCCTCCCGGGTACAATCCACCCTCGCACGCGCTCGTAGCTCAGTGGATAGAGCATCAGCTTGCGGAGCTGAGGGTCGGAGGTTCGAGTCCTCTCGAGCGCGCTAATCGTCTGAATTCGGAAATGACCGGGAAGGTTCTGGGTCAGGCGCTTCCTCATCTGGTGCCGACGACTCCTTGGGTCGCTCAGGTTGTTGCTCCGCCGATTCCCACCCGGGAGCCCAACGCTCTGAAACCTTGCGCCTCATATAATTGACCGCCGACCGGTCGATCAGCCAAGAGTAAGCGTTATCGTCCGCGTCTCGTCCGCTGAAGGTGGCCCCAACGGGCGTGCGCGCCTGATCGCCTGATCTCACCGGATTGTAGCGCTCGGCTGAAATGTCGGGGAAGAGTCCCGTCGGGCTGATGACTCTTAGGGAACCCACCCCTACCCAATTCGGCGTGAATTCAATCGTGGCATTACCCGAGTAGACGACGTTCCCTTGGCCGTCCAGCACGACCAAGGGACGGCATTCGATATCTCGCGGATCGTCCCGGCTCGCGAAGGATCGCCCGGTGATCCTCTCGGTAATCCTTTGCAGCCACGATCGATCATTTGGCATGGGCATTAACTGGAGTCGACCACTTGATATTGTCCTGAAGGGTCGAGTCCCCCCAAAAGCGCGCCTTCCAGCGGACGGACGGGCCCCGCCAAGTGTATCGGGCTGCTATGCAAAAAAATGCCTCACCCTCCCTTAAAGTGACCGGGCAGTTTCCTTTCGACGTCGCCTCACAACGGGTGCGGCAAGCAGAAACAGTACAGCAGCGGAAGGCGGTTCGGGCACGGGTCCGTTCGTCCAGAGGATCGCGTCAAACTGGTAGGTCGACGAATTATATACCGAGCCAACCACTTCCACGTGGTCGCCGGAAGAATAGACGCCTTCGAGCATGGCCGTGTTGAGTTGGTAGCTGGAAGGGAGAAGGGCGCCGAGGTCGATGGCCCCTACCGGACTGCTATGCCACAACATTAGGTGGTTCCCGTAGGCTGCGTCGGTCGTATCCCCAATCTCCCAACCGTTTGAGATAGCCGCCAGGCCCCCCGAAATATAGCCCGTGGGCATGAGATCAAGGCCAACGTTGGAGGCCCCGAACCAAATGTAGGGATGGTAGGCGCCACTAGGAAGCTGCACGCTTCCGGCCTCCGTGTCATTGTCGATCGCGCGAATCACCGAGGAGCTGAAGCCAGGCGGGTGCATGTCTACGGCGCTCGATGCGGAACCGGTCCACCTCATCGCGTGATTCGTTGAATAGCCGACCTGCACCCCGTTTTCGACTCCATACGCTGCACAGTCCGCACTACTTATCGGCGTCAAATCAACCGGGGCAGAGCTTGCGGTGTTCCACAACAATGCACGCCGCGAGCCGTTCAGTTCGCCCTGGCCAACCACTTGATCGCCAGAAATTGAATAAGCGGCCGTGTAGGTATAACCGGCTCGGTTCAGTTCCGTATAACTCCCGTCGCTGTTCCACTCAATTGCATGACTCTCGTTCGTGCCGGACGGCCTGGCGAAACCGACTTCGTGTCCGTCGCCGGCCATCAAGATCTGGGAGTTCTCGAAGGCGTCCGGATGAATATCGACGAGGCTATTCGCCGTTCCGCTCCACATAAGGGCGTGGTCGCGGTAGCCCGTTGAAGCACCGTTTCCATATCCGAATTGGTGCCCGCTGTAATCGCCGTTTGCCATCGAGCGGTTAGATACGTCGAAGCCGCTCGGGATGAGGTCTATGTAGGACCAGTCGGCGCTAGCCCACGTCGCAGCCGAAAGGACGGCTATCGCGATGGAAGCGTGCAAGCAGCCTCGGCTCACAGACATTATGTTAGCCTCAACTTGCCGAGCCGGTGGGTGCGCTGATTCATTAGCGCTTTGATCTGCGCGATTCATCGCGCTGTCCATTCGGGTTTGGCCTGCATCGAAGCACACAGACCTGAAAGGTCCTGCCAGTCTGCGGCCCTGCGTCGTCGACGCAAATCGATTGGCGGCTTGTAAAGCGACAGCAAGAACGGGCTTCAACGGCCCAGAATGGACTCATGCGATTGATTGCCATTCTCCTCGTGTTCGCTTGCGGTTGGGTCGTTGCCGCTGCCCAGGACAACTTTCCGGATGTCCAAGAGGGTCACGCCGGCTATAAGGCATACGCCCGGCTGAGAGCCGAAGGATTCATGGTTTCAGATCCGGTTTGGAATACGGCGCGTCTAAAGGACGTCATGGCACGAGCCCTCGCGAAGGGCGTTCAGGGGCTCCATGCCAACCTCGAACAGGTTCTCGGCGATGCCCGGCGGTCTCCCATAGCATGGCCATATGACGAGGTCGCCACCTTCTCGCATGTGCTGTTCGACGACTTCCGAACGGCCATCGACTCGGTGCGAGCCGAGTTGAAGAAACAGGGCAACGACCCGGATAAGTTGCTGAAGGAGCTCGACGCAGAACGCCCTCTGGCTGCGGAGATCATAAAGGCGATCACCGATCGATTTCCGACGCATGGCTTTCGAGACGTCCCTACCTCGCACTGGGCATGGCGAGCTGTCCAGGAGCTGAAAGATGCCGCGATCCTCTCCGGGTACCCTGAGGCTGGTTTCAAGGGATAGGGTCGGCCGTTTTTAGCCTCCGAGTGTCGCGGCCCTACAGGCCGCCGGGTTCGTGGCGACGGCTACCCGAGCCTTCGGCCTGCGTCTCACTTCGTCGTTCAGCCCCAAGAATTCGCAGGAGCCGTACAGACGCCAGCGTTTCAGTCCGATTCAGGCTCAGGAAGGCCCACTCTAGGCTGATAGTCCATAGGGTGGTGGCCCTCGAATGCCGGTGAGTCTTCATCCCAAATGAGTCGCTTGTTTCCTTTAAGATCAGGCGCGGTAAACACGTATCGGAGATCATATGCCCGATAGAGCCGCTCGAAGAAAGTTGCGAAATGGAGCGTTGACTCAATGGTAGGGTAAGTAGAAATCGGCGTTCCCTCGAATCCCGGGTCTGTCGACGCGAGGATTAGGGAGACGGCCTCATATTTCGTCGGGTCATCGCGAAGGTCTTGGCGATCAGTTAGCCTCGCCAGCACATCGTGGTAGCGGGCTACGGCACTTACGGCTTCTCCACTGGCATCCAGGCACCAGTCGGATTTGGGGACGTCCGAGTTACCGCGATGAGCCTTCAGAATGTGTAAGAAACCGTAAACAAGGGCTGGATAGGAAACGTGCAGGTTCGTACAGTCGCCCACCGCCTCTTCCATTCGATTTGTGAGGTTGCGGAACGCCTTTCCCGTACCCTTCATGGAAGCTGCAATTACGGGTCCAATACCGGGCTTGGCAGCGACAACATCGATGTTCTTCGTTTTGAGCCCGCCTAGTACTGTCGCCTCCTTTCCATCCGCCCGGGAATTATCGATGTGGAGGAACTTGCGACCACTCTTGTTCTCGATGCGAAACGGAGGGTGTGGTGTGAGGTTATCGGGCTCGAAGCCACCCTCCACCACCAGTCGGCAAGCAACGTAATAGTGAAGCGGTTTGATGTGCTCCGAGCTTTGTGTGCCGGAATCGTGAGTCACGAACGAGCGCAGGGCCTCCTGTAATGAAAACCACTTACATACCTGTGTTTGCTTTGCCACAATGTCGCCATGCTCGGAGGGTTTCGAGGGCGCCACCGAGTGTGTCATTGTTTACCAGATGCTCTTGATTCGGACGCAGGAACGACAGCCTCGAAGCCTCTCTCGGTTCGATCTTTAGCATTCCTCCCCCGAGCGGGTGCCCCTCTAGTTCGCAGCTAACCTGCGTGAATGGGTCGGAGAATTGCTGGCAGACTCGTTGAGCCAATTCTGGGCTTCCGAATTTAACCGTAAGAACTGAGTTGGAGCCTATGCACTTAGCGGCGTTGTAGCACATGCGGGGGCTGCCCCCGCTCATGTTTGTGATAAAGGCGTCGGGCACGAAGACATCTGGAACCCAGTACCAGGGTTCGCGGCTCCGACACTTGTAGGCTGTTCTTGCGGTTTTGCCCTCCTCTGTATCCAGGTAGCGCTGGACGGGCTCAGGAACGACCTGGTCCCTTGGAAGGCGAAGAAGCAATATATCTTGGTCGCATGCTAGCCATTCGTCTACGGTAGATGGACGCAAGACTGTCTCCTCCAGAGATGCACTTCTTCGGACAGACGGATACAGGAAGCTTTCCGGAATTTGAAGGTCTCTGGCCAAGGACGGTCTAAGGTGAAAAAACCGGTTAGCGCCAGTCACGTAACCTATGTTCACGCGAGCAAGCGACCCTAGCCGCACGACCGCCGCCTCAGTGGGGCTCTGGACGAACAGGTCCCTCACAGCCTTAGGAAGCAGAAACGGACGCAAGCGATAATTCCACCTCTTAAGTTCGACTAGATCGACCTGTGCATTCGGGGACGGCGGCACGGTCGAGCATTGAAACGTGTCGATCGCTGAAAAGCCTATCGAATTGCTCGACCCTCCGAATCCCTCCGCATATAGCAACCAACAGTCTTCCGAAAGCAATGGGAACAGCTTCCTACGGATTGCAATGATATGCGTAGAAGCGAAATTCCGTGCGAAGAACGCGATAAGGGGAGCAGCGTAGTTTGCGTGTCCGACTTCGGAAGGCACCACAAACGCCATTCTTCCGCCTGTCTTCAATAGTGAGGCTGAGGCTACTAAAAACGGTGCCCAAGACGAAGCGAGTCCTGAAAGAGTAACTCCATGGCGTTTGCATAATTCCAGTGCCTGGTGCCTAGTCGGGCCAGAAAACCTGTGGTACCGAATGAAGGGCGGATTTCCGACAGCACAATCAAATCGCTCTTCGGTTTCCGACGCCCATGCAAAGAAATCTCCTTCGTGTATCAGCCTGCCGGGATAGTGCTCGTGAACAAAAGCGCAAGCGAGTTGATCTTGCTCAATACCAAGGCTGTTCGGGTGCAATGCCAGGAATCGCCCATCGCCACATGAAGGATCCAACATCCGATCCTTGGGACTTCGCACGACCCACCGCACAAGGCTAAATACCACTTCGTCGGGCGTGTAGTAAGCGCCAGTTTCCTTGATGTCAGGCGACTCAAGCATCGGGCAATACCTTTGGATCACATCCACAACGTAATGTTACTTCCATCACGCATCCTATGTCTACACCTTCTGCAAACTAGGCAATCCTAACTACACCCGCTTGTCTCCCCGCAGGTGTCGCACTTCAGGCAGACGCCGTTACGCACCATCGTAAATGCGCCGCAGTTCGTGCAGGGGTCGCCCTCGTAGCCTTTCAAACGCGCGATTCGGACCTTCTCGGCAACATCGGACACGGCGTTACGGCCTTGCGGCGTTGCGGCGTTACCCTCCCCCGACCCCTCCCGGAGCGGGAGGGGAGGTGATCCCGCTGCACCCTGCACCCTGCTCCCTGCCCCCTGATCGGGCCTCGGCAGCGGCCCTTCGAGCAGCGCTTTGGCCTCTGCGACCTGCCGCTTCTGCTCCTCCTCCAGCGCCCAGGTTGGGGAGCCGACGGCCATGTTGTGGTTAGGGTCCAACGGCAGCGTTGGCTGCGCCAACTCGGCGTTAGGGCCTTGCGGCGTTGCGGCGTTCGGGTCCTGGCCATGGTTGAAACCCTGCGAGTCGTGATCCTCTGAGGCTCTTCCGGGGATGTGGCCGATGACTTCGCCTTGATCCTCCTCGTCGTCGTAGTCGGGAAGCTGGGCCGGCTTGCCGACCGTGTCGCCCCGCAGGTCCTCCGGCTTGACCTGCACGAGGTCGGTGCGGCCGAGATAGGACAGCGCCAGCTCGCGGAAGATGTAATCGATCACCGAGGTTGACATCTTGATGTTGTCGTGCCCGCTCACGATGCCGTTCGGCTCGAAGCGAGTGAAGACAAACGCGTCAACGAACTCCTCCAGCGGTACGCCGTACTGAAGGCCGAGCGAGATCGCGATCGCAAAGCAGTTCATCAACGACCGGAAGGCCGCGCCCTCGCGGTGCATGTCGATGAAGATCTCGCCGAGCGTGCCGTCCTCGAATTCCCCGGTTCGGACGTAGACCTTGTGCCCGGCGATCCGGGCTTTCTGGGTGTAGCCTCGGCGCCGGCCGGGCAGAGTCCGGCGCTTGGCCAGGTAGCGGTAGACCAGTTTCTGAGCTGCTTCGAGGACTTCGTCCTCGGCTTCGGCACTAAGGCGTTGCGGCCTTGCGGCGTTTGCGCTGACCAATGTTTCTTCCTCAACGCCGTAAGGCCTCAACGCCTCAAGGCCAGTCTCCTCGAGGCTCGCCTCTAGGATCGCGGCTGCCGCATCATCGGAGCTGGCGTTGAGCGGCTGCGACAGCTTGGAGCCGTCGCGATACAGCGCATTCGCCTTGAGGCCGAGCTGCCAGGACAGCCAGTACGCGTCGTTGACCTCGCCGATCGTCGCGTGGGACGGCAGGTTGATCGTCTTGCTGATCGCGCCGCTGAGAAACGGCTGAGCAGCCGCCATCTGGCGGATGTGGCCCTCCGCCGAAATGAACCGCCGGCCCTTCTTGCCGCACTTGTTCGCGCAGTCGAACACCGCCAAATGCTCCTCGCGAAGGTGAGGAGCACCTTCGATCGTCATCGTCCCGCAGACGTACTCGTTCGCCTCGTCGATCTCCTCCTTCGAGTAGCCGAGGAACTGAAGCATGTTGAACGACCAATCGTTCAGCTGTTCTTCGGAAATGCCGAGCTTGTGGATGCAGAAGTTCTCCCCGAGAGTCCACTTATTGAACGCGAACCCGATTTCGAAGGCGTTGGCGAGGGCATCATTTACCGAAGCGATCGCCTCGTCGGTGAAACCCTTTGATTTCAAGGATTCGATTGAGATTCCGGCGTTAAGGCCTTGAGGCGTTGAGGCGTTACCCTCCCCTAGCCCCTCCCGGAGCGGGAGGGGAACCGGCTGCGACTCTCCAACGCCGTAACGCCCCAACGCCCGAACGCCGGGCAACGCCTTATGGCCGATCGCGTATTCCACGATCTCCTGGATCTGCGGCTCCGTATAGCCGAGCTTCCGCAGAGCCGGCGGAATCGACTGGTTGATGATCTTGAAATACCCGCCACCGGAGAGTTTTTTAAACTTCACGAGGGCGAAATCCGGCTCGATACCGGTCGTGTCGCAGTCCATGATCAGGCCGATCGTGCCCGTTGGCGCGAGCACGGTTACCTGGGCATTGCGGAAACCGAACTTCTCGCCAAGGTCGAGGGCTTTGTCCCAGGATTGGCGGGCGGCGGCGAGAAGATCGGTCGGGCACTCGTCAGGGTCGATCGGGACAGGCTTGACGCTCAGTCCCTCGTAGTCGTCGTTATGGGCGTGATAGGCGGCTCGGCGATGGTTGCGGATCACCCTCAGCATGTGCGGCTTGTTCTTCGCATACTTCGGGAAGGGGCCGAGTAGCTGGGCCATCTCCGCGCTCGCCGCATAGCTCTCTCCACCCAGAATCGACGTGAGAGCGCCGGTGATCGCGAAGCCCTGTGGCGAATCGTAGGGGATGCCCATCTGCATGAGGAGCGCGCCGAGGTTGGCGTACCCAAGGCCGAGCGTGCGGAAGTCGTAGCTGAGCTGGGCGATGTCCCGAGAAGGGAACTGCGCCATGAGCACGCTGATCTCCAGCACGATCGTCCAAAGGCGGATGGCATGCTTGTAACCGTCAATATCAAAATTGCCGGTTGACGCATCGTAGAACTTGATCAGGTTGATGCTGGCGAGGTTGCAGGCGGTGTCGTCGAGGAACATGTATTCGCTGCAGGGGTTGCTCGCGTTGATCCGGCCATCCTCGGGGCACGTGTGCCACTCGTTGATCGTGGAGTCGTACTGGAGACCCGGATCGGCGGATTGCCATGCGGCCTCGCAGATCAGGTCCCAGAGCTCCCGGGCGCGCACGGTCTTGTAGACCTGTTTGTTCGTCCGGCTCGTCAGACTCCAGTCGAGGTCCTTGTCGACCGCGTGGAAAAACT
>CAZNUL010000041.1:0-35106 GCA_964576205.1 uncultured Fimbriimonadaceae bacterium | reverse complement strand
GCCGGTGAAACAGTCGACACCTTCAATGCGCCCAACGACCATCTGCTGTCCGACGGAGAGTATAAGGTGCCTCCGGGTCATGTGTATGTGCTGGGCGACAACCGCTCGATCTCGGAAGATAGCCGCCGAATCGGGCCGGTCCCCACGGACACCATTCTGGGTAAGGTCGTCGCCTATTGAAGAAGTTCCCTGTCGGTCCATATGGGAGACAACGGCTGCAGTTTTATCCAGCGCCATTCCGGGCGCCCCTCCGAGCTTTCGCCGGCTTAGTTTTTCCTTGGATGGACGGGAAAGTCCTTATTTGCGACATCGAGGACCGCGGATGGTGCATTCCGAGTGGGCGCGTCGAGCCGAACGAAACTTCGTTGGAAGCGGTGATCAGGGAAGCTCTCGAGGAGGGCGGCGCTGAAATCGAGCAGGTGCAATACATCGGCTGCTACCAGATCAGCGAACGCCAGGAAGTTCGCTGGGCCGATGTTTACGTGGCGCGGGTCTGCCGCCTGGTCGACATCACGATGACCGAGGAGTCACTTGGGCGAAAGCTTGTGACGATGGAGGAACTTCCAACCATCTATCACCTGTGGACGCCCCTGACGGAAATGGTCTTCCAACATGCGCTCGAAATCATCGAGCGTTCTGAGTGCCGGCAACGCGCCTCCGTACCAACCGCCGAAAAGATCTAATCCCGCTCCTACCGGATTCCGGTGTCGACATAGAGATCGACCTTTACGGTCTTTCCGGCAACGATCGTAACTTCCTTCGCGGGGGGAGTGCGCAGCATGTGGTCGGTTGGGCTCACGCCTACCTGGTAGACGCCCGGCGCTAGATCGACGGAGAAGTCGCCCTTTGCCGACACCGGAAGTTGCTTGACAACCCGGATCAGATGGCTTTTCACGTGGCCATTTTGGGGTCCGTGCTGGGTAACCATGATCGTGTAGCGCTTGTAAACTTCCGGCGGAACTTTGGGCTTGACGCCGGGGCGTTCGACCGGGCTCAAGGGGCCGACATCCAGATGGCCGGTGAGTTTGCCGGTCTTGGGCGCCTGGGCGAGCGCGAGTGCGGCGACGGCCAGCGTGATGGTCGCGATGAAAAGTCTCATATGTCGTATGACGTGCCGCGATCCCCGCCGGCACATCTTCGAGACCTCGGACCTATCTCATGCCTTCGATAAGTTCGACGGTGATCGTCCGGCCGGTGAGGTCAACCTGCTTTACGAACTGTTTGACGGCGGGGATCATGATTCCCGAGACGACCAAAACATCGTGAGCCGGCATCAAGAGGACGTCTTCGACGGCCCCAAGATCCTCGCCTTCGGTTGTCGCGACTTTCATTCCAATGAGATCGGCCGTGACATATTCGTCGGCTTCGAGCTCGGGTCGCGAGTCAGATGGCGCTTCGAGCGTCTCCCATTGCAGTGCCTTTGCCTGGTCGATATCCTCGATTCCGCTGAGTCCGAGAATCAGGCGTTTGTTCTGGATCCGGGATGATTCGACCGTCACCCACTCGCCTTTGAGCCGCAATCGCCGCCCGATGTCAAGACGCTCGACGAAATCCGTGAGAAGCTCTACCTTCATCTCGCCTTTGAGGCCGTGAGCGCCGACGATGCGGCCGACAGGAACGGTCTTCATCGAATCCCGAGCCGGCTACTTGCCGTCGAAGACCCCCATCTTGCGAAACTTCTGGTACCGCTGTTCTCGGATTTGCTTGCCGGATAGCTTCTTGACCTCGTTCAGGTTTCGGACGATGCTGTCCTTCACAAGCACCGCTGCCTCGATCGGCTGCCGGTCCGAACCACCCTTTGGCTCGGTGACGATCTCATCGATCAGCCCAAATTCCAGCGCATTCTGCGCGGTCAGGTTCAGGGCCCTGGCGGCTTCCGGGCCCCGTTCGGGCATGCGCCAGAGGATGGCGGCGCAACCCTCCGGCGGAATCACGGAATAGATCGCGTGCTCTTGCATGAGAACTCGAGAGGTGCAGGCGATGCCGATTGCGCCGCCTGAACCGCCTTCACCGATCACGACCGCGATGGTCGGCACCTTGAGTTCGAACATCTTTAGCATCGAGGCGGCGATCCCCTCGCTGATGCCGCGCGACTCGCTTTCGAGGCCGGGATCGGCCGCCGGCGTGTCGACGAATGCGATAACAGGAAGACTAAAGCGATCTGCCATCTCGAACAAGCGGATAGCCTTTCTGTAACCCTCCGGCTTGGCCATGCCGAAGTTTCGGTATTGCCGCTCCTGAATATTGCGGCCTTTTTGGTGGCCGACGACGATGCAGGGTTGATCGTCGAGCATGGCGCAGCCGCCCACGATGGCGTGATCGGCCCCGAACCGGCGATCGCCTTCCAACTCGACGAAGTCGCCGAAAATCGAGCCGATGTAGTCGAGCGAGTAGGGACGCTTCGGGGCCCGGGCGACCAGCACCTTTTCCCATGGCCCGAGGCGTGCGTACATGACGTCGAGAAAGTTGTCTCGCCGTCGCTTAAAGTCGTCGATGGATGTGGTGAGATCGGCCTTCTTGAGCGGATCGGGCTCGCGATCGCGGGCGGCCTCGAGTCGCCGGATCCCTTCTTCCAGCTCGCTCAACGGTTGCATCCATTCGTTAAAGTTCTTAGCCAAGGGCTCTCATCCTAAATCTGATCATCCGTTCGTCGATTCAATGGTCGTCCCGTGCTCGATCCTTTGGCGGCCCGATATTCCTGGAGCGCAACGTTGTCCTCGCTCCATTGCTCGAACTCCTCGGGAGACAGCTTCTCGACCATCTTCTCGCGCAGGAGGGCGGAGTCTAGTGGCCCGACCATTTCGCGCAATTTGGCGTTGGCTTCTTCGACCGCTTCGGCGACGAGCCTCGCGATCGTCGTCATCTCCTCTTCCGACACGTCCTCGCCGGCTTCAAGACGGGCCGACAAGCCCTACGCCGCCATCGTCGCCTTCTGGAGCAGCTCGCGTACTTGGTCGGTGACTTGATCAGACATGGGCTACTCCAAGGATCCTGACCAACGTAGCCAGAGTCGTCCGCATTTCCTTTCTGGGAACGATGCGATCGATCATTCCGTGGTTAAAGGCGAATTCGGCGGTCTGGAAGTCATCGGGGACCTTGCCGACTCCCGCCTGCTTTGCGACCCGCTGGCCTGCGAACCCGACAAGAGCCTTAGGCTCGGCAAGGATCACATCGGCGATCGATGCATAGCTGGCGAGAACCCCGGCCATCGTCGGATCGCTGAAGACGGCGATAAAAGGGGCGCCCGCCTCGCGACATTTGTCGACGGCTGCCGTCGTTTTTGCCATCTGCATCAGGGAGAGCAGGCCCTCTTGCATCCGAGCCCCGCCAGAAGCGCAAAACACGATCGCCGGAATCTTAGCCTCGGCCGCGCGCTCCAAGGTTCTTGCGACCTTCTCGCCGTTGACCGAACCCATCGAGCCACCCATGAAGGAGAAGTCCGAAACGCCGACGCTGACCGGCTGGCCCTCGATCTTGGCCCGGCCGCTGATCATCGAGTCGTTTTCCCCGGTCTTTTCGACCGCCACTTTGAGCTTGGCCGCATACTCGGGAAACTCGAGAGCATCGACCGATCGGAGCTCCTGATCAAGCTCCTCGAACGATCCCTCGTCGAAAGTCAGCTCAATGCGCGTTGGGGCCGGGGGCCGGTGATGAAAACAGCAGTGAGGGAAGACGGGCAAGTTCTGCTCGAAATCGACCGAGAACAGGAGCTTCTTGCAGTTGGAGCACGGCAGAAACGGTTCCGACTTACTCAAGGCGCTGAGAATACCCGCCGGACTCGGTCAGAGCCGACGATCGGTTGATGAAGCGAAAGGCAGGTGAATGCCCGTGTCTTCTGATCCAAGAACCCGAAATCAAAAATTTTGGGAGCGTATCCTTAGTCATGCCTCGAACGTTGTCTTTTGTCGCCTGCCTGTCCGTGCTCGCCGCCGCGGCCGGAGGAGGTCAACGTGCCTCGACACTAACCGCGGATCAACAGACGGCGATCGCGAGAATCCAGACCGATTCCTTGAAAGGCAACCTGTCCTTCCTATCCTCAGACCTCCTCGAGGGGAGGGGTACGCCGTCCCGCGGACTCGACATCGCGGCTGACTTTATCGCATCTCGCTTTCGCATGTCGGGGCTGGAGGCGGTTGGAGATGACGGCTATTTCCAGACCGCGGACTGGCCGCTTCGAGGCGATGCGCCGAAGACTGCCAAAGTTCGCAACGTACTCGGCGTTCTGCGAGGTACCGACCCGAAACTGAAGGACACCTACATCATCGTTTCTGCCCACTACGACCACCTTGGGATGAAGCCGGAGGGCACGGCGGGTCACCGAATCTTCAACGGCGCGGATGACGACGGCAGTGGAGTCGTCGGAGTCATCGAGCTTGCCAACGCCCTCAAGGGTACGCATGCGAAGCGAAGCATCATTTTCATGACCTACTTCGGCGAAGAGCGCGGAGACTTAGGCTCGAATTGGTATGGCAAGCATCCGATCTTGGCGCTCGAGAAAACGATCGCCAACATTAACCTGGAGCAGATCGGCCGAACCGACGATACCGAGGGACCCAGGGTAAACGAACTGAGCATGACCGGCTTCGACTATAGCGATTTGGGAGAGATGCTTGATGCCTCCGGTCAGAAGGTAGGTATCAAGGTTACCAAGCATCCGCGCAACAGCGACGCGTTCTTTTTCCGGAGCGACAACGCGACCCTCGCCGGCGAGGGCGTTCCCGCCCACACGGTATGTACGGCCTTCGAGTTCCCCGACTATCACCAAGTCACCGACACCTGGGACAAGGTTGATTACGACAACGAGGCGCGCGTGCTCAAGGGAGTCGCCGTCGGCCTCCTCGACCTTGCAAACTCGGCGAGGGAGCCGAAGTGGAATCCCGCCAATCCCAGGGCGGCGAGGTACTTGAAGGCCTGGCAGGAGATGCACAAGGGATAGTCATAGAGCTTCCCAAACGGGGAGGCTCGTAGACAAAAGCGAGATGCGCATACGAATCGAATTCTGCGTGCCGTGAGACTACACTTCCCGCGCGGCCAGTCTGGCCCAGGCGGTAGTCAGCGAGTTTCGTCCCCCAATCGGGACGCCCCATCCGGTCGAGGAGATTATCCTCGTGCCCGGCGGCAAAGGCATGTACGAAATCAGCGTGGATGACAAGCTCGTCTATTCAAAGAAGGAAACCGGCAAGCACATCTCGGACATCGACGCGATCAAGCTGATTAGGGCCGCTCTCTGACCGGCATTACCCGAAGTCACGGTTTGGCGGAAGGCATTGCGCGCTCCAAGTTATCCCAGGACCGTGAATGGAGTCAGATCGCGAACGATCTCATTGTTCTCGTTCAGGGCTACGACCCGCGGGATCACCGGTTCATCCGAGAGGTCGAACGCTGAGATGACGACGCGATCGCCTGCTCTGAAATGATGGGCCGCGCCGCCGTTCAAACCGATTGCGCCACTCGGCCCGCCAAAGGCGTAAGTGACGATCCGGGCGGTGTGGTCGACCGCCCAGACGTGAACCTGCTCGCCATCTTTGATCCCGACCGCATCCATAAGGTGATGGTCGATCTCGATCGAGCCGACATACTCCGGGTTGGCATAGGTCACGCGAGCGTGGTGGAGTTTGCCCTTAAGAAACTGGGACAGGCGCATCTTCTTCCTTTTCTACGACCAGGGTTGTCTGGTTCTCCGCGTAACCGCTCTCCGGGCTAGGATCGCCTCGCCGGTTGCGCCGATAAAACGCGCTTAGCATGCCGCCCAGAAACATGATGCCCGTTCCGGCCCAAACGAGCATCGTCATCGGCTTGTAGAACAGGTCGATGGGATAGACCGGGGTCACGTACAGTAGCTCGATCAGGGCGGACTTATCCGCGGCGTTCATTCCCACGAAAGCCACACTAAAGCTCGGGCTCGCCCGGACCGGAACCGCGTCGCCGCCGACCACGATCTTGGGTTCGACTACCGGATAAACCTGTCCCCGCTCCATCACCTGGACTTTCGCTCCGAATGTGGTGCCTTGCTTTCCGGGCTGGCCCTTCATCGTCAAGCCGAGGTAGGTCAGGGAGAACTCGTCGTCCTGCTTCGTCTCGCCCGCCTTCAACTGGGCGGGTTGTTCCCATACGTCGGAAGTGGGCGCGCCCAGGGAAAAGTAGACGTCGTGAAGGAATTGATGCTGGATATGCGGCCAGGTGAACGCCTTCTCTTGGCCATCGTCGCCGGGGATGAAGAAGAAACCCGGCCTCGCCAAAAAGCTCGCCATTCCCGGCGCGGTGACTTCGAATTCGGCCTTGTTGTCGCGATCGATTTCCGGATTCGAGGTCAGATTCTTAAACGCGACCGTATATCCAAGTCCGGTCGCCGGTGAGCCCTTTGAAACGAGGAGCGTCGTCTTCTGCTCGAGGCCCCGGGATATGACCAGACCCGAGAGTGCGGTAGCGACTCCGATATGGGCGAGGAAGCTACCGATTCCGAGTTTGGAACGAGGGAACAATTCGACGAGCCGCCACACGTTGGCAACGACCGCAAAAGCGGTCAAACCGAAGAGACAGAACACCCAGGAGAAGCGCGGAAAGTGAATGCCGAATGGGAACGTGAGATAGCCGACGTTGAATCCATGGCTGCCCCAATCGGTTAGCTTCAGAGTCAGCATGGCCAGACCGACGATCCCAACTGTCAGTCCGACCACGTTCAGCACCCGCGTCACGAACTCATTGAGGGACATGGAGCGCCAGGATAAAAATGGCGCCGAGCCGATCAGCAGCATGATCGGCACGAAAAACCAGACGACGACCGAGTGATAGAGGGGCTCATCTACGACCTTGCCATCACCCCCGAAGATCCCGCAAAAGAAGGGAAAGCTCATGCCGATCGCAATCGTGGTCGCAAGGCCAGTCAACAGAATAACGCCGGACTGGTACGCCTTCTCCCGATTGAAGCCCTGGCCGATTTCTGGTGCGTCGAGCGTTTTTCCGAGCGCTCGACCGCGGACGATCCAGAGGGCGACGAAGCCGAACGTCACCGCAATCAGGAAAATCATCAGGATCCAGAGCGCGGACCGGTTCATTTCGGCAAAGCTGTGGACGCTGAACTTGCTCAGGAACCCCGAGCGCGTCAGGAAAGTGCCGTAGACGAATAGCAGGAAGGGAAGTCCTCCCATCAAAAGGTTCGTCCCGTGCCAGCGTTTCCGGGTCGCCTGGACGATAAGACCGTGAACGAAGGCGACGCAGAAGATCCAGGGAACGAAGCTAACGTTCTCGACCGGGTCCCAAGCCCAGAAGCCACCCCAACCCTGAGTTTCGTAAGCCCAAAGGCCGCCCATCACCAGGCCGAGCCCAAGAATTGAAATCGAGATCAACGCCCACGGACGGACCCGAGCCAGCCAATCTCTGGCGTTTCCCGTCAGCATTGCGCTCACGGCGAACGCGAAGGGAACCGTAAGCGAGCCGAAGCCCGTGAAGATCGTAGGAGGATGGATGATCACCCAATAGTTCTGGAGCGAAGGTGTCAAACCAAGACCATTTGGCACCACGTGTAGGACGCCGTTGACGAGCAAGGAAACGTGCGTCGCGCCAGATCCCACGTCACGCAAGATCGCGAAGGGCGTCTCGTAAGCGAGGATGCCGCAAAGCGAGCCCAGAAACAGGGAATAGGCGAAGATGAACCACCGCTGGTACGGTCCAGCCCGCCAGAAGGCGAGAAGGCCGAAGACCGCCGACGTCGTCGCCCATAGAAGGAAGCTGCCTTGTTGTCCCGACCAAACGGCAGCCACCTTGTATTGCACCGCCAGGTCCCGCAGCGAATGGTTGGCCACGTATTCGAACTGGAATTGGTCCGTCAGGAACAAGACGATGAGGCAGCCCATCGCCCCGAGGATCGCGACGCACCCGGCCGCGAAGGTATATCGCGCAAACGGCGGCCGGCGCTTGGCAAAGCCCCCAACGGCAGCGCTTAGGAATAAGATCGCCGCCACGGCGACAAGGCCCGCCCCCAGCTGGCCGACTTCCATCGACCAGATCGGCGCGGGCTTCAGGTTAGAAACCAGCGACTGCTGGTCCACTTAGGTCTTCTTCTCGCTCTCGTATTTGGAAGGGCATTTGACCAGCAGTTTATCGCTTACGAACTTGCCGTCCTTCATGCCGCCCTCCGCGACCACCTTGTTGGCTTCTCCCATGTTTTGGGGAGGAGTGCCGGTGTAGACGACCGTGACCTGCCCGGTTTGGTCCTTGATATCGAACGTCAGGGTGTGGTTCGCGAGATCCTGGTGTACCGATTCTTTGACGATATCGCCGGCCACGTGCAGATTGTCGGCCGCCGAAGTCCGCGCCTGGGCGACGGTGACATATGGGCTGGAGTTCATCATGAACGCATAAATGACGCCGCCGAGTGCCATGAGACAAACGACCGCTGTCAGCGTCGCTCCGGTTGCGAACCCCCGCTTCTTGCTCAGATTCATCATGTCCTTCCTAATTGTAGAACGCCATCCCATGCGTCAATGTCATTGGTTTATCTAAGATTGAACGATTCGGGGCTCTAGCGGAGCTGACTCGTGTGGCCCGACCCCAACACTCCAAACTCCAAACTCCAAACTCCAAATTCCAAATTCCAAATTCCAAATTCCAAATTCCAAATTCCAAATTCCAAATGCCCCTCCCTCCTCTCGTACAGCTTCTCGATCCCCGACCGACGAGTGTCGCTCGCGAAACCCCGATCGCGGGCTCCGTGAACATCCCTACCGACGAGCTAGCGGGACGAATGCACGAACTGCCTAGCCGTCGTAGTCAAGTGATCATTGCTGGTCCTGAGCCTTGGGCGACCCAGGCTTTGGATCTCCTGGGGCACATTGGCCGAGAGGCGGTAATCCCGAACCAGCGGAGCCACACAAGGGAGGTCGAAGGTCAATCCGAAATTCGCAATCGGAAATCAGAAATCGAGAAGGGCCGGCTCTGGAAGCCAAACGAATTCTTGATGGAGGCGGCGTCCAGAATTCCTGCCCGTTCGGCTCTCGATCTCGCCTGCGGCACGGGCCGGGACGCCGTCGCTCTGGCCGGCCTCGGTTGGAAGGTCACCGCCATCGATCACCTTGCCGATGCGCTTGACCGGGGACGTGACCTCGCCGCTCGCTACCTACCTTCCGAGGAGGCGGACCGCATCGACTGGCGGTGTGTTGACCTTGAGGCTCGAGGTTCAGGGCTCGAACCTCGGCGATTTGACCTCGTTTCCATTTTCTGGTATCTGAATCGAGATCTGCTGCGGAAGTCCGCGGATCTGCTCGAACCGGGCGGGAGCCTGTTGGTCGAGACCTTTACCTCGATCCATCGGGAGCACTTTGGAAAGCCGAAAACCGAAGCGTTCGTGCTGGCGCCGGGCGAACTGCGAGAGCTTGTCGCGCCCCTAGAAGTTGTCGATTACGATGAGGCGTGGCACGGCGACCGGAACAGCGCGAGGCTCTGGGCGAAAAAGAGTTAAGATCGGTCAAAACGGGAACGCGATCTTCCAGATCGCACCTAAGCGACCAAGATGGTCGCGATCCGGATGGATAAGATCGCGCAGGTAGCCTCCCGAATCAAAGCGGTGGAAGAGGCATTCGACGACAGGAACGCGACCTTCCAGGTCGCAGCGAGCGACCAATATGGTCGCGATCCAGGCACAGCCCGAGGCTGGCACCGCCGTGGATATCTGCCGCACTTCGACGGCGGCGAGATACCGCAGCACATAGTGTTTCGCCTAGCCGACTCACTACCTTTCGAGGTGATCGACTCAATTAGGCAAGAGCTATGCACACAAAGAGATGAACTCGGCCAACCCTTAAGCGCGGAAAGTATGAGAATCAGGCTGCTACTTCTCGCCGACAAATACCTCGACCAGGGCAGGGGATCGTGCGTACTTCGCAATCCCCGGGCCGCCGGAATCCTACAAACGGCCTTGATGCATTTCGACGGCGTTCGTTACGACCTTTACGATTGGTGCGTCATGCCCAATCATGTCCATGTGCTGATTGCTCCGCGAGGTCAGTGGCCACTCGGGAAGATCGTCCACTCGTGGAAGTCGTTTACAGCCAACAAGATCAACAAGGCACTCGGAGTCAGCGGACAGCTCTGGATGCTCGACTACTTCGATCGATATGTTCGAAATGAAAACCACTTCGGCGACATTGCCGAATACATCGTGCACAATCCGGTAAGTGCCGGACTGTGCAAGAGACCCTGGGAATGGGAATGGAGTTCGGCTTTCGGGCGAACGGTCTGATGATCGTTACGGAGCAACCAGGATGGTCGCGATCCAGGTTTGAGATTGGAAGGTTTCCGGAGCGACCAGGATGGTCGCGGATCGGGATTGCAACGGGAGGAAGAAATGACACGACAACTGACGATGGGATTGATCGCCGCGCTCGGTCTCACGATGGCCGGCTGCGGTAGCAGCGACAATACAGCGGCAACAACCGGCACAACGGGTACAACCGGCGCCGCCGCGAGTACAACGACAGGCGGCGCCGGCGGCGAGAAGATGCAAATCGCCGTCATCCCGAAGGGAACGACCCATGACTTCTGGAAGCACATTCACCAAGGCGCTAACGAGGCCGCAAGCGAGCTTGGCAATGTCGAGATCAACTTCCAGGGACCGGCCCTCGAAAATGACAAGACAAGCCAGATCAACATGGTCGACACCATGATCAGCAAAGGCGTTAAAGGAATCGTCTTGGCCCCCCTCGACGACAAGGCGCTGGTTGCCTCCGTCGAGAAGGCGGCCAAAGCAAACATCCCGGTCGTCGTCATCGATTCCGACGTTAATACCGACAAGTACGTCAGCTTCGTGGCCACCGACAACGAGAAGGGCGGGCACATGGCCGGGGCCGAAATGATCCGGCTCCTCGGGGGCAAGGGCAGAGTCGCGGTCCTCCGATACAATGCTGGATCGGCCAGTACCGACAAGCGAGAAAAGGGCTTTCTCGACGAGCTCGCCGCCAATGGCAAAGGGATCACCATCGTCAGCAAAGACCAATATGCCGGACCCACTCGCGAATCCGCGGCCAAGGGCGCCGAAAACATGCTGGCCAAGTTCGTAAAGCCAGATGGCTCGGCCGACCTCGACGGGATCTACTGCCCCAACGAGTCGTCGACCGCCGGGATGTTAAAAGTCCTCGAGGGCAAACAGGGCTGGGCAGGCAAGGTCAAGTTCGTCGGGTTCGACGCCGCACCCGATCTTCTGGACGCACTCAACAAGGGCGAGATCAACGCGCTTGTCGTCCAGAACCCCGAGAAGATGGGGCACGACGGCGTCAAGACCGTAGTCGATTACATCAACGGAAAGAACAAGAGTCCGGACAAGCGGATCGACACGGGCGCCTATCTGATCACCAAGGAGAACGTGACCAAGCCTGACATGGCGAAGCTCGTCGCGCCCGCCAAGGAGTAGATGGCGCAACCGAGGGACGGAATCCAAACTAGTGCTCAGCCTCGAGAGCGGGCACTCGCCGGTCAAGCGGCCAGGCTGGTCTCTGCATTCAACCTGCTGGGACTTGTCCTGGCCTCGATTGCGCTTTACGTCTACTTCTGGTGGCGGCTTCCCGGCACGTTTCTTACTCGATCGAACATTGAAACCATCGCCGTCCAGGCGACAAGCGTATCCCTCGCCGCCCTCGGCATGACCCTCATTATCATCGCCGGGGCAATCGACCTCTCGATTGGGTCCACGGTCGCCCTCGTGACCACCGTGATCGCTCTTGCTTTGCAAAGCCATCCGACATGGTTCGCCCTGGTTCTTGGAATCGGCGCCGGTACCGCCGCCGGCCTCTTCAACGGTCTGGTCGTTACCCGGCTCAAGGTGCTGCCCTTCATCGTCACTCTCGGCACCATGCAGATGTTCCGAGGTATAGCCCGTGGCCTTGGCCACGACAACACGGTCGAATCTCCAAAGACCTGGCTCAACGACCTCTTGACGGCGGTCGGAAAGGATGAGCAGTGGAGGATCTTCCCGGTCGGCGTCTGGTTCATGCTTCTCATGGCCGCCGCTGTCGGCATCCTGCTGCGCTGCACCGTCTTCGGCCGCAACGTCGTCGCCCTCGGCTCGAACGAGGTCGCCGCCCGGATGAGCGGAGTCAACGTGCGCCGAGTCATGCTGCTCGTCTTCGTCCTTGGCGGATTCTTCACGGGACTTGCCGGACTGATGCAGTACTCGCGCTTAACCGTCGGCGATCCAACCGGGGCGGTCGGACTCGAATTGGACGTGATTGCCGCCGTCGTCATCGGAGGCGCCTCCTTATCCGGCGGTCAAGGCTCGATCCTTGGCGCACTCATCGGCGCGATCTTCATGACCACCATGGCGAACGGCTTCGCCCAAATCGGACTTCCCGAATGGGTGCAGTACATCGTTAAGGGTGGAATCATCGTCATCGCCGTCGCCCTCGACCGGCTGCGGGTCAAGGCAAGTTGACCCTAGCTACGGTAAATTGCATCCGTGCTGATTCTCGATGGCCGCGCGCTGAAGCTGGAGCAGATCGCCGCCGTTGCCAACGACCGGCTCGTGGTTGGACTCGGTGAGCGAAGCCTCGAAGGCATGCGGGAGTCGCGCGCAATCATCGAGCGCATCCTGGAGAAAGGCGAAACCGTCTACGGGGTCAACACCGGATTTGGCAGACTTTCCGACGTTCGCGTTTCGCCTGAAGAGCTTGGCGACCTGCAGAACAACCTTGTGCGTAGCCACGCCTGTGGAGTCGGGCCGCCTCTCTCCGGACCCGAGACCCGTGCCCTGATCCTGCTCCGCGTTAATGGCCTCGCGGCGGGGCACAGCGGCGCTCGTCCCGAAGTCGCGGAAACGCTCCTAAAAATGCTTGACGCAAACGTGCTTCCCGTGATCCCGAGCAAGGGGTCCGTGGGAGCTAGCGGCGATCTTGCCCCTCTTGCACATCTGGCCCTCGGAGCGATCGGCGAAGGCGATTGTCTGTTCCCGGTCTACGAAACCGCGGAGGAGGCGCTTCGGAACGCACACATCGATCCATTGGTCCTCGAAGCCAAGGAGGGACTCGCACTCCTCAACGGAACTCAAGCGATTTGCGCCGTCGGTTCTTTGGCCCTGGAGCGGGCAATCCGCTTGGCAAGAGTCGCCGATTTAGCTGGCGCAATGACCCTCGAAGGCGTCCTTGGAACGCCGGTCGCATTCGATGAGAGGATCCACAAGGCACGTCCGCACGCCGGTCAAACGGCCTCCGCAAGACACCTGCGGGAGCTTCTTCGAGACAGCAAGATACGAGAATCTCACATCGAGAACGACCCAAGGGTTCAGGATGCGTATTGCCTGCGGTGCATGCCTCAAGTCCATGGAGCCGTGCGCGATGTGCTTGCCCACGTGCGAAGCGTCTTGGAGACTGAAACCGGTTCAGCGACCGACAACCCGCTCGTGTTTGAGGACGGCGCGGTTTTGAGCGGCGGAAACTTCCATGGCGCGCCCCTTGCCTACGCACTCGACTATGCCGCCATTGCCGTCACCGACCTGATGAACATCAGTGAGCGACGCATCGATCGCCTCATCAATCCCGACATTAACGAGCACCTGCCGCCTTTCCTAACCTCCCATCCCGGCTCAGCTTGCGGTTTCATGATTGCCCACGTGACGGCCGTCGCCCTCCTCAACGAGGCAAAGACCCTCGCTCATCCCGCTAGCGTCGACAACGTCCCGACTTCGGGAGGCAAAGAGGACCATGTTTCGATGGGGATGACTGCGGCCTTGAAGTTCAGGCAGATCGTTGAGAACGCTGAGCTGGTCATGGCCATCGAGCTTGTTGCCGCAGCCGAGGGCCTGGAATACCGCAAGCCCCTGAAGCCCGGCGCCGGGGTGATGGACGGCTATGAGCGCGTTCGCCGCTTGGTGCCGCGTCTCCAGGAGGATCGCTCGATGTCGCAGGACTTCGAGCAGATCGCCCATGAGATCATGCGAGGGACGTTCGACATTTGATTCGCGAGTGCGCCGCCGGGGCGTAAACTTCGGCGATGTCGACGAGGACGACGTTCCGCGCACCACGCGGAACCGAGTTGAGCTGCAAGGGCTGGATCCAGGAAGCCGCCCTGCGCATGCTCATGAACAATCTCGACCCCGAGGTTGCGGAGAAGCCCGGTGACCTGATCGTCTACGGCGGTCGCGGCAAGGCCGCGAGGAACTGGGAGTGTTTCGATGCCATCGTTCGATCCCTGAAGTCGCTCGAGGACGACGAAACGCTGCTGATCCAATCGGGCAAACCGGTCGGGATCATGCGTTCACACCCGGACGCTCCCCGAGTTTTGATCGCTAACTCAAATTTGGTCGGCGCCTGGAGCAACTTCGAAGAGTTCACCCGGCTTGAGAGCCTTGGGCTGACGATGTACGGTCAAATGACGGCGGGCTCCTGGATCTATATCGGGTCCCAGGGCATTGTGCAGGGCACTTTCGAGACCTTCGCCGCAGCGGCGAAGAAGCACTTCGGGGGCTCCCTCGATGGCAAGCTCGTCGTGAGCGGCGGCATGGGTGGCATGGGCGGCGCTCAACCGCTTGCGGCGACGATGAACGGGGCTCGATTCCTTGGGATCGATGTCGATCCCACCCGAATCGAAAAGCGCCTCGAAACAGGTTACTGCGACAAGATCGCTTGGTCACTGGACGAGGCATTGGAGATTCTCGGGAACGCGACCTTCCAGGTCGCTCCGGAGCGGGCTGGAAGCCCGCGGTCCAGTCCAGTCTCTGTCGGCCTTGTCGGAAACTGCGCGGAGGTTTTGCCCGAGATGGTCCGAAGAGGCATTGTCCCGGACGTGCTCACCGACCAGACCAGCGCTCACGATCCACTCAACGGCTATGTGCCCGCCGGCCTGAGTCTCGAGGATGCAGCCGCCCTGCGAGCCTCAGATCCGGTTGGATACATCGAGCGGGCAGTCGAGTCCATGGGTGTCCATGTTCAAGCGATGTTGGATCTGCAGAAGAAGGGCTCTGTCACATTCGACTACGGCAACAATATCCGCACGCAAGCCGCCAAGGCCGGCGTGAAAAACGTCTACGACATCCCGGGATTCGTCCCCGAATACATTCGACCCCTGTTTTGCGAGGGCAAGGGGCCGTTCCGGTGGGTCGCTCTGTCCGGCGAACCGGAAGATATCTATCGGACCGACCGTCTGCTACTCGATCTATTCCCCGACAACAAGCCGCTAGCCAAATGGATCACGCTGGCGCGTGAGAAGATCCATTTTCAAGGCCTACCCGCTCGCATCTGTTGGCTCGGATATGGAGAGCGGGCTCGGATGGGGCTCGCGATCAACGACCTCGTCCGCCGGGGCAAAATCAAGGCTCCGATCGTCATCGGGCGAGACCATCTCGATACCGGCTCGGTCGCGTCGCCTTATCGTGAAACCGAAGGTATGAAGGATGGGTCCGACGCCATCGCCGATTGGCCATTCCTCAACGCGATGATCAACACCGCTAACGGGGCATCCTGGGTCTCGATCCACAACGGAGGCGGCGTCGGCATCGGCTATTCGCAGCACGCCGGCATGGTGATCGTGGCGGATGGGACCGCGGAGGCTGATCGCCGTCTTGAGCGCGTGCTAACCAGTGATCCCGGGATGGGCATTATCCGCCACGCCGACGCGGGGTACGAGGATGCCATCGACTTCGCGCGGGAGAACGGCGTGCAAATCCCGATGGGACCTTAGTTCGCAGCGGGAGCGAAAGACCCTCCCGCTCCGGGAGGGTCGGTTGTCTAAACGACCGGGGAGGGGAGCGCGACAGTCACTGGGACAATTTGCCTTCCACGATCTTCAACACGTCGGCCTCTCGTTGCTGCGCCTCGGCCTGCAATCGAGCACCTTCCTCTAAAGCCGCAGCGACGAAAGCTAGATCGTCTAGGCTCGCGCAGTTGATGCGCACATTCAAATACGCACCCATAACAGCCGAGCGGGCGCAAAGCGCTCCCACGCCGGCGTCGGAAACGGAGTTCGGGTTGCCAATTTCGGCCATCGCACGGATCACCTCCATCGAGCCGTGGGCAGCCCGCATCGTCCGCAAGGGAACCTCGATCGCGCCCCTTGTCGCCGCCTGGATCGCCGCTGCCCGCTCCTCGGAGCCCTTGGGCAAGCCGAAGGCCGCCATCAACGCGTTGAACGCGTCAGTGTCGTCGTCGATCAGACTTGTCAGCTCAGCCACGAATGCCTGACCCTTAGCGGCCCAATCGGAAAATTCCTCCCACCGATCGTCCCAACCACGCTTATGTGAGGACAGGTTCGCGACCATCGTCGCAAGAGCCGCGCCCAGGGCTCCGAGCATTGCTGAGACGGAGCCCCCTCCTGGCGCCGCGGATTCCGACGCAGTCTCTTCGATGAAGTCGCGCACTGCACTGTCGACAAGCAAGTTGTGGGAGTGATCTCGCATGGCGTATTCGATAATCCTTTCCTTCGGGTCAAACGGCGAAAGCTCGTTCAGGCCAAGCGAGCGCATGGCGATCTTAATCAGTTCCTTGTCCGACACTCCGACCGAGCGTCGCTGCTTGCGCAAAAAGTAGCGGCCCGCCTCAAGCATGGCATTCAGCGGAATCAGGCCAACGAGTTCCGATCCCGTCACTCTGACCCCCCTCGCGGCTGCCTTCTCGACGACTTCATCGAATGCCACATGGATCGGCGTGACCGACAGATCGGTTAGATTCATCGAGATCTGGGTGACGCCGTACTCCTCGATAAACCATCCGATCGCCTTGACCGACTTCAAGGCTCCGGGCTCGTAGACCGGCTCGCCGTCGGCATCGAGGAGCGGCTCACCCATGAGCGGATCGCCGAGCCGTTTGAGCCGCCCCTTCTCTCGAACATCGAACGCGATCGCGTTCGCGCGGCGGGTGCTTGTCGTATTGAGGTTGACATTGTAGGCGATGAGAAAGTCCCTCGCCCCGACCGCGCTCGCCCCTGATTTTGCGTTAAAGGTCGACGGGCCGAAGTCGGGCTCCCAATCAGGTTGTCGCAGCTTGGCGGCCAGTCCCTCGTATTCTCCCGCGCGGACGTCCGCTAGGTTCTTTCTGCCCGGGGCAGTCGCCGAGCGCTCATAGAGGAAAATAGTCATCCCCAGTTCGTCGCCCATCCTTTTTCCAAGCCGCTTCGCATACTCGGCCGTTTCGTCAATACCGATCCCGCTGACGGGAACGAGAGGGCAAACGTCCAGGGCGCCGAATCGCGGGTGCTCGCCGTGATGCTTGGTCATGTCGATCAGCCCGATTCCCTCCTTGGCGGCACGAAATGCGGCCTCAGAGACAGCCTCGGGACCGCCGACGAACGTGTAAACCGTGCGGTTCGTGGCCTGGCCGGGATCGACGTTGAGAAGCGAAACTCCTTCGACTGAGCGTATGGCTTCGGCGATCGCCTCGATCACGGCTGTGTCTCGACCCTCGCTGAAGTTCGGGACACATTCGATCAACCGGTTCGCCACGGCCCATTATGGAGTGCGCTGGCCCGGCCTGTCGCGAAAAGCGCGGCGGCGCACTCCATACTAGGCGCATGCGCCTCGCCGTCGTCAACTGCGCCGAGCTCGTCACGCTCGCCGGCCCGGCGAGACCTCGAGTGGGCGCGGAGATGTCGGATGTTTTCGCTGTTGTAAACGCGGGGATGCTCATCAAAAATGGCCGGATCACCGACGTCGATTACAGTACCGAGATCGAGGCGCAGATCACGCCCGGTACCGAGGTTCTGGATTGCGCGGGGAAGTGCGTGCTCCCCGGCTTCGTCGACGCCCACGCCCATCCAGTCTTTGCGGGAAACCGCGTCGATGAATTCGAGGCGCGAGCCAAAGGCGCATCCTATGAGGAGATTGCGGCACAGGGCGGCGGGATCTGGTCTACCGTTGAGAAGACGCGAGCCGCTGACGAGGACGATCTTGCTGATCAGGCCCGAGACCACCTGGAGTGGGCCCTCCGCTGTGGAACGACGACGATGGAGGCCAAGTCGGGCTATGGCCTGTCAGCGGTCGAAGAGCTAAAGATCCTTCGGATCATCCGGACCCTGAACGAAGCGGGACCGATAAAGCTTGTCCCCACCTTTCTGGGCGCTCATTCGATCCCTCCAGGGATGAGGGCGCGAGACTATGTGGATTCGATTGTCGAAGTCATGTTGCCCGCGGTCGTTGAATCGGGCCTTGCCGACTTTTGCGATGTCTTTTGCGAACCTGGCTATTTCGGACCCGCCGAGTCGCTCGAAATCCTGGCCCGCGCAAAGGAGCTCGGCCTCGGACTTCGAGTCCACGCCGACCAACTCTCAAACAGCGGCGGGGCTCTGGTTGCTGCGAAGCTCGATGCAAAGACCGCCGACCATCTAGAGCAGACGGACGAAGCCGGCATCAAAGCCATGAAGAAAGCCGGCGTTCAACCGGTACTGCTTCCAGGCTCGGTCTACGCGCTTGGCAAGCCCAAATATCCGATAGCGAGGGCCATGATCGATGCCAGCCTGGCCGTCGTGATTGCGACAGATTTCAATCCGGGTTCCTCGCCGACCCCGAGCATCCCGATGGCGATGAGTTTGGCATGCACGCAAATGCGCATGACTCCAGCGGAGGCTTTGATCGCTTCGACGATCAACGCCGCCTACAGCCTCAATTTGGGCGGACAGATCGGCTCGTTGGAGCCTGGCAAGCGCGCGGATTTTATCGTCTGCGATACGACGGACTACCGGGAGATCGCCTACTATTTCGGCTTGGAACATGCGAGCCAGGTCTACATTGGCGGCAAGGCGGCGTTCAGCCGGGTTGTGTGAGCTAGTGGTCGACCAGCATCGCCCTCACGCCCTCGAGCGTGTCGGCGTCCTTGATCGTCTTGTCGTGCCTCCACCGCAGGATCCTCGGGAACCGGACGGCGATCCCCGACTTATGCCGCGAAGATAGCTGGATCGCTTCGAATCCGAGTTCGAAGACAAGCTCCGGTTTCACCACCCTCACCGGCCCGGACCGTTCGATCGTGTTCCTTCGGACAAAGGTGTCGACGCGCCTGATCTCCTCGTCGGAGAGGCCTGAGTAGGCCTTGGCCAAGGTCACCAGTTCGTCGCCCTTCCACACTCCGAAGGTGTAATCGGTGTACAGCGAGGCTCTCTTGCCCGTTCCGCGTTGTGCATAGATCAGCACACAATCGACCGTCATCGGCTCGATCTTCCATTTCCACCAAATCCCCTTCTTGCGCCCGACCTGATAGGCCGCATCTTTGCGCTTCAGCATGAGGCCTTCGACTCCACGATCCCTCGCCTGCTGTCGAATCTCCGCCAGCTCGTCCCAAGAGCGAGCCTCGATCGCTGGAGATAGCATGAGCGCCTCCTGCTCTCCCGGTAGTGGCTCGCGGAACAGGCGCTCCAATAGCTCCCTTCGTTCAGAAAGTGTTCGCTCGCGTACGTCTTGTCCATCCCACTCGAGCAAATCGAACGCGATCATCACGACCGGGATCTTCTCTAAAATCGACTTGGAGAGCACTTTGCGGCCAATCCGTTGCTGGAGGTCGAGGAACTTCATTGGCCTGCTGTCTTTCCAGGCCATGATCTCGCCATCGATGACGGTGCCCTCCGGCAGCCGGTCGCATACCGCTTCAATCTCGGGAAATCGCTCCGTGATCAGATCTTCGCCGCGAGACCAGACGAAGGAACGCGCCTGTCGCCGGATCAGCTGAGCCCGTATCCCGTCCCACTTCCATTCGGCATGCCAGTTCTCAACAGCACCGAGCTTGGTGGCTTGTCCTTCCAGGGGATGGGCAAGACAAAACGGATACGGCTGCGAGGCGTCCGCATCGCCTGAATCCGATGAAACAAGGCTGACAAACCAGTCGGCGGACGGATCCCAAGCGCCCATCAGCCGGTGCGCAACCACCGGCGCCGCGACGGCGCTGTGCTGGGAAATCGCCCTGACCACCAAATCTTGGGAGACGCCAATCCGAAACTCCCCGGTAATTAGCTTCGTGAACACGAATCGGCCCTGCCGGTCGAGCTCCCGCCAGGCGCATTGCAAAGCAACTCTTTGCTCCGGCTCATCCAAATCTGCGAGTGGCAGTAACCGTTCCCGAACCCAGTAGGCTAGCTCCGAACGAGAGGCGGCAGGCGGTTGGCCGAACAGGTCCGGAAGCACGGCTGCGATGGTCTCCGCGATGTCGCCAACAGAGTCGTAGCACTCGGCAAAAAGCCATGTCGGCAAGCCGGATGCCTCGATCGCCCATTCCCATAGGTTCGGGCCTTTAATCAGCCGCTTTGGGCGTCGACCGATCAGGAAGTGGATCGCCCATGCCGAGTCTTCTGGCGGAGCCGACTCGAAGTAGCGAGCCATTGCCGAGACCTTCTCGTTGGTCCTATTCGTTTCATCGATGGCCGCGTAAAGGTCGGCGAATTCGCGCATCCGGTTCGATAATGGCCGATGGCGCCACCTGCATGCCTTGATGCCGCGCTTGCGCCGTGATGTCGTAAGGGGCCCCTCCCCAAGGGTGTAACATCCCATCCGCATGGAGCCCATCCCCACCAAGGTCAACCTTCAGGACGACGAGTATCGCGCGGGCCGCGCGATGATGGACGAGGTCATGGCCGGCTACCGGGCCAAGATGTCGGAAGCACTGCTCGGCGGTGGCGAAGAGTTAATCGCCAAGCACAAGAAGCGTGGCAAGCTCCTTGCCAGAGAGCGGATTGACGCTCTCCTGGATCCCGGCGCACCCTTTCTCGAGTTTTCGACGCTGGCTGCCAACGGCCTGTACGATGGCGACGCGCCCTCGGCGGGAATCGTCACCGGAATCGGTCGAGTCCAGGGCCGCGAGTGCGTGATCATCGCCAACGATGCGACGGTAAAGGGAGGCACCTATTTCCCAATTACCGTCAAGAAGCACCTGCGGGCCCAGGAAATTGCTCTTGAGAACCGGCTCGCGTGCATCTACCTCGTCGACTCGGGCGGCGCCAATCTGCCCTATCAGAGCGAGGTCTTTCCGGACAAAGAGCACTTCGGCCGCATCTTCTACAACCAGGCGGTGATGTCGAGCAAGGGCATCCCTCAGATCGCCGCCGTCATGGGATCCTGCACCGCGGGAGGCGCCTATGTGCCGGCCATGAGCGACGAGTCCGTCATCGTCAAAGGCCAGGGCACGATCTTTTTGGGCGGCCCTCCACTCGTCAAGGCTGCCACAGGCGAACAGGTTTCGGCTGAAGAGCTGGGCGGCGGCGACGTCCACACTCGGCTGAGCGGCGTCGTCGATCACCTTGCCGACGATGACAATCACGCCCTGGAGATCATTCGGAATATCGTCGAGTCTCTGGGACCAAGGCCGAAATGCCGTAACGCCGCAATCCCGGAGGACCCGCTATACGACGTCTCCGACCTGTATTCCCTGGTTCCTACTGACTCTCGGCATCCAATGAACATGCGGGAGGTGCTGGCCCGGATCGTCGACGGATCCAAGTTCCAGGAGTTCAAGGCTCGATACGGCACAACTCTCATTTGCGGATTCGCCCGCTTCCATGGCCACCTCGCGGGAGTGCTCGCCAACGATGGCATTCTATTCTCGGAGAGCGCCCTGAAGGGCGCCCACTTTATCGAGCTGTGTTGCCAACGCGGGCTGCCCATCGTGTTCGTTCAGAACATTACTGGCTTCATGGTGGGGAAGAAATACGAGAACGAGGGCATCGCCAAGAATGGCGCGAAGCTGGTGACCGCGGTCTCGACGGCAAACGTCCCCAAGTTCACCGTGATCGTCGGAGGCTCGTATGGAGCTGGGAACTACGGAATGTGTGGACGCGCCTATGGTCCCAGGCAGCTCTGGATGTGGCCCAACGCGCGCATCTCCGTGATGGGCGGCGAACAGGCCGCCGGAGTGCTTCTGACCGTCAAAATAGACCAACTTGCCGAGAAAGGCGAGAAAATGTCGCCGGAAGAGCAAGAGGCCTTTAAAAAGCCGACGCTCGACAAGTACGCGTCCGAGTCCAGCGCCTACTATTCCACTTCCCGGCTCTGGGATGACGGCATCATCGATCCGGTGGACACCCGTCGCATTCTGGCTCTGGGGATCGAAGCCGCGCAAAACGCGCCCGTCGAGCCCGCGGGTTTCAGCATGTTTAGGATGTGATTTTTGGCGTTGAACCTGAAACTGTGATTACTCCCCAACGCCCCCAGCCCCTCAACACCCCAAGGCCCCCAATACCCCAATACCCTAACACCCCAATACCCTAACACCCCAATACCCTAACTCCCCCAACGCCTCAACGCAGCATTCGCTTGTTGAAGACCGTCAACCACTCATCTTGGGTAAGCATGTGCGGCCGGATCCGGTCGTCCAGGCCGGCGGATGCAAGCCGCCCGAAGATTTCCTCCCGGACAAATCCGGAAGCCAACAGGTTGTTCGCCAGGGTCTTGCGGGGCTGCCTGAAGCCGGAGCGGACGAAGTCGAAGAACTCCTGCGGATATCCCAGCCTGAGAGGCACCAACTCGAGCACGGTGCTCTCGACCTTCGGTGGAGGAAGGAAGGCGCCGGCCGGTACGTCGCAGACCTTGTCGATTGAGAATTGGGCCTGCAAATAAACCGAAAGTGAGCCGCGATCTGAGTTGCCGGGTTGCGCCAGGATGCGCTCCGCCACCTCTTTCTGCATCATCAGCACGGCTTTGTCCCACCTCGACGACGCCCCGGCGATGTGCGTAAGGAGCGGCCCGGTGATGTAATACGGCAGGTTCGAGACAACACCCCTCGGTTCAGGCAGCACCTCCAGAATCTCCGACAGATCGGACTTCAGCGCGTCGACGAATCGAACTTCGGCCCGTGGCGCGGATTCGGCAAGGGCGGCCGCCATTCGAGAATCAAGCTCCAAGGCGACCATCCTCTCGGATTGCTCCGACAGCTTGGTCGTCAGGATGCCTGGTCCAGGCCCGATCTCGAGCAGGCTGCGGCAGCCTTGCAGCCGCTCGGAGATGGCGTTGACGACCATCTCTGAGCATAGGAAATGCTGGCCGAGGCCCTTGGACGGTTCAATCCCGTGACGACCAAGGAATCTGCGGAGGGTGGCGGGGTCGGCGAGATTTAGCACGACCTGGATCACCCGTTCCAAGCGGCGCTTGCGCGCCGCGCTTCAAATCTAGTCCCGGCTCGAAAGGACGTGGACCTTCACATGCCTTCGTCCCCACTCGTTGCACTCGCTGTTCGTATCCAGAAGGAGATCGATCCGGTTTCCCTTAATCGCGCTCCCGGTATCGCAGGCATAGGCAAAGCCGTAGCCCTCGACGTAGAGCTTCGTCCCGAGAGGGATGACGCGAGGATCGACGGCCACAACGCCATACTGCGGCGGGATGCCCATCGCGGTTCGGCTCGAGCCGCCATTTTCCCAAGGCGCACTCGTGTAGGCGGTGGCGACCATGTCGATAACCCGAGTTCGGGTGTACGAGCCGCGGCTCGACGGATAGCCGTCCCGGCCCATGAGGTAGGTCTGGTCTCGGGGGACGGAGCACTCCTCTTTGATGAGTTCTTTACCGACGGGCTTGCCGTTCTTATAAATGATCTGATAGGTCTTCCTGACCGTTCCCGCGTGCCCATCATGGGCCTTGACTAAGCGGCCGCGTCCGACGCCCTCGTCGAACTGATATTTGACAGTCGGCTTGATCGATTTCTTCTCGACCCGAATGTCCTTCTTCTTAGAGTTGTCTTGCTTTTTCCCGGCGGGCGCGATACTCACGAACGCAAAAAAAAGTAGACCGATACTCACGGTCAGTGAGCAGTTACGCAAATTGGAGCCTCCTTCTTGCCTGGCTGCGAAGAGCCAGTTTAGCCGATTAGCCGCCAATTTTGTCAAGAACGCGGCAATTGCGCATGCCCTCTCGTGAAGGGAGGTTCTCGGATGCGATGTGCCTCGCCTCTACATATTTTGCCGGTATGGAGTGCCCGAATTCACTCGCGCTTTCAAACGGCGCGATCCATCGCGCCTGAAGATCGGATAGATCGGTCGAGACAAGCTCGCGCACTCGAAACAGGCGTATAGGTAAGAATGAGCGACGTCGCGCGGTGGATGGCCAGGATCGTCTGGTGGCTGATGCTGCGTACGCTGCGGGTGCCTTGGGTCCGCCGGTTCCGGAGGCGATGGCTCGCCCTCATACCTGCGTCGACCGCAAAAAGGATGGTTCAGCAAGATCGCTTCGCGCGCCGACACGGCCGGACCGTACTTGCCTTTTCATTCACCCTGCTCCTGGCGAGCGTGGCCGTCACCGGGTGCTACCTGACGGCGCTGATGCTGGTTCAGGCCGGCGTCCTGCGGTCGCATTGACGATTTCCGTCATCTCCGCACTCGCGAGCGCCGGCCCAGCCACCAGACGAACCCGACGATCGGGACCCAGACCGGGCTGAGGACGAGGAGGTTCATGCCGACTTTCGCAAGCCAGCGCCCGAGGCCCGAAGCTCGCTCGGTAGCGCCGTTCCAGGCCTGGTCGAACCAACTTGGCTGGACGGGCGCCTTCGGCTTGACCGCTTCCTGGGTCAGGGTGAGGGAGATCGTCGAATAGGTCGCCTGGCTGCGCATCGTTTTGTCCTGAGCCTCCAGGGAAGCGATCTGCTGGCGGACGTTGTCGAGGCGGTCGCGCACGGCCAGGGTGTCTTCGACGTGCTTCGTCCCGCGCAGCATCGCGATATAGCTCTCTTCTTCGGCTCGCATCTCGCGGAGACGGGCGTCCGTGTCGGCGACTTGGTTGGTCACGTCCAGGCTGCTAGTCGAGTTCGCTCCCACCTTGCCAAGGCGGCTCAGCCGCTTCATGGCGTCGTCGAATCGGGCTTGCGGGACTCGGATCGACATCTGCGCTTCGGGCAGGTTGTTGTCGATCGACGTGCTGCTCTGTTCGACGTATCCGCCGAGGAGCTTGGTGTCTTCGCTGGCCTGGGCGACCGCGACGCGAACGTCCTTGACTTCGATGCCAAGCTCGGCAGTCCGAATGAGAAGCAAGGGGGTCATCCGGGGTGCCGGGCTCGCGGCCTTTGCGGCCACGTTTCCCTCGGATTGGATGGGTTGATCCTTTCGCGCGCCGCGGTCCCTGGTGTGCATCGCTTCGTTATCGGGTGGCGTGCCCGCGAGCGGCACTGTTCCCGTTAGTGTTCCGTTCGCATTCGCCCGGTGAAAGATGTTTCCTTGCGAGTCTTCGAGGCTCGGGCTCCCATTTCGCATCGACTCGGACGACTGGGTCACACCCATCTCGATATCTGCCTTTCCCCGCCGCCCCTGACCTGACAAGGACTGCCGTGGCGACTGAAGGGTCGGTTCGGCGAGGCTCTTGGAAGGAGCCTTTCCGATAAATTCCTCCTGGCCCGTTCTTGCCGGCGCCTCGCTTGCGGGCATAGCGCCTCCAACGGTGTTCCAGCCGGCTTTGAGCTCAGGCTTGGCGACCACGCCGTCGCCGTCAAGCAAATCCGCATTAGGCGAAGCCGCCACCTTCGAGGAATCTGCGCGCATCGCAAATGACGCCTTCGCCGCATCCCGCGACTGGCCGAAGACCGGCCAGAAGATGGCAAGCAGGACAAATCCAGTCAGCGCCCAAACCCAGCCGAAGCGTAGCGGCTCCTTGAACAGGCGGATCAACGGTCGTGAACGGCTGCGTTCGCGTTCCAAAGCCGCAAGCGTCTGATCCAAGCCCACCGGCTCGGTTTCCACTACGCAGTCGCCGATCAAGCGCGAAAGGATGCGGATCTCCTCCAATTCCTGGCGCAGGTCTTCGTCCTGCTCCATCGCCGCCTCAATTTCCGTTCGGCGCTCCGGCGAAAGCTCGCCATCCAGATATGCTTTCAGATCTTCCATAACGTTCATCGCCCGCCTCGGGGTGGATTGTTGGGTTGTGCGGTCGTCGGGTCGCCCGGCTCGAGATTCGGGGAGAGCGACCTTCTTAGGTTCAAGAATGCGTGGTGCAGGCGTGACTTGACGGTGCCCGAAGGGATCCCGATGACCTTGGCTGCTTCGTCATAGCTCAGTCCCTCGACCTCGTGCAAGAGCACAACTTCGCGGTGCTCGGGCGAGAGCCGGTTAAGCGCGTCTCCGAGAGCGCGCCGATCGATGATCAGATCGCCAAATGACTGTCCGTCATTCGGCAACCTGGATCCAATATCGTCTTTCAGCTCGATACATGGGGGTTCGAGCCGCCGGTTACGAGCCAGTCGCCGGCATTCGTTGTGAGCGATCCCGAGGAGCCATGTGCGTAACGTCGAATCTCCGCGAAAGCTCCGCAGGACGCGTTGCGCTGTAACGAACGTGTCCTGGGCGGCATCCTGGGCGGCATCGATCCCTATTCGCCGGGCGCAGAAGCGGAACACGAGCGCGTAGTGCTGCTTCGCAATCTCCGCAATGTCGAGCCCTCGGGGCATGATTTCCTCTTGAACCGCCTGCATCGTTGGCTTCACCGTTGCGTAGGGTGAGTGCCGCGACGATCGCGAATCGTTCAAACAGTTTGCGGCAAATCCCTTCGGTGGTTTCGGCGTCCCGCCGATCCCAAGCGCAAAGACTCTAAACTGAGACCATGAAATCTATTTCCATCGCGGTCGGCGCCGTCGCCCTGCTCGCCGTTTGGCAACAAGGCAACGAGGCGCCGGAGGTGCTAACCGACGAATCCCTGCGCGCCATGCTCGTTGGACTCGGATACGAGCCGAAGGCGATGGATGGCGGCTTCGTCGTCACTCTCAAACGCGACGGTTGGAATGATACGATGCTGCTGGCATTCAGCGCGGACCACTCGAAGCTCGGCATCAACTCCAACCTTGGCGTTGTCACCGACCCGGCGACGATTACCGCGGCCCAATGGCGCAAGCTCCTCGAGGACAATTTTAGGATCAATCCGTCCTTTATCAGCCTCGATTCGAAAGAGCACCGGCTCTTCATGATGCGTGCCCTGGACAATCGCGGCATTTCGGCGCCTTACCTCAGACGCCAGATCGACAACTTCTGCACGAACCTCCATGGGACCGCCATCGACTGGCAACTCAACGGAATTTAGAATCTAGAATTTGGAGTTTGGAGTTTGGGATTTGAAGTTGGGAGTTTGGAGCTTGGTGTTTTCGGATTTCGGGATCTTGGGTAGGTGGGATTCTTGAATTTAGGATTTGAGATTTGAGATTTATTGGGATTTTGGGTTTTCGGATTTAGGGAGTTTGGATTTTTGACTTTGGAGTTCGACTCAGGCGAAGGAAATGCTAACGGTTCTCAGCGATATGACCGGCCACCTTGTAGCAGCTAGAGTCCAAAGGATTCAAAGTCCGAATTCCAAATTCCAAATTCCAAATTCCAAATTCCAATGTCTCTCTTGCCGATAATCCCTCTAAGCGCCGCCAAGACGAGGCGGAGACAGGGAGGACGATATGAAAAGGATTTCTACGGCTGCCATCCTGGCCATCATTATGTGGGGGACGACGATGGTTGCCTCCAATTCCTTCGCCAAAGGTGGGGTCAAGAGATACGACGATGCCGGATCGGCCCTAGACGACGACGGTCTTAGGACAATGCTCAACGGCATGGGCTACGAGCCGGCCAAGCTGTCGAAGGGCTTCCTGATCACCGTGAAAAAGGACACCTGGACCTATTACATCCAGTTCGTCCTGAGCAGCGACAACACCAAACTCGGCATGAACTCGAATCTCGGCATGGTCTCAGATCCCGATTCGATTTCCGCCTCGGAGTGGCGTCGCCTGCTCGAGGAGAACAACGAGATCGACCCATCCACGTTTCTCTTTAACAAGGAGCAGAAAAAGCTGTATATGCACCGGAGCCTGGACAATCGAGGGGTGACGCCCGCTTTCGTCCGGACCCAGATCGAGAACTTCACGTCCAACATGCACGACACCAGCGAGTACTGGAAGTTCACGAAGTAAACGGTAAACGGAAATCGGCGAGCGGCGACCGGTTTACGGTTTCGCGTTAATTCGCGAGATTCGCGGCCCAGCACGCCATCCTAAATTCCAAATTCAAAATTCCAAATTCGGAAAAAAGGCCCCGCGCCATTTGAAACGCGGGGCAATTGAAGGAGAGAGAGCCGGTCTTGAAGATTTGCGATTTCGGATTTAGGATTTCGGACTCAAATCCAAAATCGGCAATCCAAAATCAAAAATCGGATTAGTTCTTTATCGCCGCCATCCTTGGGGTTGCCGGCGCAACCTCGACGTAGGCGCTGGCTGGGACGACCATGTAAATGTTCTCCCCCAGTTCCTCCCAGGTCCCTTCTTGGGCGAAGTTCACGCCGCACATAAAGTCGACGATCTTCTGTCGGATCGCCGGATCGGTACCGGCGAGGTTCAAAATCTGTTGCTCGCCACGCTTGAGGCCGTTTGCGGCAGCCATCGCGTCGTCGAACGAAACGATTTGGCGTCGGACAGTGACCGTGTAGCGGTAAGCGGCTTTGAGCGTAAGCGCATTGGTCGGTCGACCCTCGTTTTCGTCCACTTCTTCCTCGACCTCATCGGTGCGCGTGAAGATGTTAGCGAGTCGGCCAAAAAGTCCAGGCTTATCCTGGAGCTGCATCTCTTCCATGTTTCCTCCGTAAAACTCGGCCCCCCTTTCGAAAGGATTTGGGCCGTCGCCTTCCCTAGCTTCGCTCTCCGAAGAGTGCGGTTCCAACTCTGATGTGGGTCGATCCCTCTTGGATCGCCACCTCAAAGTCTCCGCTCATCCCCATGCTGAGCCAATCGCCTCCAATGCGCTCGTTGAGAAGACGAAGAGCCTTAAAGAAAGGTCTCATCTTTTCTGGTTCATCGAGCGCAGGTCCGATTGTCATCAGGCCACGTAAATGAACGTGGCCGTAGTGTATGACCTTATTTCTCAAATCGTCAAGCGATTCGGTAAAAATGCCGTGTTTTTGTGCTTCCTTCGCAATATTAAGCTCAATCAAGGCATCGATCCGGCGATTTGCCTTCTGTAATTCGATGAGCTGGGATTCGTGCTCGATAGTGTGAACGACATCGAAAACCTGGCCGGCTCTCTTAGCCTTATTGGATTGAAGATGCCCGACGAAGTGCCAGACGATATCGTTTGGCAAAACTTCGATCTTTGGGATCGCCTCCTGCAGTCGGCTTTCCCCGAATTCGCGAAGACCAAGATCGTATGCGCTCTGGATTGCCTCGGCTGAATGGGTTTTGGAGACGGCGACCAGCGTGACCCCCTTCGGATCCCGACCGGCAGACTCACACGCTCGTTCGATTCGATCGCGGATAGCCAGGAGCCGAGCCCGTACCGGCGGCGCTGTCATGGCGTAATTCTGAAACGAAGAAGCACCTTTGCGTGGCCGGAACCCATCGGCTACGCCCTTTCTCGGCCCGACAAAAGCTCTGTTCACTCATTTGCCAATCATCTTGCGGCTCGAACATAGATCAGCATGCCCGAGCCGTTGGAGACAACAAATGTATAAGAGAGCTTTCACGCTAATTGAACTACTCGTCGTCATCGCAATCATTTCGATCCTTGCCGCCATCCTCTTCCCCGTGTTTTCCGAGGCAAAGCGCGCAGCAAAAAAGACCGCTTGCGCTAGCAACTTAAGGCAGATAGCTCTCGCGACTGCGCTTTACACCGGCGATTTCGATGGTCAGTTCCAATCGGCCGTGTTCAGCATGCTGGAGGACTCGGGAGATCCGATGGGCCCCATGCTTCAGCAATACCTCAAGAACAATGGCGTTCTCTATTGCCCAAATCGATTCGATCATGACTGCAACACGGCTGGCAACCCTTCGGGCGAATGCTTCGGGTACGGGTTTAGCTGGGGGTTTTACAGCCCATGGGATGACGGCACAGGTTTGTTAATGCCCGAGGCGCCGGACCCGAACAACCCCGAAGGGTTTGCTTTGATCGGGAAAAACGAGTCAGCTTTGTCCGATCCCTCCCAGACATTCCTTGTCGGAGACACTTGGTCGACGCCCCAGTACCAACTGTCGGTTTTCGACTGGAACGGACCCGGCTCGGCGCGTCACAGCGGCCGATTCAATTTCGCCTACGCGGACTCGCACGTGAAGAGCGTCCTCATGAGACACGGCGTCACTCAGCCAGAACCGGCTCTGGTCGGCAACTTGTTGCGGCGCCGCAACATCGGTCAAGCCGATACCCTTTCGCCATCGAACTGGCATGACCTATCCAACTATTGTGCAGAACCAGGCTCGACCGCGTGCCAGACCGTCGTTCAGTGGTTCCTTTCCAATACGAGGTTTGACAACCAACAATGAAGCGCCTAATCAGTCGATCACCGCGCGCGGTCGCCGGTACCGCGGTGTTGATCGTAGTTCTGTCGTCGATCGCGGTCCTGCTAACCCTTAGGTCATGGGGTGGAGAATCACGCCCAAACAATCCCTCAGCTCGGAGCCGGCCCGACCTAATGGCAAATAAGGTGCGGGTGAGGGACATCTTGAAGCTCACGCCCGACCAGATCGAGAAGTTCCATGCGGTCGAGAGAAAGTATCTGGCGGCTCTCAAGGACGTCACGAACCCAAAGCTGTCACCACAAGAGCGCCGCGCGAAACGAGATCAAATCACTTTGAAGATCAACGCGGGAGTACAAAGCTTTCTTAGTCAGGATCAGTATCAGAAGCTGATCGATGTAGAGAAACAACAGGGCTCCTTTAGAACGCAGCAGTAATTCGGATAGTGTCCACCAAAAAGATCATCATGAAAACCAATAGCAAAACTATCGTCGTCGCTTTCCTCGCCTTGTGCTCCCTCGCCGCGAGCCATGCCAGCCAGTTTCTCATCAAAGCGAAGCAGCCGTTCGTAAATCCCGACATTCCGTCGGTCATGATTGTGCAAGAACTCAACCTGAGCCAGCAGCAAATTGACCAACTAAGGGAGGCGATGCTCAAATATCGAATGGCAAGAAAGGATTTGGCTCCTGGCTACGAGAATAGGCATCGAACGATTCTCCAGGGACCGCAGGCGGTCGAACCTCAGATGGTCAGTCTGATCGTCCGATCCGGGCGAGAGATCGCCGCCATCCTGAGCGCCGAGCAACAGAAGAAGGTTGGGTCTCTCGAAGATCGCGCCGAGGCGATCGCGGCCACCGGATTCCCGCTTGCTTTCCTCGAAATAGCCGACTACTCCAGCAGCAAGTTGGAGAAGATCATCGCGATCGGCAAACCCGCGGCTATGAAGCTGTCGAAACTAGCTGCCAACGCCCCTGCTTCAGCCCGGAACTCCATCGTAGCGACTGCATGGGGCAAAGTCAAGGACGTATTATCGCGGGACGAGTATTCGCAGTTGGTCGACATGATGCACCAACGCAGCGTCCCTGTCCCTACTGGCTAGAAAATTGGGGACCTATCCCAGCTCAACGGGCCGTCCGGATCGAAGGATCCGGATCGGCCCGACGCTTTGAGGCGAGAAAGTTACTCCGGCCGGTTCAGTTCGGCGTCGATTTGGAAGTGGATCTCCTTGCCGACGAGGACCCCGCCCGTCTCGAGCGCCTGGTTCCAGCTCATCCCGAAATCCTCGCGATTGATGATTCCGGAAGCGGTGACTCCGATGACATACCCGCCGAAGTGGCCCTTCACTTCGGGTGTAACCTCGGCCTCGAAGGTGACCGGGCGTGTAACTCCGTGAATCGTCAAGTCGCCGGTGATGTCGAATGCGCCTCCGGACTCTGGCCGGACAATGGTTGACTTGAAGGTCATCTCCGGGAATGTCGCGACATCGAGAAAGTCCGGGCTCTTGAGATGGCCGTCTCGCTGCTCGTTGCGCGTCGTGAGGCTGGCCGCGTCGATCTTGACTTCGAGCGTGGTCTGGTCGGGCTTGGCTGGGTCGTAGGCAACGGTTCCCGAGACGTCGCTGAGCTCGCCGTGAACCTTGGCGACCATCATGTGCCGCACCCAAAAGTGAACTGTCGAGTGGTTCGGATCGATCGTGTAAGTGTTTGTTTTCGTAAGTGTCGCTTGTTCCATTTCCTGCCTCCCTGATTAGACTAGGTGACCCCTACTACGTGATCCTGAGTCCTGTAGTTGCGTAAGCAACTATTGTTTCAGCAAATAATATAAGTCAGCCGTCGTTTTTGGTCATTCCGGGAGTGGGGCTCCGATTTGGAGTCGCTACTGTGATTGCAGGTAAAGCCCGCCGCGACGAAGAATCTTAAGCGCTCTTGATCTCGATATCGACGCCGCTCGGCAGATCGAGCCGCATGAGAGCGTCGATCGTCTTGTTCGTCGGCTCGAGAATGTCGATCAGCCGGTTGTGCGTGCGAAGCTCGAAGTGCTCCATCGATTCCTTGTCGATGTGCGGACCCCGGATGACGCAAAAGCGACGGATGTTGGTGGGAAGAGGGATCGGCCCGGAAACTCTCGCTCCCGTTCGCTTGGCTGTGTCGGTGATCTTTTCGGCCGACTGGTCGATGATGCGGTGGTCGTAGGCCCGCAGCCTGATTCTAACTTTCAATGATATTTGCCTCTCGATTTGGGTGAATTGGTAATCGGGTGAACTCGTTCAAGATTCACCGTCTGCCCTGTTCCCGACGGTTCGCCGCGAATTCCAGCCACCCGGCAAAGGCAGCCCAACCTCTCGGCGCGAGACAGGATTGTACCAGACAGATCCAACAACGAACTCGGTTGGCGCTAGCTCCTGCTTAGCGATCCTGTGTAGTTCAACGAGGTTGTGTAGGTGCTCGAGATCCCGGTGATCACGTGGAAAGGCAGTCCGCCTTTAAGAGCGGTCGGAAACGTACCGCGAACGAAGAAATTGCCGAAGTTGGGGACGATACCGTCGACTTCAAATCCGCCCCCCGTACTGGTGATGTTCCCCGTCACGTTGTAAGTGCCGGCCGTGAACTTGAAGTTGGAATCCGAGCCGTTGGAGCCCGTGACGACAAGCATGCCGGCGGCGATCCCATTGTCGTCGCAGGTGACCGTCAGTGTCCCCGCCTTGCCGTTGTCAAGTGTGACGTTTCCAACATAGTTGCCCGCCCAAACCGCGAAGTTTGGAGACGAGGTCCCTCCACAGCCCGCCGAGGCCAGCGCAATCGCTACGACAAAGATGACGGCCGATATGGTGCTTCCCTTCATTCGCATATCCTTTTGCAAGCAGGTTCGAATGATACCGACTTCTCAGTTTGTCCGGCGTTCCGCTCAATCCCGTCGAAAGACGAGAGACGAGGCAAGACGGCCACGTTGTGCGCCTTCGGACGCCGCCTCACTTTAGAGTCGCAAAGGTGATGGCCGACCCGTGGGAGGGATCGTGGTAGATGGTGATCCGAGCTTTCTGGTAGTCCTCCGGCCTCGCGTGATAGATGTCCTCGAACCGGTTGGGATTTCGGTCGACGAGCGGGAACCAGTCGCTCTGGATCTGCACCACGATCCGGTGCCCTTTCTTGAACGTGTGAAGCAAGTCGTTCATCTGGAAATGTAACCGCGTGACCTGATTGGGTACGAAGGGTTCAGGCCGCTCGAACGAGTTTCGGAACTTGCCGCGCATGACGTCCGATCGTAGGTTCTGTTCGTAACCGGCCATGGCCACCCCGCCGGGGCTCTTGTCGGGCGTGTCGTCTGGCCATCCATCGATCACCTTCACGACGAAGTCGCCGTCGGTTCCGCTAGTCGAGACCCACAGGTCGACGTCGACCGGGCCGGCGACCGTAATATCGTGATCCAGCACCTGGCCCTTGTACCAAGCGACATCGTCGCGCTTCTCAGCCCAGCGCTGGTCGTCGATCATGTACTCCCGGGTTCGCCGCGGGGTTTCCGGCTTGGCGAGATAAGGCGTCGGATCGAACGGGTCGTTCATGTAACTGTCGATCCCGTTCTTTTTCGACTTCGTCCAAGAGAGCTTTCGCTCGTCGTCGAGATAAACGGAAAGACTGCCAAGCCCCTTGGGAGGCCATTGCTCGAAGGTCATCCACTTATTCGATCCGGTCTCGAACATCGTTGCCTTGGCCGGCGCCGGCAACGCAACTCCGCGGAGATACTTCTCAAAAAAAGGAAACTCGATGCTGTCCTGGAAGTAGGACGAGGTCGGCATCCCAAAGTCGAGATCGCCGAAGGTCTGCCCGCTGCCCGCGCGTCCCGCCCACATGCCATGGAACCAAGGTCCCATGCACTGGAAGTTCGGGGCCGACGGACTGAGCTTGTCGATCGCCCTTGGCAGGTGTAAGGCGCCATACATGTCCTCCGCGTCGAACCATCCTCCGACCGTGAGCACGGCGCACCTGACACCCTTCATGTGCGCTTCGAGCGAGCGCGCCTTCCAGTAGTCATCGTAAGTTCCGTGCTGGCAAAGCTCTTCCCAATACGGAACCTTGTTCTCGTAGAGCTTCGTTCCGAAGTCGCTTGCCGAACCGATGCCGAGAAAGAATCTGAATGCGCCGTCCGTTCCGTGATCGATTCTCATCCGAGGAGGGTTCGGGCCGGGACCCGTTCGAGGCACGTCGAAGCCGGATGAGAAATCGAAGTTGTCCTGCAGGAAGAACGCGCCATTATGGTGGACGTCGTCTCCCATAAACCATTCGCTGACCGGAGCTTGTGGCGAGATGGCCTTGAGCGCCGGGTGGCTGTTGATGCCGCCGGCCCCGGCATAGAAGCCCGGATACGAAATGCCCCAGAGCCCGACCGCGCCATTATTGTCGGGCACATTCTTGACGAGGTAGTCGACGGTGTCCCAGGTATCGGTGCTCTCGTCGGTCTTCGCAGCCGGATCGAGCTCCGGCCGGATGTTGACGTAATCGCCTTCCGAGAGGTACTTGCCGCGCACGTCCTCGAACGCGAAGATATAGCCGGCATCTGTGAACTTGCGGCTGCCGCGGAATCCTCTAAACGTATTCGGCCCGTAGGGCCCCGCGCTGTAGCAGGTTCGCTCCATAAGGATCGGATGCTTGCCAGGGACGTCTTTTGGGACGTAAACCGCGCAGTACAGCTTGACGCCATCCCGCATCGGGATCATGTACTCGATCTTGTTATAGTGGTCCTGAACTCGGAAGGTAGATTGCGGGACCGATAAGGCGATGGCAACTGCAGTCAAGAAAACGGGCATGGAATCTCCGACTCGCATGATACACGCCCCCAGTCACCCGCAATGGCACGGGTAGGGGCTTTGTCATCGGCAAGGGTAGGGCTTTGTCATCCCGAGAAGTTTTGTCATCCCGAGGAACGAGGGATCTCCGCATGAACCTGCCTCCCATCCCAGGGCAACCCCCGCCGCTCCCGCCTCACGCACGTCCTCCTGACG
>CAZNUL010000040.1:0-37234 GCA_964576205.1 uncultured Fimbriimonadaceae bacterium | reverse complement strand
AGCGGACCGTAGATGATTCCAATAAATGCTGGGTTGATGTCTTTCCCGTAAAGCGCAGTCGACAGGGTCAGCATCGCTCCAGCGGAAAACCCGACCATCCCCACTTTGTTCGGATCAACGTTCCACTCCTTCGCGCGCGAGCGAACGAGATCGAAGGCAGCGCGCGTATCGGCGATCTGTGGGGCGAGGGCTAACGAAGGGTCCTGCCCTGTGGCTGGACGCCTCGGACCTGAGGACGGTCGACGCGTAGGCGCCGCAAACTCGGCGAGGTCGGCAGGGGTCGGATTGAGGCGATATTTTAGAACAAAGGCAGCAACGCCCTTTTTCGCCAAAGCCTTCGCGACGTCCCAGCCTTCGTTTTCCATCGAGAGCGTTCGGAATCCGCCACCGGGAGCCACGATGACCGCTGCCCCTGTGGCGGCCGACTTCGATGGCCAGAAGGGTGTGAGAGTGGCGACACTGACGTTTCTTGCGAACTTCCTGCCGTATTGAAAGTGCCAAGACTCCTCAGCAGTGGCTTCCGGCAACTTGCCCGTGTTTAGCACGATCGCATTCGGTTGCTTGGGAACAGCGATCGGGGTCATTTTATCGTTTTGCGCCTTCGCGGACAGGCTGGCAGTAAGAGCAAACATGGCAAGAAGTGTTTTCGCGATGGGGTTCATTGTCTCTCCTTTGAACGTGCTGGAGGCGGCCAACATCGATATTACTGGATATACCGGTAAATCGGGCACTTCCTCTCTAAGCCAACAGCAACAGCAAATTCTGCGCTTTAGCTGTGCGGCAATTCCGGAGGCCCATTCTTCCAGCTAGACTCCTAGTCACTGCTATCCGCGAGGTCGCCGCTTCAGGCATGGTCTCTCAAAGGTCTCTCAAATGGAGGAGACAAACTGAGACTTCCAGAGACGTCTGTAGATTCAAAATCGGCAGTTTGAACCTGTCAAAACTCCGATGACACTGTAGGGGTCACAGGTTCAAGTCCTGTACCGCCCACCACCTTCTGGACTTACGTTATCTAGAATCCAGCAGGCACTTGCTATGTCGGCCACACCGATGATTTGGAGCAACGCCTCACTTCCCACAACACCTGGTTTAGCGCTCAGCCATCGTTGAGCCCATGACGCGTGCGAGCCACGCTAGCGAGTTACCGCGGACGCCTCGGGCTACCCCAATCACGAGTCAAGGCAGAGAGTCCGTCGAGGATGTCTCTTTTCCAGACGTGTGCGTCGTGGTTCCCGTCGAATTCGTGGTAGGTCAAATCGTATCCCTTCAGCCGCAGAACGTCCCGTAGGTGGCGATTGGTTCGAAGTTGAGAGCTCGCACCCTCATAGGTTCCGACATCCAGATAGAACCGGATCGGCAGGTGCTTTTGGTTCATGAATTCGGTCGTCATCAGCGATTCGGGCGGGATGGCCATCGAAGGGACGTTGGCATCGTGATTTGGAACCCAATACGAGCCCGAGAGCGAGAGCACGTTCCCGAAGGCTTCCGGATGCGTGAGCGCGCAGTAGGTCGAGGCCAATCCGCCGTAAGAGGACCCGCTCACGATCACTCGGCGCGCGGACGGCGAGGCCGCCGGAAAGTGGGCCCGTACCGCCGGCAACAGCTCCAGGGCCATAAAGTCGGCAAACGGTTTGTAGCAGGGTAAATCTCGATTCCGCCGCCCCATGTTGTTGACGAGCACGAAGATCTGTGGCCGCAATTTCCCCGCGTTCGAAGCGTTCGCCAGAATTCTCGGCAAATCGACTTCGGACGGCATACGGGGCGTTGAGCCGTACATCTCGCCGTCGAACACGAAGACGATCCCGTACGCTCCGCCCTTTGTCGCGTCAAACCCAGGCGGGGTCCAAACGCTATACGTCCGCTTCTCTTTAAGAATCTTGCTGTCAACCGACAGCGGCGTGAGCGATCCTGCGGGCTGGCCCGCGGGAACAGGCACGTCGAACGGCTGCTTGGGCGCGTCGTCGAGGACGAGCACCGAGCCTCGGACTGAGGTCGCCGGATTGAGCGGATCATTAACAGACTTTTGCAGGGGGATTTCCCGGTTGGGCAGCCGAATGCTCGTTGTCACGTTGAACTGGTAAACGAAGCGGCTATCCTTTGGCGCTTCAATGGTGACGTACCACACACCCGAGTTCCCAAGCGTCATCATGTCCGAGTGGCCATCGGGGGTCGGGCCGCCGGATAATTGCACGCGCGATGTTCCCGGCGGTGCGTGGTAGACGAACGTGATCATCGCGCGGCCGTCCTTTCCCGGCTCGACCAACGGCCCCTTACCCTTCCTTTCAGCGGCAAGCAATTCGGCCGCGTGGGGGTCAGCGCCCAAGTCGTCCCATACTTTCCGCACTCGCGGCGACTTAATGTTCTCCTTGGCCCAGTCTCGGGAAAATGTGGCCGCCGATCGGACGGCCATCGTGTACTTGCCGTCGGGCGCACTCGGATCGTACCGGCGAACGACGATCCGATAGGTCCCGCTCGCGGTTGCCGTGGCGTCCCACTCGTCTGGCTCATTGATCCCGGTTATGTCCACGGAAGCGATCCGCTTACCGTCAGGACTGTACACGTCAATGATCACGTCGACGCTCTCTTGGAAGGCGGTCACTGCGTAAAACTCGCCCTCCTTGAGGTTGATCGTGAACTCGTCCGAGTGCGTGCCCGACAGCAGCCGCTCGATCGGCTTGGCGTCGAACTCGAGCCCCGTTTGGGCAAACGCGGAGCTTAGCGCAAGGCCGAAGAAGGCTATCAGGAGGCGAAGAGCGGATTTGGTCGACATAGAAGGTTCCTTGCTGGGCGGGCTCACTTCACTTCGGTGGGAGCTCGACCGCGCCTGAATTCGGACAAGCCGGGAGCCCAGTCGAGCTTCCTGAGCAGGTGCTCCGTCGTCTCGGACCAATGGGTTCTAAGCGATGAACACGTTCTCGCCATGGAACCGGACCGTAGGGCTGAGACGATGTTGGTGTGCTGCCGGCTCGACTTGTAAACCGAGCGCTTTTCTCCCATGAAGACGAGCTCATATCGGCGCGTGAGCAGCTTGAGTTCGTTGATCATGGAAAGAAGGAGTCGATTTGGGCATGCCGCAAGCAGAGTGGCGTGCCAGTCGCTGTCTAGTTCGTTCGCACGGGCGGCGTCACCCCGTTCACCCGCCGAACCGAACTCCTGGTTGAGACTCTCCAAGCTTGCGGTTTCGATCTCGTCGATCTCGGAGCAGCCGAGTGCAAGGCACTCTAGCGTTTCAACGATTGAGTAGATCTCCCGAGCGTTTCGTGAAGTGAGTTTGGAAACGGTGAAACCCCGATCCAGTTCGTAGTCGACGAGTCCGAGTCTTTCGCACTCGAATAGCGCCTCCCGCAATGGGGTCCTGCTCACTCCGAGATCCTTGGCTAATGCCTCTTCCTTCAGCTTCTCGCCTGGCGCCAAATCGGTGGAGACAAACCTGTGAATCAGGCCACGCTTAAGCTCTTCTCGCCTCGGTGCGCGTTTGGAGTCGAGCATCGTTGATATTATATACAATCTTTCAATGATTGAATACAAAATTTGCTTGATTTCGGCTCACGTCGTGTTCTGTGCTAGCTCCGAAACGCACTCGACTGCTCCAAGCTAAACCTAGCGGGCTTAGCGCGACTAAGCTGAATCTACGGTGGGCTGCAATGACGCCGTAGGGGTCACAGGTTCAAGTCTGGGGCGAAGCAACATCCCGATCCATCGGGTCTGTACCGCCCCCCACCGTTCCCTACTTGCCCCGGTTCTTCGTCAGCTCCTCGATCATCTCCATCTGCATCTGTTGGATCTCGAGCAGGTGCTTCCACTGATCGTTGATCAGCTTGTCGATCTTCTCGTTGATGGCCTGGATCTCGAGCTCCGCCTTGAGGTTCGTCTTGTAGTCGTTCTCACTCCTCATCCGATCCCTGGCCTCGGACCGGTTCTGGCTCATCATGATCACCGGCGCCTGGATCGCCGCGACGCAGGACAGGACTAGGTTCAGGAAGATGTAGGGGAACGGGTCGAAGGGTTTGCTGAGGATCATCGTCGTGTTGATCCCCATCCAAATGAAGAGAATAATGCCGAACAGGATGATAAAGGTCCAGCTTCCACCGAACGCCGCAACCTTGTCGGCGATCTTCTCGCCGCGCGTGATCTGAGACTCGAATTCCTTCTCGCTGTTCCTGGTGATCGTCTCCTGCCGGATCATGCTCTCGGCGACTTCCTGCTTGAGATGGATCAGCTCGTCCAGTTCCTCCTTGGTCATGTCCTGCGCGTATTTAATTCGAGCCTTATTGAGCTCATCGACGCTGACGTAGCCGGAGGGATCGAGGTCCGGGTTCGTCACCTTTAGGGTCTTAACCAACGACTCCCGGATAAGGTCCACCGGCACCGCCTCATCCAAAGGGAGGTCCTTGCCGCAGATCTGGCAGTGCACGGTCATTGCTTTTTGTCTCGTATGATTCATGGAGGCTTTCCTTAGAAGTTGAACTGGTGACTGAGATTGATCGAGAAGCCACTAATTCTCCTTTTGTCATTTGAAAACACGAAGGCGGGGTTGATGACGGTGCGATTATCCGGCATCACATAGGCAATGCCGGCCGTAGCCCCATTCCCCGAGCCGCGCACCCAATCAGCCTGAAAAACGATCGTCTCGCTTATCTGCAAGTCGGTGCCCGCAAACGGCTGAAACGTTCCATGCCCGTCGAGCATCCCACCGAGATGGACCCGCCTGCCGAGGAGCTTGCGGTTGCGACGATGGTGGGCCCGGAAGCGCTCGGCTTGCTGCTGGTCGTAATTCAGGGTTTTGGACAGGGTGAAGTAATAGCCCGGAGCCTGACCCTGCGTCACATTCCAAAGGCCGACCGCGACGTTCGGCTGCTTGTGGTCCTCGTTGAGCAAGAGCGCCTTTACGTTAAAGACCGCGGCGTCATGGGCGAGATCAGGTGTCTGGGCATAATCGATCCCTGCTTCGAGCCAGCTTTCGAGGCCGAACTGGGTCTGGGCCGTGATCAGAGGCTGCCGATAGAACGGAATTCCGGTGAAACTGGTGTTGGAGTTGGCCAAGGCGCCGATCCAGTTGTTCAAAGGTGCGATGTCGGTCGTTGGAATCACGTTCAAGCCCGTCGGTCCAGCTGCCTCGACCCTGGCGAACACGCTCAGAAAGACTAAGCCACTGGCTCGAAAGAGCCTATTCAAGCCGGCCCCTCCGGAAGCTGATAACCCGCAAGCTCACCCTTGATCGCCGCGACGTGCTTGGCAAGCTCGGCTTGATGCTCAGCCGGTAGCTTCAGAGCAGCGGCTTCAAGTGAGGCAGTCAGCTCCCTAAGGCTTTTGACCCGAGCGGCATAGTTCTCAACGAGAGTATCGACGCCGGCCGCGATCTCCTGGAATTCGTCCTTCTTGCGAAACTCGATCTCATGAGTCAAGTTCCCGGCCGCAACCTCGTCAAGCAGCACTTTGAGCCGGTGCATTGGCCCCGCGATCCGGTGCGCATCCAGCATCGACCAAAAGCCAAAAATGAGGACGGCCAGAAATGTTACGATCCCAGCTACTTTCGCTCCGTTCTCCAAAAGCTCGCGAGTTTCCTTGATCGAGAGGTGGGCTGACCACAACGAGTCGCCAATCTCGCGGTTGCTCAAGTAGTAGAGGATGAGGACCGCGCCGACTCCAGCCGCGAGCGCGAAGATCATGTCGTCGAGGACGAGACGAAGCCTCACCTCGTGGTTGACGAGGTGACTCCTAAAGCGGCGGCGATTGTGTTGATGCATTTCTCTCAGGTCTTTTTCGCTACAAGTCGTCGTGACAACTAAGGCAAAGGCCTCCTCTTCGATTGTTCTTGCGTAGCAATTGGCCGTTCGCGTTTTGGTTGCTATGGCCGAAATGGCAAGTGACGCAGGTGATCGTGCCGTCCTTCCCCAGGGGCAGATCGGGCGCCTTCTTCTTTGAGTTGGGAACGCCAACGCGATGAGTGATTGGCCCGTCGTAATGGCAACGGAGGCATTCGCCGTTGATCGAGGCGACCATGCTTCCGGTCGCTGGGTTTGCCGCGGTTAGACTAGCCTGACCGATGGTGTGGCACGAGGCACATGGCGTTCCGAAAGGGTGCGCGTTGGGAAGGGCGTGAGCTCCGTTGTGGCACGGCGAGCAAAGGCCCTTCTGGTCCCGCGCGAGAAACGCGTCGCCGCGGCTCTTGAAACCTGGCGCGTGGCAACTGCTGCAAGTCACCCCACCAGCCTCGAGGTTGACCCGCCCGGTAACGGGCCAGCTCACTGCAACCTTTTCTGGATGCGGCATGGGACAACCCGTTGTGTGGCATTTCGTACAATACGCGACCTCGGTCGTTCCGGACGGAACTCGGACTTGTCCCGTCGCATGTGGGTCAGGTTTCGCGGGACCCTGTGCGGATGCCATGAATAGCCCCGCGACGAAGACGCCCAGACAGACAGGCACCACGTAGCGGCTCGTCTTCACCCGCAATCCCTCGCCCGCCACACCATCAGGCTACATGCAACGGCGTCCCTTTTCAAGTGCTTGGGTTTGAGCCGGTCCCGGCGGTCTCCAGGCCACCGACGGTCCGAGGAAGCGAAGCTCGCAGTTTGGTCCGCCGTCACTGACCGGCGCATTCACTTCTTGAATCCGAGCTGCTCGAGAATGAACCCGTAGCCGTCCGCCTCGAGGGCGAGTCGACCGGACAGCCGAGTGCCCACTCCGTGCCCGGCCGAAGCGCTGCTTCGCAGCAGAATCAAGGACTCCGGGGACATCGCGTGCATCTTCGCAACCATCTTTCGCGACTGCAAGGGCTGCACGCGAGGGTCGTTCGCGCCCGTCGTAAGGAGCATCGCCGGATACTTCACCCGGCGGACGTGGTAGTAGGGAGAATAACGGAGCATGGCGCGAAGCACCCGCGGGTCGGATGGCGACCCGTACTCGGGAACGTTGAATTGGCCGTTTGCCGACGCCATGTGAGCCGGCATATCGTAGATCCCTACCTCGCTGACGATGACACGACAAAGGCTCGGGTGCTGGATCGCCGCAGCCCCAACGAGCAGCCCCCCATTTGAGCCGCCCTTAAGAGCCAGACGCGAGGAGCGCGTGTACCCCGCGTCGATCAGGCGGCGAGCTGCCGCGTAGAAGTCGTCGAATACGTTCTGACGGGAGGCGCCCTGCGACTGGCGATGCCAGTTTTCTCCGAATTCCCGTCCGCCGCGAATCGCTGCGACGGCTAAGATAAAGCCACGTTCGAGCAGGACGCGGTAGTCGCCGATGAAAAAGGGGGTTTGGCTGTCCGCAAAGCCCCCGTATCCGGTAAGAAGGAGCGGGTTGTTGCCATCTCTTCGCATTCCTCTCTTCGCGATGAGGAAGATCGGCACACGAGATCCATCCTTCGAGACCGCAGTCTCTTTCAGCACCTGATACGCAGATAAATCCGGACTCGGAGTCAGGACGAGCTGTGTCCGATTGAGCTGTCCGCTAGAGACGACATACTCGTACCAAGCCGCCGGCTTGAGATAGTTGCCTGTCTGGATGAGAGCGCCGTCTGCCACCGGCACGATTTGGCGAACCGCTGGATAAGCCCCGAGGTCGACGACCTTGCTCCCGCCGGTCCGCAAGTCGAAGCAACGCATCCCGTTGTATCCACCGAGCTGATCGTCCGTGTAAAGATGTGTGCCCGCGATTCGGAAGAAATCGATAGCCCGGTGGCTCTCGCGGACCACGGTAGTCGCCGATCTCAGTGAAGGGTTGCTGAGTGGCGTGCGCCGGATCTCACCATACGGTGTGTTCTTGCGACAGAGTAGGTAAAGATTCCCGTCATCGCAAAACTGCACCTGTCCGACTCCATCGGAAAATCCGGCCAGCTTCTTCCATCTTCCTCCCTGGCGTAAGAGCCAGATGGCAAACTGTCCGCCGTCGCCGTTCTCTACGGCCGCAACGAAAAATCGGCCGTCCGGACTCGAGAGCAGAATGGTCTCTGCGATTCGCGGCAGCTCGCGTGAAAGCGACGGAGTGTCATTCGCAGAGTCGGTGCCGAGCTTGTGGAAGTAAACCTTCTGATAGAACCATGAATCGGACGCGGGCCGCTCCGAGCCGGGATATCGCGTGTAATAGAATCCGCTGCCATCCGCGAGCCAAGCGACGCCTCCGGATGCCGTCCCCTTATTCACCCGCGGGATCCTGTCGGCGATGAGTTCGCTGCCGTCGGAGCTGCGAAAGACTCGAAGGTCCCCGTTCTCACTACCTCCCTGAGAGATCGAGACTGCGACAAGCTGGCCGTCAAGCGAAGGTTTGTACCAGTCGATCTCGCTGCCACCCTTCGGGTCGAAGACGTTCGGATCGACGACCACATGGTCCTTGGGCTTGCCCTGGTAGGAATCAAGCTCTACGATGAAGGGCTGCTCCTTGGTAGGGTCGGAGCGCATCGCATACAACCGGCCGTGGGTAGATTGAACATACCAATACCCCTCGGAATTCTCCCGAGAAAGCTCCTTCAACCGCGCCTGCACGCCGGGCATTGCGGCGATCGCATCGAGATGGTTCCTCGCCTTCGTATTCTCGCCTTCCGACCACTGCTGCACCCTCGGATCATTGTCATTCTCGAGCCATTTGTAGGGATCGGCGGGGCTGCCGATCTGACCGGAAGCCAAGGCAAAGGCCAGGACTGGGCAAGATGTCGCCAGCCTGGGGCTAGGATAACACGGATGATTTCGCGGAGCGATTAGTAGTGCCCGGCACCGTCACTGGCGCCAACTATCCTCACTTCACGGGCGCTTATGTGTGATGAGAGTTGGAGTGAAGTTTGGGTGTTCGGCGTTCGGCGTTCGGAAGTTGGGAGTTAGGGCCTTGGGACGCGGGGTGTTGGGGTGTTTGGCGAGGTACCGAACACCCGAACGCCGAACACCGAACACCGAACACCGAACATCGAACACCCGTTCAGGAGCGTCGCCGCCGACTCGCAACCGCGATGACACCCAGCGCGGCAAATAGCGGAACATATGGCGGAATCCCTCGTGTCGGCGTAGCCACCGGCGCTGCGACCGCTTCCTTCTTCACAAAGTAGATATCGTCCGCAGCCGGCCGTGGAAAGTCGTTGTCCACGAAAGTCTCGACCTGGCAGTTGTCCGGAATGGCTTCGGCCGGAATCTTCACCTGCTTCGCCAGCAACGCCGAGGTGGCTTCCGGGATCGCCGACTTCCACTGGGGAGTCTGCCAGGTTCCGTACGCGCCGATGTTCGCATCGTAGTCCCCAACCGACACGAAGTAGACACGCAGCGTCCCCTTGCCTCGATTCGGGATGTTTGAGCTGGGCACGTAGAATGGGTTAAAGGGCTTACGGGTTCGGAATGTCATTCGGACCGTGCCCGTCGACGCTGCCAGCTTGGACATGTCGATGACCTTGAACGCTGTGAGGTACCAGCCTCTCGAGCAATAGCGAACCGCCCACTTCTCCACCTCCGGAGTCGAGATGTAGCCATGCTCGTTCATCCAATCGTTGATTGCATGGGCGTCCCGCGACCATAAGGTCGTCGCGTGGAAGCCGGCAACGTCGGCCTCCTGAATCACCTTGACTTCAGACGACCTGCTTTTGGCCATCGCGCCGCCAAAGCCCCCTCCTCCGGCTCCTCCAAAACCGTAGCTGGGCGCTAAGCTGGCGAGCGTATAGAAAGCCTGCGTAGACGCCTCGTGCAGCTCTGGCTTTCCGGGAGTCGGCGCGATGAATCCGAAGTTGTCGGCCCCCGATTTAAAGTTGGCGTTGCGGATAAAGTGCTCGGTTTGGTGAGCCTCATCCCAAATCACGATGTTGGTCTGGTCTCCAAACACGACCGGCTTTCCTGGAGGTCCAACGCCTGAGCAGGCCAGAACCGAGGAGCCTAACAGAGATGAAGCGAGCGCGACCGCCAAAGCTCTCGTTCTAAGGACTTGGGCTGAACGTGGAATTTGCGGGAGAATCTGAGCATGGTCCATGAAAGCTCCGACGGGCGACTTCTCCAGGCGTGTCGCTAAGATGCATTAACATCGCAGTGGCGCCCCATCTTCAGATGGGTAAGCGGTAAGCGGATCACTGATTACTGTTCCCTGCTTACTGCTTACTGCTTACTGTTCCCTGCTTACTGCTTACTGTTCCCTGATTACTGTTCACGTGCTTCGCCCTTGGAGACTCGTAGGTCCTCCCCAGCACATCGAGCAGGCTGAGGATGCCGGCATAGTTCTTCCCCTGACACTCCGGCGAGTGGTGCAGCCGGTGCAGGCTCGGGCTCGCCACGATCCTTGTCAGGGGGCCCCAATCAAGCCTTAGGCTTGAGTGGAGCAGCACCGTATAGAGCCTCTCGAGGATGACGAACAGGGCGATCGATCTCAGGTCGATCCCAAGGATCACCGCTGGCAGATTCGCGCCGACAATGATGAGCAGGAAATCCACCGGATGCTGCCTGGATGCCGCGCTCCAGGTCATGTCTACCAGCGTATGGTGGACTCGGTGGAATTTCCAAAGGAACGCCGAACGATGAGCCAGGCGGTGAACCACGTACACCCAAACCTCGGCCATGAGCAGCGCGGCGCCCGCCTGAAGCCAAAAGGGCTGATGCTTGACGAAGAGAGACCATTGACTAGGCAATAGGCCTCTGAGCTGAAAAGCAACCTCATAGATGATGCCCGCGCCGATCCACAGGCCGTACGATTGGTAAAACCACAGGTAGGCGATATCCTTGAACTTCGGCCGCGCTGCCCCCTCCCCCTCGAGCAGCTCCTCGAGGGGCCAGAAGATCAGGGCGCTGACGATCACGAACACGATGCCGCTCGCGAAAACCGTGAGCGCGGTTCTAAGAAGATCCCGCGACTGCAATCCTTTACCCCGAGCGGTTGCGGACTAGTAGCCTGACAACGCGCCGCCCGTAGCGCCTGCCACGATTGGGTAGGTGACCGCGAAGGCCACGACCCCCAGCAAAGAAAGCAAGATCACAAGCGCGAGTCGCCGCATGAAAGTGGGTCTGCGAGATTCGTTCATTTGAATAGGCAACGGATTGGCAACTGCCATTAGTTCGTCGCCCCCGCACCTTGAGTCCTTAGTCCCCTTCGTTCTGGAATTGGCTGGCGCGAGGCGCCTCCCGAGGTTGCACGCCTCAGTGCACAGCCGTAGCGCACACGGCTTTCGCGAGTTCTAGGGTCGAAGGAGTCTGGTGGAGATTAGGGGGCGTCCCGACTCGCGAAACTCGCCGGGATAAACTTCTCGCCCTGAGGTCCCTATTGTTTTGATTGGTGGAGATTAGGGGGCTTCCCGACTCGCAAGACTCGACGGGATAAACTTCTCGCCCCCACGAATGGCGTGGAGCCGGAGTCTGGTGGAGATTAGGGGGCTCGAACCCCTGACCTCTTCCATGCCATGGTTGGCCTCCCCAATCTGAGAGATTCAACGAGGCACCCCTTTGGGGGTGTCTCGATTGCTTTTGGGTGGTCTCAAAGGGTCCATAGGGTCCACGATAGGGACCAGGTTAGGGCCACCATCAAGACGTTCGCCGGTAACCTTTGGCGGATATGGCCGGGAATACACGTATTGCTCAGATCCGGGTAAAGGCTGACCGGGCGAAAACGCACCTGGCTGACCTTGAGCGTAGCGTGCAAGCATTTCTCGCTTCAGCTCCGTACGTCATTGCGACGAAACGAGACTCCGACAATTGTGCAGTGGGTCAAGTTAGTCGCCGTGGTCTATCACTGCAAAGATGGTACATTTGATGTGCTTAACTACAGTTATCTTGAGGCCTGGGCCGTTGACCAGGGCGCCGTATCGCCGCCCTACGACTATTTCGATTTCAACTTCTATCACGAGCTTGACTGCACTTCAGGCGTCGCCATCTGGGGACGCTAAGGTTAGCTTCTATAACACCTACCCCAGCAGAAATCTAGCAAAGTTGCCTTGGAGGACGCCGCCACCTGATCACCCCTCAGGCGGGCTGAAAATTGTAGAGCCCGTTAGTCCATGGTTCCTCTATTTTGTGCTTGGTGGACCGCCAATTCAACCCCACAGGGCGAACGTCTCCTGGAATTGTTGCTTGTCGCACATAGACTTTCACGCACAGGGGTTTTGGGATGGTGAGTACGTCCCGCCAAAGCCAATCAACGAGCCTGGTTTCGGTGACGCATGTTGTTAGTATGATGATGTTGCACATTGCTGTAGCCGCTATCTCACTTCAAACCGGCACTGGATCTGCTGACGCCGTTGACCTCCTCCTGAGCGAATCAGTGCGAATGGAGGCAGATAAGCTACAAGCCGTCCTTCTCGACGACAAGATGGACTTCCTCGGCGAGGGCAGGCTTAAACTTGAGGATCGGCCCGTATTCAAAATCGCTTTGGACGGTAAGAGGGAGAACACGCCTCTGGTCCGAATCGTACAAATGGGCTCTGGAGCGATCGCAAGGTTATGCCGGCACCTTCGGGATCAGCGCCCTACCCGGCTTACGCTGGACCACGTGGTTGTCAATGCGACCTTCTTGGATAAGGGACCATCCCAAGCAGGCGAAGTAGCTGACTCGTACCCGGACTCATATGTAAAGATCGGAGAGATCAGCATGAAGTCCTACCAGGTTCGGGTTGGGGATCTATGCCTGTTCCTTCTCGGCCAGATCACAAACCGCTATTACGTCGTTTTCAGGAGCTACGGTCCCGGAGAGTACGTGGTCAATAGCCCAACGTTGAACCGGCCGCTAGCAGAATCTGTGTCTCGCCAGTGGAAAGATGTCAGCGCTAGAGTGCTGCTTGATTCCCTCGTCCGTGATGCAGTGAGCCCGGATTTACATTACAGAGACGGCGGCGCGATTCGCCGAATCAAGAAGTTCTACCCGCGGTTTCTCGATCAGTGTGTCAAAGACCGCCTTGCTCTGGAGACGGCCGCCCCAGGCACCTCCTCGGCCCGATTGGCGAAAGTTCCCGGATCATTCATGCCTTACAACCTAACACTTGGCTTTTGGGATGCGCTGAGCGACGTAGGGTCGGGGCCGATCGACGAGGCGACGGAGCAGTATATCGCCACCTTACGGAAGCGTCCGGATTTGGCGGACAGGGCCGGTCCGTTTGCGTTGGGTGCCACGTGGCGGCTGTCCAGCATCCCAAGGTTCGAAGCTCTCGCCCGTGAATTCTGCGAGTCAAGAATCGGGCGTTCAGATCACGACTCTTCCGGCTATCGCGATATCCTAAGATTTCTAGACAAGGGTGTCGCACGACGAAGCACGGAGGCATGGTTTGGACCAGGGCCGTCGCGGTTGGCCACCATCCAAAGAATCGGGCACGGGGAGACCGTGAAATGATCGCCAGTGCGCTTGCTTCTATGATGAGCGTTTATGATGGCGATGGCCTGAAGCGAGTTGAGATCAACCCGAACAGCTCGCGCACGACGCTCATTTGGGACGGCCAGGATTACCTGCAGGGGAGAGGCTAGCGATGGCCGTCACTGAGTATTACACGGTCAACGGACAGATCATCGGCGAGCAGGTTCATGGCGGTGCCCGAGTCCGCTACATGCCTGACGCCCTCGGCTCGGTGACCGTGGCCAACAACGGAACGAAGGACAATCCAGCAAGCTATACGCCTTACGGCCGAGGTGATGCCCCCTCGGGGGCGACGATGGGATGGGCAGGGGCGCAAGGCTACCGCGGAAACACCCACGGGATCTATTACGTAAGAGCAAGACACTATACTGCCGGCCGCTGGCTATCTGCGGACCTGCTGTGGCCCGTAGAGTCAGCCTACAACTATTGTGACAGCAATCCAACATCAACTACCGATGCCACCGGCCTGAAGTGTGCCTCAAAGTTTTGCGATCCTATAGCGACTGCTACGCCAAACGGGGATAATCCGTGTATCGTGGAGAAAGTGAAATCTGGGCCACAGAAAGGCAAGTGGAAGGTACGTGTTTACAAATGCTTTAAAGTAGTCTGCAGCACGTCTGGCAATGGCGACTATACCTGCACATTAACGCAATGGAAGTCCGGCAAGATAACGAGCCATGGGAAAGTGATCGACAACCCGCATCATGAGAAGGACTTCGAGCGAGAAGTTCCTTGCCCAGGAAGCTATTACGAGTATGACGGGCCCGGACTTAGTGATTATAAATCGAGTGCGCAGGATCCGTGCTCGAAGCAGCCGTCGCTGTACTTTAGCCAGGCCGACCTATGGCCCCAGCTAGATTACAAGTTTGAAAGATATTTTGTTGATGAATGTCGGTGCGGAAATAAAACAAGCACCGCAAAGTGGTCTGTCGGATTCACGATTAAACTAGTGAATGGAGCGCCAAAGTGCTCTTTCCTTAAGCTATAGTCAGGTTGAAGATCCCTTGCAGCGGGCAGCAAGCCGAGTGCCAGCCGCAATTGCATGCTTTGGCGCTGATCAGTCCGCGAGACGGCGGATAAGGCATTCCGCGCGTCTCGTTGGATAATGAGGTAATGAAGAGACTATGGAGACCGTGGAAGATAACTCGACCATGGGTCATCGTTGCGAAGACCGCAGTGCTCGTCATTGCGGTTTGGGCTGCCCTTCTGAGCTCGAATCAAGATGAGTTCGGCTTTTTGGACGGGCTGGGAGCTAGACGAGTCATCCTCCAGCAGACGCCCGATGAAACCGAGGTCTTTCTGATCTTTCCGAAAGAGACGGCGAGCCGTGTTCCAAAGCTGTTGCGACAGCGGCTATATGTCGAACGCCATTGGTCTTGCGAAGAGCAGCTTAGTTCCGAATCGAATGTCTTCCGGTCGCCGCAAGATTGGCAAGTGTCCGCCGCGTTCGGTTCCCCGATCTCAGCCAATGGGTCGGAGGTAGTGGAGGTTGGGCTGATGGGTCGAGGCGCCCGTCGCGATGTCGAGATACACTCAAGCAAAGGTGAGAGGGTGGTCGTCATCCATCGTCGGCCGACGTGGTTGGAGGCGCGACTTGCGCAGGTCCAGAACTGGCTCCGCCGATGATCCCTCCCAGACAACGGTGAAGATTGTTGGTCCATGAGTCTCTCGCCTTAACCGTTTGACTCTATGACGACCTGGCATTCCTGGCACCTTTGAGGTGCGCCTTAAGAAAGGTGTACCCGCAATTAATGTGAATCCGGATCCCAAGGCTATCGACCCACAACTCGGACACATTCGACTCATTACGTTCGCGCAAGGCACTACGGCGAGGCGGCGGGAGCCTGGACGACGATTGACCCCTTATGGCCCTATCAAGGTAGCCATAACTATGTAGCGGCAAGTCCTACAGCGCGAATTGATCCCACGGGACTGAGCCTGAAGATTGGAACTTGCGGCGAGGCCGTAACAGAAAGCAAATTAAGCTTCAGGCACCATCAGCCAAGTTACGGACTCATCGTGCAGCAAATCACGATCAAGTCTTATGGGCGAAAGTGCGATGGATCGCCGTGGCCTTTTTGTGATGGCAGCGACGCCGGCTTGCAGCCAAACATCACATTCTACGAAGTTTTCGTAGTCTATCATGGTCTGGTTTGCAAGCCAACAAAGAGTGGCGGAATCACGGGATGCACAGGCATCGACCGATTCCGGACCCTTCGTCATCCGGATACATGTAGTACACACAGGCTCGGTGCAAACGGAATATACGGAACTGTCAAGTTCTTCTGCCACCAGAAGATTAATGAGAGTGACTGGAACTTTGACCAATCGCCCGACCCGATCGTCGCTGCAAATCCCTGGCGGTGGCAAAAGCCGTGGTTCTGGGATACTCAGCTCCAAAGCGGACGACACGTCCTAGCTGTACAGTGGAACTGCTGCAAAGTATGCTTGGCCGGGGTCCCGTATCAACCAGATCCCGACACCAAAGTTACCGAGAGAGAACCGCAAGGCGACTCTGAAATAATTCTGGTTTGGGTCCTGCGAATGACGTCCGCCAGGCTATCCGCAACATACAGAGAGTACTTAGCGCTTGACCAGCGAACGGGCATGAGAGGCGCGCCTAGCGATATACTAGCATTTCTCAATTCTACGAAGTATCTACTTTTGTGCCCTTTCGAACTAATAAGAACATGGGAGGCATCGCTGCCCGTGGATGAACTTCAGGAGCCGGTGTATTGTCGATTCCTTCATAGACTCGTTTTCGAGGTTCCAAAGTTAGTGCCGGTTGATAAGTGGGGCCCCGCGCAGTGTTTCACCGGTCCATTGCTTAATAATGATGGGTCCGTCGCCTACCACTTTGATGATCGGCTCGACAGGGTCACCTTGGAACAGGCCATTAGGGCTGGTGCGTTGCGCCACGAGCTGTGGCCCCTCGACGAATCAGACGGGAAATTGACTTGGGCACAGTTTGAGGCCGCGACTGTTCCACCGCTGACGCCGCGCAATCTACGCAAAACGTTTGCAACGCGGGCCGTCGAGTCAGGTGACATCAAGAGCGCCCAGGCCGCGCTAGGACACGCCGCGTCGAAGACGACTCTCGACATTTACGCGAAAGCACGACAGAACCCACAGAACGAACTCATCCGGCGACTGTCTGAAACAGCCGGAAATCGCGGCCTTTTTGGCCATAGGGACCAGAATAGGGTCCAGAACCAGGTGAGCGCTTCTAATGCGTAACCTAAATAGGGCCAGGTTCAAAGGAATCTGGTGGAGATTAGGGGGCTCGAACCCCTGACCTCTTCCATGCCATGGAAGCGCTCTCCCAGCTGAGCTAAATCCCCACTCGGGCACATCATTGTAGCCGCTTCGCGAAGCGAATCGTCAACATCGGGCCTCACCGCAGATAGGATTGAATCTCCTTGCGCTTGAGCGCATCCAACAGGTCCACGTTCGTCGTCGCGATCGGCCCGAGATCGGGCGAGAACACAACAAACACGGGAGTAACGTAAATCCCCAGCCTTGCCCCTAGCGCGTGATCGAACTCCACCCGCTTGGCCGCCGGATCGGCCGGGTCCGCCAACCGCTTCGAAACATCGCCCTTGACGCCAACCTTAACTAGGATCGCCTTATAATCGGCGACCGACGGGTGATCGGGGCCGTTGAAGGCTAAGTCCGAATACTGCCAAAACAAACCCTGCTCGCCTGCGATCTCGCTGCAGATCGCGCCGAGTCCTGAAGCCTCGTGGCCATGAACGTAGGTCAGCGGAAAGTGATGGTAAACAAGCCGGATGCGATTGCTGTCCCTAAGCGCTTTCTTCAGGCCAGGGTAGATATTTCGACAGGCCGGGCACGCGTAGTCGGCGAACTCAACCAAGGTGACAGGCGCGTCCGCCGGCCCCTCGGTGTGGGACGCCGAGTCCTCGAGGTCACGCAAGGTAAGTCGCGCAACCGCCGCACGGTTGACGTTGTCTCGCCTTGAATGCTGCTCGATGCCGATCGCGCCCGCCACCGCCGATCCGGCCAACACGAGCCCAAGTCCCGCGCGCATGCCAAGCCCGCCCCGGTCAAAGAGGTTCGGCCGCTGCCTAACCGTCTGGATCAACAGCAAAGCCGCCATGATCGCCGCTGAGCTCAAACACCAGAGGCAAGAAGCATGGATCACAATGAGCGACTCGTAGATCAAGAATCCGCTCACCAGAGTCCCCGCAAAGGTTAAAATCAGTCCCACCGTCCGCGCGGCCGGCAACGAAGCAATGAATGATGCGAGCAGCACAAAGTAGGCGGCCACCCCGTAGTAGGCGACCGGAAACCCGAGAAACATGGACCTCGGATCGTTCGCCACGGTCTCGCAACCTGCCCCGGCGCCGCAGGGCAAAACGGCGCCGTTTGTGTGAGCCAAGCTCAAGGTTAGCGATATGAACAGCCCACCTGCGGCAAGGAGGATCGACAGTACCGAAAGAAAGCGAGCCATTGGGATAAATCGCTCCCAAGCTTACAATCAATCCGAGCGACCAGCCGCTGCCGGTCTCAGATAAGGCCGTGCACGTGCATCGAACCTAAGACATACAGGACGACGTAGGCCACGAGCCCAATCCGGAGCGATACGAGGATAAGACCTGGATTTCGGCCCCGCATCAGCTCCAGAAGCGCAAGCGGGATCAAGAAACTTAGAATCTTGATGATCGCAAAAAGCATCGTGCTTCGCCCGATAAGGAAAGCCATAAACGGGTTGCTCTCCCTGGCGATTCCCATCTTGATCGCCATGATCGTCCAACCCATATCGGTCAGACAGAGGACGGCGATGAGAAGAGTCTCCGGCAGGATGATCTGATTGATCCTGCCAAGCTTCTTCGAGTTGGGACCGGGGGCCATCGAATGCATAAGATGCCAGCTTGGCAGAACGCCACTGATCTTAAATATGACGCTACGAGGGCCCCGTTACAGTTTGTTTTTCTTACCAGGTTTTTCGGGGAAGTCCGAGCCGATTCGAACGTCGACTGGCTAGCTCCAGATCTTCCTGCAAACAAGGATCAAGGCGATCGCGCCGATCGTCGCGCCGGCGATCGTTCCGATGAAGTGGTTGCCCGTCTGCCAGTGAAGCAGATCGTGCAGCACAAACCCGACGAGGACCGAGCCGCCGATCCCGAGCAAAGTCGTGTACAGGCAACCCTGAGGCTTGTCTCGGCCGCCTGGGACAATCGCCTTGGCCAGCACCCCTGCGATAAAACCGACCAAGATCAGCCAGATCCAGTGCGTCATGCCTCATGGACGATGAAGGGATGAGATGGGTTGCGGCGGTCTGGACTTTCGCCCTGCCGACCCGTTCCCCAGCCCACCTCCACTCCTCAACTCCTCCGAATCTCCATCACTCCAACCCTCCAACGCCTTAACGCCCCAACGCCTTAACGCCCAACGCCCTCCATCACTCCAACCCTCCACCACTCCATCACTCCACCACTCCATCACTCCATCACTCCATCACTCCATCACTCCAACCCTCCAACGCCTTAACGCCCCAACGCCTTAACGCCTTAACGCCCCAACGCCTTAACGCCTCAACGCCCCAACGCCCCCACGCCCCAACGCCCCAACGCCCCAACGCCCCACCGCCCAACGCCCCACGCCCCACCGCCCCAACCGGCCCAAAGCCCAAAGCCCAACGCCCAACGCTCCCGGTGGTATCCTCCCTATTCCTTTCATCACAGGAAAGGAAGGAGTGGACATGACGAATATGGAAACGCGTTACGACGCGTCGCAGGTGGAATCGAAGTGGTACGCCGCATGGGAGGCGGCCGGCCTCTTTCAGCCAGACCCCGACCCAAAGAAGAGGCCCTTCACGGTCACGATTCCTCCGCCCAATATCACCGGCTCGCTGCACATGGGACACGCCCTGTGCTATCCCATCCAGGACCTCTTCGGCCGGTATCAGCGCATGCTCGGTAGAAGCGTTTTAATCCTGCCCGGGCAAGACCATGCCGGCATCGCCACCCAAAGCGTCGTCGAGAAAATGCTTCGCAAAGAGGGGACGAGTGGCGCCCAGATCGGTCGTGAGAAGTTCGTCGAACGCGTGTGGGAATGGCGGCGCGAGAGTGGCGACACAATCCTCCACCAGCTGCGCTCCCTTGGTTGCGCCTTCGATTGGTCGCGCTCTCGATTCACTCTCGACGACCATTACCACGATGCCGTTCTGAAGGTCTTCATCGACTGGTTCGAGCGGGGCCTGATTTTCCGCGGCAAACGCGTCGTCAACTGGGATCCCGTGCTGAAAACGAGCGTCTCGGACATCGAAACCGAACGCAAGACGATCCGCGGCAAGCTGTACTACGTTCGTTATCCCTTCGCCGACGGGTCTGGCAGCGTCACCATTGCGACCACGCGCCCGGAGACGATGCTCGCCGACGTCGCGGTCGCCGTTCACCCAAGCGACAAGCGCTACGAGGGAAAGGTCGGCAAGATTCTCGTTCTTCCTCTGCTCGGCCGTGAGATTCCCCTGATTGCCGATCAATACCCCGATCCCGCCTTCGGCTCAGGCGCCGTGAAAATCACTCCGGCCCACGATCCCAACGATTATCAGGTTGGCGTCCGACACAAGCTGCCCATGCCGGTGCTTCTCGATGAACGCGCGCGCATTACCGAAGAGGGCGGCGCGTACGCCGGGCTTGACCGCAACGAGGCCCGCAAGCGCATCGTCGCCGACCTCGAGGAACTCGGCCTGATCGAAAAGATCGAGGACCACGACATCCCGATCCTGATTTCCGACCGGAGCAAGGAGCCGATCGAGCCGCTGTTGAGCGAGCAATGGTTCTGCGACCAGGCAGCTCTTGCCAAGCCCGCGATCCAGGTGGTCAGGGAAGGCAAGGTCAAGTTCTTCCCAGAGCGGTACGAAAAGATCTACATCGACTGGATGGAGAACATCCGTGAATGGAACATTTCGCGCCAGCTCTGGTGGGGACACCGAATCCCGATCTATTACTCCGAGGATGGCGCACCCTTCGCCGGCCTGTCGTGGGAAGACGCGCAGGCAAAAGCCGGCGGCAAAAAGATTGTCCGCCAAGACGACGATGTCCTCGACACGTGGTTCAGCAGTGGCCTCTGGCCCTTTGCCACCTTAGGCTGGCCTCAACCCACATCCGACCTTGACCGCTTCTACCCGACCGACCTCATGGTCACCGACCGCAACATCATCTACCTCTGGGTGTCCAGGATGATCATGATGGGACTCGACTTCATGCATCACCGGCCATTCGAAGACGTGTTCATTTACGCCACCGTGCTCACCGAAGACGGGAAGCGAATGAGTAAGTCGCTGGGTACCGGCGTCGACCCAATGGACGTGATCAATAGGATCGGGGCCGACGCCCTGCGCTACACCCTCCTAAGCCAGACCGGCGCTAACCAAGACATTCGGTACAGCGAACGCAAGACCGAAGAAGCCCGAAACTTCTGCAACAAAATTTGGAATGCCATGCGCTTCGTCTTGATGAATCTGGATCAGGCGAGAAGCTGGGAAGCCGGCGCGGAGGGACTTGAGGACGTCGATCTGTGGCTGCTCAGCCGGCTGGCCGCAACCGAGCGCACCGTCAAAGCCGGTTACGATGGTTATGACCTGCAGTCGGTTTGCCAAGCGCTTTATCGGTTCTTCTGGTCAGAGCTTTGCGACTGGTACATCGAGGTGTCTAAGCCCCGGCTGGCCGATCCCGTTCAGAGAGCGGCTCCCCAATGGGTGTTGGTGAGGTGCTTCGACGTCTTCCTCCGAATGCTCCACCCTGTCATGCCGTTCATAACCGAGGAACTGTACAGCTTCTTGCCCGTCGAAAAGTCCGCGTTCTTGATGTCTGCCAGTTGGCCCGCGATTCCCAGCGAGTTTTGCCGGCCAGAGGCAGAAGCAAGGGTCGAAAAGGTTTTCGAGGCGACCCGGGCGCTCCGAGCCTTGCGCGCCGATCTCGGAATCACCCCGGGCGCTGCGATTCCCCTTGCCTACTACGAGGGTGACCTCGATGGCGGGGATTCGATTCTCCGCTCCCAAGGTTGGGTCTCGGATCTCCACCGGGGCGTCCCGAAGGAGACATGCGTCTCCGCCAGTGCCGCCGGTATCGATCTCTACCTACCGATCGGCGATTTGGATAGAGGCAAGGAACTCGATAAGATCGATCGAGAGATGGCGAAGAACCAAGACGAGTTGGCGAGAGCGGAAGCAAAGCTGCAAGACCCGAACTTTCTCGAGCGCGCCAAGCCTGAGGTTGTCGAGCGAGCGAGAGAGCAGGCGGAAGATTATCGACAGCGCTTGAACAAGCTCGGCGGCCGAAGGAAGCTGTTTGAGTGACCACTTTCGTCAAGCTCTCGGTCTGATTCCATGAGGGATCAAATGCTCCCCTGCCAGAGTCAATGTATGCGTACTCCGGACGCTCGACATACCAAGTCCGGGAGGGGAGCCCATGGCAAGCGCAAGAACTTCAACCGATCACAGTGAAATCAGAAAGTGGGCGGAGGCTCGAGGAGCGAGGCCCACAACAGTCAAACGGACGACTAAGCCGGACGACCCAGGCATTCTCAGACTCCATTTTCCGGGCTATAGCGGTTCGGACTCTCTTAACGAGATCAGCTGGGAGGAATGGTTTAGGAAGTTCGACGACCAAAAACTTGCCCTTCTGTTTCAAGAGGAAACCAAAGACGGCAAGCCGAGCAACTTTAATAAGCTGGTGAGTCGAACTGGCCCCCGTGTCGCCGGGAAGGCTCAGATGCGCTGACGTCGCTGCCGCGCCGGACGGGTCGACTTTTGATCGCTACCGTCGTTCCAAGGCTTGACACTCCTGCGGCGCATGTGCTTACATCTCCAGGCTCCCAAGGAGTTCAAGGAAGAGTGCGGTTTCATGGATTTGAGAGTTTGGATCGCGGTCGGTTGCGTGAGCATGGCGGTCGCCGCTAGAGCACAGTTCGCGACCCAAGGCAACAGTGAAATTGGTGTTTCCGGCAATTGGACAACGGTCAGCGGGAATGCGACCTACGGAGTCACTGGCTCGGCCGGATACTACGTAACCGGCAATCTCGTGGCAACGACCGCTCTTTCGATCGACAGCGCCAGCGGCGGATCGACCGTGACCGACTGGTTTGTCGGCGCGCGATACGAGTTTCGAAGTTCAGGCCCGATTTCGCCATACGTGTTGGCCGGATTATTCTTCGAAAACTCTGGCTCCGGTCGAAGAAACGCGACTACCGCGAAAGCCGGAGGCGGATTCAACTACTTCTTGGGCCGCCGGACTGCCTTGTTTTCTGAGCTTGCCTTCTTTCGATTTGGCGGCGACACCAACACGACGAGCACGCTAGACGTCGGCCTCCGACTGTTCTTCAAATAGGCCGGGGAAGACAAAGTAATGGACCCTCCGGGAGGGTGGAGGGTCCGAGGGGGGAATGAGAAGTTGCTCTTGCTTTTCTCAGAAGCTGACATCCGCAGAAAGCGTGCCAGCGCGGGCCGGTCGACAAAAAAAGTCGGCGGACCTAGCTGCATGAGCCAGACCTAGCGCCTCAGCCATCGGGGTTCGCCGCGTCTCCAACCCGGTATCGTGATGCCAAACATGTCGCTCCCCATCGAGGAACTTACACCGAAACAAATCGTCGCCGAGTTGGATAAATACATCGTCGGGCAGGATGCGGCAAAGAGGGCCGTCGCCGTTGCTCTGCGCAACCGATTTCGACGGCAACAGCTTCCCGCGGACGAACGCGATGACATCTTGCCTAAGAACATCCTGATGATCGGCCCAACCGGCGTCGGGAAGACGGAAATCGCGCGGCGACTCGCCCAAATGGCCCGTGCGCCCTTCGTCAAGGTCGAGGCAACCAAATTTACCGAGGTCGGCTATGTTGGCCGGGATGTCGAGTCGATGATAAGAGACCTTGTTGGCGTCGCCATGCGGCTAGTCGAACGAGAGAGGATCGAAAGCGTTCGGCCTAAAGCCGAGAAGCTCGTGATCGAGCGGCTCACCGACATGCTGGACGACACCAGGCCGAAGCGCAAGAAGAAGATCAAGCAACCGGCCTTCGACAACGACATTATGCGCAAGGCGTTCGAGATGTTTGGCCAAAAGCTGGAAGATCGCTATCCGGACAGTGAAGTCGAGACCGAGGTCGAAGTCGAGGAAGACTCGGGCGAACGCGCGAAAAGAAGACGGAAACTCTCCAAGGAACTTGCTTCCGGAAAACGCGACGGCGCCATAGTCGACATTGAAATCGAGGAGCCCAGCAACCCATTCGTGCAGGTTTTTACTCCTCAAGGCATGGAGGAAATGGGTCTCGACAATAACGCGCTGAGCCCCTTTCCCGCGCGAAGAACGACCCGAAAAGTAACGGTTGGCGAAGCGAAGCAAATCTTGTTCGAGGACGAGGCCCGCAAGATGATCGATCAAGCCGGGATCAAGCGCGAAGCGGTTCTGAGGACGGAACAAACCGGCATCATCTTTCTCGACGAACTAGACAAGGTTGCCAGCAAAAGCACCGGCGGCTCCGGCCCCGACGTCAGCCGCGAAGGGGTTCAGCGCGACCTGCTCCCGATCATCGAAGGGTCGACGGTAGCGACAAAGTTTGGAACAGTCCGCACGGACCACATCTTATTTGTCGCCGCCGGCGCTTTCCACATGACGAAGCCAAGCGATTTGATTCCGGAACTTCAGGGCAGGCTGCCCATCCGCGTGGAACTGGAGAACTTGACGGAAGACGACTTTAAGCGCATCTTGCGCGAACCTAAAAACGCCTTGACGAAGCAGTACGAGAAGCTGTTAGCCGTTGAAGGAGTTAAGTTGACCTTCACCGAAGAAGCGCTGGACGAGATTGCCCGCGTTGCCGCGGAAGTCAATTCTCGGACCGAGAACATCGGAGCCCGCCGCCTTCACACGGTAATGGAAAAGCTGCTCGAGACCGTTCTCTTCGAAGCTCCCGACCTTGCTGCCGGCCACATCGAGTTCACGAGGGAAGAAGTTCAGACGCGATTGAGCGGATTGGCAAGCGATGTCGATCTAAGCCGATATATCCTATAGTGGACGAGCTACTTTAGGTCTTAGGGTGTCGAGGGTACCGTCCAACGAATACCCTGCCCAAAGAGATAGTGCGCTTCCCACAGCGCCATGGATGGTTACATGATCTTCAGGGGAATGTGGTTAATCGGTTTGACGGCTGTTGGGATGCCGGCCAGGCCGCCGGCGCCTCTCTTCTCACCAGAAGAGAAACGCGCGGTTCTGCAGTATTGGGCTGATCCGGGCCGCTACCGGCAGGGCCTTTCCCCCGATTCCGGCAAGAATGGACCGTTCCAGGTTCGCCTCACCGTTGCCGGCTCGATTTGGTTGCGAGAGTACAACCGCCTTCGCGGGATGAACAAGGTGCCGCCTACTGCGACCGCAACTCCCCAAAACGACGAACAAAAGGGTTGGCAGGACTGGATCGATGCCAAGATCGAGCGTGATCGCTGGCTGGCAATGCAGATTGCCTCAGAGTCGAATCGGCATCTTGCCGGCCACGACACGAAACTTGACGACAACACGCTTCCAAAAGACAAGCCGGCGGACCTCGGCCCTGCCCCCGAGGCCCTCGTGGCATTCGCCGGCGATCCGCCTAAGTTTGCTGAAGCCGTGGTTCCCATGCTCCACGAGGTCACGTTCGAAGACGGAACCAAGGTGTCGTTCAACGACAACGTGCGGATGCGCAAGAACTATGCCTACTACCGGTTCGAGAAAGGCGTCGAGTCCGACGGCGTCAGCGTCAAGTCGATGCCGGAGGATCGCCTGCGCTCTCTCTGCAAATCGGCCGGGATCGCCGATGCCGAGCTAAGGGTGATGAAGGCCGTCTCGATGCTCGAGGGAGGCTTCGACGCGATCAACACCTACGACACTGGTTTCGTATCCGTCGGATTCATCCAGTTCGCGACCCTCAAGGACGGCGGCAATTCGCTCGGAGGCATGCTGAAGCTCTATAAGGAACAAGATCCTCGCGACTTCCAGAACGACTTCCGAAAATACGGGATCGATGTGACGCCTGACGCCAAGCTCGCCTGCCTCGATCCGGCCACCGGCGCCGAGCTAACCGGCGAGGCCGCCGTCCGCAAGGTCATCGACGACAAGCGGCTTATCGCCGTGTTCCAATACGACGGCCTCAAGAGCGACGCCTTCGATGCCATGCAGATCCGCTCGGCCCGCGACCAGTTCTATCCGGCGGGCGACACGCTGACCCTCAGCGTCGGCGGGCAGACCCTAACCGGCAGGGTCTCCGACATCTTCCAATCCGAGGCCGGAATGGCCACGCTTATGGACAGAAAGGTGAACACGGGCAAGCTCGATCCTCTCCAATCCGTCCTCGAAGACTTTGCGTCGGCTAATCAGATTGCGACTTTTGCAGAGCTTGCGAAATACGAGTACGACATCGTTGCAGAGATGCGCTATCGTCGCGACTTCCTCGTCGACAACAACCTCACGCAACCGGTTTCCACAGTCCGCTCTAAGCCGCTCGGATCGAGAAGCGGCGACCGGGGCGGACGCAAACGCGGTGGCGGCGGAGAGCAGCCGGGTCCCTAGCCTTTCGCTGTAAGATGCATTATGAAGCGCGCCGTATCCTCGCTTCGCGAACGCTGAGCGTGATGCTCAGGATTGCCACAATGGCGAAGACGATCCCCGTCGTCGTTGAGGCTAGATTTGCGTCGGGCCGCCAGCCCGTCAGGCGCGCGACGAGGTACTGGATGTACGTCTGCTCGGTAATCCGCTCTCCGAGCGCCGTTCGCACGCGCCAATGCAGATCGGTGCAGACGCAATATCCGAACCCGAACCAGAATCCGAGAACCAGCCAGGACGCTGCCGTCGCGCCCAGCGTGGCTAGATGCCATGGCCTCGTCCTCCTCCAAATCCAGCCAACGCAGTTGAACACGATCAGCGCCGTGTGAAACGCGAAGAGAGACCAGTCGGCGATCCGGAGCAACATTTCTTCGCTCTTGTTACCGGCTCTCGACCTCTGCGATCTTCGTTCAAGGTCGCAGTTTTCTAGGCTCCTATATCTCGATGCGTAAACCGTCGAACGCTAGTTGAATATTCGCCGGCATATCTGCATTCTTCTTGTCGTGGTCGTAGTCGCTGCTCAGGTGGGTGAAGTAGGTCATCTTCGCGCCGAGCTCATTCGCGACTTCCATGGCAGCCTCGTAATGGTAATGGTTCGGATGGGGCTTGTAGCGAACCGCGTCGAGCACCAGGGTGTCGAGATTCTGGAGGCGTTCCAATTCCCGGGAGGGTATGAAGTTAACGTCGGTCACGTAGGCGAAGTCACCAACCCTCAAAGCGAGAACCTGCATCGATGGCCCGTGCATCACGCGAAGGATCTCGATAGTCGATCCGCACAGGGCGATGGACTGGCCTGGCTCGTGGAATTCAAAGCGGGGTACCTCCACTCCATCTGGCGGATCGGTCATAAACGCATACGGGAAGATCCGGCGGATGTCCTCTTGGAAGCGAGCATCCGTGTAGATCGGCATCGGCCGCCGGGTCTTCATGCAGATGGAGCGTAGGTCGTCCATCCCCATGACGTGGTCCGCGTGCGTGTGGGTGACGATTACGGCATCGATGCGCGTGAGCCCCTCGCGCGCCATCTGCAGCCGAAGCTCCGGCGCACAATCGACCAGCACGTTTCCCTCGGGCAGGAGGAGGATGATCGACGGTCTCGTCCTCCAGTTCTTGGGATTGGCAAGGTACTCCTGCGCATACTCAACCCCCAGCATAGGCACGCCGTTACTCGTGCCTGAACCGAGAATGACTGCTTCGGAGCGCCCTGTCACTCCATTACTCCACTACTCCAAGCCAGTATCTTAGAGCTCTCCCGACTTCTCCAGCACCAATGCCGCAACAAGAGTGCTCGGAACATCCGAATATTGTGCCAACCGCTCGATGCACCTTGCGAAATTTCTCTCGCTAAGGTCGTCCCAGCTCTTCTGTCCGCGGCGGGCATCGGCCAGCATCGCGACCGCCTCTTCATAAAACCGGGCCTTGTTCTGGGGAAGCGACTTGTTCGTTACGGCGGCAAACTTACGGCCAAGCTGTTCGTAGATCTGCTCCCAACTCGCTCGTGCCGTGAGTTCGGCGCGCTCCCGCGCCATCAGCTGCTCGTTGAGGCGCCTCTTCTCGAGGTCCTTGCGCTTTTCCAGCTCCCAGTCTGCGTATTCGGTCCCGTCGATCACGCGAAGGTTCACTGGAGATCCCAGGGCCTCGGCCATCGTGACCTCGATGAGCCGGCGCGTCATCGGCAAACGCAGGTGACCGGACAACTCCGTTTCGCTGTGAGGCAGCCCCAAAACGAACGCTCCCTCTTCAAGAGCGATCGGCTTCGCGAGATTCAGCGCGTTCCAGATCCCCACGCCCGTCAGGCCGTTCCTGATTGTGGGCAGTGCTTCACTCCAGACCTCGACAAGTTCCGGCATCTAGCTTCAAATTATAGATGCCTGAGCTTGCATAAAGCGAACGACCAAGGAATGGCGGTCCAAACGGGATTTACGCGGCGGCGTCGACGCTAGAGTCGGACGTCACCCTGCAGAATGCCGCGACGACGGAGGGATCGAACTGCGAGCCGGAGCATCGGATAATCTCGCCGATCGCCTCCGGAACCGACCAGGCTTTCTTGTACGCACGTTCGCTCGTCAGAGCGTCGAACACGTCCGCGACCGCCACGATCCGGCCCGCGATAGGGATGTCCTCGCCGGCGAGGCCCTGTCCGTAGCCGCGGCCATCCCAGCGCTCGTGATGAGTCAGGGCGATCACGTAGGCCATGCGGAGCACCTCGCACTGACTGTCCGCCAGAATGCGCGCTCCGAGATCGGTATGATGCTGGATCTCCTGAAACTCCTCGAGAGTCAGCTTTCCGGGTTTTCTCAGAATCGCGTCCGGAATTCCGACTTTGCCGATATCGTGCAAAGGCGCGGCGAGCCGGATCAGGTGGGCCTGGTCTGGAGCCAACCCGTACTGAATCGCGATCGCATGAGCCATGTCCGCGACTCGCTTGCAATGTTGGCCGGTATCGTCGTCGCGGTATTCGGCCGTAAGTGCCAACCGGTAGACGATCTCGACCTGGGAGTCCTCCAATTGCTGGGTGCGGTCGAGAACCTTGCGCTCGAGCTCTCCGTTGTGCTCCTCGAGCGTGCGGTAGAGATTCCGCATTTGGAGGAAGTTCGCCACTCGAAGGGTAATTTCGCAGGCGTCGCCGGGTTTCGTCAGAAAATCGGTAGCTCCTAACGAGAGAGCGCGTTGACGGGCCTCGGCGCCGGTGTCGGCCGTAAATACCAGAATCGGCAGGTAGCTCGTGTCGGCGCGGTTCCTGAGCGTTTCCAGAACCTCGTAGCCGCTCACTCGCGGCATGTGAAGGTCGGTGATCACGAGGTCCGGATCGTACGACTCCACGATGAACTCGGCTTGCTCGGGAACGCTCGAACACTCAATGTTCTTGTAGCCGACTTTCTTCAAAAGCTTCTCGAGAACGATGAGGTTCGTCTCGTTGTCGTCGAGGATGAAAATTCGGGAATCAAACTGAGACTCAGGCACTACGTCTAACCTCTCTAACCAATGAGTCCACCAGACTCATGAGCATCGCGATATCGACCGGCTTCGTCAAGTATTCGACTGCGCCGGCCTTCTTGAGGCGGCCTACTTGCGAAGGGGTCGCGTCTGCGCTAACGATGATGATCGGTATCGACTGGGTCCTCGGCTCGGACTTTATGCGTCGCAATACCTCTTCGCCGGAGATATCCGGCAAATTCAAGTCGAGGAGAATGACATCCGGCGAGTGTTGGCGCGCCATGCTGATGGCGGCCTCGCCATTAGGGCTCACGATCAGCTGAGTGTCCATGTGTGGTTTGAAGATCCTCTCCATCAGCCGAACGTTGGAAAGATTGTCCTCGACAACCAACACGGTTCGTGGTTGGTGCTCGCCCTGCGGTGAAGCCGAATCGCTTTCCGGCTCCCGTACTTCCAGAGCCCGCAGCGGGCTGTCCGCGAGCGGAAGGTCGACAAAGAAGCACGCTCCCTTCGCCGCCGGCAGCAGACCGATTTGACAGCCCATCGCCTCGCACAGATGCTTGGATAAAGCAAGCCCAAGACCGGTCCCCTCAACACCGGTCTGTTCGGCGCCAAGCCTCTCGAACGGCGTAAATATCTTGGCCGCTTTGTCCGGAGGAATCCCAGGGCCCGTGTCCCAGATCAGGCAACGCAACCCATAGTCGGAACTCTGGAGCTCGACGTGCACCTCACCAAACTCGACATTGTATTTGATCGCATTGGATACCAGGTTGAGTAGCACTTGATTAAGTCGCTGGTGATCCGCATAGGCATGGACCTCGTCTGCTTCCGGAACGTGAGACACCAGGGCGACCCGACGCTGCTCAGCGAGCGGATGCACAAGGGACATCACCTCGCGAATCACATCGGCGACTCGCACCGGCTCGTTCGAAATCGTCAGGTTCCCGGTCTCGATTCTGGAGATGTCGAGGACCTCGTTGATCAGCTTGAGCAGGTGCTTGCCGGCCGCCATGAGCCGGTCCACGGAATCGCGCTGATCCTCCGACAGTTCGTCCATTGCGAGAATCTGGCCGAACCCCATGATTGCGTTCATCGGGGTTCTCAGCTCATGGCTCATCCTCGACAAGAACTCGTTCTTTGCGTAGTTGGCTTGCTCGGCCTTTTCTCGCTCGAGCCTTGCGCGTTCAGCCTCCTTCTGGGCCGAGATATCGCGAGTAAAGCAACGAGTGTGGATGAATGTGCCGCTCTCCCAGAGCACGTTGGATTCGATCGACACGTCCTTCACCCGGCCGTCTTTGCACCGCATTCTGGCCTCGTAACTGGTGATGGTTTCACCTCTCGCGAGACGGCTCAGGATGTCCCGGATGACGCCCTCGTCCTCGTGGAAGGCGGCGATGTTGCGGCCGACATATTCATCGCTTTCATAGCCGAGCATCTCCAGCTCGGCGCGGTTCGCCCGCAGGATGACGCCATCCGGAGCCAGCCAATGAAGGCCGACGGTCGCATTCTCAAAGAAGTCGGCCAGGCTCTGTTGGCTTTTCGTAAGTAAGTCCTGCGCAGCTTTCCGATCCGCGACCTCACGCTCGAGCTCGGCAGTCCGGTGCCTTACCCTGTCCTCAAGCTCATCGTTTGCCAGATGCAGCGCCCGGTCGCGCTCCTCGATTTCCGCTAGCATCGAGTTAAAGCCGTCTACCAGCTCGCCGACCTCATCCTCCGTGCGCCTCGCGACCCGTTGGTCGTAGCGCTCTTCGGTCGCAACCGCGCGCATGGTCGAGGCCAGTTCAAGAATCGGCCCTGAGATCAAGCGCTGAAGTCGCCACGCCACCACCAATGCGATGGCGATGCAGAGCAGAATCAGCCAACCCATGACCCCCATGAAGCTGTTTCGACGGTCATACCAATCAGCCATGCTCGATTGCATGAAGAGGACGCCGACGGCATCCTTGTCGGAGCGGATCGTGCGATAGACGGCTAGGCCATGGTCGGTGAATCGTGCGCCGTCTGCAAGGGGTCGATGAGGTACCTCCGCAAACCCCTGGGGCCTACGGTAGGTCGCGAACACTCGCCCATCCGGTGCATATACTGCGGCAACCTCGAGTTGGGTTCGAGACTTCAACGAGCGGAGAACTTCCTCAACGGCGCCTTTGTCCTTGAACGCCATGGCCGCGCTACAGTTCGCTCCGATAACCTCAGCCTCGGTGCGCAAATCGGCCGACATCTTTGAACGGAAGGTCGTGAGATCGTAGAATATGAAGCCGCCGAAGGCGACCAGGAGGGAGAGCACGCTCGCGATAACTGCGATCAGGATGAGCTTTACCCGAATCGGAATTCTCTTGAAGATGTTCATCGCTGCTCCGATCCGAACCGCCGTAGCGAACTCATTACCGGCTCGATAGTCCGAGGAGCGCATGCGCTCACATGCGGATTTGCGACCCACCCAAAGCCCCGAAACATCGAACCGCTAACCTGGGCAAAATACTGCCCTCTAGTGCTTTTCCGTGTTTTCAGCGGAATGTTATGGCGATGCCGACAATTACTGGGAAAGTGCGTCAAAAACGACTAGTTTCGACACATTAGGTCAGTTGATGCGGTCCGTTCGCTTACCAGTCTCGGTAGGCCGCCCTAGTTTCGGGAGTGTCCACCAAGGGAACGAATTGGGCAACCCACGAACCCTGGACCGTCACCAAGCCCCGCATTCCCTCGCCACACTGGTCGAAGACCGGCCGGGCGCACTCGAACTCATCCCTCTTGCCGCCAAGGAACTGAACACGTATGTAGTACTTCGCCTCTTCGGCATCATAGTCGAAATTGTCGAATATCATCTCGCCGATGTCGTTGATTGCATATCGAGCAAGGACGCGGCCCTCCTGCTGGATCGTTTCCTGCCCCGAGGCCTGCGACGTATTGTGTCCAAACCCGATTGCTAACCCACCAATACCGAGCCCAATGCCGACCAGCACGAAAAGGCCACCGAAGGAAAAGAGAATGCCTGCGCCCAAAACGAAGCCGATGAAAGCGATGAATAGGCCGAACGCAAAGCTCGCGACTCCTCCAACGAACAACGCGCCGATCAGCTTTTCCTTTCCTTCCGTCGCCGACTTCATCTGACAAAGAGTCTACGGCAATAGTTCAAGGAGGGATTCGGCCGTCGCCTGACCCGCCGGGGCCTGGCGAGTCACACCGGTTAACACGAGCAGGGTATCGCAACCTGCTCGTTGCCCGCTAATGATGTCGGTCTCAAAACGGTCGCCCACGACTAAGGCGTCGCGGGCCCCAACTCCAGCCCGATCGAGCGTCATTTCGATCAATGTTGGATTGGGCTTGCCGATCACTAACGGATCCACACCACTACAGACTTGTACTGCCGCCACGATCGAGCCGGCGCCCGGAACCAACCGATCGCCTTCCATCGGATAGGTCGCGTCCGAGTTGGTCGCGACGAACATTGCACCGTCAAGGACTCTCCGCATCGCCTCGTTGAGTAGGGCGTAAGTGAACGAACGGCAGATGCCGACGACCACCGCCTTTGACCGATCCGCCGCGACGTCGATACCGTGACTCGCCAAGACCTCGGTGAGCCCGGGTTCCCCAACCACGAACGCTGAATCGAGGTTGTTCGACGCGAGGTAAACGGCCGTTCCCACACCGGAAGTCAGGACTTCATCCGGCTCGGCTTCGAGGCCCATCGAGCGAAGTTTGGTTGCTTGGAACTCTGGCGTTTGGCTGGAGTTGTTGGTTAGAAAGCGGATCGAAGAACCTAGCCGGCGGAGCTCGGCTAAAGTTTCCGCCACCCCCGGGAGAACTTCCGCGCCCCGATAAACTGTTCCGTCCAAGTCCAGAATGTAAAGTGGGTATCGACGCATCAGGATTGCCGGCTGAGGACGAAGTCGCCAACTTGGGAGAGAAGGCCCTTCTCCGGAGTATCGGCCAGGTCTTTCAGTGCCGCGGTCGCGAAGCCGACATGTTCCTCCGCCGATCGAACTGCACGTTCGAACGCTCCGGAAGAATCCATAAGCGACACGATCCCGTCGATTTCCTCTTCGCTAGCGCCGTTTCCGAACGCACGCCGGGTCAACTCATCGTCGTGTTGGTTCATTTGGGATCGGAGATAAATAAGAGGCAGCGTCGCCTGACCCTCGCGGAAATCTCCGGCTCTTGGCTTGCCCGTTCTCGTGCTCCGATAGTCAAGTACGTCGTCGACGATTTGGAACGCCATCCCAATGTGATGGCCGTAGGCTCCAAGAGCGCAAATGGCGCTCTCAGAAGCGCCGGCGATAAGAGCACCGGTCTTGCAACAGCACTCGATGAAGCTAGCCGTCTTCATTCGAAGGACCTGCAAGTGCTCCGCCTCGCTGATTTCGTAGCAGCCTCTCAATTCCAGCTCCCTGACTTCGCCCTCGGCGATTTCAACGACGGCCCGACTGACCGTGCGAATCACCTCGAGGTCTCCGTCTTCCGCCAGGATCACCATCGCTTTGGATAGGAGGACATCGCCAGCAAGGACAGCCGCCGTATTGCCATAAACGGCGCTCGCCGTCGTTCGGCCACGGCGCGTTGCCGCATGATCGATAACGTCGTCATGGATTAGGGTCGCCATGTGGATCATCTCCATGCAGGCGCCAATTTGCGGTACACGTGCCGGATCGAACGCATGTCCGCTCGCTCGGGCGGCGAGAGCTACGAAGGCCGGACGGAGCCGCTTCCCCCCAGCTTCGAACGTATGCCGGCCGATGTTCTCCACCAGTTCGACGCTGGAAGTCACTCGGCGAGCAAGGACTTCGTCGACCATTCGGATCTCGCCCGCGATCTGTGCCAGAAGCTCGCCGTCTTCCTCCTTGAACTTTGGAGCGGCGATCAACTCTTGGTCCCCCAGTGAACGCAGACATTGCCAAAGAAGAAATCCCTGAAGCCAACATCCTTAAAGCCCGCGCTTTCCATGGATTGGCTTAGGTCTGCTCGACTTCTAAAGCGCTGCGCGCTCTTTGGCAGGTACGTGTAGGCCTCGGATTTGCCAAAAAGTGAGCCCAGCAAAGGGATCATCCGCTCGCCCATCCATATGCTCACTTTTCGAACAGCGCGATTCGACGGGATAGCCATGTCAAGCGACACAAACCGGCCCCCAGGCTTAAGAATCCGCGCTAACTCCCGATGAGCCTCGTCAATGTCTGGCACGTTTCGGATCCCCCAGCCCACGCTGACTCCGTCAAGTGAATCGCTTCGCACGGGTAACTGGCATGCATCGCCAAGGCCCACCGGCCCGGGAACGTTCTTCTTTCGGGCGAGGCAGAGCATCGGAAGACAAAAATCGAGACCGAAGACCTCGCCGGAGCTTCCCACACTCTTCCGAAGCGGACGCATAAAGTCGCCCGTCCCGCAGCATACGTCGAGAACGCGATAGCCCTGTTTTAACCCGAGTTTCCTGACCGAGATGGCTCGCCAGCGATGGTGGAGACGAAAGGACAGTAACGAATTGAGGAGGTCGTAGGTAGGGGCAATGTCCGCAAACATGCCACGCACAGCTTGGCGCTTGTTGAGTCCTTCGGTTTGCCAAATGACTTCTTCGCCCACGCTGGAACCTCGGATTCGTTATACCTCGCCAGACCACGAACTTTCAGAACTTTGTGAAAGTTCGTTCCGGTCAAGAATCTCTTAGTCCAATTTCCTCTGCCAATTCGACTTGCGAGGTCGTATAGGCCTATTGGAGGCATTCGGACTTCGGATGGAACAGGCGGGCAAAGGACTGGTCGTCATAGGAATGGTGATTGCGGCCGTGGGAGCCTTGATGTGGCTTGGCGTATTCCGCTGGCTCCGGATCGGCCGTCTGCCCGGCGACATCGTCATCAATCGACCCGGCTTCACCTTCTTTTTTCCGATCACCACGGCCATGCTCATCGGTCTTGCCGTCCTCGTCATCTCCTGGCTCGTGGCCATTTTCCGGCAATGACCGCTCAAGTCGTGACGTTTGACGCCGCGAACACACTCGTGCGCGTCGGATGGTCTCCCGGTGGGTTCATCCTCGATTGCGCCCGGGCGCTTGGCATGAAGCTGGGCCAGAACGAGCGGATCGCCTATGAGACTGCCTTGCAAACCCGTTGGTCGGAGTATCAGGAGGTCAACCTCACTCGAGACCCGGAGCTTTGCGATGCCTTCTGGGTGCGTCTGACCGAAACTTGGCTGGCCGACGTCGGTCTTCCGCCAAGCCGCTCCGCCGACTTCGCGGCTGTGGCTCCGCAACTCCTGTACGGCCCTGACTCCCACGTATTTGAGCTATTCCACGACGTGATTCCAACCCTCGACGCCATCAAGGCCATGGGCATCCGCATCGGAATCATCAGCAATTGGGATTACACGCTGCACCGCGTGATTCGATACCTCAACGTCCAAGACCGATTCGAGCACGTCGTCGCCTCTCTCGAAGAAGGCGTCGAGAAGCCGCATCCCATGCTGTTTGAACTGACGCTGGAGCGATTTGGGGTGTCGCCGGCGGACGCCGTCCATGTCGGAGACGATCCTCTCGATGATCTACGCGGAGCCAAGAACGCCGGCATGCGGGCGTTCCTCCTGGATCGCCGGCAACACGAGAGCCGGGGCGCGATCCTCGCCCGGCTCACCGATCTTGCAGCGGCGCTTGACCGTGCTTGACCGCGCCTATGGTTAAGCGGTGGCTGGTCGGAGAACCGAAAGATTCGCCGGATTGAAGCCCAGCGGCTCCAAGAGGTTTCGCAGGCTGAGCCGAGCCCGGTTCAACCTGCTCTTCACCGTGCCGATTGGCAGTTTCAGAGCGTCGGCGATCTCCTCGTAGGACTGCATCTCAGCGTGATACATCAGGATTATCGCGCGCTGATACTCGGGAAGGAGCCGAATTGCATCCTGCACCGCTCCCATCGCTTCGGTGCGCTCCGCCTGCTCATGCGGAGATGCAGTGGGATCCTCGAATTGGAAAACAACCTCGCCGTCCGAGGTTTGCACCGTTGATTCGAGACTGATCGCCGGCCTGCTCTTCTTCTTCTTTCGAATGTCGAGGAAACAGTTGGTGGCAATCCGATACATCCACGTCGTGAACGCACTATCGCCTTTAAAGTTTTCCAGCGCCTTGTACATTCGGATGAAGGCGTCAGCCACAATGTCGGCTGCTTCTTCCGGATCCCGTGTTAGCCGGAATGCGTACTGATATGCCCGCTGGCGGTGTTTTGAAATCAGTTGGTCAAATGCCGAACGGTCGCCGAACTTGCTACGCTCGATCAGCATTCCGTCGTCAGCTTGAACTTTCGTCAATTTTCCACCCCTTTCTGCTAGAAGCTTTAAGGAGAGAGCTGTCGGTCTGCGACATCAACGTCGATAACCTGCCGAGCCCGCACGCTCTCCCAAGATGCGGATCGGCTTAACGCGTTCATTATTGCGTCATGTCACGCAATAAATGCAACTGGTAATTTTACTTGAACACTCTTTTATTGCGCTGCAGAGCGCAATATAGGCGCACTTCTTAGACTATTCTAAGCCTCGAACCACTTCCGGCTTCGGCAACGGAAGGCCGGCGATCTGCTTCAGAATCAGATTCTTGTCCCCAACGAGGACAATCAGGCCCCGATCCAGCGGCAAAGCGTTGGCGGCAATCGCGTTCAGAGCGCCTCCAGAAATCTTTGATTGAACCTCTAGCTCCTTCGAGAGGTCGCTCATGGTCTGGCCATTGAGTGAAAGTAATTCAAGCTTCCCGAGTAGGCCGCCCAATGTCGACATGGAGGTCATGGCATCGGTTTGAAGGCTGGCCCTGGCCATGATTGCCTCGGCCTCGGTCACGTTCCCCGAGCGAAGGCTCCTGAATTCTGAAAGCATCTCGCTCAATGCCGCGCCCGTCACGTCTGCCCGAACCGACGATTGAGCGGTGATGTATCCGACCTTCGGCTCGAAAAACGCCCGTGCGGAAGCTCCGTATGTGTATCCCTTCGCCTCGCGCAGATTTGCGTTAAGGCGGCTCGTAAAGGTCCCTCCGAGAACGGTTATCAGCGCTTGAAGACTCAGGCGGCGCGGATCGGCTTGAGGAACCCCTGGAAACAGGCAACGGATTACCGTCTGGACGGCATCCGGTCTATCCACGATCACTACCCGCAAGGCTTTATTCGCGGGCGGCATTGAGGCAGGCTGCTCCAGCAACTTGCCCGTCGCGGCTTTCCAGCCTCCAAATTGCTTTTCGAGCGCCGCCTTCACGGCTTCCAAAGGCAGGCTTCCGGCGACAAGCAGCTCCGCGTTCTCCGGTCGGACGAGAGCCCCATACTCACGTCTAATGTCGTCCAACGTGATCGACTTCACACTTGCTTGCGAACCCGAATGGTCGCGTCCGTAGGCGTGATCCTCTCCGAAGAACTCGCGCATTGAGACGACTCGCGCGACGTTTTCGGGATCGTCGGCCTCCTGGGAAA
>CAZNUL010000039.1:0-37849 GCA_964576205.1 uncultured Fimbriimonadaceae bacterium | reverse complement strand
CACGCGGCACGTTCGGCTTCACTGGCCAGGCCCGAATCTGGATCTTTACAGCCCACGCCACATATGCCTCGATCAAGCAGCTCCTCTTTCCGGCGCCGCCTGCCGGAACCTATGCTTCACTCTGCTACGACGTCCGCCAGAAGGCTCACGTCGACTTTGCGAGCCCCGAATATCGGGGCTGTCTCGATCCGGCCACCATATTCGGTAAGGGCAAAGCCTCGGCAGAAGCCCTTTCCTGGTATGTCGGTATGTGCGACAAGGTCGACCACTCGTCTTTGGCGGCGAAAGTGGGCGCCGAAGCGGAGGACCTGAGAGCATTGCTAGGAACGGATGCAACGGACCAGACCGTGAGGAGCTGCGCAGCCGCCCTGGCGTCACTGACCAAGTCGCCGAACAAGGACGTGGAACTTGCCGGATTGACCCTTCTCAAAACCGGTGTTCCCGACGATCAACGCATACCGATCGCCCACGATTCGGGGCTTACGGGCGCATGCGAGGACTTGGCTTCCTTCGATCCGGAGGTCGTGGTTGCCGCCCTGGACGTCATCGAACTATATAAGTACGGCCCTGCTTATCCGTTCGTTCAGTCCCTAGCTTCCGCCGGTCCGACAGCGGAAGCGAAGGCGAGGGCTCAAGCGGTCTGCAAGACCCTGCTCGCGAAGTCTCAATAGTTATCGGCAACGCGCTCACTAGGAAACCGAACCGCTTCGTACCGCTCGAGAGGTGCGCCCTTCTTGACCGCGAATCCGGCGAGCCGGGCAGCCGCTATAGAGAGACCAACTGGGGGATGACTCCTCGGTGCTCGCTGGACGGCCTTCCGCAACTCTGCCGCGTTTCATCCGCCTATGGTGGTAAGCAATCAGTAGGACTCACGCAGGAAGGTCCACTCGGAGTCACCCCTCGCTGCCCTGACCACGAAATGCGACCCGATCCGCCTCAGACCTGGAGGAACCAGTTCCTCCCGGATTTCGATGGCCATCTCTCCGCTCCCGAACTTCGTTGCCGTCGCGTAGGGATCGGTGCCTGGTCGGTCAGCGTCCCACATTTTTTCGATACGGAGGCGCAGCCGCCGATGGTCGGCGAAGCCGATGACGGCCACCTCGCCAATCGTCACCTCGTTAACGCTCATTTCAGGGAGCACCGCATTTAGCAGAACTACCCGAAGCGAGTCCGACGTTATAAGTTGTGGACATGGCGGCGCAGCCGTGACCAACAAGCCGACAGAACAAGACGACGGATAATGATGTGTGGCGACGTTGCGATTTCGGGCAAGGTTGATCGGTGCATTTGGGTTGACTGTCCTGGCTGTCCTATGCTGCCTCACGGTGCCCCCGTCCGGCCAGTATGCCTCACTCAAGCGCTTTCATCCCGTGGAGAGGATTCGACCGCCCGACTACACTGAAAGGGATTACTTCGGTCCAGGTCATGAACGAAGGATCGCCACCGTTCATACTTTTGAGTTCGCGTCCGACCCCGCTCCGATCCGTGCCAGTTTGCTATCGATCACGTCCGACAGGCCACACATGGGAATCGAGAATTTCCCAACCGACTACGTATCTTTTCCAAACGGCGACTGGGCATGGCTGGAAAACTATTCCGATTCGATCCGGGGGTTTCCCAAAACATCAGAGAACAAGATCACCTGCGTTCTGACGGTTTTTGAAGAAGACCGACCCTGGTTCTGCGAAGCTTGGAAGGCTATTAAGGACCGGCTTGGAATCCGTTAGCTAACTCTTATTTCGCAGCAACCTGTGGACACAGAGGCGCAGCCGCTATACCCCATGGTGGGCCAGGAGGGACTCCCGTTCGACTCCCCTTCGCAGGCTCAGGGTTCGCTCAGGGCAGGCTTCTCGTCCCAACGCACAAACCACAAACCACAAACCACAAGCCACATCCGCTTGGTGGGCAAGGAGGGACTTCCCGATTCCCCTTCGCAAGCTCAGGGTCATTTCCCTCGCAAAGCTCGGCGGGATAAACTTCTTCGTCCCTCCCGTGTTAGCTTACGCAAACGATGGTGGGCAAGGAGGGACTCGAACCCTCACCCCTTGCGGGACTGGAACCTAAATCCAGCGCGTCTACCAATTTCGCCACTCACCCGTGGAGAGTGAAGGATACCAGCCAGATGAGGGGATGAGAGGGTGAGACGGTGAGAGGGTGAGAGGGTGACTGGGGAGATGGAGTCTTGGAGTCTTGGAGTCTTGGAGTCTTGGAGTAGAGCATACGGCCGCTCATCAGCCCATCAGCCCATCAGCCCATCAGCCCATCAGCCCATCAGCCCATCAGCCCATCAGTTCATCACTAATCGGCCCATCAGGCCTTCAGCTTCCCCGAAGGCGAGCGTCCACGCTATAATGAGCACGCAGTACGCGGGGGTTAACCGATTGGCCGGAGTCACGTTTAAGAGCATCAGCAAGGTATTTGGCAAGGACGTCAAAGCAGTCGACGACCTGAATCTCGAGATCAAGGACAAGGAGTTCATGGTGCTCGTCGGCCCCTCTGGGTGCGGCAAAACCACGGCCCTGCGCATGGTCGCCGGACTCGAGGAGACCACCGGCGGCGACATCATGATCGGCGAGTCTCGCGTGAACGACACGCCCCCGAAGGATCGCGACATCGCGATGGTTTTCCAGAACTACGCCCTCTACCCGCACATGAACGTGTACGACAACATCGCGTTCGGTCTGCGACTCAGAGAGCTAAAAGGGATCTTTTGGCAGGTCGCAAACTTCAACGAGGCCAAGCGCGTGCGAGGCGATATCGACAGCCGGGTCCGCGAGGTCGCCAAGATGCTCGATATCGACCAGTACCTGCATCGCCGGCCCAAGGAGCTGTCCGGAGGCCAGCGCCAGCGCGTGGCGCTCGCCCGCGCCATCGTCCGCAAGCCTAAGGTCTTCCTCATGGACGAGCCGCTGTCTAACCTGGATGCGAAGCTCCGAATCCAAACTCGCGCGGAATTGATCCGGCTTCATCGCAGCCTCGGTATCACGACGATCTACGTCACCCATGACCAGGTCGAAGCCATGACGATGGGCCAGCGGATCGCGATCATGAAGGACGGCAAGCTGCAGCAATGCGATCAGCCGGAGAAGGTCTATAAATCGCCCGCCAATAAGTTCGTCGCCGGCTTTATCGGTTCGCCGCCGATGAACTTCATGGAAGCCAAGATCTCAGATGGGATGGTCGACGCGGGCGACTTCAAGCTGCCGCTTCCGGATAGCCATCCAGCCAAGAAGATGAACGGCAAAGCCGTCACCATGGGCATCCGCCCGGAAGCGATCTTCGACAAGAATCTGGACAGTCACGTCAAGGGTACCGACGCCAACACGATTAAGGCAAAGGTCGACGTCCTCGAGCCCCTTGGCCACGAATATGTCGCCTACCTGAACATAGGAACCCACAATTTCATCGCCACGATCGATACCGGGACGAAGATCAAAGAGGGTCAGACCAGCGACTTCGTCGTGAACCTCGACGAGATCCACGTCTTCGACGCGGAAACTGAAGTCGCTATTCGGTGATGGGCTGAGTAGGTCCTGCTCGTGGCGTCACGGGTCAAGGCTAAGACTGGGATCAATCCCTCCCCTGCGGAGCGGGGGAGGGTGGTCCCGGACTTGTAAAATAGAGGCTATCCACCCCTCAGCCCATCAGCCCATCAGGTCAGCGTCCTTCCCAACAAACCAGACTAAGTTCGCTCGCCACGTCCACGTCCGGATGGACCGGGACGACGCGGACGGTGTAGCCGCAGTATCCGGGGCTGTCGCATCGCACGGTTCCTTCGAACACCTGCCCGCCGCTGCCATCAGACACTGGCTCGAGCCTGCTCAGAACGGTCTGGAGCAGGTCGCGATTGGGTCCGATCTTCCCCGACACGCACTCCACCGAGACATCCTGCGGCGACAGATGCCCGAGATGGACCACAGCTTTGACCTTGAAGTCCCGGCCCAGGGCATTCTTGTTTCCCGAATCGTCGGTCACCGATTCGATACGGATTGCCGGCCAGGCCGAGCGCACCCGATCTCGCCAGGCCAACGCATTCTTGGCGGGCTGCAGGTTCTCCGACTGAAGATGGGTGAACGCGGTCGATGCCGGCATGTAGAAGCGGCTCGTATATTCGCCGACCATCCGCGACGTCGAGAAATAGGGCGCCAACTGCGAAATCGACCGCTTCATCATGGCAATCCATTGGCTTGGCAGTCCATCGTCGACGCGATGGTAGAACTTGGGGGCGATATCGGTCTCGATCAGCTGGTACAGGGATCGGCTGTCGAGCCAGTCCTGGTGCCCCTGATCGCCATATTCGGTGCGATCTCCGATCGCAAAGCCGACGGCTGGATCGTATGCTTCGTCCCACCAACCGTCGAGAATGGAGCAGTTTAGACCGCCGTTCGGCACGACCTTCATGCCGCTCGTTCCGCTCGCCTCCATCGGCCGCCTCGGATTGTTTAGCCAGACGTCGACGCCTTGCACCATCGCCCGCGCGACGCCCATGTCGTAATCCTCGATGAAGACCATGCGGGATCTGGCGCCGTCGGTGTTGATGAATCTGACCAGCTCCTGAATCAAGGCCTTGCCGCCGTCGTCCCTCGGATGCGCCTTGCCGCTAATGATGATCTGTATGGGCCGTTCTTTGTGATTAAGGAGGCTTAGCAGCCGGTCCCTATCGGTGAGCATGAGATCGGCCCTCTTGTAGGTGGCAAACCGCCGGGCGAAGCCGATGGTGAGGATGCGTGGATCGAGGACTGAGTTCAGGAACGTTCGATCCAGCCTCGCTTGCCGGCGCCGCTCGACATCCTTTAGAAGCCGCCGGCGGACGTACCGCACCAAAACGCCGCGCTGATCCTCTTGGGCCGTCCAAAGGTCGAGGTCGGGAATGTTCCAGACGCCCTTCCAAACGTTGGGATCTTCCGGGTTTCGACGCCAGTCCGGCCCGAGATACTCGTCGAACAGCCGCGACATGATCCTTCCTATCCAGGTCTGGGTATGGATTCCGTTGGTGATGGCCTCGATGGGAATCTCGTCTTCGGGATAGTCGGGCCACCTCGGCTGGAACATGCCCCGGCTCACGGACGCGTGGAGCTTGGCGACTCCGTTAACGTGGTTCGCCGTCTCCATCGCGAGCACCGCCATGTTGAATGCCTCGCCCCGGTTCTCAGGCTCGACCTTGCCGAGTTTGACGAAGTCCTCAAATGCGAGCCCCGTCGACTGGATGGTCTTGCCCAGGTAGCGCTCCAGGAGCTCCGGCGTGAACCGGTCGAAGCCGGCGGGAACCGGCGTATGTGTCGTGAAGACGTTTCCGCTGACGATCACCTGGCGGGCGGTTCGGAAATCGCAGCCGTAATCGGCCATGAACTGCCGGATTCGTTCTAGGCTCAGAAACGCGGCGTGTCCCTCGTTCATGTGGCATACGGTCGGATTAATTCCCATTGCCCGGAGCGCCTTCATTCCTCCAATGCCAAGGATCATCTCCTGGCGAATTCGCATCTCCTCGTCCCCGCCGTACAGCGAGTCGGTAACACTCTGATCCGCCGGCGCGTTTTCGAGCACGTTCCCGTCGAGAAGGTAAAGCGGAATCCGGCCGACCTGAGCCTTCCAAACCTGGCAAGTGACGGTGCGATCGGGATATTCGACGAGAATGCGGATCGGCTGGTCGTCCTGGCCACGCATGAGCTCCAGGGGCATCTGATAGAAGTCGTATTGCGGATAGATTTCCTGTTGCCAACCTTCGTGATTCAGGCTTTGCCGGAAGTAGCCCCTCGAGTAAAGGAGACCTACCGCGACGAGTGGGATGCCGAGATCGCTCGCAGCCTTAAGATGATCCCCTGCAAGAACGCCAAGGCCTCCCGAATAGATGGGTAGGCCTTCGGTTATTCCAAACTCGAAGCAGAAGTAGGCGACGGTCGTGTCTTTCCTGCGATTCGCATACGCTTTGTCAAACCAGGTGTCCCCCGCCATGTACTGGTCGAGATCCTGCTCTGCGAAACGCAGCCGCTCCATGAAGTTCGGATCAGCCGCGAATCTCTCGAGCTTCTCTCGCGGGACCGTTGTCAGAAACCGGATCGGATTGTGCTCGCACGCGTCCCAAACGGCTTTGTCGATCGACCGAAATAGGTCTCTAGTCTCGTGATGCCACGTCCATCGGAAGTTACGCGCCAGCTTTTGGAGCGATTCAAGCGCTGGAGGCAGATCGGCGACGACTTCGAAGGCATGGGAGAACTTTGGATGCTTCATAAGCGGGAGAACAGAGCGTACCGCTAGAATTATCGGGATGTCGGAACCCCAAGATAGAGATCAACCGTTGGTGATTCCCACCTGGAATCCGCGAGATCTCCGGCGCTAGGGCGTTAGGGCGTTAGGGCCATAGGGCGTCTAAGCGACGATGTCGTGAACGATGTTGCCGTAAACGTCGGTGAGCCGGAAGTCGCGGCCCGCGTGGCGATACGTTAGCTTGGTGTGGTCGAACCCGAGCAAATACAGGATGGTCGCGTGAAGATCATGGACGTGAACGGGATTCTCCTGGGCCCGGAACCCGAATTCGTCGGTAGCGCCGTAAACAGTTCCTCCCTTGACGCCTCCGCCGGCCAGCCAATAGGTGAAACCGTAGTGGTTATGGTCGCGACCGTTCTGGCGGCCTAGATTAGAGCCGGGAGTCGGAAGCTCAACCGTCGGTGTGCGGCCAAACTCGCCGCCCCATATGACCAAGGTGTCTTCCAGCATTCCCCGCTGCTTTATGTCTGTGAGCAAGGCGCCGATTGCCTGGTCGGACTCACGAGCCAGATTCCGATGATTGACCGCGATATCGTCGTGGCTGTCCCAGGGCTGCCCAGATCCGTGATACAGCTGGACGAATCGAACACCACGCTCGGCCAGACGCCTGGCGATGAGGCACTCGCGGGCAAAGTTCCCAGGACCGTACATGTCGCGGACGGTCTGGGGCTCGCGGCTTACATCGAACGCATCGGTCGCCTCAGCCTGCATGCGATACGCGAGTTCGAACGACTGAACCCTCGCCTCGAGCGCCGGATCCGCCTCTCGACTCGCCAGGTGCTGCCGATTCAGTTTCTGAACCAAGTCGAGCTGCTCACGCTGGTCAGCGGAGAGGATGTAGTGGTTCCGGATATTCTCGACAACCTTGTCCATGTCCGTCTGCTTGGGATCGATGTACGTTCCGGCGAGAACGCCGGGCAAGAAACCGGCTTGCCAGTTCTGGCTCTCCTGGATCGGGTAGCCGCCCGGACACATGGCGATGAACCCGGGCAGATTCTGGTTTTCGGTCCCAAGGCCGTAGAGCACCCACGATCCCATAGACGGACGCACCTGGCGGGCGTCGCCGCAGTTCATGAGCATGAGCGACGGCTCGTGGTTCGGCACGTCGGCATGCATCGACCGGATCACGCACATGTTGTCGACATGCTTGGCGACGTTCGGAAAGATGTCGCTTACTTCGATTCCGGATTGGCCGTACTTATTGAAGCCATACGCGGTCGGAAACGCGGCGCCTGTCTTGCGCTCGGTGGGAAGCTCGAGAGGGATCTTCTGGCCCGCGAATTTCTGAAGCGCGGGCTTGGGATCGAAGGTGTCGACCTGCGATGGCCCACCGTTCATGAACAGGAAGATCACGCGTTTGGCTCTCGCCTTCATCGGGGGCCTACGCGGGGACATTGGGTTGAGCGGCTCTCGGGCGGCCTGGACCGTCCCTAAGGCCTGCACCGGCTCGCCGAGCAACGTCATCAGTCCGAGCGCCGCAAACCCGTTCCCCATTCGTCCCAACAGTTGACGACGGGTTAAAAAGAGGTCTCCGATGCGGTCGTTGTGGTCGAAGTCGGACATCTTCCCTTCTAGTCTACAAACAAGAATTCGTTGGTCATGATAAGTGCCTGCGCATATAACGCCAGGCGCGGCTCCGGTGGCGACACGACGTTTCCGCCGCGATGGAGGTAGCTCAGACCGGCTGCAGCTTCCTGGGTGTCGGGCAACCGCTGAAACAACAGTTGGTAAAGCCGCCTGATTCGCTGGGCATCGTCTTTGGCGTCCCGAAGTTCCGGCCGGGCGGCCAGAGCCGTTGCTTCCTCCACGACGAAAGCCGAATTCATAAAGAACAAGGCTTGTTGCGGCACCGTGGTCTGGAATCGTATTCCACTCGAGCTGTCCGGGGAAGCGAAATCGAACGTGCGGAAGGTTCCGGGCAGATTCTGACGCTCCACAAACCCGTAAACGGCTCGACGCCGAGTGAATGGTTTGGACCACAGATCGACCGATTTTCCTCCAACGATGCGGGAGTCGAGCAGCCCTGCGGCGGTCAGCACCGAATCGCGCATCTCCTCGAGATCGAGCCTCTGGCGGTTCATTCGGCACCAAGTTCGGTTGTCGGGGTCGGCTTGGAGGACTGACGGTGAAACGGACGACGACTGGCGGTATGTCGCCGACGTGACAATAAGCCGTTGCATCTTCTTGACCGACCACCGGTTCTCCATGAAAGTCGCGGCCAGATAGTCGAGCAGTTCAGGGTTCGAGGGTCGTTCGCCTTGGTGGCCGAAGTCGGACGGCGTCCGCACGATCCCGGCGCCGAAATGATGCTGCCAGATCCGGTTGACGAAAACCCGGGCCGTTAATGGATTATCTGTCGATGCGATCGACCTCGCAAGTTCGAACCGGCCGCTGTCCTTGTCCCAATGCGTTCGCAGTTCGCCCGGCTTGGACAACGCCATCAAGAAACGGCGGGGGGCCGGTTCGCCTCGATTCAAGGGGTTTCCGCGTTTGAAAATATATCCGTCATGCGGGTCCGGCCGATCCGACATCGCCATGGCGAACTCCGGTATCTGAGGAGCCGATCTCTTGATCTCGGCAAGGTCCTTTTGAAGCAGGGCCAACCGATCGGCTTCGGCGGGTTCGAAAGCCTTCTGCAACTTAGCGAGATTGTCCCCGCTCGGTTCCTGGCCCTCGCGCAAGCCTTGAAGGGTCGTCTTGATCTCGGCGCCGAGATCCTTTTGCTGATCTGGATTCTTGTTGATCTCGCGAAGGCGTCTCACTTGCTGGACAATTAGCTTGCGGATCGCGCCTTCCGCGGAATCGACCTTTTTGCTGTATTGATCCCATGGATCGCGGATCGACTTTTCGGAGATAGGCGTCTGACTTTCTTTGGAAGAGTCGAAGACGGCGTAGAGGGAATAGTAATCCTGGGTCGGAATCGGGTCGAACTTGTGATCGTGACAGCGCGCGCAACCGACGGTAAACCCTTCAAAGCCCCTCATGGTCACATCGATCCGGTCGTCGATGATGTCGGACTGATTATTGAGGAATCTTCGGCCCACGGTCAAGAAGCCCAGGGCGGCCAACGGGCGCTTGTCGTCCCCGTTCTCAACCTCCGGCAAGCGATCGGCGGCGAGCTGCTGAACGATGAATTGATCGTACGGCAGGTCTTCGTTGAAGGCTTGGATGACCCAATCGCGGTACGTGTAGGCGTTCGGATAGTTCCGGTCCTCCTCGAACACGTATCCCTTCGTATCCGAGTATCGCGCGACGTCCAGCCAGAGCCTTGCCCAGCGCTCGCCGTACCGAGGCGAGGCGAGCAGCCGGTCGACCACTCTTTCATACGCATCAGGCGCCTTGTCAGCCAGAAATGACGCCATCTCCTCGACCGTGGGCGGCAGGCCCGTAAGATCGTAGGTCACACGTCGCAGCAGCGTGCGGCGATCGGCAGCCGGCGCGGCCTTGAGCTTCCTGGCTTCGATGCCGGCAAGGACGAAACCATCGATTGGGTTTCTCGCCCAAGAGGAATTCTTGACCTTAGGCATCCGCGGTTTCTTGACCGGACGAAGAGACCACAGGTCCAGGCGGGCATCACGCTGTGAGGCGTCCTCCGGCCAAGGTGCTCCCATCTTCACCCAAGCCTCGATGTCGGCGATCTCGGATGCACTAAGCTTGCCGCCCTGCGGCATTTTGAGGGCGCCGGTCTGGCGAATTGCCTTAACGAGCAAACTTGCGTCAGGATTGCCTGCCACGATTGCGGGACCGGAAACCCCGCCTTTCATGAGACCGGCTAACGAATCCAGCCGTAGCCCGGACATTTGCACATTCTTTCCGTGACAGCCCTGACACGTTTCAGCGAGGATAGGCCGGATCTTTGATTCGAAGAACGCAGACTGCTCTGGTGAGATGCCCGCCGCATTGCCGGCCTGAATCGCAGCTGCGACCGAGACGACCGCGAGCCCCAACACCAAACTAAGGCCCCTTCCGCGGTTTCCAGACTCGTTCCGGATGTCGTTGGCGCGAACTCGTCGATTGGGCATGGTCGCCTATGAAATCAAATCCCTGACGACGTGCCCGTGCACGTCCGTCAGCCGAAAGTCTCGCCCCTGATAGTGATACGTCAGCTTGGTGTGGTCGATGCCAAGCTGGTTCAATATGGTCGCCTGAAGGTCGTGAACATGGACAGCCCCGGGAGTAAAGTTGTCGACACTGGGATCGATGATGTTGCCGTCCTTGTCGACGATGTTGTATCCATAGTCGTCGGTCGATCCGTAAACGGTGCCTGGCTTCACGCCGCCGCCTGCCATCCACATCGTGAACGCGCGCGGCTGATGGTCCCGGCCGTAATTTGCCTGGCTCAGCGGTCCCTGAGAATAAACGGTTCGACCGAATTCACCACCCCATACCACCAACGTCTCGTCAAGCAGGCCCGTCCGCTTTAGGTCCTTGATGAGAGCCGCGCATGCTTGGTCGACGTCCTTCGCCTGGGTTGGGATGTCCTTTGGAAGGTCGCTATGGAGATCCCAGCCACGATGGAAGATCTGGATGAATCTCACTCCGCGCTGCACCATCCTCCGAGCGAGCAGACAATTCGCGGCGAAAGTGCCGGCTTCGTGGGCATCCTTGCCATAGAGTTCGAATGTCTCTGGAGTTTCTTTGCTGAGGTCCATCAGGTCGGGAACGCTCGTTTGAAGCCGGTATGCGAGCTCATACTGCTTGATCCGGGCTGCGATCTCGGGATCGCCGAAGGCGCTGAGCGACTGATTGTTCAGCGCGTCGACGCTGTCGAGCATCGTGCGCCGAGTCGCGCGGTCCATCCCGTCCGGGTCCTTCAGGTAGAGCACAGGATCGCCCTGGGCTCGGAGAGCGACTCCCTGATATTCACTCGGCAGAAATCCGGTTCCCCACAGCCTTGGATAGACCGCCTGATTCGGTTTCCCGCTCGTCACCTTGCTGTGAAGAACCACGTAGGTCGGCAAATCCTCGTTCATGCTCCCGAGGCCATAGCTCACCCAAGCCCCCATGCTCGGCCGGCCAGGAAGCTGGCTCCCCGTCTGGATGTATGTGGTTGCGGGGTCGTGATTGATCGCTTCAGTCCACATCGTGCGGACAACGCACAGCTCGCCGACGACTTCGGCCGTGTGCGGCAGGAGCTCGCTGACCCAGATCCCGTCGCCCCGGTTGTCGTACTTCTTGAACTTGTAAATCGATGGCGCAATCGGGAATCTTGTCTGCCCGCTCGTCATCGTCGTAATCCGCTGGCCACGGCGGATCTGGTCGGGCAAATCCTTGTCGAATAGGTCGTGTAGCTTTGGTTTGTAGTCCCACAGGTCAAGCTGGCTCGGGCCGCCGCTCATGAATAGGTAGATGACGCGCTTTGCTTTTGGCGCGAAGCTCGGCATCCCTGGGATTCCACGACCTTGATCTCCGAAGGCGCCCGCCAAGGCCGCGATACCTGACAAACCGCCGACCGACAGCAGGCGACCGAGAGCCGCGGTCCCGACTCCGAGAGCCGCTTTGCCGAACAGTTGTCGGCGCGTCATCAGCAGTTCGGCCTCGCGGATTGGATCCATGGTGTTCTAGAAGGTTGGCGGATTACCGAACAGGGCGATCAACCAGTGCGAAGCAAGGGTGCTCAATCGTTATCCCTAGTGTTGCGTCAGAAACTCGTCGGTGTTCATTAGTGTAGAGCAGATCAGCATCCAAGCGGCGACCTCGGGTGCGGATAGATTCTTGATTTGCGGCGCGTCGCCGACCATAAGCAGCTTCTTTGCCGCTGCGGGGTCACTCGAATACCGCTTGCGGTACAGGGCGAGAGCGTGTTTCAGCAACGAGACTTCCGCCGGCCGAGGAGGCCGGGACATAACCAGGTCGTAGGCTATCCTTAGCCGCTTGTCATCATCCAACTTCCCCTCCAGCAGTCGCTGGGCCATGGTTCGCGAGGCTTCCAGGAATGCCGGCTCGTTCTCGGTCGTCAGGGCTTGCAACGGCGTATTCGTCGAGGATCGCCTAACGATGCATGTGTCGCGTAGAGGCGCATCGAAGGTCAGCATGGCGGGCGGCGGCGCGGTCCGCTTCCAAAACAGATATATGCTTCGCCGGTAGATGTTTTTCCCTTTGTCTCGTACGTAGAAGTGGGTCCCGCTAGCTGGATCGGAAGCACCTTCCCAAAGGCCGTCTGGCTGGTAGGGTTTGAACCCCTTACCCCCCAGTTCCTCGTCGAGCAGACCGCCCGCGAACAACGCCTTATCGCGAATGACTTCGGCATCGAGCCGGAATCTGGGTCCGCGGGATATGAGCCGGTTTTCCGGGTCTTTCCCGAGCTTGACTGGTACGATCCGTGAGGCTTGCCGAAAGGCGGCCGATGTAACGATGAGCCGGTTGAGCTTCTTGACGCTCCAGCCATTCTGCTCGAAGCCAACAGCAAGATAGTCCAGTAGTGGTTGATCGACTGGCCATTCGCCTTGACTGCCAAAGTCCTCGCTGGTCTTCACGATGCCGGTTCCGAAATGCTGCTGCCAGATTCGGTTCACGTAGACGCGCGCCAGCAACGGATTGGATGGAGAGATCAGCCATTCAGCCAGTCCAAGCCGATCCTGCCTCGCGCCTGCCGGAAAGGAGCCAAGCGCGGGCGGAATATGCCGCATGACTGAATCGCCCTTCTGGTCGTAAAGGCCGCGTTTCAGGATGAAGGTCGGACGAGGTGTCGGCATCTCCTGTGCGATCAGGCTCATCGGGATCGAGGCCTCTAGCGCGGATCGATCCTTCAGCAGCTTTCGGTATTTCAAAGCGTCGGGACTGGCCGGTCCCACCTCGAGGTAGACCGAACGCAATTCTAGTGTCGCCGAGGCAGCGCCCGGCATTTTTCGGAAGGCAGCCAGGGCATCGTCGATACGCTTAACGTTCGCATCGGAAAGACGGAGATTCAACCCGTCTGGCCCGCCACCGTTCGTGACCTTGATCACCAGCTCGTTGTCACCCGCTTTGAAGTCGCCCTTCACGGGGTCGATGCCTTCATCGACTCCGCGAGTGATCTTGTGGGAATGGATCAGTTTTCCGTTTAGCCAAACCTTAACGCCGTCGTCGCTAGAGACCCCGAAGGTGAAAGATTTCGCCTCATTTAGGGTCACCGTTCCCCGCACGTAGACGGAGGAATTATCCTTGCCGATGATGTTCAGGTGATCTTTGCCGACAACGAACTTCATTGGCTTCCACACGACAGCGGCTTGCTGGCCCGGCTCTGGCGGCTCGGAATGATCAAACGCCTCGTCGAAGGTTTTCGACGAATACACGGGACTGATCTGCCAGTCGCGGCTCGTCGGAATCGGATTGTGGTGAGCTTCTAGATAGGCCCCGGCCACGTTCGGCTCGACTCGGGCCCGAAGAACGTCCAGGGCCTTCGCCATTTCCTCCAGCCGGGCTTCCTGAGCTGGGGATGAAGCCCGGATAACCGGTGGTGGATATGCTATGTTGCCATCGAGCGGCTTGTCGGTGGTGCTGTCGAAATAGGCGTAGAGACCATAATAGTCGCGCTGTTTGATCGGGTCGTACTTGTGATCGTGGCAGCGAGCGCATTGCACGGTGAGACCGAGAAGTACGGTGCTCGTAGTATCCACGCGGTCGAACGTGTTACGAGCGAGGAATTCCTCCTCGATCGCGCCCCCTTCGTTCGACGTGAGGTTCATCCGTACATAGCCGGTAGCGACAAGCTGCTCTGTCGTCGGATTCGGAAGTAGGTCTCCGGCGAGCTGCCACTCGATGAACCTGTCGAACGGAAGGTCCTTGTTATATGCCTGGACGACCCAGTCTCGATACGGATAGATGCCTCGCTCGTTGTCGAGCTGAAGGCCGTGGGTGTCGGCGTAGCGGACGGCGTCCAACCAGTAGCGGGCCTCGTGCTCTCCGTATTCCGGCTTGGCGAGAAGGCGGTCGACATACCGCTCATAGGCGCCGGGCATCGTGTCCTTGCGGAAGGAGTCGACTTCGGAGGGGCTTGGCGGCAAACCCATGAGGGATTGCGCGGCGCGAAGGGCGAGCGTGTTCTTGTCCGCCTCAGGCTCCGGCTTGAGCCCTGCTTGATCCAGTTTTGCCAGCACGAACCGATCAATCGGATTGCGGCACCACTTGGGATCGCTGACCACGGGCAGCTTCGGCATCAAAGGCGGAATGAACGACCAGTGCTTCTCGTATTTCGCACCTTGCTTGATCCATTGGCGCAGAGTCTGGATCTGAGATTCGATGAGCGGCTTGACGCCTGAGTTTTCGGGTGGCATCCGCATCGCCGGATCCTTAGCAGACACCTTGTCGATCAGGTAGGACTTCTCCGGCAACCCAGGGACGATCACCGACTTCGTCGCTCCCGCGAACGAGTCGAGCCGTAGGCCACCGGCCGCCGTTGCCACGTCGGGTCCATGGCATTTAAAGCATCGCTGGCTCAGGATCGGCATGACGTCGCGATCAAAGTCGACGTTGGTGGCCTTCGCAGCTTGATTCGCGACCGAGGCATAACCCAGCAGTGCCAGTGCGATCACGATAAAGGGAATCGACGACTTCATCGGATGAATGCGCAAGGGAGGGAGGTTCCAGAAACCATGGCTAACGCAAGTCTTGCAGTGACTCTTCCCTTTTAGTCTACTGAAGGTTTGGTCATTCCAACCGAAGTCCGGTTAGGCCGAGCCAATCGTGGCGGGACTCCTCAATTCCGAGGCATCTGACATCATCATCTCAGCCTAACAGGCTTCCCTGAGCTCGCCGACTCGTAGATTGCCTGCACGATCCGGATGTCGCGTAGGCCCTCTTCTCCCGGCGTCCGAACTTTTCCTCCCGTGCGGATGCAATCCGAGAAGTGGTCCATCTGGGCAGCGAACTGGTTGTTCGCGGCAACTTCGACGACACGTCCGTCCAAGGCGAGCCGATGACCTTCGTAGGGTGTCGCCGGCTCGCCAAGCAACGTTCCCCTTTCGCCCAGCACCTCGAACCGGCTCTTGCCCGGTTGCCAGGAATAGCCGCCCGCTCCACGGGCGTCGATGCCGCTTGGAAGCCTAAGCGCAAACTCGACGGTGTCCTCACAGTCCACAAACCGGTCGTCGTTCGGAGGATTTTTGATCGTCGCCGACACCTCGATAGGTTCTTCGCCAGAGAGATAGCGAAGAGCTTGCAGCGAGTAGATTCCAATATCCATCATCGAGCCGCCGCCGGCGAGGGCACGTCGCGTGCGCCACTGGCCGTGGCCGATGTTGAATCCGTGATCCGATCGAATAGACCTGATCTTGCCAAGTTCGCCTTTGCGGCACATTTGGATCGCGCGTATGTTGTGCGTCTCATAGTGGGAGCGGTATCCGATCTGGAGAAGCTTTCCCGCCTTTCGGCAGGCGTCGATCATGGCTTGGCACTCCGCCACGGTCGGCGCCATTGGCTTCTCGCTGACCACGTGCTTTCCGGCTCGAGCAGCGCGAATCGCGAATCCTGGATGGGTGGCCGGCGGCGTGATCACATACACTACCTCGATTTCCGGGTTGTTCCGGATCGCATCCATCTGGTCGTACAAGTAGCGGTTCTTCTTGGCGATTTCGTATCGATCGCCGAAAGTGTCTAGCTTGCTCTGGTGACCGCTGATAAGGGCGACGAGCTTCGACTTGCGGCACGACGCGAAATTCGGCATGATCTGGTTCTGAGCGTAGCTGCCGAGTCCGAGCACGGCCCATCCGACCGGCTTAGGATCTTGCCGCCACCGGCTCGGAGGCGTGGTCGCCATTGCGCCGATTCCGGCGAGCAGTTCTCGCCTACTGATCTCGATTTGCACGGCTTGATTCTCTCATATGGGGACGAAAGTGCTGCCAGCTTTCCAGGCGAAGTTTTCGGGAATCGCGGAGCGACGGCTCCGCGGCCGTGGCGCCCACCTTGCAGGTGGGCGAACAGCCTTCGCTACCCGAACCGCTGGCGCTGAGCCCGCGAGGGCTGCATGCTTCAGGCCGTTGGGCTGGCATGCCACCTCAAAGTCTCGTCATCACTATATAGCCCCCCCACCCCGTGATGACGAGAACGAACCTACGCGCCGGCTTAAGAACTTCATCACCCTTTAGCCCCCGGTGCCCGTGATGAACTTCTCCGCATGGGTTTAGATTCGCCCTTATGACAGATAGCTTGTAACCTATGTGTTCGGAACGTTTGTTACCTATCTATGCGGAACGTATACGGGAATAATGGTGGGCGATGACGGACTCGAACCGCCGACATCCTCGGTGTAAACGAGGCGCTCTACCAACTGAGCTAATCGCCCGCATCAGATGAGCCGGGTAGTACGGGACAGCCAATCGCTGACTTGACCGAATCACAGGCGCATCGAAATCCGTCCTGAACCACAGGGTCGGATTCTCCCATTTAACCATTTCCAAGCGAGGGAGCGAATGATTGCGCATAACTCGCCCGTATTCAAACGGATAAGCCCGCTCGGTTGACCAAATATGGGGAACGGTGTACAATCCGCGCAACGGAACTAGTTTTATGAAGCGCTTGCTGCTCGCTCTAGTGCCATGGATGGCAATGACGAGCGCGGCCAGAGCACAAGCTCCCGCCGACGTCGTTTTTACCCACCGTGGAGTCGTCGATGAACATTGCGTTCGGGTCGACGACGAATGTTACGTCCCTTTCCACTTCCTCGATCTGATCGGATGGAGCTACTCGCGCAAGGGGGACAAGCTCGAGATTAACGCCGAGGACCAGCACGTTCGGGTGAGCGTGCGCGACGTCTCCGACACGCCAATGATCCCGTTGCGCAACGCCCTCGAGCGGCTCGGCTCCGACTCGAGCTGGGACGGTGATCGCCTCATCGTGCTTGCCGGACTCACGCGGGTGCAGATCAAGAAGGGCCACTTCTCTATTGAAAGCAATATGTCGGTGAAACCGACGATCTTTACGATGGAAGATCCGAAGCGGGTCGTGGTCGATCTTCAGGGTGCAAAGCTTCTGAAGAAGACCGAAGTCGACCTCGACGGCACGTCTCGTATCAAACAATTCAAGCCAGACACGGTTCGAGTCGTATTGGAAACCGATTACGATCCCCAGCTCGCCGCTCGGAAGTTCGAACCGGGCAAAAGCTTCGACTTCGACGTGAGCGATTCAACCCCAAATGACGCGAAGAAAACGAATCGCGGGAATGAAGACGAAGAAGGGAAACCCGACCCAAAGCAGACACAATCCGGTAACCAGCAGTCCGGGCCACCTCTAACAGAACCGCCTCGGCATGGCTATGACCCCGCATCCGATCCCGATATGCCGCAACCAGTGCAGGCCGGCTATTCGGCCTCTCCAATGGTTGGTCCGCTAACCGTCGATTCCGAGGGAGACAGGATTACCGCGATGACGCTGAAGGTCGCGGGTGGAAAGCTGGCAATGCCGGGCTTCCGGAGGCCCGAGGCGAACGTCATCGAGATCGTATTCCCCGGCGGAAGACGAGCCGAGGGCGCGGACTTCTCACTCGCTAAGGGACCAACGGTTCGCGACGTGGACGTTCGAGACGAGAACGGCAACCTCGTCGTCGCTTTGACTCTAGCGAGACCGATGGGACTCGAGTTTTCGCTGTCCGGTTCGAATCTTCAGATCCAACTTCTGAAACCGAACGTGGGTAACGGCCATCTTGCCGGCAAGGTGATCGTCATCGACCCTGGGCATGGCGGTCACGACCAAGGGACACAATCGGCCGGCTTGAGCGAGAAAGATTTCACGCTCTCGATCGGCAAGCTGGTAAGCCAGCAGCTTGCTAATGAGGGTGCGACCGTCATCATGACGCGCAAGACCGACGTGTTTATCCCGCTCAGCGAGCGCCCGTCGATCGCGAATCGCAATGGCGCGGACTTTTTCATCTCGGTTCACATCAACTCGAACGAACTCGACAATTCCGCGAGCGGCACGATCACCTTCTTCCATGCTCGCGATCCGATATGCCAGGTGATGGCCGACTGCATCCAGCGCGAGATCGTCAAGGTGAACGGCATCGGCGGCATGGGAGTTTGGAGCGACCAAAAGATCTATCGTACGGGATTCGCAGTCCTAAGAGGTGCTAAGATGCCCGCGGTGCTGATCGAGTGCGGCTTCCTGAATACGAAGAAGGATCGGGCAAGGATGATGACGGACGACTTCCAGAACGGAATCGCGACCGCGGTTGTTAAAGGATTAAAGGCTTATCTAGGCGATGAAGGCAAAAAGAAGTAACCCTCTGGGCTTAATTGTGCTCCTGCTCGCGGGCGCGGTGGGCGTCTTTGCGGTAGGCGCGTACATCAAGCATACGCCGGAGGCGCAGGACGTGCCGGCACCCTTGCTTCGGCGTTCTTCGCCGCCGGAGACAACCGATAGGCCAACCCATCAGCAGCCAACAGTTCCCTCATCGGCGACAGTGCTCATTCCCAGCTCCAGCGGAGGGAATCTAACCTTCGACGAAAAAACGGAGAAGGTTCCGGATGGGAGCGACCCCATCGTTTTTGCCATCAATCGGTATTTGGAGAACACGCACTTCGTGCCCGATAATGCCCGCGCCGTGGGCTGCAACGTGAAAGATGGCATCGCGTTCATCAGCTTTACCGAAGGGATGCAGCAAAAGACATACGGATCTTCGGACGAGGCCACACTGCTTCAGGGAATCTGCAAAACGCTGTCCCATTTCCCTAGTATCGACAAAGTCCAGTTCGAGATCGAGGGCAAGCCGATGGACCCGATCGGGAACGTCGACATCAGCGTTCCGCTAGACGTCAAGACGCCGCCGGACGCTGCCCCCACGCAGCCCGGAGCGTGACGTAGAGCGTTCCGAGGCCGATCATTCCCCAAAGCACCGCCCATACCATGGCGGGCACGCCGGTGATCTTGGCCATGTTGCCGGCGTCGCTGGCAACGTCGGGGTAGACGCTGATCTTCAGCAAGATGTACAGAGCCTGGATTGACGCCAGGCACTGCTGCATGCCGATGAATTGGGCAAGCAGCACGAGGTTCTTGCCCTTTAGAACCGACGGGAGCCAGAGGAGCGCGCCGATCCAAAAGATGCCGCTGACGACCCCGATGAGGTCGCCTCGGACCCAGAACGCGAAGCTAAGGACCAAGACCACCGCAACTGACCTAAGGGTGATTTCGGCGCCTCGCTCGGTCCGGCCAAACAGGATGACCAATGCGCCGATGATCGTCGCGCCAATATAGCCTGCCGAGCTCACGAGAACGGGACTGCCGCCAGCGACGAGGGTTACTCCGCTTCCGTTCGCAAACACCCTGATCGGGCCGACCTCGGCGCCGGTGACGATCCCCACAAAGGCATGGCTGAATTCATGCAGGTGAGTGTTCAAGTACTGGAGGGGCAAAAGGACGAAGCCGAAGACCGGGATCGCCCACAGGAGCAACGAAACACCCGCGGCGATCAGGATCGATGCCTGGTGTGGCTTGAGGCGGCCGGTAGGAGTCATGTCGATTGCGAGCTCCTGAAAACCTCAACGGTCAGCTCGTGCCGCTCATAGGTTCCTTGCTCCTTCGTAGTTTTACGAATGCCTCCCACGTCTTTATCACGATTAACGCCGAAAGCGCACCACAGACGTAACCCAGTAGGACTTGCGACGGATAGTGAACGCCTACGAAAATGCGGGACAGGCCAGTCAGCAGGGCCAAGAGGACCCATGGCGTCCCCCACCACTTGAAGTAGTAGCAAAGCACGGCGGCTACAGCCGCCATGTTTGCACTATGCGACGACGCCGTTCCATAGCTGTCGAGCAATCCTACACGCAGGGTCACATCCTGAAGCTCGACGCAAGGTCGCAGCATATGAAAGAGATGCTTCAGTCCATCCGAAAAGGTGTTGGCCAAGGCCACGGAAGCGATCGTAATGAGGGCTGCTCTTCGGGTGGTTGGGCCCGCTGCGATGAGGAGCATCAAAATAGCGCCAATGCCGATCCTCATCGCTAGACCCTTCGTTCCCTCGCTGAAGAAAACGTAGAATGGGTCCCATTGAGACGACCAGCCGTTGATCCAGTGAAAGATCCGGATATCGAGGTCGTGCACGGTTTATTGTAGCGATCTCGTCAATTCCGCAGTCGTACCATGTCCGCGAGGTCAAGTGGAATCCTTCCCTTCCCCCGATACCGGTGCCGGGCGACTTTCGATTGACCTGCTCGTTGAGTCGACACTGACGTCGGACGCTAGCCGGCGTCAGTCATGTTTCCGTAATACAAGAACAGATGCGCCCAACCGGCGAGATCACCAAACCGTTCGCGGAAGTAGTCGCCGACTTCGCGGTATCGCGACTCGGTCAGCGATTTGCCCGCGTGTTTGGGAAAGAAGACGCGGCAAGCGGCTTGCCAGAGGTGGGTATCGATCGGAACCGCCTCATCGTAATGTAGCCCGTACAAACAGATACAGTCGGCTAGCTTGTGACCAATTCCTTTGATGCCGACAAGCTTGCGGTGGGCCTCCTCGTAACCGGCCGCCTTAAGGCCGGCGATCCAGTCGTCGCCCCCGCGACGCATCACTTCACCCGCAGCGTACGGGATCGTCGCTCCCCGGTAGCCGAAACCTTTCGCGCGCAGCTCATCCTCTGGGATGGCTGCGACGATCTCGCTGCGCGGAAACCGGCGTTGCGAACCGCCGGGAGGCTGACTCCCCAGCGGCTCTCCATATTCGCAGAGCCTTTGAACCATCGGCATGATGCGTTTCAGGTTATTGTTCGCGGTGCAAAGGAAGCAGTAGAACACCTCGACCGGGTCGGAGGGTCGCATCAGCCGCAGGCCGGCTAGCGAGGATATCGTGGGCGCCATCTCGGGAGCTACGCGCCTGAGTTCTTCCGCGACCTTGTCTACGTCGGCGTCTAGTCTACAAAACCTCCTGAACTCGGCTTCGCTTGCGCTAGACTCGACGCTCAGCTCTTTGCCGGTCTTTCTTAAGAAGAACCAGTCATTCCCGTCGACGCCCTCGTAGACTCCGTCACAAAGCTTCCGCCAGCGGAAAACCTGGCCGCTGAACAGGCAGCGGTCCAGATCAAGCCTGACGAGCGTCCCTTTGTGCGAAGATTCTTCGCCAGTCGGAATGACAAAGCGGTTCAACGGTTATCCCACGCCCAGGCTGCCCGATGGCAGCTTCGTTAGGAACTCATCTTCAGTCAGAACCTGGATGTTCAGTTCTTCCGCCTTCGCCAGCTTTGAGCCGGCGCCCGGCCCTGCTACCACGAACGAGGTCTTCTTGCTCACCGACCCGGCGGCTTTTCCTCCGAGCTTCATGACGAGCGCCTCGGCATCCTCCCTGGTGAACTTTTCCAGCGAGCCGGTGAAGACGAAGGTCTGGCCGGCGAAGAGGTCGCTCTCCGCGCGCTCCGGCTCGCTCGGATGAACTCCGAGTTCCAGGAGGTCCCCAATGATCCGCTGGTTCTCTTCCTCTTCTAACCACTCGGCGATCTCGCTTGCCGTTCGTGGTCCGATATCGGGCGCCTTCAGAAGGTCGTCGTAGGTTGCCTTTCGGATCGCTTCCAGCGTCCCAAAGAAATTGGCGAGATCGCGCGCACCTCGATCCCCGACGAACCGGATTCCCAGGCCGTTCAGAAACCGATCCAGAGGACGCGTCTTGCTGGTCTCGATGCCTTCCAACAAGTTGTCGACGCTCAGGTCTCCCATGCGCTCGAGACCGACCAGTTCCTCACGTCGATCCCTCAGCCGGTAAATGCTCGGCAGGTCGCTCAGAATGCCGATCTCGAGAAGGCGAACAATGGTTTTCCAGCCAAGCCCCTCGATGTCCATTGCGCCTCGAGAGACGAAGTGGCCGATCTTCGCCGCGACCTGAGCGGGGCAGCTCTTGTTCGGGCACTTGAGCGCGACCTCGCCCTCTTTCCGGATCAGCGGCGTGGCGCATTCGGGGCATTGTGTGGGCTCCTTCGGTATCGGCGGATTCCCGTCCCTTTTCTCCAGAACCGGTCCGACGACCTCAGGGATCACATCGCCTGCCCGCTGGATGATGACGATGTCGCCCTCGCGAACGTCCTTGCGAAACATGTCCGGATAGTTGTGGAGGGTGGCCCGAGTGACCGTCGCGCCTCCGACGAACACCGCTTCCAGATCTGCGACCGGAGTAATCGTTCCGGTTCGCCCAACTTGAGCGAGAATCCCATTAAGTTTCGTGAATGCCTGCTCGGCAGGGAACTTGTAGGCAACCGCCCAACGAGGTCCGCGAGATGTATAACCGAGCTTTTCCTGTTGATCCAGGCGGTTAACCTTGATGACGATTCCATCGATTCCAAAGGGCAAGCCTGGTCTTTTGGACTCGGCCGCTCGCACGAAATCGTGGAGCGCTGCGAAGCCCTTGAGCACCTTGGCTTCTTGGTTTACGGCAAAGCCTAGGTCACGAAGGCCCTCCAGGCTGCCGCTCTGGGTTTCCGCAAGGCCCTCGCCACCCGACAGCCGGACCGCTCCAAACCCGTAGCAAAAGAAGTTCAGCTTTCGCTCGGCGGTTAGCCGGGAATCCAGCTGGCGCAGACCTCCGGCGGCCGCGTTGCGGGGGTTCGCGAAGACCTGCTCGCCCCGATCCGCCCTTACTTGATTCAGTGCGGCGAAGGTTTCCTTGAACATGATCACCTCGCCGCGCACTTCGATCGTGCCTGCTAGTTCGCGCCGCATCCGCAGGGGGATTCCGCGGACGGTCTTCGCGTTGGCGGTGACGTTTTCACCCGTCGTACCGTCGCCACGAGTCGCGGCGGTCTGCAGGAGTCCGTCGACGTACGTTAGGGAGATCGAAGCGCCATCGAACTTGAGCTCGACCAGGAATTCCGGCTCTTCGCCGAGACTCTTTGCGATTCGATCGTGGAAGGTCCTCAATTCTTCTTCACCGAATGCGTTATCGAGAGAGAGCATGGAAACCAAGTGGCGATGAGAAGGGAATCCGGCGACCGGGGCGCCGCCTATTCGCAAGGTTGGGCTGTCGGGCGTGATCAGCTCCGGGTGATCGCGCTCGATCTCCTGAAGTTCGCGCAATAGCCTATCCCACTCGGTATCGCTGATCTCAGGCGAATCGAGCACGTAATAGCGGTAGTTGTGGTGCTCGATCGTTTTGCGGAGTTCCTCGGCGCGCGCGGCGGGGTCCATGGAGGCTGAGATTACCGGCTTCCAAGGATGAGTCGGTGAGGCGGCGAGGCGGGCAACTGCCCGGCGGTTTAATCCCCTACTCTTCCAGGCCTTGATCCAGGATGGCGTCCGCTACGTAAATGGCCGCATCGAACCTAACGGCAAGGGCGATCGCGTCGCTCGGCCGGGCATCGATCTCCATCTCTTCTTTTCCGCTCCGGAGATAGAGCTTGGCGTAGTAGATGCCGTTCCACAAGTCGTCGATCACGACACGGTCTAGGCGGATGTCGACCCGGTCAAGGATGTTCTTGATTAGGTCGTGGGTTTGGGGCCGGTCGGCACGGGTTCCTTCCAGCGGAAGTGTGATCGCGGTCGCTTCGAATCCGCCGATGAGGATGGGTAGTTTACGATCCCCATCGCTCACGAGAACGAAGCGGGACGTCGTACCTCCGGAGTCGGCCTGATAGATGCCCTCGATCTGCACTTCGATAAGCTCGCCCATGTTGCCATGCTCGCGCAATGGCGCCCCGCTGTCCAGCGGGAAGAACGACGGTGGCTCGTCTAGGTTATCCGGGCCCTCGCCTTCCGGCATCTCCTCAGGCATAGATTTACGATACCTTGGGAGTGCCGGAAAGCTTCTTCGAGCTTTTGGTGGCGGCGGACGAGGCCGGGGATCGCTCCGGTCGAAGGTCACGAAGCCCCCAAAGGTAAGCTTTGCACCTTCCATGAAGCTACACGAGTACCAGTCCAAGGAGTTGCTGTCCAAATTCGGCGTTCCCGTGCCGGAGGGCGATGTCACCCACGATTACTCGGAGGCGAAGGTAATCGCCGAGCAACTGGGCGGCAAGGTCGTGGTTAAGGCTCAGGTGCTCATGGGAGGGCGCGGAAAGGCGGGGGGCGTAAAACTGTTCGACAACGCCACGGACGCCGCCAAGTTCGTTGCTGACCTAATCGGCAAGCGGCTCGTGAGCGTCCAAAACCCGACTGGAATGATCGTCGACAAGGTGTTGATCGCAAAGATCGTCGATATCGCGAAGGAGTTCTATATTTCCGTGCTACTCGATCGCAATACCCAGCGAAACATCGTGATGTTAAGCGCGGAGGGCGGCATGGAGATCGAGCAGGTCGCTGAGGACAATCCGGAGGCGATCGTGAAGATCCCCATCGATCCGGCATGGGGCCTTGCCGACTTCGAACTTCGAAACGCGGTGAAGAGGGCTGGAATCCCGAAGGAGGCCCAGTCTCAGATGATCTCGCTCATCAAGAAGCTCGTAAGGGCCTACGTCGAGTCAGACGCCGAAATGATCGAGGTAAACCCATGCGCGCTGACGCCCGATGGAAAGCTCATTGCGGCCGACGCGAAGGTGTCAATCGACGACAACGCAATGTTCCGGCACAAGGAATATGTCGCGACATCGGCCGAATCGGCGGAGGACCCAATCGAAGCCGAAGCCGCCAAGCGCGGTATCGCCTACGTCAAGCTGGGCGGCGACATCGGCATCATGGGCAACGGCGCCGGCCTGGTCATGCAGTCTCTCGACGAGGTCAGCGCAGCCGGCGGAAAGCCGGCCAACTTCCTCGACGTTGGGGGCGGCGCCCAGGCCGACCGTGTCAAGTCCTGCGTCGAGCTCGTGATGATGGACCCCAACGTCAAAGGTCTGCTCATCAATATCTTCGGCGGCATCACCCGTGTGGACGAAGTCGCCAAAGGCGTTCTCCAGGCTTTTTCCGAACTTAAGATTAAGGTCCCCGTGGTGGCGCGGATCGAGGGAACCGCTGCCGAGGAAGGACGAGAAATCCTGAAGGGGTCGATCGTCCAACCGGCCGCAACGGTCCAGGAAGCGGCAAGGAAGATTGTCGAGCTATCTTACGCCTGACCTTCCGTAAGCACAGTGCCCGGGTCCCAGCTTGAAGGAACCCGCCTTCCTGTCTAATGGTCCGATAGACAGCTGAGTCGGCGGTGTGCGCAAGCCGGAAGCATCGATGCTCAAGCCCCTCCGAAGGCTCGCATTTTCTGCGCCATCGCGATACTCGGGCCCACCCATGGAGGTCAGATGAAGAACGCGAGTATTCGAAGGGTCGCTATCCTGGGAAACCATGTGCCGCGACGCTGCGGCATTGCAACCTTCACTGCGGATCTCGCCAAGGCACTTGCGACGAACCTCCCTGCTGCGGATGTCGACGTTTACGCAGTCAACGACGGCAGGCATTACCAATATCCAGCTGTCGTAAAAGGGACACTTGCAGAGCAAGACCTCGCAGCGTACAGGCAGCTCGGCGACCGACTCAACTCGGGCAGTTATGACCTTCTTTGTGTTCAACACGAATTCGGCATCTACGGTGGCGAATCCGGCTCGCACTTGCTTTCATTGCTGAGCATGGTCAATATGCCGATTGTCAGCACCCTACACACCGTTCTCACTAGCCCAAGCGCCTTCCAGCGGCAGGTCTTCGAAGAGTTAACGCAGCTCAGCTCCAAGGTGATCACGATGAGCAACAACGGAGCTGAGATCCTGCGGCGGGTTTACCGAGTCCCCGAAGATCTGATCGTCGTCGTTCCCCATGGCATCCACCGGGCGAACTCCGGAGTTGGTCGAAGCCTTCGAGAGAGTCATAACCTTTTCGAGAAGTCACTCATCCTCACCTTTGGACTGTTGTCGCGCGACAAGGGAATCGACTTCATGATCGAGGCAATGCCGGCAATCCTGGCAGAGCACCCTGACGCCATCTATCTCGTGGCCGGGGCAACCCATCCGAAGATCAAGATGCGCGAAGGCGAAACTTATCGCCGATGGTTGAAAGCACGCGCTTCGGAGCTAGGGATCGCGGATAGCGTCCGCTTCCTGGACAGATACCTGAGCAATCGCGAGTTGGCCGGCTGGCTTGCCGCTGCCGACGTCTATGTCACGCCCTATTTGAAGCCTGAACAAGTGGTATCAGGCACTCTAGCATATGCGCTTGGCGGAGTCGGAGCGGTAGTTTCGACCCCATACTGGTATGCGGAGGAACTGCTGGCCGACGATCGCGGCATTCTCGTGCCTTTCCGCGACTCCGGGGCTTTGGCCGTGGCCATTAATGGACTCCTTGGCGATACCGACCGAAGAGAGGAGATCGCGCGAAGGGCATTTCTATATGCCGAACCGATGAAGTGGCAGCGGGTTGGAGCAGCCTACGCGAAAGTATTCGAATCGGCTCGGTCTGAAAGCTCGAGTCCGCTCAAGTTGGTTTACGAACACCACGATCTTGAGGTTCCGTCGCGATGGCAGGGGCCATCGATCGAGCATCTCGTTTCGCTAACTGACGAGACCGGGATTACTCAGCATGCCCTTTGCCGATTTCCCAACCGCAAGGAAGGCTACTGCTCCGACGACAATGCGCGCGCGTTGACCTTGTGCTTACACTTGGCCGGCCGAAATGCGGACGACCGAATTGAGAATCTGATATCGACCTACTTCGCATTCCTAATGCATTCCCTCAACCAAGGGAACTGCCGATTCCGGAATTTCCTATCTTATGCCAAGGTCTGGGAAGAGTCCTGCTCAGGTGATTGCTTTGGAAGGATTCTTGAAGCTCTGGCGACGGCTTTTGTCTCGGCAGATGATGACCTTGCGACTCTTGCCGGTGAGTACTTCCGGCTGACTTTGCCGAACATCCTCGATGAACCGGATCCCCGGCCATGGGCGCACGCAATCCTCGCCTGTGAAACCTATCTGAGGCGCGATAGCGACAAGCTCACCACCGAACTCATGAGAATCCTCTCGAACCGCCTCACTCAGCGTTACGAGAGCAACACGGGCACGCATTGGAAGTGGTTTGAAGGGCAGCTGACCTACGAAAACGCACTTCTTCCACGCGCCCTTATCGTAGCAGGCGATCATTTCGCGAACGATGAAGCGATTGAGATCGGAATCGAGAGCCTTTCGTGGCTCTGTTGCGTTCAAACATCGGAAACCGGCTGCTTCGCGCCCATAGGCTCAGATGGCTTCTATTCTCGCGGCGGCAAGAAGGCCAGATTCGATCAGCAGCCCTTGGAGGCAGCGGCGACTGTGTCCGCATGCCTTGCAACGGCAAGGGTTGCCTCTCGAGCCCACTGGGAGGAAGAGGCACGGCGTGCCTACCGCTGGTTCCTCGGATCTAACACGGAGGGCCTCAGCCTCGTCGACGAGCTGAAGGGCAAGTGCTTCGACGGGCTTCAGCCGGGATCGGTCAACCGGAACTGCGGTGCGGAATCGACGATCGCCTACCTGACGGCGAGCGCGGAACTTGCATCCATACGGGCAGTCATAGATAGAGTTCGACTGGCCTGATTTGCCTATGCATGCCGACTACAAGGTCTTATTCACTCGCCACCCGAAGAACCCCATTCTCACCGCAGCAGACTGGCCTTACCCTGCCCACACCGTGTTCAATCCGGCAGCGACCCTTCTAGAGGACGGCACGACCCTCCTACTTTGCCGGGTTGAAGATAGGCGAGGGATATCTCACCTGACAGCTGCTCGAAGCAGGAACGGCGTCGATGGGTGGGAGGTCGACTCGCAGCCGACGATGCTTCCCTCTCCCGAGGAACATCCCGAGGAATTGTGGGGCATCGAAGATGCCCGAATCACCTATTTCGGGCAAACCAAGTCGTTCGTCATAGCGTACACCGCTTACAGCAAGGCTGGCCCCGGAGTTGCCCTTGCGACCACGAAGGACTTCGTGGCGTTTGAACGGCTAGGCCTCGTGATGCAGCCGGAAGATAAGGACGCGGCGCTGTTTCCCGTCAAGTTCGACGGCTCGTTCGCGCTCATTCATCGCCCGGTCTCCGACCTGGGCGCCCACATGTGGATCTCATACTCTCCCGATTTGATTAACTGGGGTCATCACAAGCTGCTGCTGCCGGCCCGCCGCGGAGCCTGGTGGGACGCCAATAAGATCGGTCTCTCCCCGCCCCCTATCAGAACCAAGAAGGGTTGGCTCGTGCTTTACCACGGAGTGCGTCAACATGCCTCGGGCTCGATCTATCGACTTGGGCTCGCGCTCTTCGACTTAAAACATCCCGAGGTATGCCTGTTAAGGAGCCAGTCATGGATGTTCGGACCGGAACAGAGCTACGAGATGGTGGGCGATGTCGGCGGTGTCGTTTTCCCTTGCGGCTACACGATTGGCGCCGACGGCGATACCGTGAACCTCTACTATGGCGCCGCCGACACATCGATATGTCTCGCTCAAAGTAAGGTCAGCGAGCTGCTTGCATGGCTGGATGAGGACGGCACAACTCTGACCGGTGTCGCCGGCCAGGTTCACGAGCGCGTACACTTCAACGACCCCCAGTGGTAGCTTGACTTGCTTCGGGTGCATGCCGATCGAATCAATGAGCTTCGTCATCGTGACCAGGTCCGGATGCCCAGTCTAAGCGATGACGAGATCCTACGTAGGTGTAATATCGCCTTCATGGACAACCTGCAATACCGGTGGGAAGAAGTCGCCCAAGACCATCCCGTGCCACTGCTTCACCGCAGGCTCATCAAGGGCAACGAAATGCTGCTCGCGATGATCGAGCTAGAGAAGGGGTGTACGGTCGGCCTGCACCACCACGACAGCGAGCAAATCGCGTACGTGATTAGCGGCCATGTCCGATGGGGTGTCGGCGATCCGGGTACCCCGGAGCGGCGGGAGTTCGAGATGCGGGGCGGCGAGGTGCTGCATCTGCCCTCTAACCTGCCACACCAGATCGAGGCGCTTGAAGAATCCCAGATTCTCGACATGCTTGCTCCGCCCGGACCAATGGGCGTGGACCGGATGGGCGCCGCGCATTGAGCCTGGGCTCGTATCCGTCGGCATTCGAGGTGCCGTCAAGCAAAGCAATAACCCGCCTGGCGGCTTGATGTGGGCAATCTGGAGAGAGTGCCCAGGCCCATAGCCGATTGGACTTACAATAACTCTATGGATACGAAGGGGCAGATTCGCCATCTCTCCCGCCGGTTTGGTTTTGGGGCCTCTCTCTCAGAGCTGGCGAGTTACGAAAAGCTGGGGCTGGACGCCACGCTTCAACATCTCGTCGACTTCGACAAAGTCGACGAAGGGTTCCCGATCAGTCCATGGGAGATTTGCTTTGAGCCGAATCTGCCCGACATGTACGTCGACCCCTATCGCATGGGTTTGTGGTGGTCGCTTAGGTTGCTGATGACCAAGCGCCCACTCCAGGAAAACCTCACGCTCTTTTGGCACAACCACCTGGCGATCAGTGGCAATAAGGTCGAGTTCGGACCGGCGATGAACGAATACATCCAGGTCTTGCGCGATCACGCTCATGGCCACTTCCCCACTATGCTTGAGGAGGTCAGCCGAACGCCGGCGATGCTGAGGTGGCTCGACACCGACGCCAGCGTCAAGGGCCACCCCAACGAAAACTTTGCCCGGGAGTTGTTGGAGCTGTTCACGATCGGGATCGGCCACTACAGCGAAGGCGACGTAAAGGAGGCAGCGCGAGCGTTTACGGGCTGGAGTCTTCGATACGTGATTTACGAGGCCGGGGCCGAACACGTTCAGGAGCGGCTCAGAGAATCGGTTCGCACGGGACTCCCGATGATCGCGGCCTCGTTCGCACCCGGCTTGAACGACACGGGTTCAAAAACCGTTTTGGGGGAGAGCGGGACCTTCTCTGGACCCGACGTAATCAAGATTGCGGCGACGCGTCCCGAGACCGCGTCAAGACTTGCCAAGAAACTATGGGAGTGGTACGGCTACGCCGACCCCGAGCCCAAGGTGGTCGAGAAGGTTGCGGCGAGCCTGAGAAGCAAAGACTTCCACGTTAAGACGGTGCTGAAAGAAATCGCGACGATGCCTGAATTCTGGAGCGAAAGGTGCGTCCGACAGAAGGTTAAGAGCCCGATCGACTTTATCGTCGGGATCATGCGGCAGTTCGACTTGACCGGATTCCTCACTTCCCTGCGACCGACCACCGCGACGGATACGACGCCGCTCCACCCGATCCTTCGCGGCACCGGCGGCCTGCTATGGGGCTCCATGAGCCAGCAGGGACTTCAGCTCCTCTTTCCACCCGACGTTAGCGGCTGGCGCTGGGGGAATGCCTGGCTGACTAGCGCCAACATGGCGGAACGGATGAAGTTCGCCGCGACCGTCTGCGGAGTCGGAAACCCCGACAAGGGGCTGGTGAACTACTTCGGGAACAAGATCAAGAACGATTTCAAACCGACCAAGGCGGAAGACGTGGTCGACGGCATCTGTTCCATGTTCGACATCGAGTACGGGGTGGCCAAGAGGAACGTGCTCACAAAGGCCTGTGCGGAAGCCGGTGGCCCGGGCGCGCTTGGGACGCCGGACGGATCGTCGAAGGTATGCCATGCGGTGTGCCGCCTGATCTTCTCCTCGCCCGAGTTTCAGATGTGCTAGAAGGCTAACCTAGCCCGGTTCTGACGCAGTCTTCAATTTCCCGGCATGCCTTGCCAGCGCTTCGGCCTTGCGTTCCTCGGGGGACAGTTTCAGCTCGTCCTGCAGCTTTCGCGCCTCGTCACGAGTCGTCCATCGGACGTTCCACACAAGCTTGCATTTTTCCAGAATGCGCAGGAGATTGGCCGACGGGTCGAACTGTCCCTTGAACATCCCATGGTTCGCCGAGATCGCCTTTGCGTGATGGTTGTTATGGTTGGTCTCACCCCAGGAAAGGTAGGCGAATATCCAGCTAAGCTTGTGGCCCCAGAAGCCGTCCAGCCAGAAATTCGTGCTTAAATCGCCTGTCGCAAAATCCTGTTTTCCATAGGTGTGGCACCCGGCGTTTACCCAGTAGGTGACGTAGTTGGCGAGGAAGATTCCAAACGCGCCGCCGTAAATCACTCCCCGCCACCAGCCAAAGCCCGTCGCCCAGCCAAGAAGCAGAGGTACCGCGAATCCCAGAATCAGCCACACGAAGAACGTGTTGCTGAAGAACATGATCATCCGGTCTTTTTCAAACTGCGGATACGTGCGGCGGTCGAAGAGCAGCCCGCGCAGCCAGCCGATGTAGGCATGCCAAAAACCGTGCTTTGGGCTGTGAAGGTCTTCGTCTTCGTCCGAGTGGATGTGGTGGTGATGGTGGTCGGACACCCAATTGATCATCTTCCCCTGCGCGGTCGTGCATCCAAGCATGAAGAAGGTCGCCCGCAGCCAGCCATGCGTCTGATAGGAAGGATGAGTTCCCTGTCGATGGAAACCCAGGGATATGCCGAGCGTCCGGAGTTTTGCTCCGAAAACTGCGAACAGTAACGCCGTTCCGGCGAATGTCAGGCTCTTAATCCAGCCGTGCGGGGGGTTGAGGACGATATCGATGACCGATGCCGGAAAAGCGATCAGCGGCGCGAAGATGATGATATCAGTGATGAGCTGATGGTGAAGCGGCTTCTTAGTCTCAGCATCGGCCGTCATCTTGAGGGACACGGGATTCTCCATGGGCAAAGGCGCGCAAGTCAGGCCCGGCGGCCGTTTTAAAGACGTTCATAGAAGCGGCGCTGCCTCCGAAGAACTCCTGGTTATCTACGCTACCAGAGATTGGTTGGTTCGGCCCTGTCAATAGGCCCCCCTGTTGAGAATTTAGAGTTTAGAGTTTAGAGTTTGGAGGTCGGCGGCAGAGTTTGGCTGGAGCAAACACACCTGCGGCTACTCCTCCTCGTCATTTCGCTCGTCATCATCCTTTAGGCCCCGGTGACGTGATGACGAGCACCTCCGGCGGGCGCAGGGCTCAGGCTTGGAGATTGGCTGTGTCGAGCGCGGATGTCCTTCGACTTCGCGGCCCCGCCGTTGCGCCCAGATGACATCGACCAGCACAACCTGTCAGACTTGTCGGATGGATCGGCGATCGGCCCGAAGACCTATTTGATCGGATTCCAAACTCCAAACTCCAAATCCACAGTCGATATTCGAATGACGCAAGGTTGCGCCTTCTTTAGCCAGACTCCGAGTTCGATCTTCATTCCCGAAGACTTCGTCCACGACGAGCGATTGATGATCGATACGGCCGAGCAATTCAGCCGCAAGGAGATCGTCCCCATCCTCGAGCGGCTGGACCATCAAGAGGATGGTCTCATGATGGGACTGATCCACAAGGCCGGTGAACTGGGCTTCTGCGGGGTTGATGCTCCCGAGCCCTTCGGAGGACTCGGTCTTGGGAAGAATCTGGCTGCGAGAATCCTCGAATACCTTAGCTTGAACGCCTCCTTTAGCGTCACGATCGGCGTCACGAGCGGCATTGCTCAGGCGCCCCTTGCATGGTTTGGCACCGACGATCAGAAGGCGAAGTATCTGCCAAAGCTTGCGAGCGGCGAATGGCTAGGGGCCTACTGCCTAAGCGAGCCCAACAGCGGCACTGACGCGATGTCCATCGCAACCCGGGCAGATCGACGGAGTGACAAGTGGGTGCTGAACGGCGCCAAGATGTGGATTTCCAACGCTAAGTGGGCCGAGTTTTTCCTCGTTATGGCCAAGGTCGATGGCGAGAGGCTTAGCGCTTTCCTGGTCGAGCGAAGCTTTCCCGGAGTCGTGATCGAGCGCGAAGAGCACAAGATGGGCCTCAAGGGCTCCTCCACTGCGCGCGTGCTCCTCGAGAACGCCGAAGTGCCTCTCGATAATCTGCTCTACGAAGAGGGTAAGGGGCACGTTGTCGCACTTAACGGTTTGAACCTTGGGCGGTTCAAGCTTTCCTCAATGTCGATTGGCCCGGCGAGGGACTCCATCGGCCTTTCCGCCTCCTATGCCCTGGACCGCCGGCAGTTCGGCGAGCCCATTGCCAATTTCGGCCTAATTCAGAAGAAATTTGCTTTGATGGCTTCCCTATTCTTCGCCGCGGAATCGATGATCTACCGGACCGGAGCTGACATCGATGGCGCTTTCGAGTGCCTCGGCGGCACCGTTGAAGGCAATCGCCGAGCAGCCGAAGAGATGGCGGTTGAATGCAGCATGAGCAAGGTGTTCAGCACCGACGTCCAGGCTTTCATCGTAGACGAGGCCCTCCAAGTTTATGGAGGTTACGGCTTCACCGAGGAGTTTCCGATTGCACGGCATTATCGCGACTCACGAATCAGCCGAATCTATGAGGGAACGAACGAAATCAATCGAGTTTTCATCAGCGACCGGCTCAGGCGACGAGCAGCGGATGGAAGGGCTTCGCTCCAACCATCGGGCGACTCGTATGTTTCCGAGCTCGCAGGCAAAGTGCTCGCACCGCCGGCCGAGTCATCGCAGATCTCAAACGGCGCGGCCAGCGATTTGCTGATCTACACGTACGCGGAGCAGTCGGCGCGCTTGAGGGCGCGCCGGCTCGGAGGTATCCACGAGGAGATGTACTCATGTTTCCTCAATTGGGTCAATCCCCGGGCGGCAGAGGCTTATCAACTCGCCTCCGGCCAGGCAGTTTCCCTTCCTGCACCCGCCCGCGTGGACTGGACCGAGATCGCGGAGACCGTTTACGCGAAGAAAGCCCCACTCTAGCGTCCGAGGTGGGCTGTCCAGTACCGGCGCTCCGTGGCGGGGCCCAACGTTGATCAAGTCGACAAACCTCGCCCTTCGACAATATAGCCACGAAATCTGAGTCCGTATAAACTGGTGGCAATGCTAAGCGCCGCCCTCTTCGTGATCGCACTCCTGCCTTCGGCGAAAGAGCAGGAACTCTCGTTCAAGACGACGGACGGCGTCGAACTCCACGGCACGTTTGTCGAGCCCGAGCATGCGGCGGGAAGCAAACTCAAGGCAGTGCTCCTCGTTCCGGGAAGCGGCCCGACGGATCGAAACGGCAATCAACCACCAGCTATCGTTGCCGACACGATGAAGCAGATCGCGGAGAACCTTGCCGCAAGAGGCATCGCGTCATTTCGCTTCGATAAGCGCGCCGCTCACGTTAACGCCGCGATTTGGCCGAAAGATGCTTCAAAGCTGGACGACTTTTTCTCCTTCGATAACTTTGTCTCCGATGCGGAAACCGCATTGGACATCCTGAGGACTCAGCCCGGCATCGATTCCGCTCACGTCGGCATGCTCGGCCACAGCGAAGGAGGACTCATCACCATCGTCGTCGCGAGTGGCCTTGGAAAGGGCAATCTTCCCGGCATAGCCCTCTTGGGGACGGCAGGAAGATCGCTCGACCTCGTCTTGATGGACCAGGTTTCGGCGGCTCTTCATCAGCAGACGACCAACCCCGACGTGATCAAAACTTACGTCGACAACCTGCAGCAGTCGATCGACTTCGTGAAGAAGAATGGACGCCGCCCCGAGAACGTGCTCCCGGGCCTACAATCTCTTTTCACGCCGGGTACCGGCAAGATTCTTCAAAGCTACTTCACCATCGATCCGGCCAAAACCATCGGTGGCTATACCGGAGATGTACTCCTCCTGCAAGGCGAGATGGACAGCCAGATCTCCGTGACCAAGGATTTTCCGGCGCTTAAGCAGGCGCTTGCGAATCGGAAAGCTGGTTCACTCGTCCCGGTCACAGTCCCGAACGCCTCGCACAACTTGAAGCATGTCGGCGCGCCCACCGACGCGGGGATCACGGGCCCCGTCGAACCAGAAGCCTGGCAAGAATCGCTCAGTGGGCCGGGAAACTCTAGATATCTGCGTTTTGAGGCCCGAGAAACTCGGTTTCGTCGCTGGGGGCCCATCAAACTTAACTCGGGAGAGCACGGGCTCAATCCCATAGATGAAGACGAAGGGCGCCTCATAAAGGCTCCTTAACACATTGCCGGACATTGCGCAATCTCCTGCGAAACCCTTTGACGGGCGCGCGCGGCTCGTCCCTGATCGGTGATAATCACCAAATCGGGCAGCGCGGCCCCCTTCTCATTTCGGATTTCGGATTGCGGATTTCGGATTACCGATCGATTCGTTCTGACGTCCACGACTCCAGATTCTAAACTCCCGATTCTAAACTCCAAATTCAAATGAAGCCAAAGGACGCCGTATCTTTCGTTAAGGACAACGACGCGCTGATCGTCGATGTGAGATTTACAGACCTGCTGGGGACCTGGCAGCACTTTAGCATCCCAGCCTCGCATTTCACCGAGGACGTCTTTGAAGACGGACTCCCCTTCGACGGGTCGAGCATCCGCGGGTTCCAAGCCATCAACGAATCCGACATGCTGCTGATGCCAGATGGCGACACGCTGTTCATGGACCCGTTTTCGGATGTTCCGACTGCGGTGATCATCTGTAACATCGAGGATCCGCTGACCCGACAGGCGTACAGCCGCGATCCGCGCTATGTGGCCGTCAAGGCCGAACAGTATTTGAAGTCGACCGGCATCGGCGACACGTGCTTCTTCGGGCCGGAGGCCGAGTTCTTTGTATTCGATCGTCTCGAGTTCGCCAACGAATCCCGGCACACTTTCTACCGGATCGACGGCGAGGAGGCCTGGTGGAACAGTGGCGCGGAAGATTCCGCCGCCCACACGATGAAGGTCAAGGGCGGTTACTATCCGTGCGGACCGGCCGACAAGCTCCAGGACCTCCGCACGCGAATGGTCCTCCAGATGATCGACATCGGGATTGACGTTGAGATGCATCATCACGAGGTCGGCGTCCCGGGCCAGTGCGAGATCGATATGAGGTTCGATACGCTGACGACAATGGCGGACAAGCTGATGAAGTACAAGTACGTCGTCAAGAACGTCGCCTTCCAAAACGGCCAGATCGCGACCTTTATGCCCAAGCCGGTTTACGGAGACAACGGTAGCGGCATGCACATCCACCAATCGATCTGGAAGAACGGAAACACGGCGATGTACGACGAGGCTGGCTACGCCGGTCTATCGGAGACGGCTCGCTGGTACATCGGCGGCCTACTCAAGCATGCCGATACCCTGCTCGCTTTCTGCGCGCCGACCACTAACTCGTACCGCCGCCTTGTACCCGGCTATGAGGCGCCCATCAACCTGATGTACTCGCAGCGCAACCGTTCGGCGTGCGTCCGCATCCCGGTCGCGAACAAGTCGCCGAAGGCGAAAAGAGTTGAGTTCCGTGCGCCAGATCCGATGGCCAATCCGTATCTGGCGTTCTCGGCCTGCCTCATGGCCGGTATCGACGGCATCCAGAATCGGATTGAGCCGCCGAAGCCGCTCGACAAAGATCTGTACGAGCTCCCCGCGATCGAGCGGGTTGGCATCAAGACGACCGCGCCGAATCTCCGGGCCACTCTCACCGCCCTCGCAAACGATCACGATTTCCTTCTCAAGGGAGATGTGTTCACCAAGGACCTTATCGAGAACTACGTCGAATACAAGTTGCTCAACGAGTGCGACGCTGTCGATCTGCGGCCTCACCCCTACGAGTTCTTCCTTTATAGCGACTACTAAGGCTTGGTCGACGGGAAGGACCGAATGGCGCGGGACATCTGGCGCTGCCAATCCGTCGTTGAGATTGGAAAGCGCATAATGGGCGTGTTACCTTCCCACAGGCTCCCGGGATGAAGAAAAGTAAGCAAGTGCCCGCCACCCTCGTCATCACAGTTGCCGCATTTGTGGCCGCTGGCTGTGGTTGCGGCTCCGGAGTCATCCAGACCCGCCGATGTGTGGACGCGACAGGACGCCTTCTACCCGACTACATGTGTGGGGGTGGATACGCGACCGGCGGATATTACGGCGGAGGCTACTACAGTTCGCCGCACTGGGGTTACGGAGGTTACGTTTCCGGTGGACGGGTCAGCGGCTTCCAAAGCACGCCAACCGCTGGAGCCACGATCAACGACAGCTCCGGACACACGATCTCGCGCGGGGGATTCGGCGGAAGCGGAGGCAGCGGCGCCGGTGCCGGCAGCTAGTGGAGCGCATTTCGGTCGAGGAGCGACCCGACTGGAAGCGTAAGGTCGAGGAGCTCGGGCTGCTCTTTCACACGACCGACGAAAAGCCGTACTGGTTCGAGAAGGCCTACTACCGTTTCCGGCCCTCACAGATCGAGCAACTGGAGAAGGCGACCAACGACCTGCACCAGATGTGTCTAGAAGCGGTGGAGTTCGTTATCGATCACAACCGCTTCCAAGACCTCGCTATTCCGGAACAAGCGATTCCCGCGATCAAGGCTTCCTGGGAAGGTGACGTTCCGGCAATCTATGGGCGCTTCGATTTGGCCTACGACGGCCTTAACGCCCCGAAACTGCTCGAATACAACGCAGATACGCCGACGGCTCTGCTCGAGGCGGCGGTCATTCAGTGGCACTGGCTGCAGGAGTTGTATCCAAACTCGGATCAGTTCAACTCGATCTGGGAGAGATTGGTATCCAAGTGGAAGCTGCTCAAGGACGAAGGGCATATCCAGGGCAACCTCGCCCATTTTGCTTACATGGACAACGTCGAGGATCTGATGACCATCACGGTCATGAGAGACACCGCGCAAGAGGCTGGGCTTCTGACCCAGCCTATCCTAATGCCCGAAATCGGATGGGACTCGACCGCAAAGTGCTTCGCCGACCTCCAGGAACGGCCGATGCGAACCATCTTCAAGCTCTATCCTTGGGAGTGGATTCTTCCCGAGGTCTTTTGCGCCACATAGGTTTAGACCTCTAGCACGGTCGG
>CAZNUL010000038.1:0-38807 GCA_964576205.1 uncultured Fimbriimonadaceae bacterium | reverse complement strand
TAGGGCTCGTGGGTTTGGGCGTTCTCCTCTTCTTTCATCGTTCATCGCTCATCGTTTGGTTACGCACAACGAACCCGGCCGGCGTCGACTTCCCTAACCCGATGATCGTAGCGACGCGCTTGGCCAGAGTATCGGGCCGAGCCGAGCCATGGGTGGCAACGCACAAGCGCTCCTTAGCTCTCGTGAAGGCAACGTAGAGCAAGCGTAGCTCCTCCTCGGTTTCGCGCTGATTTCGCTGCTCGGTGAGCCACGTGAAATAGACCGAAGGGCGCTTGCCGAACTTGGTAATAGCGACTTGCAGGAGCGGGTCCACCTCCACGTCTTTTGACCTCCGTCCGATAGGCTTGTGCATTTGAGGAACGATGACAATGGGCCATTCGAGGCCCTTCGCCTTGTGGATCGTCATGATGGTAACCATCTCCGCCTTTTCGTCTTCGGCCGGGGCGTCTCCCTCCCGGTGCTTCAGCCTCTGGATCTCTCGAATTCGATCGGCGAATTCTCTTGGCCCGAGCTCGGGCTGATCGGCCGCCAGCCGAAGCAACTTGCGCACGTTCGCCAGGAGTTGAGGCGCTCGACTCCTGCGTGCCAGAGACGGTAGGTAGTCCGAACCGGCGAACAGCTCGGAAAGCACTTCCCAGGCTGGAACTCGGTCCGCGAACATTTGGAGCGGCTTAAACCATTCCATCAATCGCCTCAATTTGGGACCGTCCTCGGGTACCGGGGATTGGAAGTTTTCGAGGGACTCGAAAACCGGCCTTGATTGCGTCAGAAGCGCGAGCGCATCGAGAGAAAGCCCGACAACCGGTGAACGCAGCATTGCGAGCAGCGCAAAGTCGTTAAAGGGATCGGCAAGGGCGCTGAGAGTGTTGGCGAGATCGCGGATTTCGAGTCTCGCGTAAAACCGCTCCGATCCGCCGGCAATCCGGCACGGAATATCTAGTCGATCGAGAGATGCTTTCATCTCCTGAGCGAAAGCGGAATCGCGAACGAGGATCGCAATATCGCTCAATCGGATCACCTCTTCTCGCCGCATCTCTTCGAGAAACCTGGCCGCCTCAAAAGTGTCCTTATCCGACTGGAGCCAAAGTTCGACCCCAGAATAGACAGGCAATTCGATGACGTTGAGATCGATGGGAGACGGCGGCGGCGTCATCGGACTGTAGTCCCTCCAAAGGCTGCCGAAGACCGAGTCGACGAACCGGAGGATCCCGGCCTGTGATCGCAGATTGAGTGAGAGCCGCCTTGCGTCCTCGCCGATCTTCGCCTCGAACAATCGCGGGTCGGCGAGGCGGAATCCGTAGATCGACTGCTGAGCGTCACCCACCAGCAGTTCCGACTCGATACCCATCGCCTCCAGCAGCTTGTGCTGAAGGCGGTTGACGTCCTGGGCCTCGTCCACCATGACAACCCGGTATTGACGGCGAATCCGACCGCGAGCGGCTTCCGAATCGGTCATCAGCCGGAGCGCGCGTGATTCCAGAGCGGTGAAATCGAGTTTCTGTTCGCGCTCGATCTCCCTCTCCATCCCGATCCAGGCTGCCGCGCAGACCTGAAACAACCCGGCCGTGTGTTCAATCGCCTCATCGTCGGCGGCCTGATCGGCCTTCGCCGCAACCCATCGGGGAGACTTTTCCCCCCAATCCTTGTAGGCGGCCTGGAGGCTTTCGCTAAAGGAGCCCTCGACGGGATGCTTTCGCAGGTATTCGGTTATCGGAAGCGGCAGCGTCTCCGAGATCTTCAGCTCGATCAGCCGGCGCAGGCTGTCGGGGCGGCAATACGACCGCTCCACTTCCTCGACTTCAAGGCCTGAACCTCTTAAGCGGCCGAGAACCGATCGGACTGCTTCCTCGAGCTTCGCGTAGGGTGAGTGGCCGCCACCATAGGATCGTTGTCCCGCGAGAGCGGCAATCAGGCGCTGGGCTTCGGAAAGATCGCCCAGGTCCGAGGAAAGGGTGTCGCGCACGGCGCGCTCCATCATTTCGCCGGATTCGCCTTCGCCGGCAATGTCAAAGCGCGGGTCGAGCCCCGCCTCTAGGGCATTCTCTCGAAGGGTGCGCTCGCAAAAGGAATGGATCGTTTGGATCGGACCGGTTTCGGCGGTCTGCGCTTCACGCATGCGGTTCCGGCTGCGAAGTTCGGCGACGATCCGGCGCTTCATCTCGGCCGCGGCTTTCTTCGTGAACGTGATGGTGAGTATCTGTTGTGGTTCGAGTCCATCTTCAACGTGTTTCAGGTACCTCTGGACGAGCACCGCTGTCTTTCCGGCGCCGGCGGCCGCGGTTACGATGACGGAGCGCTCCTGCGCCGCGATCACCTGAAGCTGTTCCAGCGTCGGGTCAAATGTCTTCGACAAACGGCGAGTCCTCCTCTCCGAACTCCAGTGACTGGCGGCAGAGCTCGCCGTAGTCGCACCACGCGCAGTGATCGCCCTTGATCGCGCGTACGTCGACGGTCTCGATCCGAGCCGCCGCCTCTTGGGCAAGCTTTTTGACTTCCTCGAAAAACGTCCTTACGCCGCCCGACTCGCTGCCTGCGAGATCGATCACCCGGAGACCGGCTTGCACGCGGGCGGTCAGATTAACGGACGGGAGGCGCGGCAAAATAACGAGAAGCCTTTCCTCGGACATAGTCTCGATCTCGAGGGCCGCCGCAGACTCCTTGGGCCATGCGGCGAGAAGGTGAATCCCGTAGTAAAGCTTGTCGCGGTCGGCCAATTCGTTCGCCGGGCCTAGACTCCGGGCCGGCCCCGCTGATTCAACCAGGTGGACAACTGTGTAGGGCCCACAACGCGAGGTTGCGGCGACCGAGCCGGTTAGCCTCGGGATTCTTGGCATGCTGGAACGTAAGGCCCCTTCACCGAAGACTACGCCTTGTCGCAATTCATCCTTTGGCCAAATCTTTCGGGCTGAGAATTCGCGAGCGATCCATTCCTCGATGAGTCTGCGGCCGCCCGATCGGAGGAGAGCCGTCTCCCAATCCTGGATATCCGAATACATTTCGTCCAGCTGTTGGTCTAAGGCGGTATGGAGCGTGTGTCGCGCATCGTCTTCAGATTTCTGGCTGCTCAGGCTAGCCCTACCGGGAAGTCGAATGAGGGCGAACCACTTTGCTCGCAGGCGGTCTGGCCGCAAGTCAAGCTTCCGCCTCGCAAATAGGCTGAACGGACATTGCAACGCATCGCGTAGGTCTTGAGGACTGACTCCCGAGTCTGGAGAATCCCGAAATCTGTCGGCGGTGACCGCGTTCGTAAATCCGGTCGGTATCGGCTCCGACCGTTCGACGGAACCTAGAGCACGCCGAAGAGCCTTGTCTGATTCCGCGAGGCAATGCTCGAGAGGAGGCGTGAGCTCTTCACGCCGAAGTTCCTTCCGGTCCCGCGTCCCCAACGCCCTCTCAACCTCGTCGAGGTAGAACGCTGGAACGTTATCTCGCTCCTCGTCAGTCTCGGGATAACTTAGAACCACCTCTTCCGAGGCAGCCGCACAGACCACATAGAATTCGTCTCGCTCCGCGGCCGATCGGTCCCGCGAGTTGGGAAGAGGCCCAGATCCGAGGGCGTCCGACATGGCGCTGCGGTCAAAGTCCGACAAGATGGGATCTTCAGTGCGCCGCCGCGGGAATACTCCCTCGAGCATGCCCAGGACGAACAAGCATCGAACCTGAGGAAGGGATTCGGATCGCGAGGCGACGAGCACTCCGTGTTCACCTCCAGGAATGCTGACATCGGCTTCGGCCCAGACTTTCGCAGCCTCGCGCAGGAACTCCGAGAGCGTCGCGGTTCGCGGGCCCTGGAAACGGCGCACTGTCGCAATCTGGTTCAAGCTTTGGTGAAGCACGTATCCGGCCCGTCGATCCCGCTCGCGGGTAGCCACTGGCCCTCCTTCGGCAGGAAGAATCAGCATGAGGTCGCGAAGCCGGATTATCCAGGCCTCGAGCGGACACGGATTAGCAAGCGCGTCATCGCGCCAGTCTAAGAGCCGAGCCAGCCAGCTGAACGGGTCGCTCTGGCCGCTCACCCAGGAGCGCAGATGGTTCCACCGCTCTGGCCGGGCTGAATGGGCCTCCTTTAGTGCGGTTTGAAGAGCCTGTCGGGATTCGTAGTCGAGTTCGAGATAGGACGTTTGCGCAACCCGCATTAAGGTTCGCACATCACTCGATGCGCAGAACTCCAGCATCGCCTGAACCGTCCTTGCGAAGCTGTTCGTCATGAGAGGGACGCGGCGCGCCATGCGAATCGGCACTCCGAGCCTCCGGGCGGACGCCTCGATCAGCGGCGAGTAGGACTCAGAATCGCGGACGTAGAGCGCGACCTCGTCGAATGCGAGACCCTTCCGGTGGCGATCAAGGCAGCCGCGCAGCGCCCATTCTACTTCCGCGAGAGGGTCGGCCGCGCTCACGATCGAGCAACTCGGCGCCGGGAGGTCAGACCCAATCTGGTCACCCGAGTCCGAAGGAGGGTTGGCGAAAAGGTTGCGCAGCAGCCGATTGCTCCGGCCAACCAATTCCGGCTCGATTCCGAGAGCGGCGAGGGTCCGTTCGCTCCCGTGAAATAGGTCCGCATCCCCAGCCGGGCGATAAACCGCCACCGTGATTTGGGCGCCATGCGCAGCGGCCCATTGGATCAGCAAGATGCTTTGCGGCTTGAATTCGGCCCCGGCGAGGACGAAGACGCGACCCAGTTCCGCGTTCTTCTCGGGCTCGCTTTGCGCGCACAGCCGGTAGTGCTCGCGACTGAACGACCGGCCAAGCTGCCGAAGGGTTTCCGTGGCTTCCCGCTCCAACCCGGCCAGCGAGTCGAGCTTGGCGCCGAGCGCGGGGTCAACGACCGCAGCGATCCTATCGTAGTCGTCAGGGCTCAGACCGTGGCCGCTGAGCTCGTGGAGGGTCGCAACGATGCTTTCGTGCAGCCCTTGACGGCCGGCTGTTCGCCAAAAGGGAGAGCCGGCGGAAATGCCTTGGCATGCCAATCCGATTGCCGCGACCGCATGTCCCTCGAGCGAAATCGGCAAGGGCAACTCGCCACATAGGGAAAGAAACCTGCGCGCGAGACCGCCAAACTGGATTGGCTCCACTTCGCGGTCCGCGGGAATCATGGATGCAAGGCTCTTGACGGCAGCATCGTCAAAAGCGGTGACGACGCCGGGCTTCTTACAGAACTCGCTGACGAGTGCGCTTAGATTGGCCGGACCCGGGATCGCGCTCACCACTCGAATTCGACCCTTGGCCATCCTAGACATTAGTGTACGGCCTTGCGGTGCCCTCGGGATCGCGGCGGCGCCCTCGAAGGCCTCCCCAAACGATCTTCTGAGGAGCGTCTGCGATGAGCACCGGTTGGTTGGGCAAGATCAAAGTCAAACCTCGCCCGGTTGTACAATGTCCCGGAATGGCGGAGCGAGCATGGAACAACAAAGCAAAGTGGATGGGGAACCTGATACCTCTCCTTTGCATGCTCCCCTTCGCGGCGGCAGGTGCCTTCGTGATGCTTCGCGCACACGCCGTCACAGTGGCGGGAGTCGCTACGTGCCTCGTTTCCCTAGCCGGCGGATGGGCGGCCGTTAATCGATTCGGCTTCTTCGACAATGACCGGCTCAAGCGAGAAGTCCAGCGTAGGGCGTTGGCCAAGGCCGGACGCGAAGCGTCGCAGGGAATTTTCGTTGGTTTCGCGCGACCAAGTTACGTCGGCCTTCTGGACGCCCATGAAGACCTCGGCTTCCTGTTCGTGGACGCCGATAGCCTGCACTTCTTGGGGGAACTTCACGAGGTCAAAGTCCCGCGCAAGGAAGTGCTTGGCGTCAGGTACCGGCCCAATTTCCATTCCACGCTTGGTCTCGGCCGATGGGTGTCAGTCGAGATCATGCATAAAGGCAAGCGAGTCCGGTTATTGGTCGAGCCGCGCGAGGCCCCGACGCTGCTCGCGAACCGAAAGCGAGGAACGCTTCTGAGGAAGCAAATTCAGGATTGGCTGAGCAAGACGTGATTGCGGCTTGCTAGGCTCCAATGCTACTCCACCACTCCACCACTCCATCACACTCTCACCCTCTCACCCTCTCACCCTCTCACCCTCTCACCCTCTCACCCTCTCACCCACTCCATCACCCTCTCACCCACTCCATCACCCCTCACCCTCTCACCCACTCACAAACAAAGCGGCCCTGGGCAGATTGCCCAGGGCCGCTCCGCGATGTTTACCGGGAGATCCCGGAGTTCTTACTGCAGGAGCTTCAGAACCGCCTGAGGCGCAGAGTTCGCCTGCGACAGAACCGACATACCGGCCTGCTGGAGGATCTGCAGTCTCGTGAAGTTCGTCATTTCCGCAGCGACGTCGACGTCCTGGATCGAGGACACCGTGGAGGTCATGTTCTGGACCGCCGTGCCGAGCGAAGCGATGTTCGCCTGGAGAACGTTGGTCTGGAAATTGCCCATGTCGCCGCGAGCCTTGCTCGTCTGGTCGATGGCCGCATCGATGACCTTGAGAGCGTTCGTCGCTCCGCTAGCCGTCGAGAGGTCGAGGTTGTTCAGCGACAGACCCGTCACCGCGCCGGCGCCAAGCTGGCTGGCGGCGAAGTTGCCGAGGCTGAGGTTAACCGACTGACCGGCGTTGGCGCCGATCTGGAACTGAGACGATCCAACGATCACCTGGCCGGCCGTGTCGTTCACGACGCCAGTGTTGTTGCCCGCCGCAGTCGCGGTGAACGAGTTGCCGTCGGCATCGCTGTAGGTGAGACCGTCGGTGCCATTCTTGCTCGCCGTGAAGAGAGCCGAAATGCCGTTGACGGTAACCGTCGCGTTGCCATCGGCGCCCGATGCCGTCGAGTAGCCCGCGCCACCCGCTCGGATTGCGCCGGTCGCGTCCGACAGATTGATCTGCGAACTGGAACCGAAGCCAACCGACTTCATGGCGATGACGCCCGTTCCGCCGGTCGTTGCAACCACGCCCGTCTGAGCGGAAGCCGCATTGATCTTGTCCCGGATACCGTTAGCTGTGTCGGTCGCGGCAACCGAGAAGGTCACGCCATTAAGCGTGAACTGTCCGGCGCTACCAACTGCTACGGTGTCGCTGCCACCACCGAGGGCGGCGCTGTTCAGGGATGCTTGAGTCGAAGCAGCGTTCACCGTGACGGTGACCGCGCTGTTCGCGGAAACGGCCTGGCCGCCAAGGGTGCCGCCGATGCTGATCTGCGAGAAGTGGGTTCCGTCGGTGACGGCCGAATTCACGCCTGAGCTGCCATCGAGGAGCTTCTTGGTACCGTACTGAGTCGTTTGCGCGATCCGAGTGATGGACGCGACGATCGAGTTCAGCTGGCTCTGGTTAGCTTGGATCTGCGACGCGGTAAGCGTTCCGCTGTTTCCGGCGGCGACGGCGAGACCGCGAGCGCTGTTGAGTAGGGTGTTGACTTCCGAGAGCGCTCCCTCAGCAGTCTTCACGTAGTTGATCGCATCTTGGCTGTTGCTCATCGCCTGATTGACACCAGCGATCTGGGCCTTGAAGTTGTTGGCGATGATGAGGCCGGCGGGATTGTCCGCGGCTGTGTTAATGCGCAAGCCAGTGGAGAGTCGAGTAATCGACATGCTCAACTGGTCGCCCGTGTTAGACACGTTCTGCAATGCGGTCATTGCAGTCAAGTTCGTGTTGATTCGAAAAGACATTCAATCCTCCGTGATTCTGCCCACCCGAAGCCCAACCATTGAGCCACACCACTCGGGAACCCGTCCTGGGCTCCATTCGGTCTCCAGTGCCGCGTGCAGCACTCGTTCTTCGGGATACGACGCCCCATACAGGACCCCGTACGCTTGCTATGTTCCGTCTCGTGGTGGCTCGCAACCCCGTATTTCGGCCAGTATCTAGAAAATGACCCTTAATCAATTCACATCGGAACAGCGAACCGCCATTTTCGGCGATCTTCGCGAGGGGCTCGAGCCACGAGTCGGAGCCTTTGACGGAGCCGCTCTGCGCGGAGCGAAGACCAAGGGGCATCCGCAAATGGGAACCGTCCGGTTCCGGCCAGAGGAGATCGCGTTCGAGTTCATCTATCCCGATCCGGCGGGCTCTTCCGCGATCCTTGAAGTCCTCGTGAAGCCACCGGAGCGTATCGTATTCCTGCCCGTGCCCGATTGGGTCGTCGAGAATATCTGGCAAGGGGAAGTCGACGGCACCTACCACTTCGAGGGGGAAGCCATGCGACTGTTGGGGGACTTTCAGGAACAGCTAACGCCGGAAGGGAATTTGAAGTGGTTTGACAAACAACCGGCCAAGCGCAGGGAATAGGATTTGAGGTGTGAGGGTCGGTTACAACAACCAAGTTACGGAATCACATTCCAAACTGCCTGGTTCAGGCTGACCATCCAGTTGGACCGCCAAACTGTATGTCCGGGCGCCCACATCAGTTGGGCCAGAACCGTTCCATTCGACTGATTCACGAATCTGGTGAGGTCCCCGGTTGCAAGGGCGCTGTAAGTTGAATCCGCGGACGTCGACGTCCCCTTCTTGATCGTTTCATAGCCGCCGGTTCGCCAATTGTAGAAGGAAATCGACAAATAATCAGGGAAGTTGTCATTGCCAACCAGATTGAAAAGCAACGCCTTTGGCGTCAACGTAGGCGAGACTCCCTGCACCACCAAGTCGACCATCGGGTTCGCGTTTCGCAATCCATAGCCGGCCATATTGAACCTGGAGTTATCCAACGCTGCGAGCGCCTGCACCGGACTCGAGGTCGTTCCCCGCACCAGGTTGAATGTGTCGGGCGGCACGACGACCGGCGTTGAGATCTTTAGGTAGTAGATGTCTTCTTCGCTGTTGAAAGTCGCGCTATACGCGATGTTTACGGCCGAGGCGTTGCTCACCACTCCCATGTAGTCGCCCATCTTGTTCTGGCTCGGATATCCGAGCGACTGGTTGAACGAAGGCGACACCCGGATATTCGCGGAAAAGTGCTGACCGCCGTCCATTGAATAGGCGTAGTACAGGGCGGACGTATTGTGAGTCGAATCGTCTCGCGTATCGTTCCACACGGCGTCGACGCGGCCGGTCGGGCTTAGAGCCAGGCTCCCCATCCAATGGTAGTGCCCCGAATTCAATAGATCGTCGTTCACCCGCACCGGCGCGTTCCAGGATGTATTCCCATTGATGCTGCTGGCCACCATGACGTCCGCCGGGTTATTCGAATTAACGTTGACGGAGCATAAAGCGTAGATCGGATTCGGCAGCGAGGCCGACGAGCGATCTACGAACGTCCACATTTGACCGGTCAGTCCGCCCGGATTGACGGCCCCTCCATAGTCGATGTTCCCTCCCAAGGAAAGTGAAGTGGTTAGGTCGAACGATGGCGTAGTCCCTGAGTTCTTCGCATTCGAGGAGCGGCTTACTTGGAACGTGCTGCCATTCCAGCCCCCAAGGTAAAGGTTTCCGCTGGTGTCGACGTCGAGAGTCCCCCAAATTGGCGAATTCGGAATGTTTATGGGATTAAGCCAAGTGATGCCACCGTCGGTCGACCTCGTGAACTGCCTGCCGCCGTAGTTGTTCCCGGAAGTACTCCAGAGTTGATAGAGGTTGCCGCGGCCCACGCTGTTCGTGTTGTCGACCGTGATCCACTCCTTATCTCCGCCATCGGCGGGCGCGACCTGCGTCCAAGAGCTTCCGCCGGTTGTTGAATCGTAGAGCGTATCGAAAAAGGTCTGGAGAAGGCTCAGATAATAGAATGTTCCGTCGTATCGCGAGAGTAGGACGGGATCGCTTCGGAAGACCCCCGGATCGATCCGGCCCGGGAAGGTCCATGTCAGGCCACCGTTCGTGGTGTATCCATATCCCGCTTGTCTGAAATTCGAAGTGACATTGTCGAACTGTCGCCAGCCGATGGCGACTCGATTCGGATTGGCGGGGTCGATGCACAGCGACGGCTCGTTGGCGGCATCGCCGACGATATTCTGTTGCTGGGCGTTGACGTTGACCTGGTAGCTGGTGAATCCGTTCCAGCCTACGATCAGCCTCGGCGACACCCGGAAGGGCTTGAAAAGCGCGGGAGGATCGCCTTCCGTTTCCAACACCGGTGGCCAAGATTGGCCCTGAACGGCGCCCTGACCCACGAAAGAAGCCACTGTACAGAGTGCAAGCAAACTCATTTGAGGCGGACTACCCCCGATTCTTTCCTGTATTGTAGTGCTCGCGTGTGCCCGAATGAGTCAATCCGATTGCGAGGTTTTTGGGTTCTTGATCGTCACGGAGATTTTTGGGGAACAGTTTTCACGCCGGTTGCCGTCAAATCCGCGCAGAGAGGGCAGTAACGGCTCTCTCATACTCTGCTTTGTTCTCGGCCTGGCTATCAGCCAGGCCTTTTTCTTCGTTAAAGGACTGACTCCCGTCGGTGCTATCCTTGCCTGCATGGCTAAGAAGCTCGCGTTCATGACCTACGGCAAGCTTGTCGAGGAATTCGGTCATCCGACGGTTCAGGGCTTTGTGGATCGGGTTCCGGGGGTCTACGATGCCGCCGATGCGACCCCGGGCTTTGTCGACCGATCCAAGCGGAGCCTGGAGGACTACGGCCACTCCTGGGGCAAGATCGTAACTCCGAGATGCTGGGGCGGCGAAACGAACCTTCGCTCGGCGTCAACCCTTTCTCTTTGGGACGATGTCGAGTCGGTAGCCGCCTTCGCATACCACGGCAAGCACGGCGAGGCCATGAAGCTTCGAAACGAGTGGTTCGAACACCCTGGTCTTCCCGAGCACGTCGCCTGGTGGGTCGGCGACGTGGAAGAGGTCGACTGGCAAGCGGCGGCTGACCGCATGGATCACCTCCACGAGCACGGCTCGACAGCTCACGCTTTCACGATTCGATCGCCTTTCGACGCGAATGGGAATCCCTACAAGCTGGACACAAGCATCGTTCGTGAGAAGGTTGCATCGACTTGATCGGCGCCCGGACAACAACCACCAGGTAGAGTCGAACCGGCGTGAAAGTGCTCTTTATCGGCGGTACCGGAATCATCAGCTCGGCCTGCAGCGCGCTCGCAGTGAGGCAAGGCTTCGACCTGTATCTCCTCAATCGAGGGCGATCTTCGAGGGCGACTCCCGAAGGAGCGCAAACCCTTTTGGCCAATATCAACGACCCGGCTTCCTTGCAAACCGCCCTGGGAGAGCATAAGTTCGACGCCGTGGTCGACTGGATCGCCTTCGTGCCAAGCCAAGTCCAACGCGACCTCGACCTGTTCCGAGGCAGAGCCGGCCAGTACATCTTTATCAGCTCGGCGTCGGCCTATCAAACACCGCCTTCGAGCCTGCCGGTTCTGGAATCGACTCCGCTGGATAATCCCTTTTGGGAATACTCCCGCAACAAAATCGCATGCGAAGAGCTGCTTGTCGAGGCATACCGGAAGGAAAAGTATCCGATCACCATTGTGCGGCCGTCCCACACCTACGACCGGACGTTGCTCCCCTTCGACTACGGTTACACCACGCTAAAGCGAATGATCGACGGCAAACCGGTCGCCGTCCCCGGCGACGGGACCTCGCTGTGGACACTCACGCATCACGCCGACTTCGCAAAGGGCTTCAATGGACTTCTCGGGCACAGCGGAGCGATCGGCGAAGCCTTTCACATCACAAGCGATGAATGGCTGACCTGGAATCAAATTTACGACCTGGTGGCTTCGGCAGCCGGCGCCGAGGCCAAGAAAGTGTACGTTCCTTCGACGGTGATCGGCAAACATGATCCCGATCGGGCGCCCGGCCTTCTCGGCGACAAGGCGAACAGCATGGTGTTTGACAATGCCAAGGTCAAGCGCCTGGTACCGTCGTTCCTCTGCGAGATTCCCTTCTCGCGCGGAGCAAAGGAGATCGTCGACTACTTCCAAGAGGATCCATCGAGGGGCGTTGTCGATCCCAAGCGCGATGCGATGGAGGATAGGCTGTGCGGGCTAGTGGGCTGATGGGCTGATGAGATGATGACTTGATGATTTGCGAGAAGATGACCAGCCCGAGCCTGCTACATCAGCCCATCACCCCCTCATCCCCTCATCCCTCGTACTCGAATCGATAGCCGTACCCCCGCACCGTGTGAATCAGCTTGGTTCCACTCGCCTTCTCAAGCTTCGTTCGTAACCGGTACACGAAGACGTCGAGGCTATTTGAGTTGAATTCCTCGTCGTATCCCCAGACCGTCTCGAACAGCGTTTCGCGCTCGAGCACGCGGCCCGAGTTGGCGACGAAGTACTGCAATAGGCGGAACTCGAGCGTCGTCAACGTAACCGGGCTGCCGTGTAGAGTCGCCTTGCGGCTTGCCGAGTCGAGCTTCAGGGGACCGATCTCGACCGTTTCGGAAGGGCCCTTCGCGGCCAAGTATTCGGTCTGCCTTCGCAGGTTGGCGCGAACGCGGGCGATCAGTTCCCGGGCCTCGAAAGGCTTGGTGAGGTAGTCGTCGGCGCCGACCTCGAGACCGACGACCTTGTCGAGAAGGTCAGAGCGGCTCGTGAGCATGACGATCGGGAAAGTCCATTTGGCCCTGATGCGCCGGCAGAGGGCAATCCCATCCTCGTCCGGGAGGCTGAGATCGAGCACGAGCAGGTCAGGCGCCTTTTCCGCTATCTGGATGAAACCCTCCTTGGCGGCCTCAGCCGACCGAACCGTGAATCCGTTGCTCTGGAGGAGCTGGCGCAGGCTCTCGCGAAGGAAAGCGTCGTCGTCGATAACCAGAATCTCGTTCATTTTGCGCCTCGAACCTTCACTCGGAACGTCGTGCCTTTCCCGGGCTTGGAGTCGCAATCAATCGAGCCGCCATGTTCGTCCACGATCTGCTTGCAGCTAAAAAGGCCGAGCCCAAAACCGTCGGCCCTCGTGCTAGAGAACGGCTCGAAGAGGCGGTCGCGCACGGCCGGGGCGATTCCGGCGCCATTGTCTCGCACGACGAGCCAGACTGCGCTCCGATTCCTCTCGACGTCTATTTCCAGACTCCCTCCGGGTTTTAGGGCTTGAAGGCCATTGATCGCGAGATTGACGACGAGATGCTCCAGCCGGCCCTCGTCCCCAAGAATATAGGCGGGCTGAACGCTGGGTCGAAGAGTCAGTTCGACACCGGACACTGAGAAATGCGGGGCGAGAAGCAGACCGACGCGCTCGACAACCTGGTTCAGGTCGATGTGCTCCAGCGCGTGTCCCCGCGGCTTGGCGTAGCTCATCAGGCGGTGGGCGAGGATGTTGAAGCGGCCAAGCGAGTCCTTCACGTAAGCCAACGCTTTCTCAGGATCGTCGCCACCCATGTCCACCTGGATCGATAGAGAAGAGAGAATGTTTCGAATGTCGTGGGCGACGGACGCGGCCAGGGTACCGGTGACGGCGAGCTTTTCGCTTTGGATCAGCTTGTCCTGGGCAGTCCGCAGGGCGCCCGTTGTTCGTTCCAAGTCGGTTCGCAGGAGGGCGAGTTGACGCTCTCGCTCGAGTTCCGCGGCGATCTTCGTCGAGGCAAGGGTCAGAAAGCTGATGTCGTCGGCGTCGAGGATCTCGGAGGACCGGCCGTCGAGGATACACAGGGTGCCGATAGCGCGTCCGACCGGATCGTGAATCGGAACTCCGGCGTAACGAGTCAGCCCCACTCGAGCCGGCAAGTGCTTACGAAGTGTCGGATCCTGCCGCGCGTCCTGGATGATGAAGGGTCCCATATTCTTGAGGCAGTACTGGCAGAATGAGTCGCGCAGCCGGTTCCCACGCCCCTTTCGAACGGGGCCCGGTGGCCCGCCAACGGTATGAAATCGCATGAAATCGTCGCTCAAAATCGAGACTAGGGCCACCGAGCCGTAGAAGCTGCCAATCTGATCGGCGACGTACTGGCAGACCCTTGACGGATCGGGGTCGAAGAAGAGGGTCGCCTCGTGGAGCGCATCCTGCATGTGCCGCTTGCGAACGGTCTTGGTGACATCGAGAAAGGTCCAAAGCCGGCCGACCACGGCGCCCCCTTCGTCCCGAACTGGACCCGTAAACCGCCGGAGAGTCACCGCGGGCTTAACGAGCTCAAGTTCGTCTTCCTGTTCGTATTCGGGGTCCTCATAGACTTTGGCTAGATTGACCTCCCATTCGTCGAAGTGGCCGATCCTCTTCTTGACCAACTGACGGACTGCCGTGACGTTGTTGCAGACAACAACTTCGGGATCGATCCCGAACAGCTCCCCGAATCTGGCGTTGCAGATGAGGGACCGGTGATCGAGGTCGGTGAACAGGACGCCGTAGTCCACCGCCCAAAGCAGCGCCATCAGAGATCGGTCGACGTCCGGCAAGACGACCGATCTCGCCGCAAAGTGCCTCGACCGCGCCATTTCAAGTTGCATTATAGGATTCGTTGCCTGATTAAGCCTCCACGCGATTCCTGAACCAAACCTGAATGGAGGACGACCCGGCGATGAAGGTTAAGGGTTGCCCTTTGGAATCGGCTTCCACTGGAGATTGAAGTGGAACGAGCCGCGTTCGGCGTCATTTTTCCGGTCGGGCGCGTAACGGGATCACAAACACGCCGCACGCGAGCGATGGCAGTTCCAAACCGTTCGCGGGGGCAAGACCGGCCGTCTCAACGATGTCGACCTGGCGCGGAGAGCCAGGCGAATTGTGCGCTGAAGCATCGTTACCAGTCAAACAGTATCGGCGCATGGCCCCGAGCTTAACCGCCGCATCGAAGTTCAGCGTTACCTTCACGGCTCCGAGGGTCGGGTTCACGATTCCTACGGTCAGACTTTTACAATCTTCTGTTAGCGCGGCGGCGACATCGCAGTGGCCGGCGTCTCCGGAAATCAGAACGGGCCGCGTTCCAAAGTGACGCCGGTACATCCCCAGGACCAGGCCGGTCGACTCCAGTTCCGCGGCGGTTCGAGACGATTTCAAGCAGCCGATCACATTGACCGTCTGAGCGTAGGTCGCCATCGTAATCAGTTCGCTCTGACGGAAGAACTCGTGAAGGCCCGCGGCGATGCCGAGGCCATCGATCAAGTCGTACGAGCAGCCAAGCTCGCCATACGTGTACTCGCGGTGCCAGTAGTTCCACTCGTCCATCGCGATCGGAACGATTCGCCCGTTAAGTGGCTTCACCTTGGGTTGGATTTTGCGATGGCCGTCGGCTTTCTCTTTGATCGCGTTTCGTATCTCGGCGACCCGAGTAAGGACGTCTGGCTGAGCCTGGTGATTCCAGGGGAGGCGGCCGCAGTAGAAATGCTCTGAAATCAGGTCCATGTTCTGAGAACAGCCCTCGAGCATGCCTTGCGACCAGCCGATGTTGCGGCGCACCTGGTCGGGGTCGTGGTCCTTGTTGATGGTATTGAGGTCACCGCTGGCCACCAGTTCTAGGCTCGGGTCGACCCGATGCATGGCCTCAGCGATCCAGTTGTGTTTGATCACGTATTGGTTAAGCTGCATGAAGCCGAGCTGCCAGGGCCCCCACATCTCGTTTCCGACGCACCAGTAGCGGACGCCATGCGGTTTGGGATGTCCATTGTCGACCCGCCACTTGCCGCCAACCGTGTTGGGGCCGGCATTGCAGTATTCGACCCACTGGGCAGCCGAGTAGGCATCGCCGAAGCCGGTATTAACTGTGATTAGCGGCTCGGCCCCGATCTCATGACAGAACGCAATGAACTCGTCCGTACCGAAGTCGTTGGATTCGAGACCGGTCCAGGCGGAATTAGTCTTGGGCGGGCGGCGGTCGCGATCCCCGATTCCATCGCGCCAGTCGTAGCCGCTGACGAAGTTGCCGCCAGGCCAGCGATAGATAGTTCCGCCAAGCTCCTTGAGGAGAGCCAGCGTGTCCCGGCGCATGCCGTGAACATTGTCCGCCAGCATGAGGGAGACCGCGCCGATCACCACATCTCTATCGCTCGCGATGGCAAATGAGGCTCTATCGGTTGAGGCTTCGGCCGTGAACTGGAACGAGACCTTGGTGAAGATCTGGTCTGCGATCTTGATTCGGTGCGATTCCGAGCCCGCGCCCCAATCCAGGGTGAGGGTGAGGTCCGCGTCGCTCCCGGGCCTAGCCCAGAGATAGCCCTCGTACTTCTTTCCCGCGACGACGCCGAGGTCGTTTTGCCTGATCGTCGAGCCGGCCTCCATCGTTACGGAGTGTTGTCCCACGAAAGGGTGATCGGTCGTCATCCCGACCTTGCCCCCTACGATCTGCCAGGGCGATCTGCCGACCACCGGGTAAGGCGTGTCGAGCAGGTCCGTGTACGGGTGATACTCCGACGTAATCGGATGGTAGAACTTGCGGTCCTCAAGCATCTCCGCCCAGATCCCGCCATAGATACAGCGCCCGAGGTGTTCGATGAACTGGCCGTAGATGTACTTGCTGATTGGAGCTCCGGTCTTCTTCGGATCGAGGTTGACCTGGATCGTTTGAATCGCGCAAGCGACGGCGATCAAGACCAGCGTGAGGAACACGAAGATCAGGGGGTTGTTTGCCGCCATCGGTGCCTGAACTGTACCCATGCGGTGGGACTGCAGAAACCACCATGCTACTAGCCCTTGGGCTGCGCAACCGCCTATGCTAGTAGCCGGTGCAATCCGATCGAGTTACGAACCAACAATTTCGGGCGCTGACGGCCGCATGGCTCGGCTGGACGTTCGATGGGCTGGACGGCTTCTTGTACTCGCTTGTCGCTCTTAAGTTCGTCCAGGAACTGATGGTTGGGGCGCCGAAGTCGGAAGCCCAGCAGAAGTCGGCTTTGATTCAGGCCGTATTCCTATTTGGCTGGGCGATCGGAGGCGCCGTCTTTGGACGGATTGGAGACCGGATAGGCCGGACCAGGACCCTCACCCTAACCATCCTCACCTACGCGGTCTTCACAGGCGCGTCTTGCATTGCCCAGAACTGGTGGGAGCTGATGATCTTCCGGTTCGTCACGGCTCTCGGCATCGGAGGCGAGTGGGCGGCGGGATCCGCTTTGGTTAGCGAGGTAATGGCGCCTAGACATCGCCCTTGGGCCAGCGCAACACTTCAAAGCGGTTTCCAGGTCGGCATGATCGGCGCGGCCCTGACGACTTACTTCATGAGCGGCTTCACCGCCGTCCACGGCGAGCGATATGTGTTCCTGATCGGCTTGGTTCCCGCGCTCTTCACGGTTTGGATCCGCAAGGCGGTACCCGAGCCGGAGAAATGGCATGCCGCCCGCAAAACGCAGGCGATGCCGAAGGTCTCGGGGCTGTTCGGCAAAGATGTCTTGCGCTCGACGCTCGTGACCTTACTCCTTGCGAGTGCTGCGCTCACGACAATCTGGGTCTTCTTCTTTTTTGTGCCCCAGGTCTTGCACAAGCAGCCCGAGATCGCCGCCCTCGAAGAAGCCCAGGCGACCCGGGTCATTACGTCGATTACTGTCGTGTACGCCATTTGGAACATCGCCGGAAACTACTTCTCCGGCTACCTTGCGAGGTTGGTCGGCTACCGGTGGTATTTCCTCCTGATCTTTTCGGCGTCGGCCTTCAGCCTGCTCTACGGCTTTTCTGGCCCACGGCCGTTGGGAGATCAGGTCCTTTGGATCAATATCGCGATGTTCACCGCAGGCAGCGTCTTCGCCGTGTTTCCCTTGTACATTCCTCCCCTCTTCCCGACGTTGCTACGCACGACGGGCGCTGGATTCTCTTACAACTTCGGCCGGGTCATCGCGGGCGCTGGCACTCTCTTTGGGGCTTCGATCTGGGGGCGCGCCGAGGCGCGTGACGTCATCCATTACGTGGGTTACGTTCCCCTCGTTGGCATCGCGACCGCCCTCCTGGCGCCCGAGCTGAGGCCGCACCAAGCATCGATCCATCCGTCGAGCGTTGAGCCTGAGCGTTAAGAGTTAGTGGACAGCCGGAAGAACGGAACTTTCCCGCGAGATCGGATCGTAGTGAGGGCCAAAGGACTCAAACTACATTTGTAGGCTCCCGATTCCCGCAAGCTTCGGCGAAACTGAATTGGACCTATAGACACGCGAACGAAACCGATCTCAGCCTAGGTCATTGACATGACCTTACATATCCCATGGCCTCACAACTGGAGACTCCTGTGTTTGCTGCCGTCGCCGTAGCTGACGTGCCCAAGCCGCTACCTTTCGTCGATTTGCGTGTGGTCAAGCCCGATCCGCAAGCCGTGGCGATGTCGCCCGGAGACTTCGCAAACAGGCATCAGGTCCTGCCCCTCTATGTGGAGCGCGGGATTTTATACGCAGCGATCGGCTCCGAGGCATCCCTTCAGGCAGTCGATGACCTTGGTGTGCTCCTCGATCATCGCGTGAAGGCGGTCCTCGCGGACCCGGCATTGATCCGCGTGCAGATCGAAGAGCGATTCATCGAGGAAGTGCTTTCGGGCGCGGAAGACGATGGCCAGTTCGCCGACCTCAACGAGAACGCAGACCTCGCCGATCTGCAGCAGATGGCAAGCGATTCCGCGGTCGTTCAGATGGTCAACTTCATCTTCTCACGGGCCGTGCGCGATGGCGCGAGCGATATCCATATCGAACCTTATGAGCGTGAAGTTCGAGTGAGGTATCGCCTCGACGGCATCCTTCACGAGATCGCAAAGCCACCGAAACGGATGCATGCGGCGCTTGTATCGCGCCTGAAGATTCTCGGCGAGATGAATATTGCCGAGCGCCGCCTACCGCAGGACGGTCGCATCAAGCTCCAGATCAGCGGTCGATCCATCGATGTGCGAGTTGCCATCGTGCCGACCATGTACGGCGAGCGCGCGGTCATGCGAATCCTGGACAAGGCCAATGCCATCCGGGGGCTCGAGGCGGTGGGAATGAGCGCCGATGCGCTCAAGACCTTCCGCAAACTCATTCGCCAGCCTCACGGGATGATCCTGTCAACCGGCCCGACGGGAAGCGGAAAGTCGACGACGCTTTACGGCGCTCTTCAGGAGCTGACCTCGATCTCGACGAATATCCTCACGATCGAAGACCCGGTCGAGTATCAGATCTTCGGGATCGGCCAGATCCAGGTCAGACCGCAGATCGGGCTTTCGTTCGCGAACGGTCTGCGAAGCATCGTCAGGCAGGACCCCGACATCATCATGGTCGGCGAAATACGGGACGAGGAGACCGCGGAGATCGCCATCCACGCCGCACTAACTGGGCACATGGTACTCAGCACTTTGCACACAAACGACTCCGCGGGAGCGATTACACGTCTGCTCGACATGGGCGTCGAGCCGTTCCTTGCGGCAAGCTCGATCATTGGAATCATGGGGCAAAGGCTCGTTCGGAGGAACTGTCCAAACTGTGCCGAGCCGGTTCAGGAATCGGAGAGCGCGATGCACTCGTTAAGCATTTCGGAAGACGAGTTGAACGGGCACGTGATGCGCAGGGGCGGCGGATGCGACAAATGCCAGGGAACGGGCTTTAAGGGGCGGACGGGACTGTTCGAGTTGCTGGTCGTCGATGAGACGGTTCGCAAGTTGACCACCGAGCGAGCATCCGCCAGCGTGATCAAGACCTATGCGATGGAGAGTCTTGGAATGCGGACGCTCTTGGAGGATGGCCGCCGAGCCGTGCTTCAGGGACTCACGACTCCCGAGGAAGTGCTTCGCGTGTGCCAGCGGGAGGAGCTCTAACGGTTTCGGGTCGCGGATTCAACGAGAGCCATCAAGTGGTTGAGTCTGGATAGGGGGAGTTGGCATCGAGAGTCGGTACCTAAAGAATGGGGTAGGCGCCCAGCGATGAGGCGTCCGGGAAGTCTGCCGTTGCTGATCGAGTGGTCGCCGACGAGGGTTCGCGTCGTTGATGCGGACACGCTGCAGTCGATGACCGGGGCGAGCATCGCCGAGTGCCTGCCCAGCCAGCAGGCAGGCCGCGAGGCCATCGTCGCGATTGGACAGGGGAGCGGGTTTAACCGAACGCCCCACGGCCCCAAAACTTCCCCAGGCGAGATGGCCCGGGCAGCCGGCTTTACCCTCCACCAAACCCTTCCCCTGAACCCCAAGCAATATGTCTTCGGATTCCGGCTCGGCCCGGAGGCTCCCGGTCGAGGACGGCTCGCGATCGTCGGAGCCGTGAAAGCCGATGCGATGCGGCGAATCAACGACGAGGCCGCCAGTTCAGGGCTGCGTTTGAGGGCGATCGTACCGCTCGCATTCGGATCATGGATTGCCGCCCGCAAGCACTCGCTCTCCGACTGTGCGGTTGTGGATTGTCACGACGATCTGCTCAGCGTCGATATCGTCCAGGGGGGCGAACTATGCTACAGCCGATCGCTCCCGAAGCCGGCGTCGGCTGCGGAAATTGTGGATGAGATCATGCGAACGTTTTCGATCGCGGATCTCGCCCGGGCGCCCATCCTTTCGGCAAGGTGTCCGGAAGCGAACGCGGACGTGCTGGACGATAAGGAGGCGATCGAGTACCTGTCCGACGTTGCCACCATCGACAAACTCCTCTTCTCTTTGGCCGTTCCCGAAGACCAGGAGCGCGCCCGCGCGCGGAACAGGCGGTGGGTCGTCGGAAGATCCGCTGCGGCGTCGGCGTCCGCGCTGGCGCTCGGCGCCTATGCGGCCATCCTTCACTGGCCCGCAGCCACGCGCGCGACGACGACAACGAGCGCCATGCGTGTCGCCCAAGCTGCGAGATCGTCCGCCCAAGCCCGGCTGGACCGCGCGAGCCTCGCCAACGGACTGCTGGACGTGGCCTTCGAGCCAGGCCAAAGGATTTCCGACATGGTGGCCGTTCTATCAGCTTCCGCCCCGGCTCAATCTTGGTTTACGGGGTTCACGATCGGGCGCGGGAAGCTACTTTCGATAAGCGGAATGGCCATGACCGAAAGCGACGTCGCTCAATTCGGCACCGAACTTTCAAAGAGCCCCCGGTTTGCCGAGATGAAGGTCGTTTCGACCAGCAAGGCAGGCATCGGGAAGAAGCAAGTTTCTCAATTCACGATTGCCGGAAAAGGGGTCGGCTGCCTCGCCTTCGACCATCCGCCAAAGAGGGAGAAGAAGACATGAACCACCGTACTCAGCCAGAAGCCGGCTGGAACCTCCTGCTTGCGTTCTCGCTCGCCGGTATCCTCGTCGCCGGCTGGTTCGCGTTCCTTCAGCCCAAACCTCATCGATTCGCCTCCGGCAGTCGACAGCCGAGTGTAGCGGCGATCGAGGCGGAGACTCGCGAGATCGAGGCAAAGGCGAGCGAAGGGGGAAAGAGACTGAGCGACCGCACCTGGGATGTCGGTCCCGAACTGTTCGGATCTCAGCTGCTCGATAAGACGACGGCGATCGCCGGCAAGTGCCACCTGCGTCTCACGAACTTCCGGGTTGGAAAGACGTTCGCTGCCGCCGGACTCCGGGAAACTCCGGTCACGGTGGTTGTCGATGGAGGGTTCATGGATGTGATGGCTTTTATGGCTGCCCTTGAGAAGCCCGATTCGAAGATCGCCGTCAGCCAACTGGACCTGTCCGCATCGGGCATTCAAGACCAAGTCAGCGCGACGGTTTCGATAGCAGGCTTTCTCAGTCAGGAGAAAATGTAGTGGCCCTCATCTCTCGACCCGTGCTCTATGGTGGCCTGATCGCCCTGGCCGGCGGCGCATTTTGGTGGGCGAGCGGAGACAGCCCAAACGCAGCACTCAAAACCGCATCCTCGAAGAAGGTCGCCAAAGCCGGGCCACAGGTTGACTGGACCTTTCCGGCTTCGGAAACCTCGGTTCGGTTCGATCCACCAAAGGAGACCGTGCGGAACATCTTCAGGCCACTCCTTTATGTCGACAAGTCTGCGCCTAAGACCGAGGAGGACCAACTCATGAAACTGCCCGCCAACATGGCCGGCGGAGAGTCGGGCTGGTGCTATACGGGAATGGTCGAAGTGAACGACGTCAAGATGGCGCTCCTCGAGAATGCGACGAGTCACCAGGCGGGCTACGTGAAGGAGGGCGAGGGTTGGAAGAAATCCCGGATCGTGACCATCACCACGCAAAGCATCGTGGTGGCTGGACCGGATGGCTCCGAACAGACCGTGTTCCGATTCAACGCCAATGAGACGCCAAAGCCCAAACAGGCTCCCGATCCCGGATTTCGACCGCTCGAACTCGGACCGGCCCTAAGGGGCCAGATCGGCCCGAATATCGAGATCACACGCGACGCTATTTCGCCCAAGGCGATCTCCAGCCCGACAAAGGATTCCGGCAAATGAAAACCACCATGAACAAGAAAACGGCATTTCTATCGCTGGCGACGCTGGCCCTTTGCACCGTGTGGGTTTCGGCGTCAAGCCAGGGCCAAGTACCCGGATCCGGCGCTAAGCAGGTCAAGGGCGGTGGACTACCGAATCAGGGACGGCTGCCCGGGCCCGGGGGACCCCAAGCGCCGTCGAAGCCGCCTTGGCAGGAGTTCAAGCTGAATCCCAAGACGACCATGTTCTTGGATTTCACGGATTCGAATCCGGACATGATCATCTCCATCTTTTCGCGAACCTCGGGGATCACGATTCTTAAGGACCCAACCTTCAAGACACCCTTGACGGTGACGAGCGCGAAGGCAGTCAGCCTGAACGAAGCCTTCGAGATATTCAACACCGTGCTTGGCCTTAACAACTACGAGCTGAAAAAGCAAGGAAACCTGCTGCTTGTCTCGAGAAAGCAACCGCCGCAGGGTCCGCCCATGCAGGCCCCGCCGCCCCCGCCGGCTCCGGTCATCAAGACCTACGCCCTCAAGAACGCAAGCGCGACCCAGGTCGCGCGCGTGATCAACGATATCTACTCTCAGAGCCCCGCGCCCGGTGGCGGAGGCAATCCGGGCGGCAACCCCGGCACAATCGTCTTCGGCCCCAATGGACCCCAACCCGCCGGTGGCCCTCCCGGTGGTGGACCAGCAAAAGCCGCCGTGAAGGCGTCGGCCGAGGAATACAGCAATGCCGTCGTCGTCAGCGCGCTGCCGAAAAATCAAACGGATATCGAAGCCCTCATCAAGGACTTGGACAGGCAGACCACTCAGCCGCTCCAGTCCGAGATGTTCCATCTGAAATACGTTCCCGCGGAGGACATCCTGAGCGCGGTCGAGGACATCTTGACGTCAAACGCGCCGGTCGGCCGGGGCGCGGCAAAGCAAACCAATCAAAACCAAGGCTTCTTCTTCGGCTTCGATCCGTTCGGCGGAGGCAACAACCGTCAACGCAATGCCGGTGGTCAAACCGCGACGGCGATCAAGCCCACCAATTCGATCATCGTGAACGCGACGCCTGAAAACATCGAGCTGATTCGGAAGCTCCTTCTCAGCGTCGACCAACCTTCAACCTATGTCGGGACGACGTTCGTGCTGCGTCTTTCGAACGCGAAAGCGTCGGACGTCGCCGACCTGCTCAACAAGGTATTCACGCAGAAGACAAACAACCAGGACAATAACCCGTTCTTTTTCTTCGTCTCGGATTTCGCCAACCCGAACAAAAATAAGGCGCCGACGACCGACCAAAACGAGAACGGCGAGATCGTCAACGTGCGGGACCTCGCCGGCAAGGTGACCATCAACGCCGATCCCAACACCAACAGCCTCATCATCGTTACTCAGCCGAGCAACATGAAGATGATTCGGGATGTCATCGAGAAGATCGACCGAGTCGCGGAACAGGTGATGATCGAGACGATTATCGTCGAGGCGAACCTCGACAAGACCACGAAGCTCGGCGTCGAGTGGAGCTTCCTCAAGAACGGCATCTTCCACAACCCGAACGCGAGCAATTCCGGGTCGAGCAATTTCGGTCTGCAGGGTTCGGTTCCGGCCTTGGAGGGACTGACCTACACGATCTCGAGTGGCACCTACCGGGCATTTCTCAATGCCCTGGCGACCGACAGCCGGTTTAAGGTGCTGGATACGCCGCGGATCTTCACCTCCAACAATGTCAAAGCCGAAATCAACGTGAGCCAGAGATTCCCGTACATCACGAGCCAACAGACGGGAATCGCGGGCGGCCTCATTTCCAACTACCAGTTCCAGGACGTGGGAGTTGTACTGACGGTGACGCCGCGGATCACCTCGAGCGGCCAGGTGACGATGGACGTCGTTCAGTCGGCGGACGATCTGCAGGGGTTCACTTCGTTCAATGCCCCGATCATCAATCACCGCCAGGCGACCACGACCGTATCCGTTGCCGACGGCCAAACGATAGTTCTGGGCGGCATCATTCGCAACACCATCACCACGTCACAGAGCAAGATCCCGCTCTTGGGAGATATCCCCCTGCTCGGGAATCTGTTCAAGTCGTCAAGCAAGGAGAACAACCAGACCGAGCTGATGGTGTTCCTGACTCCGCACATCGTGCACGACAACGACGACGCGCAAAGGCTGCGCAAGTCGGAGACGGACAAGCTGAGCAAGGAATCACAGGACAGTCTGAAAAAGCAGATCCCGCCGGCATCGGGCGGGTAACAGCGGTTTGAATGCGGTAATTTGCGTCCATGCCCACCACCCGATATTCGACCCGCGAATTGGTGCTAGCCCGCCTCGAGAAGGTTCGCGAGGGGCTAGATGAGGCGATCGGACGCCTGCGGGACGATTTCCTGGATTGGGCTCCGACCGAGGGAATGCGGACCGTGCGCGACCAACTTTTGGAGATCGCGGGGACGGAGATCCAACTCCTTGCCAAGCTGCGAGGCGAGCCCGATATCTCCTGGGAAGAGACGGATGCGCGGACTGATGCATCGTCTCTTGCCGGGTTGAAGAAAGGATTGGAGACGGCCAGAAACGATACCCTTTCGTTCATCGATTCGGCGTCGGATGAGCAGCTGGAAAGTCCTGCTGGAATTCCTGCCGGCTGGCACGAGTCGCTCGGCCTGACCGACGCGCCCGTCGGCGAAGTGCTGCGCGGCTTGGCACAGCACGAGGCTTATCACACCGGCCAGCTCGTGTCCTATCTGTGGGCCCGGGGCGACAATCCTTACAAGTGGTGAGCCGGCATGCGGCGACAAGTCGTGCAGCGTACGCTTCAACTGGGCCCAAGGTATTCTTCAACACCCGGCATGTCAAGATGCGGGCGGTTAGCTCAGTGGTAGAGCACCCCGGCATGCCGGGGGAGGCACGCTGGGAGAGAGCAGAAAAAGTTTCGGGCGGTTAGCTCAGTGGTAGAGCACCCCGGCATGCCGGGGGAGTCACGCTGGGATAGAGCAGAATAAGTTTTGGGCGGTTAGCTCAGTGGTAGAGCACTTCGTTCACACCGAAGGGGTCACTGGTTCAAATCCAGTACCGCCCACCAACTGCCAGAATGGTTTGGGTTTACATTTTACAGAGCCAGACGACAGGGCGCTTCTACACCGGAATAACCGACAGGCTCCACGCCCGCGAAGGGGAGCACAGCTCCGGCCAGACAATCTCGACGCGGGGAGGGGGTCCGTGGAAGCTGGTCTACTCTGAAGCTTGCGAGAATCGCTCGCTTGCGGCAAAGCGAGAGCACCAAATCAAATCGTGGAAGAGTCAGCGCTCGATTCAAGAACTCATCGACTCCTCAGGGTAGGAGCCACGGGTTCGGCTTGTTTCATCATTTTGGGGCGCATAGGAATGATGAGGTTCTTAAGCCAGCGCGTAGGTTCGCTCTCGTCATCACTGGGGGGGGGTGCTATAGAGTGATGACGAAGTCCTTCGGTGCCCTCATCCTAAGAGGACTCTGCTGCGTGTGTTAGCATAGCCAAGTGGAGAAACCGATCGCCTGGCTAGCCTGGAACTCGCTTTTCATGGGCGGGATCTTCATGCTGTTTATCGGGCTTGGCGACCTCGGTCGTCCGGGCTACCAGAGGCCCGGAATTGTTTTGACCGCCCTTGGCGGGTTGTTGGCGGTTGCGTCCTTCTTCATGGTTAGACGCGCGTTCAGACGCGGTCGACCAGACAACCGTTCTTGATCGCCCCACGCTCGATCACATCGAGCGTCGTTCAAAGCAAGGCGCATTCCGCATTGCTGAAAGCAATGCGGAATGCTTTGTTGAGTGCATCAAGAGGTCGCCGCACCAGATCCCAGGCTGGCGAGAAGCTCGTCGAGTTGGTCGAGCACCTCGGGCATCGCACCGGTCGATCCAGTTTCCACCGCATCCGCTGTCGGATAGAGGTCGTGCACCACCAACAGCGTCTTTCCGTCGGTTTCATCGAAGGTCACCGTGGTCACTTGCTGGCCGTCACCTTCCTCGTTGGTCCAAACGAGGCGCGAGTGAGGCGTCACTTCGAGGTACGTGCCAAAGAACTCCATCGTCGAGCCTTCGTGTTGAAACACCAAACGATACTGGCCACCAACGCGAACATCCATTTGGCAATCGAGCAGGGTCAGGCCATACGATTTGGGTACCCACCATCTCCTGAATAGTTCTGCCTTGGTCCATGCCTCGAACACGAGGCGAGCAGGCGCGTCGACGGTGCGTGTGACGACGAGTTCGCGCTCGGATTTCCGCTCCACGGTCGTGCGATTGTTCTTCATCTCTGTACTAACTTCCATTTGCTTTCTCCTTCCGTTTCAGTTCCTCGACTACTCGGTCCAACTCGTCGAAGCGTCCGGCCCAGTGCCGCCGATAGCTTTCGATCCACGCCGCTTCTTCTTCCAGACCGCGCAGCCCGAGCCGGCAGGTCCTCACGCGCCCAACCTTTGCGGTGCTGACGAGTCCCGCTTGCTCCAGGACGCCGACATGCTTCTTCATGCCCGTAAGGGTCATGTGGAACTTCTCGGCAAGGGCAGAGATCGAAGCGTCCGCCAGCCCGAGCTGCTCCAGGACGCCTCGTCGGGTGGCGTCCGAGAGCGCTCCGAACGACGCATCGAAGTGACTATACTGAACCATACGGTTCAGTATAACACATCGGTGACGGCATTGCAAGGGGTGCGGCCCAACACTTTGAAGGCACTACCGCCGCACCGATTCCGTATTGCCGGCGGTTCACCGAGCCGCCAACCGGCTTCGGACCCATGACGAAGCAGCAGCGCTAAATGCGTCGCTGCCGCGACGGCTACAGCCCTTCGGGCTCGCTACACCCAAATGCGTCGCTGCCGCGACGGCTACAGGCTACAGCCAAAATGCTACAGCCAAATGCGTCGCTGTCGCGACGGCTACAGGCTACAGGCTACAGCCCTTCGGGCTCACTACAACCCAAATGCGTCGCTGTCGCGACGGCTACAGCCCTTCGGGCTCACTACAGACGACTACACTAATGCTAAATGCGTCGCTGTCGCGCCGGCTACAGTCCTTCGGGCTCACTACAGCTCAGCGCCGGCTACAGCTCTTCGGGCTCACTATGACGGAATTTTTGCCGGGGGGCGCGGAACGTGCGTTCTGCGCGACAAGTCGCGCAGACGCGAACTGAAGGAAAGGCTATTGCGCCTTAACCTTAGGGCGGAGAATCGTCGCGGTTGTCGGCTTCGTCGCGCCGGGGGCTGCCTTCGTTGGTGCGGCGGGACTGCCCGGCTTCTGCTCGCAGGATGGACCGATTACCTGAATGACAGGAACTGCGACCGGCGCCGGCGTACGGTTCGCGACGACGACCTCCGTCACCAAGACTCCACCGGCGATGACGAGCGCCATAATCGCCAGTTTCACCTGGGCTGCCATACCGGCCGGTCTCCAAGCGGGCATGCCGCCTCGCATCGCCGCCGCCGCCACTCCGGAAAGGGAGTTGAGTTCGGTAAAGCGCTTCCGGCAGGCCTTGCAGCGGGAGATGTGCCACTGGGCGAGAAGGGCGCGGCCAAAACCCAACTGATTGTGCGCAAGCAACAGGAGGTCCTGTTCAGTGGGATGGTTCACTTGGACCTGCCCTCCTTAATAAGATTTGCCAATTCAGCATGCGCCCGGTAAAACTGATATTTGACCGTATTCAAATTACGGTCGAGGAGCCGGGCAATGTCCGGCAAGGTCAGCTCACCGTAATAGTACAAGTCTAACAGTTGCCGGTGGTTTTCGGAAAGCATTTCTAATAACGACGGCAGCTGAGCTTCCAGATCGGACCCTGGCGCCGGAGATTCCTGGTGCTGCCGCTCCGGTACTACGTCATCCAGCGACAAATGTGCCATCCGGCGCTGCTGCGACCGGTAGTGGGTTTTGCACTTGTTGATGGCGATCCCATACAGCCAGGTACGAAACCGGCTTCGATGATCGAATTCGCCGATCGACGTCCAGGCTGCGACCGCGATGTCCTGAATCAGATCGTCGACCTGATCTTTAGCTACTCGTTTGAGAACAAATCTTCGGATCTCGGTGCGGTGATTCGACAATAGCGAGTCGAAGGCTTCGCGATCCCCGGATTGAGCGGCTTCGATCTTTTTCTGTTCGCTCGAGGCCAAGCGGCGTACAGCTCCCTCCCGCAAGACGGACAGACGAATCATCGACCTCTCCTCGAAAGGAAGCGGGCCGAGGAAGCTCCGACTGTCGCTTGCTTGCACGTGTACATAGTTGCGTGAGAGTCTCGCAAAGTTTGTTCCGTTTCCTACATTCCGCTGATGCCGATCGCGCCCGTCAGTATAAGAGCGTTCGCCCCAAAAGCATAGATACGCGCAGAGATCGCTTTATTCCGGGGGTTTGGCGAAGCTCACAAAACCGCGTAAAGGTGCGAGACCGCGAAACCATCCGACTCCAATTCCGCAACTGCCCACGTTGCGACCTGGGTGCGAAACCGTATCCCCGAACCGAACTAGCCGATGGGCACGAATCGTTTGACTTCGCTACCCGCCGCCAGATCCTTCGCCTTCTTCTACGATGTGTGCGGTGACGAAGATCAGCAAGTCGGCATTATTCTTGTCCTGGGTCCTCGAGCGGAAGAACTGGCCGGCAAGGGGTAAGTCAGCCAGAATCGGCACCCTACCTTCCGATCCTTGATCCGACTTCCGCGTGAGGCCGCCAACGACCACCGGCTCGTCGTTCTTCACACGGGCCACGACATCGACCTGCTGAGAAAGGACATCCGGAATCTCCTGTCCATCCGGACCGCGGCGCAATTGCCCAAAGTCCTGGATCTGGGGTCTCAAGGAAAGCGTGATCGTCCCGTCGCCATTGATGCGCGGCGCGACCACCAGTCCCGTGGAGATATTGAGGGGGACCGGCTGAGGCGTCACGATCACGGAACCGTTCCCGTTACCGACGATTTGGTTGATAAAGATCGTCGTCTGGATCGTGCTGAAGAATGCGGCCGGCTGGTTGTTCAGCGTGCGCACGCTCGGCGCGTTCACGACCTTGCCCTCGCCTTGCAGGAGCTGAGCCCGCATTCTTCCCACGACGTTACCGGAGCCGTAGTTCAGGAACACCGGATCGCCACTGCGGGCAAAGGTTCCCGGAGTTGTGCCTGCGTTGACGCCGCCACGAGCGTACTGGGTCTCGAACCCAAGGGCTTTGCTTAAACTGGTGCTGGTCGTGACGAACTCGACCTTGATAATCACCTCGCGGGGCGCCTCGTCGAATTCGTTAACGAGACGAATGAACTCCTGGATCGCTTCGTCGGTGCCTTCGACGATGAAGCTGTTGTCGGTCGGATCGTAGCTGATGTAGCTGATTCCCGCCGGCACGAGGCCCTGCCCTCCCGTGAGAGCAACGTTGCCTCCCTGGGCGCCGCCTCCACCTAGTCCGCCCTGGCCGCCACCGCCAATGCCACCCTGGCCTCCACCGATACCTCCGCCAAGGCCGCCCTGGCCGCCCAGCTGCATTGGTAGGACGACGTCGTTGCCGCCGGTCGAACTCGCCGGATCCGCTTTGCGATTAAAGTCTTCGGTGAACGGCGTCCGATTATCGCCGAACCAGTTGACGCCCCGATCGCCGGCCGTCTTGCTGTAGCCCCGACCGAACTGAGATGGCGCGAGCGGGTTCTGATTAAGGCGAAACAGCACCGAGTCATAGATCGCCTTGGGATCGGCCTTCATGACCTGGATCCTTCTCCGCAGCTTTTTGGCGGCGCCGGCCGGACTCGTGGGCAGGCTTGCGATCGCAGAACCCGCTTTTCGGTGGCTGAGAACATAAACGCCGTTATCGTCCTTCGCATAGGAGGCGCCGGCAGCCTCACAGAGGAATCTAACCGCATCCTCGGGGGCTACGCCGTTCAGATGGACGCTGACCTTCTTGAACGGTTCTCCCGTCGTATCCACGATGAGTTGCACGCCGGACTTCCTCGTCAGCATTTGACACGCGGTCAACAGATCAACGGAGTCCACATCCAGCGTTACCCGCGATCGATCGGCCCCTTGCTGAGCCTGCGCGCTAAACGGTACGGCAGCAGTCGCAGCGACGACTGCGCAAACCGCGAGGCACGCGTTCCTGGAACGCTTCGTCTTGTTACCCATTCGGTTCCCTCTAATATTGAGAGGCGTCAGCCCCGCGATTCGTTTCTCTCAACCTTCCCTTGCGGTCGGATTGTGCAAATTGCATTCAAGGGCCCTGATCCGATGCCCCCCTCTTGGCAAACTACCCGGATTAGTTTGCGCACTCCAGGCGGGAGCCATCCGATCGCGAATGGGACCCGTTACACTGATCTGGTGCGCCGGTATTCGAGAAAAGAATTCCTTGAGATTTCGGCGGGCAGCGCCGCCCTAGTCTTCGGCGCCGGAAGCTCGCGTGATATGGAAGGACATATTTTTAAGACGCGAGGCGTCGTCCTGTATCCGGCGGACCTTAGCCTCGGAGATTGGCCGGAACGCGCGGCCAGAGCCGGCCTGACTACGATCGCCCTCCACGACGGGAGTGCTCCCAGCCGCGTCATGGCCTTTGTTCGAACCGCCGAGGGCCACGCCTTCCTGGAGAAGTGCCAAAGCCTAGGCCTCCATGTCGAATACGAGCTTCACGCCATGCATGAGCTCCTGCCGAGGCCTTTGTTCGAGCGCGATCCATCGCTCTTCCGGATGACCGATGGTGGTGACAGGACGCCGGATGCAAACTTGTGCGTACATTCGCCGTCCGCCCTCGCGATCGTCGCCGAGAACGCCGTGGCGATATCGAAGGTGTTGACGCCGACCACCGGTCGTCACTTCCTCTGGGGAGACGATGGAGCCGCCTGGTGCCGATGCCCGAAGTGCCGGGGGCTGTCCGACTCAGATCAGTCGCTTCTACTCGAGAACCAAGTCCTGCGTGCCCTAAAGGAAGGCATGGGACCCTCAGCACCTCCCGTATCTCTCGCTCACCTGGCCTACGCCAACACGATCAAGCCACCCACCCAGGTCCGGCCGGACAGGGGAGTATTCCTCGAGTTCGCGCCGATTCACCGCCGGTATGACGTTGCCTATGCCGATCAGCATGATTCGTCGGATACGCTCGAGGCACTGGACGCGAATCTCAAAGTCTTCCCAAAGGAGACCGCGCAGGCCCTCGAGTACTGGCTCGACATGAGTCGCTTTTCCGGTTGGAAACGACCCGTTCCCGCGATTCCCTGGCGTCGCGACGTATTCCTGAAGGACCTCGAATCGTACACCGAGCGCGGGATCATGAACGTGACCAGTTTCGCGGCTTGGATCGACGCTGAATACGCAAGGAACCACCCCGATCTCGGGTTTATTCAGGAGTACGGGGAAGGGCTGCGTCGGGTCAAGTAGCGAAGTAGTCCCCGTCACACACGCACCCAGGGGTGATGCATGGCCGGGGAGCGATTGCCCGGACTCGTTCATCATAAGGTCGTGGAGACGCTCCGCTACGATTACCTGGTGATCGGCTCAGGCCTGGCCGGCTTGACCTTCGCCCTTCGCGCCTCGGAACACGGCAGCGTGTGCGTCGTAACCAAGGACGAGGTCACGGAGTCGAACACCAGGTACGCCCAAGGCGGCATCGCGGCGGCGGTTGGCGAGGCTGACTCTTGGGCCCTCCACGAAGCCGACACCCTCGTCGCCGGGGCCGGCCTTTGTAATCCGGATGCCGTGCGCTTCCTCGTTCAGCGCGCTCCGGATGCGATCGAATGGCTCATTCACATCGGAGCCCGTTTCGACCATGAGGTCGACGGAGACCTCGCGCTTGGCCGCGAGGGCGGCCACGGGATGAACCGGATCGTCCACCATCAGGATCGTACGGGCTGGGAAGTCGAGCGCGCGATGAACGACGCGATTCAACGCAGCCCAAAGATCGCGGTCTTTGAACATACGTTTGTAACCGGTCTCTGCATGTCCGAGGGCCGGTGCGTCGGTGCGGAAACGATGGTCGATGGCATCGGCAAGCGCAGGTTCCTTGCCGGAGCCGTGATGCTGGCCAGCGGCGGCTGCGGCCGCATGTACCAGCACACGACCAATCCCCGAGTCGCCACCGCCGACGGCATCGCTCTGGCCGCAGCCTGCGGCGCGCGAATCGAGAATATGGAATTCATGCAGTTCCATCCAACCACTCTTTACCACCCGCAGATGCGAAGCTTCCTGATCACGGAGGCCGTTCGCGGCGCCGGCGCCACGCTACGCAACCACCACGGGCGCCGGTTCATGTACGATTACGACTCACGCCTCGAGCTTGCGCCACGCGACATCGTCGCCCGCGCGATCGAGGCGGAAATGAAGAAGCTTGGGACCTGGTGCGTCTATCTGGACCTCACGCACCTCAAGCCCGAAGGAATCAAGCATGAGTTTCCGACCATCTACGACAAACTCGCGGCAATCGGACTGGAAATCGATAAGGACTGGATTCCAGTCGTTCCCGCCCAGCATTATTCGTGCGGAGGTGTTGCGACCGATTTGAGCGGGATGACCTCGGTGCCCAACTTGTTCGCGGCTGGTGAGGTCGCCTGCACGGGCGTTCACGGCGCTAACCGGCTGGCAAGCAACAGCCTCTTGGAGGCATTGGTCTTCGCCGGCGAAGCCGCCGAGGCATGCGCTGACATGCGCCTGGATGTCGCCGAGTCAAAGATTGAGTGCTCGGAATATCGGTGTGTTCCGGAGGCCGAGTCGATCCACATTCGAAGGTCGCTCCAGCAGACGATGACCGAGTGCGTCGGCATCGTAAGGTCCAATGCCGGTCTTGCGAAGGCAAAGAAGCGGGTTGGTGGGCTCGCTTCCGAATTCGGCAGAGCCCCGGATGCGCCGTTCTCCCGCCATCCTTTAGAGACGCACAACTTACTAGTAGCCGCAGCGTGCGTCGTCGATGGAGCGCTGGCTCGAAAGGATAACGTGGGCCTTCATTACAACGTCGACAACGATATGACGGGACGCTAATTGATCGGCTCGTCATAGGTTGGAGGAGCGACAAACGCCGGCAACGGCCTGACCCAAGCTGGAGGAGATATCGTGGCAAGGTGGGTGCCTGGAACCGTTGCGAGGACTTCCGTAAAGCCAAGAACGTGGCTGCCCTTGACGCCAAAACCCGCAACGGTCATCGGGAACCCAGATGCAAGCGTGACTGAGGGCGCGGAATCCCAATTGACGGTGTAACCGCTCACGAGGTCTCGCGAACAGGTGACCGAGGCATCGCCAAACACTCGGATGTCTCCCAGAATGGAAATCACAAAAGGGTCCCGGCGGCGCGGAATGAAGTTCATATCGAAGATCGTGTTTCGAACCGCCGCAATCGGCTCCAGAAGCTTTGGTTCGTCGAGCTTTCCCGCTTGCCTCGAGAGGAAGACGCCCAATCCACGTTCGGCGGCCAGCCCAGCCTGAACCATGGCCGCCCCCAATCGCCTTTCCGGCTCGGAACACAGGGCCCCCGCCATCGCCGACAGCGCGCCCGCCCGGCGAGATAGCTTGCCGTCGTCGGTCCAGATCCGCCAACTGTACCAATCGCGCCGCCATTCAATCGACGTCAAGAGTGAATTGTCGTCCGATCCCGGCCGGGACGAGATCGAGCACGCTTGGAAGAGGAGTGCGTTCGCCGCGATGACGTCAAGTCCCTTTCCGTCGGCGGCAAAAGGAAGCCGCTGGTTGCTGTGCGGTTCGAGGATGTAGTCGGTCCCTTGAATAAACTCCGCGAGCGCACTTTGAGCAGTATCCCGCGAGCGGACGTCCCTCGAGGCCAGCAGGTTTTCAAAGGCCAAATCGACGGTAGTGCCCACGTCGAAGGCCGAGACTGTTCCGATCGGCTCGCTTCGAGGCGGCCCGACCGTGATGGCTCGGCCGAGCGGGATGCGGACGATCGGAAATCGGATGGTGAGAGCATCCTCCTCTGCCACCGTCGTCGGCCCTTCTTCCGTATATCCTTCGAGCCGCCTAGTCTTGGTCTTGATCTCCAGCGGGTAGTGTCCCAGATTCGCAAGTGCCGCCCCTGACGGAACTACCACGCCCCTCCGATCGAACAGCCAGGTCGCTTGCACCGCCGTATCTTCGTCGGAGAGCGTCACATTCTTAAGTTTTGGCGCCGGCCTCCACCACAGTTCGTTCGAGGCTGCGATCGCCATGCTCAGCTTGCCGAGCGACGCAGCCGAGTCGGTCGCCATCGGACGAGTGCCAAACGGGAGGGCAACCCGAACCCAACCTAAATATGGCTTCTGGGTGTGCAAGGTCCAGTTGCCGACGGCGCCGTCGACTTGAAGGGACACTTCGCCGTCGACAAAACCCAGAACAAGGGGGGGCTGCCCGGTTCGGAAAGAAACGCCTATCCAACGCACGTTGGGCGTCGGCACGTGCTCACCGACGCTTCCTTCCTTCCAGCTGAGGTAAGGCGCCGAAGTCGACCTTAGCTTGAGTTCGAATCCCTTTGGGAACCTCAGCATAAAGCCGGGAGCGAAGAGGTCGACGACCAGCCGTGAAGGGCCGGGGCCACCGCCTAAATCGATGTCTTCGCTCGTATCGGACACCTTCGCTACTTTCCACCTGGGGAGCTGCTGGGAGAAGTAGAACTTCTCGGAGGCCCCGTACTTGGCCACAAAGCCATCCTTGTCGACCGAGAGGCCGGGAATGGGAGGGGAGTCGTTGTAGCCGAAACGCCCGAAGGCCTGCGCGAAGGAAGCCGTAAAGGCGTGAATGAAGGCGAGCGTAAGAAGGAGGGCGAGAACCCGTCTAGTTGCCGATCGGTGCGCCGAGCAGCTGGATGCCGAAGTGCTTGGTTCGGCCGGAATAAGTGAGGCCGATTTCGCGAGATCCGACGCGGAATCCGAGCGCGGCCAGGTAGTCGACGTAGGTGTTCCCAATATATCGGTCCAAGGTGTAGGAGTACGAGAGCCGCCAAAGCCGCGACAGCTGATAGCCGGAATCGGCGAAGAGGCTCACTCGGTCGACGTCCAGCGCCTTAATCGCGGCAAGGGTCGAGGAAAAATTGCCCCGATGCGCCTGGCCAGACAAGCTGAGCTGATGCCGGCCAGTCAGGCCGCTGTTGAAGCCGTTCTCGAGATAATCATAGCTGATGATCGCGGAGGCGACGCTTCCAAACTGCCGGCTGAGCATCGCGTTCGCCTGGAAGGCCAATCCCTGAACGCTGTTGTGGCCGGTTTGCTCGGTTGCAGTGAAGCTGCTGTTGAACTGCGAGAACTTTCCTAGCTGCCACGGATTCATCTGCACTCGGGCGTGGACGCCGGCGATGCTCTGGGAAGCGCTTTGAATGTTCGTGGTCGAATCCGACGCGCTGGCGTTGAGTCCGACCGTCAGCTTCGCCGGCAAATCCCCCAGCTTCATCGGGTCCTTGTCGAAGATGAAGTTCAGCGTGCTGCTGTTGAAGCGATTGCCTCTCAGCGTGTGAGACTCGCTGGCATTGACGTTCATGCCATACCCAACTAGCTGCTTGTTGAAGTTTAGGCTGGCAAAGGCGCTTTGCCCCTGGGGCATATCGAAGAATGCGGTCCCAGAAGTTCGCTCGTCGAATCGTACGTATTGATGGGCGCTCAGATCCCAGGTCCGACTCGAAGTGCCGATCAGCGCCAGTCCGCCGTCGAATTCGTCGCCCCGATTCCATGCCAGCTCGTAGCCCAGTTGGAGACTCCGGTCGGCTCCAAACGTGTTTCCGCCGTAGGTTTGCCCGGTCGAAAAACGGAACAGGCTGGTCTCGCCCGGTTTCATCGTCAGGTAGTACGGATAGTCGATGTGAAGAGCGTTGTTCTGGATCCCGAACATCTGGTCCGTAATGATGTTCGAAGCGGAATTCAGGCTGACCTCGTAGAGAGGCATCTTCATCACGGTCACGCCGCCCACCATGACCGACGCCCGCTGAAATTGGATCTTCTTCTGTGGGAAGATGATCGCCTTTTTCGCCGAGACCATCGACGTGGAATCGCTGAGATCCTCGAGCCGGAATTGGTTGGGATCGGTGAGTTCGGCGATAGGGGTGGTCCCACTGGAGCGAATGTTTGCAATCCCCTGATGAGGATGGGTTTCGACAAACAACGGCACTTCGCCGACCGCCGTCGCCGCCACCGGAACCAGCGGAATGATCGTCGTCGTCCCAACTCCCTTGCGACCAGACAGCTTCAGGCTTAGCTCCTCGAAGTCCTGATTCACCTTGCCCATTTTCAGATGGGCCTTTTTGGCTCGCACCTCGTAGGCGGGGATGTTGAGCTGCAAGTCGTCGGCGTCGATTTCGATCTCGCGGTATCGCAGCTTCGCGCCATGTCCCGGTCCGGCTGCTCCTATGATCTTTTGGTCGAGGGAGAATTCCATGTAGCCGGGCGCTACGATTTCCACGTATTCGTTGGCGCTGGATAGCAAGGACCGATCGCTCACGAACTCCAGCTCCAGTGTGGTGTTGGCGCCGGCGCCGATGGCATTCACGGTTATCGTCGCCGTTCCCGCTACGGTGCCGGTCTGAAGGATCGCCCGCGCGACCCCGTTCGAGGTCGCCACGATCGTCGAATCCTTGATCGTTCCCAGCGTGGTCTGAAACATCACCTGGGTTCCGTCGGGAACCGGCTGGCCCGAGGAGCGCCGCACATAGGCGCTCAAGGTGACGGTGCTTCGGCCGTCGGCGACCGTGATCGTAGGCAAAGACGTAAGCTGAATGGTGCCGTTATCCGCGAGGGATATTGCGGCCAAAAGGGCCAGGAACAGTCCCAGAAGAAGTCTTGCGCTTCCCATCCGCATTTCTTGGACGTAACGTCGCTAGCTGAAAGTGCAGGAAGGAGAGCGGTGGATCCGCCCTCCTTCGATACTCGTCGATGAGCCCTAGCGGCCGACTGTGATCGTGACCGGCCTTCTCTCGCCGCCCGCTTGGACTAGGAATGTATACGTGCCGGCCGCCACATAGGCGCCGCTCGTATTCTTGAGATCCCAGACCACGTGCTGGTTGCCTCTGGCCAAGCTCTGGTTGGACTGAAGCACCCTAACCACGTTGTCCTGGCTGTCGAGGATGCTCGTCGTCACCGTCGCGCTGGAGTTCAGCGTGTAGAGACCGACGCCCGGAACTCTTCCCGTCAACCGGCCCGCCGTCGTGGACACGCTTCCGATGACGGTCGGAACCGAACCGGAGGACGAGCTCTGAACCGTGAACTGACGAGTGCTGTTGGGGCTCGCCATATACGTGATCTGACTCGACCTTCTCATGTCCACGCTCTGCTGAGTCTGGGTGTCGACCAGTCGGAACGAGATGTTGCTCGGGATCGTCGACATGTTCGGCCAATTGAGGGTGACCGGACCGCCATTCTTCGACTGGACGTACATCGTCCACTGGAGCTGGCCGGTGTTGTTGCTCAGCGCCTGCGCAAGCATCATGTGTTGGCCAACGCTGGTTCCATCGATGGAGACCGTCAGATCCTGAGTCGGGCCCTTGGGCGGCTTCGGAATCTGGAGCAAGCGATTGTTTGCGCCAGGAGCCGATCCAACGAAGTTCTCAACGTCCTGACCGTAGTTCGATCGTCCAACGATGTTCACGCGGAAGTGGTTGGCAGCCTGTACCCAAGCCGGGGTCGAGTTCGCCTTGCCGCCGGGGACGAACGTGTCGAAGACCGGCGGATAGTTTAGCGTGAGGTCTTGCGATGTCAGGACCTGTATCCAGTAACCCTGGTTCGGCTGAAGCATCGCGGTGATGCCCTGGGCGAACCGATAGTTATTGACCGACGGATCCCAGAAGGCGAGGTAAGGACTTACCACGTTCTGGTTGACCAAGTCGGCAAAGCTGAAGCTCTGCGCCTGGTTTGCCGCCGAGACGCCCACCAACTGCGAGACCGGGATCGCGTAAGGATACGGATCGCCGATAAGGTTCCAGCCAGATTTCAACTGGATGTTGGGCGCGCCGGTTAGGATATCCGTCGGGGTCTGAGCACCGACGTAGGCGTCGACCTCGGGATTAACGTGGGTGTTCGGGTTAAGGATCAACCAGTGACCGGTTCCTCGCGACGCCGCCGTCGAGACGATGTAGCTGTTCTGAACCGGATCCCAATCGTAGACGGTGAAGTCGTTCGGGATCGTTAACGGAGCGAGGATGGCTTCCCAGGATGAATCCACGAAGTTCCAGGGCGTCGACATCAGGTTCGCCGAAGGGACTAACGGAATCTGCTTCGTCGCCGAAACGCGAACGACGCCGTCGTGCGTAATTGGGCTGGCATTCGTCGGTCCGGGGGTCGACGTGACCGTCACCTGGTAAGGAAGGTCTCCGACGACCAGGCCGTCCGCCTGAACGTGATAGTCGACGAACGCCAACTCTTCAACGCCTACGGTCGTGATGATCTTGTCGGCGGTATCGCCTCCAACGAAGCTAAGGCCGGCCGGAAGGGTCAGGTGGATCTGGGCGTCGTTGACCGGAACACCAACGTAAGCGGCAGAGTAACCGCCCGTATTATCCAGGTAGACACGAATCACGAAGGGATTGCTCAGGAGGCCGTTTACGCCGCTGTCGCTACCCGCAAGCAAGTGCGGGGCGTCGACGACGGTCGAATACGGCTGGTCGTTAACCGGGTGACCGTTGCGGTCCGTCCGGATGTACTTGGAGTTGCCCCAGGTGTCTCTGAAGTAGGAAATGATGCTGCGGGTTGCATTCGGAGCGACCGTCACCGTCGGCTGGTACTTGATCAGAAACGATTGCTCGTTCGCCATATCGGCGTCGCCGAACACGAAGTCCGGAAATGCCGTCCCAC